>DASQML010000017.1:0-8475 GCA_035645515.1 Microvirga sp.
GTAGTACAGCACCAGCACCTTGGTCATTTGTCAGGCCTCTCACCTATCGTTGGACGAGCCGGAGCAAGATGGCCGCTTCATTTGATCTGCGGGAGTGATATAAATGTGATCAGATTGATCGATGGACGAGATCATGCTGGACGGGCTCACGCTGGATCAGATGCGAACCTTCGTGACTGTCGCGAACAGCGGCAGCTTCCGCTCGCTGTCGGGATACCTGCTGCATTGGTCGTGCTTGGGCTCTTGCCCTGGAGTAGCCGAGCAATACCGACAATCTACGTCTTCTGGTCGCCGGTCATCCTGGGGGCGTTGTTCTGCCTGCTGTTTCCCATCAAATTTGGGGCGCGGGTCGGGATCATGATGCTCTACACGCCAGTCGTGGCGACTGGGTATTTCGTAGCTGTGCTTACGTCGGGGTGTTTGCTGTTTGGTGAGTGTCCATAGCCTCGGCCTCCGCCGATCGTGAGCCATTGATAGCCACTCCCGGGCAGAGGCGATGCCAAGAAACCGAGCCGCTTGAGTGCTGCAGACCTACGCTGGTCCTGCCCGATCAAGCGTCGTGCATTCCTGTAGAAACTCGGACTTGCGTGCAGTGTCACTCGCCATCTCGCCCCAGTAGTAGGTGTTCACCATGCGGCTGCGGTGGCTGGCGCGCACGCCACGCTGGGTCTTGCACATATGAACTGCACTGACACGGACCGCCAGCCCCCGCGGCCGTGTCATGTCCATGATGTACTGGCCGATCTGCTTGACCAGCTCCTCCTGGATCTGCAGGCGCGCGGCAAAGTAGTGGACGATGCGGTCGTACTTGGACAGACCGATGATCTTGCCGTCGGCGGCCGGCAGGATGCCGATATAGGCCTCGCCGTAGACCGGCATCAGATGGTGTGCGCACATGGAGCGCAGCTCGATCGGGCCGGTGACGATCAGCTGGTCGTAAGCCTGCGCATTGTCGAACTCGGTGATCTTAGGCGGAGCCGTAAAGCGACCCTCCAGGAGTTCCTCGACGAACATCTTGGCAACCCGCTGCGGCGTCTCACGGGTGTTGTGGTCGTGCTGGTGATCAATGCGGAGGATGTCGAACAGCTCCTCCAGCTTCTGGGCGGCTGCGGCGATCATCTCATCGCGCTCGACCTGTGTGAGAGGAGTATCCAGCGCCTGATTGCACAAGAGCGCGGGCTTTGGCGGCATGTCATGGAAGTTCATGGTCCCCCTTGCAACACTATGTCTCAATCGGTGTGAGGTGGTCGAAGAGATCCCAGGCGATCAGAAAGAGAGCCAAGCCGGCAAGTGTGACGAGCACGGTCAGGCCGATGGCGGTAGCCTTCCGATGACGGGCCAGCTGAGCCTCGATGTCGTCCAGCTCTTGCCGTTTCTCACGTTCGTCGGTCTTCATTTCTCGCTCCCATCGCCTGCCATAGCAGCTGCGGGACGGAATGAGAAGATTGTCCAACCATGCCATATTGTCCTAGGATCTCTCGATCGCGAAGACATGCGGCTAGGTCCTCTACGCACATGGAGAGCCTCGAAGGCTGAGCACGGCTGCGGGATGCCGCTCTGGCAGGACAAGCTGTTCATCAGCCTCGCCAAGTCGGCCAGTAATGCCACCGACTTCTTCCAGATCTCCACAGGACGCGTAGCTGAGGTCGGCACCCAGGTGATCGTCTGAACTGGCTCTTTGCTATGGTTGCAAGAGCACCCGGAATGTCTCGAAGTGGCACTCCTGAGACGTAAGCGTTTGGTCCGCTTCGGAGCCTTGGAGCTGACGTTCTTTGAGCGACCGGAACGTGAATGGTTGACCCGGAGCGGACCTTCACCTCTTGGTGCACCCAATGCTTTGAAAGTTTCAGAAGCTTCGATCGGTTCTCCCCTTCCGGGTTGATCTCGGATAGCCGGCGCGCCTACTCGATTCCAGGCAAGGGTTTTGCATCCAGAATGCTCACTACCTCACGCATCACAACGATGGTCTGAAAGCCTTTCACGTTTGGATTGTCATTGAACATCGTCCGTGCAAAGCAATCGTAAGCCTCCATTCCCGATGTTTGGACCAGCAGGATGAAGTCGGCCTCACCGGTCACGTACCAGGCCTGACGAACTTCCGGCCTCTCTCGCACCTTTCGGATGAAGGCGTCGAGTTCTGCGGTTCCTCCTCGCTCGAGAGAGACAAGAACCTGTATCGTGAGCGGCAGCCCGAGCGCCGAGGGCCGGACGACGGCGACATCTCCTGCAATGACGCCTTCCTGCCTCAGCCGCCGGAGGCGGCGCAGCACTGCGCTCTCCGAAAGCCCGACTCGTTCGGCCAAGATGCGGGCCGGAATCTGGTTGTCACGCTGAACCTGCGCCAGGAGCGCAAGGTCGAAACTGTCAAGGTCGGCGGATTTTGGCATGATCAAGCTGATCTATAACGGATACAGGCGCAAAGGCGATCAAATTCGGCGCCTAAACCCTCCAGAGCTGAGCTATTCAACAGGCGACTGCAAGGCAGGAGAGGGAGCAGATCCTGCCAGTCATCGGAGGCTGGTCTATGTACGATTTCTATCTTGCCAATAAGAACTACTCGTCCTGGTCGCTGCGGCCGTGGATCCTCATGCGGGAGCGCAATATCCCGTTCCAGGAGCGACTCGTGCCGTTTGCCGACTGGTCGAGCTATGAAAAGTTCAAGGCGTTCTCGCCAAGCGGCAAGGTTCCTTGCCTCGTCGACCAGAGCACGACCGTGTGGGATTCGCTGGCCATCATCGAATACTTAGCCGAACACCACGAGGGTGTCTGGCCGACGGCCGCAGGCGCAAGAGCTTGGGCCCGGTCGGCAGCCGCGGAGATGCATTCGGGCTTCGGGGTGTTACGGGACCGCTGCCCGATGAATTGCGGAATCCGGGTGAGCCTCGCTAGCTTCCCAGAAGACCTTAAGCGGGATCTCCAGAGGATCTGCGAACTCTGGGAGGAGGGTCTAACGCGATTTGGCGGGCCTTTCCTGGCTGGCAAGACGTTCACGGCTGTCGATGCTTTCTTCGTACCGATCGTCGTTCGCGCCGATACATACGATCTCCCGCTCACTGAGGGTGCGGCCTCTTATGCAGCGCGTATTCGTGAACTGGCCTCTCTCAAGGAATGGTATGAGGCAGCACTCTTGGAGCCCTGGCGTGAGCCGGCCCATGAGGAGGAGGTCCAGAGGGCAGGTGTCTGCATTGAGGACCGCCGCGCCGCTGTGGCGGCAGGTTAGCAGAGCCCTCCAAGGCAGGTCAGAATAACCTAAGAGCATTATACTCCGCGACCTGTGTTGATTCCGTGCCGAACCACGCGACCTGCCGCACCAACCTTCCCGATAGCTGAGCCATGTCATCGAGACGGTCTGGTCCTGGCACTCCTGACACGTAAGCGTTTGGTCCACTCCGGCGATCGTGACCCGACGTTCGCTGGACGGAAGGAAGGTGAAAGGTTGACCCGTTTCAGACGTACGTGATCTGCGAACCAAGCTAGAGAGGTCAGACACGGAGGTTCAGGAAGGCAGCCCTGCGTCTTCCAGGCGGTGTCTCAACTGCTGACGCAGCAATGGGTCACGATAGCGCTCCTGGAAGAGGAACCGGGACACGGTCAAGTTCGGTTTGCTCGCCAGTGCCTCTCTCACAAGCCGGCCAGCCTCCCCCGGTCGGTCGAGCGCGATCAGGGCCGCAGCCCGATACAGCCGCGAACGGAAGGTTTGGAACACGAGCCTGTCCAACGCCTCAAGTGCCTCCTCGTAGCGGCCCAGCGCGTAGTAGGCGACGCCGCGCTCTTCGATGCACCACACCGGCAGGAGCGGATCGAGCGCCTCCGCCTCGTCGAGCATCCGCAAGGCCTCCATCGGCTCTCCAATGAACGTCGAGACGGCCGCGCACCGGGCCTTGATGTAGGCATCGGACGGGTTCAGCTCCATTGCCCGCCGCATCAGCCTCACGGCCTGATCGAAATCGCCCTTGAGCAGCTCGAAGAAGGATGCGATCCGGTTGGCTTCAGCATCGCATGGGTCCAGCTCCAGTGCCCGGCGGATGTCGTGCTCGCCGCTCTCGGGAAAGCTGAACTCAGGGAGATCGGAAGCGGCGCAGACCCGCCACGCGTAGGCCGCCGCGTAGCTCGGGTCGAGCTCGATAGCGCGGGTGAAGCATTTTACGGCCTCGCGGGAATGCTCCTCCAGCACCCCGCCGAGACGATGGTGCTCAATGCCGTGCAACAGGCACTCGAACGCGGACATGTTCTCGGGCGGCTTGCGGCGGGCCGTGATCATGCTGGCGTCTTCCACACGGCCGAACACCGTCGCCGCGATCCTCGCCGCAACGCTGTCGAGCAGGTCCAAGATCTCGGTGAACGGGCGGGTGATCTTGTCGCTCCAGACCACCGAGCCACTCTCCGTCTCAGTGAGGGTAAGACCGATCCGCACCTGATCAGCGAACTTCCTGACCTGCCCTTCTAGGACATATCGGACCCCTAGTGTGTTGCCTACCTTGACCGGATCTGGGCTGGCCTCGGCAATGGCAAAGCTGGCGCTGCGGGAGCTGACGAACAAGCGCCGGAAGCGGGCCAGTTCGACGATGAGTTCATCCGTCAGCCCTTCAGCCAGGAACCGTTGGTCCTCATCTGCGCCCATGACGCGGAAGGGCAGGACCGCGAGGGACAATGGGCGCTTCCCCCCAGCCGGTGGAACTCGTGTTGGTGCGGATTGTAGTCTGTGCCGCGCCAGCTCCTCCCGCAGCCGGTAGATGCGGATCGGCTCCGAAAGGTTCTTGAGGCGCCGCTCGCCGAGATCCTCGAAGGCGAAAGGAGAGTTGCGTCGGATGTTGTCGAAGAAGGTCCCGCTCACGCAGATGCTGTCGGGCTCCGCCTCCTGTTGAATACGGGTTGCGACATTCACTCCGTCGCCGACGAGATTGTCACCCTGCACGACAACGTCAGCGAGATGCAATCCGAGCCGCAGCTTCAGCGGATCGCCGTCTGAGCGGCTGGCCAACGCACTACGGATTTCGGCCGCGCTGCGCAGGGCATTGATGGCGCTTCCGAACTCCGCCAGGCAAGCATCGCCTGCCGTGTTGAAGACCCTCCCGCCGAGAGAGAACACAATCTCACCCATTAGGCTTTGGCAGCGTACCACTTGCTCCGCAGTGCGCTCTTCGGCGTCTTCCATCAGGGACGAGTAACCGACGATATCGGCCACCATAATCGCGGCGAGGCGGCGGTCCATGCCGAACTCCCAATGCTACCCGGACTCCTTCTCCACTGCAGTGCAGGGTAGAAGCCACTGGCTACCTCACCAATTTACACCTGAAGACCTGAGAGGGCGAGGTTCCCCGCCCATGCCAGGCCCGATCCAACCGTAGCCAGAAGCGTAGCTGTCCAGCATCGAAGGACCGTTATTGGCACGAGGCGGACGAAAGCCGGACTTCCGCAGTCATAGGGTAAGCTGACTTCCAAAAGGCCAGGCCCGAGAGAAGTCGGACTGATTGCCTGCTTCTTCGATGAAGGGCAGGTGCCGTGACAAGGGTAACAAAACCAAAGCCCGCGCCGCATCGCTGTTTCTCCGATGGGCGATGTCGAAACCAGAGCACATGTTACGATCGATGTGGTATCGCCTCCACTTCTAAGAAAGCGATACCTGGCTTGCCCTGTTCAGATGGCTTGTCCGCCAGAGACTTCGATCCTTTGGGCATTGATCCAGCGGTTGTCTCCCGCCAGCAGGCTGGCAATCATCGGCCCGATATCGTCCGGAACGCCCACACGGCCGAGAGCGGTCATGGCGGCAAAGGTCTGGTTCAGGTCCGGCATGTCGCGAACAGCCCCGCCCAAAAAGTCGGTTTCGATCGCGCCGGGGGCGACCGTGTTCACAGCAATGCCGCGCTTGCCCAACTCCTTTGCCATGTACACGCTCAGCACCTCAACTGCACCCTTCACCGCCGCATAGGCCGAGAAGCCGGGAAACGAGATGCGGGTCAGGCCCGAAGACAGGTTCACAATCCGACCGCCATCCGCGATCAGCGGCAACAGAGCTTGGGTAAGGAAGAATACCCCCTTAAAGTGCACGTTCACCAGTTTGTCGAACTGTGCTTCAGTGGTGTCCTCAAGCGCGGCCATCTCACCATGACCCGCATTGTTCACGAGATGATCGAAGGTGTCGCGCTGCCATGTCTCATGAAGCACGGCCTGCACCCGCTTGGCAAAGAGCGGGAACCCCGCGACATCACTGATATCAAGCTGCAAGGCGATTGCCCTGCGACCCAGAGCCTGGATCTCTGCGACGGCCGCCTGTGCGTCGTCCTCGCGGCTCTGATAGGTGATGATGGCATCGCTTCCATGTCGCGCGATGCTCACGGCCGTGTTTCGGCCGAGGCCCCGGCTTGCACCGGTCACAATGGCAATCTTGGTCATGCTCCATCTCCTTAATTGGGATGGCCGGACTATCGGCTGGAACGGGAGGAGGATGTTGCCGGAACCTCCGCATTCTTTGCCTAATCCTCCGAATGGGATTGCCGCCTCGACGGAGCCTGAATTACAGTCGGCTCATGACAGAAACCTTCCTCACCTTGGTTCGCCGTTATGCGGAGACGCACGCCGATCCCTCTGGCATAGCACCAACGCCCATCCCCGGCTTGACCATCATCCGGGCAACCCGGCGGAGCGAGCTCGACTATGCCATCTCCCGGCCGCTCGTCTGTCTTGTGGCCCAAGGCACCAAGCAGGTGACGATGGGAAGCCAGTCTTTCAGCTTCGGTGCAGGGGATACCTTGTTGATCGCGGCCGACGTTCCGACGGTGAGCCAGATCACCCAGGCCAGTGCAGGCGAGCCCTATCTGTCCCTTGTCATGGATCTCGATCTGACGGTGATCGCCGAGCTGGCGACTGAGATGCAGGCTGTTCAGGAGACCAACCATGCCCCGATCAGGATTGAGCCAACCGACGATGAGGTCGCCGATGCTGCTTTGCGGCTGATGCGCCTGCTTGAGCGCCCCTCCTCGCGCCCTGTGCTGCAAGCGCAGCTTGTGCGGGAATTGCACTATTGGCTGCTGGCCGGGCGGCACGGATCGGCGATCCGTCGCTTGGGATTACCTGAAGGACAGGTGCAGCGCGTGGCTCGTGCCATTGCGCTGCTCAGGGCTGAGTATGCGCGGCGGCTTCCGGTCGAGCATCTTGCCGCAGTTGCGGGGATGAGCTCATCATCCTTCCATGAGCATTTCCGCGCTGTGACGTCTCTGACGCCCCTCCAATTCCAGAAGCAGTTGCGTTTGATCGAAGCCCGGCGCCTGATGATGGCTGAAGGTGCGAGCGCGAGCCACGCTGCCTATTCGGTCGGTTATGAGAGCGTACAACAGTTTACGCGCGATTATAGGCGGATGTTCGGCCTGCCACCCGTACGGGATGTGGAAGCAGCGAAAGACAGGCTGCAAGCGGTTGCCTGAAGGGGTCAATGAAATTGGATCGAGGCGAGCTCACTTCCAGCGAATGGTTCGTTAATGGCGCTCCTGAGACCTAAACTCGAAGGCGGCAATCCTCACCAAACCGGACCTTCCGAAAGTGCAGAAAATCTCGGCTCCTGATCGGTTCCGGTCGTTCGCATCCCACCAGAACAGGGGACGCAACGGAGGACGTAATCGGGAGAGGCGGGTTAGCCGGAGTCTCATGCCTGCCCATGTCGCCGTCAGGTCATGGTTGCTGGTCGAGCAGTGTCCGGATGTCCGAGAGCGTGACATCCCACTGCTCCCGGTCCATCAGTAGCGCAACAACACGACCCAGGACGACGTAGATTTGCTTCGCTGAAGTGGAGAGCGGTTTGGTAGGTATCCGGCCGGCCTTTCGCACACAGAGCAGGATGACTGAGCGATCAAAATGCCTGCCCTTGGATATGCTACTCTCCGTCCCTGAACTCCGAGAGAATTAGCTGAAACTCTGAAACAAATTCTTGCGACAGATCCCCGATGGCGCCACCCGTAGGCATGCCTCATCGGATCGGGACGTGGCCGTCTTCTTTACGTTCACATGCAATGAATCATGGTGAAGGAAAACGAGCACCTTCACCTGGATGAAAGCGGTCTCATTGATCGCATCGAAGTGGCGTGGCGGCCGCTCCCCTCCGCGGTGCTCGTGCAAGAGGTCTTCGCCAATAAGCCGGGCTTCGAGCCGATGCGCCTCGTTCTCGCGTCAGACGCTTAACTCCGTTCGTCCTCGGGTGGGAGGGCTGGGTAGTGGGACGTAGCCTCTCATTCCCTTGGTTGGCTTGTTTGAAGTCAGCCCCTGTCAAGGCTCTGGATAATTTCTCCCTTTCCGTCCGGGCCTATTGCCCAAGACCGCGATCCTTGACGGCTCATGGACGCCGCCTGGGGTGTCAGCGAGGTGAGAAGATCTGGCGCTGGCACGGTCCGGCAGTAGAGCGAACGCCCGCTGTCGATAGGAACACCGGACGTTCCTGGAGGACGTGGGATCTTCGCTGTCTGATCCCGAGCCGACATGCGCAGC
>DASQML010000018.1:0-22045 GCA_035645515.1 Microvirga sp.
GCCTGTCTGTGGGAGGCCGCCCGCTGCAAGACGCGGTGTCCGCCTAAAAGAACCGTGCGCGAGGAGCCGTCGGGTTCTTCACATCGACACACACGAGCCGGACGCCTCCTCGCGCCCTCCCTCGATCTCACACCCTCGGGCCACACGCCGCGAGGATGCACGCGCTTGCCCGCTTGGCTCTTTGACACCTCACCATCGTCACACCTGAACTTGAGCCGACCTTGGACTTGGCCAGCCCTGCTGACTCCAGCGCCGTGTCTCATGATCGGACCGCCAAGACGACAGGAAGCTGCGATCCGCAGTCCCCGCTCCTTGGCCTGACATCGTCTGAGCCTACCCTATATTCCCATCCATGGCGTTGCGCTCCACCGACATCCTCACTCAGACCCCGCAAGGGCTCTACTGCCCGTTAGGCGACTTCCATATCGATCCGGTCCGGCCCGTGAAGCGGGCGCTCATCACCCATGGCCATTCCGACCATGCCCGCTCCGGGCACGGAACGGTTCTGGCCACGCGGGAGACCCTGCGCATCATGGGCGTGCGCTACGGCGAGGATTTTGCCGGCAGCACGCAGGAGGCCGTTCTCGGCGAGAGCCTTCGCCTCGGCGACGTGACGGTGCGCTTCACGCCCGCCGGCCACGTGCTGGGCTCGGCGCAGATCGCCATCGAGGCCGGCGGAACCCGCGTGGTGGTGTCGGGCGATTACAAGCGCGCGGAGGATCCCACTTGCCTGCCTTACGAGGTGGTGCCCTGCGACGTGTTCATTACGGAAGCCACCTTTGGCCTTCCCGTGTTCCGCCATCCCGACACGCGGGCAGAGGTGCGCAAGCTCCTCGATTCCGTCGCACTCTTTCCCGAGCGCACCCACATCGTCGGCGCTTATGCCCTCGGCAAGGCGCAGCGCGTGATGGCGCTGCTGCGGGAGGAAGGCTACGATAACCCGATCTATCTGCACGGAGCCATGGAGCGCCTGACCGAGTTCTACAAATCCGAAGGCATCCCCTTGGGAGAAACGCCGAAGGTCGTGGCCTCCGAACGGTCGAAGCTCGCAGGCGCCATCGTGATCTGTCCGCCCTCCTCCATCCAGGATCTCTGGTCCCGTCGCTTTCCCGATCCGGTTACGTGCTTCGCCTCGGGCTGGATGCGCGTGCGCGCCCGCGCCCGGCAGAAGGGCGTGGAACTGCCGCTCGTGATCTCCGACCATTCCGATTGGGACGACCTGTCCCGCACCATCCGCGAGACGGGAGCCGGCGAGGTCTGGGTCACGCACGGCCAGGAGGATGCGCTCGTTCACTGGTGCACCACGCACGGCATCAGGGCGCGGCCCCTGCATATGCTGGGCTATGGCGATGAGGGCGAGGTTGAGGAAGCGCCGCATGGAGGCGAGGCATGAACCGCTTCGCCGCCCTCCTCGACCGTCTCTCCTACGAGCCGCGCCGCAATGCGAAGCTGCGGCTCATCATGGACTATTTCCGCCATACGCCCGATCCCGAGCGCGGCTATGCGCTCGCCGCCATGACCAACGCGCTCATGTTCAAGGAGGCGAAGCCCGGCTTGATCCGCGGGCTCGTGGAGGAGCGCACGGATCCCGAGCTCTTTCGCATGTCCTATCACTATGTGGGCGATCTCGCGGAAACGGTTGCGCTGATCTGGCCTGCGCCGGGGCATGAGAGCGTTGCGCCGGTTTCAGGCGACACGCCCGCCATCGGCCACAACAATCCGCCGCCCCATGTGCCGACCCTGACGGAGGTGGTAGAGACGCTGGCCACCACGAGCAAGAGCGACCTGCCCGCGAAAGTCGCTGGCTGGCTCGACGCGCTCGACGAAACGGGGCGTTGGGCCTTGCTGAAACTCATCACGCGCGAACTGCGCGTCGGCGTCTCGGCGCGTCTGGCGAAAACGGCGGTAGCGCAGCTCGGCGGGATCGAGCCCGACGAGGTCGAGCTGATCTGGCATGGGCTTGACGCCCCTTATGAGGATCTCTTCGCATGGGTCGAAGGTCGGGGTCCAAAGCCTGAATCCGGCAATCCCGCACCGTTCCGTCCGCCGATGCTCTCGCATCCTTTGGAGGACGAGGATTTCGAGAAGCTCGATGCCTCCGATTTTCTGGCCGAATGGAAGTGGGACGGCATTCGCCTGCAGGCCGTCTCAGGCCTTGACGGCCATGGGCGGCCGGTCCGGCGCATCTACTCCCGCACGGGCGAGGATGTCTCGCGCGCCTTTCCCGATCTCGTGGAAGCGTTGACGTTCGAAGGCGCGATCGATGGCGAATTGCTCATCGTGCGCGAGGGCCTGGTGCAGAGCTTCAACGTGCTGCAGCAGCGCCTCAACCGCAAGGCCGTGACGCCGAAGCTCATCGCCGAGTTTCCGGCGCACTTGCGCGTCTACGACATTCTCACCGAGGGCGAGGAGGACCTGCGCGATCTCCCGTTCGTGGAGCGGCGCAGGCGCCTGGAAGCGCTGGTGGCGCGCCTTGGCGATCCGCGCATCGATCTCTCGCCCATGGTGCCGTTCGAGACCTGGGACGATCTTGCCGCCGCCCGGGCCAACCCCGCCTCCGTCGGTGCGGGGCCGGACGCGGATGCGATCGAAGGCTGCATGATCAAGCGCGCGAGCAGCCCCTATCTCCCGGGCCGTCCGAAAGGCTATTGGTACAAGTGGAAGCGCGATCCTTATCTCGTCGATGCGGTGATGATGTATGGCCAGCGCGGGCACGGGAAGCGCTCGTCCTTCTATTCCGACTACACCTTCGGAGTCTGGCGCGACGGGCCGAACGGCGAGGAACTGGTGCCGGTGGGCAAGGCCTATCACGGCTTCACCGATGAGGAGCTGGTGAAGCTCGACCGCCATGTCCGCAATCACACGGTCAACCGCTTCGGCCCGGTGCGTGAAGTGGAATACGGCAAGGATCGCGGGCTGGTGCTGGAAGTGGCTTTCGAAGGCCTTCAGCGCTCGACGCGGCACAAATCGGGCGTCGCCATGCGCTTCCCCCGCATCAACCGCATCCGCTGGGACAAGCCGGCCGCCGAGGCCGACCGGATCGAGACCCTGGAAAAGATCCTCGAGCGAGGCGAGAAGGAGATTCATCCGCTGAAGGATCAGGAGGCTTAGCGATGCTGAATGTGGAAACCCTCTCCGAGGGAAGCGTGACACAGCAGGTGAACGGACGGCTCAAGGTCGATACTCGTGGCCAGGACCTCGTCGAGATCACGGACGCCGTGTCCCGCTGGGTGTTCGGCACCGGCATCCTCCACGGCTTGCTGACGGTCTTCTGCCGCCACACGTCGGCTTCGCTGCTCATCCAGGAGAATGCCGATCCGGATGTGCGCGTCGACCTGATGACGGCCTTCGACCGGCTTGCGCCTCGGAACGCACAATACGTTCACTCAACGGAAGGCCCGGACGACATGCCGGCGCATATCCGCACCGTGCTGTCGGGCGTTTCCCTGAGCATTCCGGTCATGGAAGGCCAGATGACGCTGGGCACGTGGCAAGGCCTCTATCTGGCCGAGCATCGGGACAGGCCGCACAGGCGGGACATCATCCTCCATCTCATCGGGGCCTGATCCACGCCCGCATGTTTCCGTGTATCGTCAGCTGGTCTTTCCCAATAGAATGGCGGTGGTCTTCGATTGCCGCCTTGCTATTTCATGAGAGATGCGGCTAAGGCTCACAAAAGCTCTCGTGGGAGAAGGCAGCAGTGCAGGGTCAAAACACCACGATCATCATCGCCGATGACCATCCGCTGTTTCGCGGCGCGCTGAGGCAGGCCGTCGCGTCCATTATGCCCCAGGCCCGGGTGATCGAGGCCAGCGGCATGGACGATCTCAACGCCTCGCTCGCACAGGAGCGGGATGTGGACCTCATCCTCCTCGACCTGACGATGCCCGGCGTGCAGGGTTTTTCCGGCCTCATGTCTCTAAGGGCGCAGTATCCGGAACTCCCGGTCGTGATCGTCTCGGCCACGGAGGAGCCCAACGTGATCCGCCGGGCCATGGATTTCGGCGCCTCGGGCTTCATCCCGAAATCCATCGACATCGACAATATCGGCGGCGCCATCCAGGCGGTTCTCGCGGGCGATACCTGGACCCCGCCTGATGTCGATCTTTCCGCTGCCGAGGACGTGGAAACCGCAGATCTGGTCCGGCGTCTCGGGACCCTCACGCCCCAGCAGGTCCGTGTGCTGACCATGCTCTCGGAAGGCCTGCTCAACAAGCAGATCGCCTACGAGCTCGGCGTCTCCGAGGCAACCGTGAAGGCCCACGTTTCCGCCATTCTCGACAAGCTCGGCGTCGACAGCCGCACCCAGGCCGTGATCGCCGCCTCCAAGATCGGCGTCACCCAGCGCCCTTCCCCGGCCGGCGCGGATTGACATCTAGGTCCTCGACCTCATCGATTCCGAAACCTTGATGTGGCAGCCACGGCCGCTCTCAGGGTGACTTTCTCTTCAGATTCCGGTCCAGGAAGTCATGGGTCCGCAATAGCGCGTCGTCCGCCGCCTTGGGGTCATGAGCGGCGGGAAACCCGAGGATCTCACCGGCGGTGCCCCAATACGGATCGGCAAACCCGTGCTTCACGTCGGGATAGATGTGAACCTCGACGGGGTTGGCTTCTGCACTCGCCGGTCGCGCGGCCTCTTCGCAGCTCTTCGCCCCCAGGCGCCGGTCGTCCCTCCCCGCAAGGATCAGCAGCGGAAACGCGGGTTTCTGGATAAGCCCAAGCGCGGCACAGGGCGCGTAGTACACGACCCCGGCCGCGAAACCGAGGCCCTTGTCGTTGACCACGCTCGATTGCGTCTGCGGCTCGGCCAGCGTGAGGACGAAGACTCCGCCTGTCGCGAAGCCGAGGAGGCCTACCCGGTCGCGCTGCACGAACGGCAGTCCGGCCAAGTAGAAGAGTGCGCCATAAGCGTCAGCGACCCGGTCGACGCCAGGAGGTTCCTGGCCGTTCAGGAAGCAGCCGGCCTGGGCATTCCGTGTGGTCCAACTGTCGACCACGAGGGCGGCGTAGCCCCACGATGCCAGCCGCGCCGTAAGCGCTTCACGGATGAACGGGGTCAGACCGATGCAGTCGGGCAACACCACGACAGCCGGAAAGGGCCCCTCCCCCTCAGGCTTTGCCAGAAGACCCTCGATGCGGTCTCCTGGTGTGGGTTTCGGCTCCTCACCACGTTCCCGCATCTTGCGGGCCATGAGCCCTCCGACAGGCCGTGAGGCAGCCTGAAGATCAACCTTCTCGACTGCAACAGGTGCCGGATCTGAAACGGGGGTTTGAGCCCATGCTCCGGCTGCAAGGATAAGTCCTGTACCAGCACCGATGAGAAACCACATGGCACTGCTCCGTGCCTCGCCCCCGTCGCCAATTTAACATTTTGAACTGCCTTTGGCGAAGAGAATGAGAGACCACTATGGCTGATGCCTGGAACTGTCTCGGCGCCTTATCGCAGAAGACCCTCCGCTCCGCCGACCGTAGTAGCGCAGCCGATCGTCAATCCGTTGACGATGGAGTGGTGGTGCAGAGAGCTCTTGTCCCGGACCGAAGGCTATAGAGCCTCCACAAAATGATCGATCCGCGACAGGGCCTGCTCGCTCATGGCACTATCGAAGCGGATGAACACGTGGCAACCGCCGGGCCAAAGCGCAAGATCGGTCTTGTTACCGGCTGCCGCATAGCGTGAGGCCATGAAGAGGGTATCGTCGAGGAGGATGTCCTTCGTGCCCACCGAGAACAGGGCCGGCGGCAAGCCCTTTAGATCGGCATAGAGAGGCGAGACGTCGGGATCTGTCCGGTCACCCACATGGCCGACGAAGTTCTGGGCAAAGACCCGGACATCGTTGGTGTTGAGGATGAGTCGCTCAGCCCCCCATTGCCGGACACTCGGGGTCAGGTTCAGATCGTAGCAGCCGGCGAAGAGGTTCGCGCCCCTGAACGGCTTGATCCCATGCCTGTCGCGCAGGCGCAGGATGGTCACGGCCGAGAGATGCGCCCCCGCCGATTCGCCGCCGATGAACAGGCGGGAGGTGCCGAAGCGGCTTTCCGCCTCGCGGATCACCCAGAGGGCCGCCGCCTCGCAATCGTCGGGGGCAGCCGGATAGGGATTTTCGGGCGCCAGCCGGTATTCCACCGAGACCACAGCCAGGCCGCAGCGCTCCGCCAGCCGGTCGAGCCATGGGTCCTGCTCATCCGAGGTGCCCCAGGTCCAGCCGCCGCCATGGATGTGGAAATAGACGCCCCGGGGCTTTTCGGGCGGGATGACCCGCAGCGGGATCGGCCCGGCCGGCCCATCGATCTCGACGATCTTGGCTTTGGAGCTTGCCGCCATCATCGGGAACGGCCCCAATCCCTGGCGCCGCCGCTCCCGCACCACGGCCGGGGGCACGGACATGGGATCGGGCAATGCCGCGAGCTTGGCCACGATGTCCGCGTTCTGGGCACGGATTTCCTCGCTGATTACGGCGGGGTCGAAGAGAGCGGGATCGATCATGAGTGGCTCGGGGTTGCGTTCATCATCAGCCCTTGCGATGAAGCACACGCTACAAATGACGTCCAGTTACGCTTTCAGACGAGATTGAGAATATGTCCAACTTGACCCGGCTTCTCGGCGGTTCGCCCGGCGCTGTGCTCGCCAAACTCATTTTCCTGTCTCTTCTCGTGGGCGCCTTCATGGCCTTTCTCGGCATCACCCCCCTCGGGCTGATCGAGGGCCTGTTCAACTGGATCAGCTCCGTTCTGGACCTCAGCCTGGATACGGTGAAGGAGGTCGGACTCTGGATCGTCTACGGCGCGGTGATCGTGGTGCCGCTCTGGCTCCTGTCGCGGCTCTTCAGCCGGCACTGAGCGGAGCCCTATCCATGGACGGTTCGCTCAGCGCCCATCGCCCGGAGGTTTCCCACCGGCGCATCCTGGCCCTTGCCCTGCCGATGACCCTCTCGCACGTGACGACGCCCCTCTTGGGCCTCGTCGATGCGACAGTGATCGGACGGCTCGGGGAAGCGCATCTTCTGGGTGCCGTGGCGCTCGGCGCCGTCATCTTCGATTTCGTGTTCTGGAGCTTCGGCTCGCTTCGCATGGCGACGGCAGGGCTGACCGCACAGGCTACCGGTGCCGGCAACAAGTACGAGGTCGATCTGACCCTCGCCCGCGCCTTCCTGGTGGCAGGCATCACGGGCCTCCTGCTAATCCTGCTGCAATGGCCCATCGGAGCCTTCTCGTTCTACGCCGCGGGTGCGAGCGAGGCGGTGACGGGCGCGCTCTCCACCTATTTCTTCATTCGCATCTGGGCCGCGCCCTTCACGCTGGCGAATTACGTGATCCTCGGTTCCACTCTGGGGCGCGGACGCACGGATCTGGGCTTGCTGCTCCAGGTCGCGATCAACATCGCCAACATCGTTTTGACCGCAGGCCTCGTGCTGATCTTCAACCTCGGCATCGCCGGTGCCGCCATCGGCACCGCCATCGCCGAAGTTTTGGGCGCGGGCCTCGGCATTCTGGTGCTGCGCCGTCTCGGCTCGAACCCGCTCGCCGTGACCTGGGCGGAGGTTCTGAACCGCGCGGCGATCCTGCAGACGCTCGCCATGAACCGGGACATCATGATCCGCAACGTGGCGCTGATCTTAGCCTTCTCGATCTTCAGTGCGATGGGTGCCCGTTCCGGTGACGTGACCCTCGCCGCGAATGCGGTGCTCTACAACATGTTTCTGATCGGCGGGTATTTCCTCGACGGGTTCGCGACCGCTGCCGAAACCCTGTGCGGCCAAAGCATCGGCGCGCGCGACGAGCGCGGTTTCCGCCGCGCCATCCATTTGAGCCTCGGCTGGAGCCTCGGCTTCGGCCTAGCCGTCTCGGCGATCTTTCTCGCGGGCGGCGGCCTCTTCATCGACTTCGTGTCGACCAATCCGGACGTGCGTTCTTACGCGCGCGAATATCTGATCTTTGCCGCGCTCACGCCGTTCTTCGGCGCCGCTGCCTTCGCCTTCGACGGCATCTATACGGGCGCGACATGGACCAAGGCGATGCGTGATCTCATGATCATCGCCTTCGCCGTCTATGCGGGCATCCTGCTGGCGGCAGGCAGCTTGGGCAATACGGCCCTTTGGACCGCGCTGCTCATTTTCTTAAGCACGCGCGGCATCGGACAGGCCCTGCTTTATCCAAGGCTGGCGAAAAAGACATTCGCCGACCCCAACTAAGGGGCCTCAGGCTCAGAGCCGTCCCTGCACAATATCGGCAGCATCACGTCCCATCGCCTGCGCGAGCGAAGTCTTCTCCTGCTCGAGCTTCTGCACCATGCCGCGCTTGATGTCGCCGATGAGTCCAGGACCTTTGTAAACCATCGCGGAATAGAGCTGCACGAGGCTCGCACCCGCGCGGATCTTGGCCCAGGCCGCTTCGGCGGAATCGACGCCGCCGACGCCGATGAGCGGGATCTTGCGCTCCACACGCAGATAGGTCTCGGCCAGCAGCTTGGTCGATGGAACGAAGAGCGGCTTGCCAGAGAGACCGCCGGTCTCCTGCGCAAGGGCTTTCTCCTTCAACGTCTCGGGCCGGGCGATTGTGGTGTTGGAAATGGTAAGACCATCGATGCCGCGCTTGAGGGCGGTCGCCACGATGGCGTCGAGGGTCTCGAGCGAAATGTCGGGCGCGATCTTCAGCAGGATGGTCGTCTTCTTGCGCCCCTCATCGGCTAAGTTACGCGCCTCGATGCTGCGGGCGAGCAGATCGCCGAGAAACGCTTCCCCCTGCAGGTCACGCAGGCCCGGCGTATTGGGCGAGGACACGTTGATGGTGAGAAAATCGACGAGGCCGCAGAGCGCGCGAATACAGGTCACGTAATCGGCAATGCGGTCGGCGGAATCCTTGTTCGCGCCGATGTTCACACCCACGACGCCGGGGCGCCCAATGCGGCGGGAGAGACGCTGGCGTGCAACCTCCAAGCCGTCGCTGTTGAGGCCAAAGCGGTTGATGACGGCTTCGTCCTGCATGAGACGGAACACGCGAGGGCGCGGATTGCCCTCCTGAGGCTTCGGCACCACGCCGCCCAGTTCCACGAAGCCGAAACCGAGAGACAGCAGTTGATCCGGCACTTCGCACTGTTTGTCGAAACCGGCCGCAAGACCGACAGGATTTGGAAAATGCCGGCCGAACACATCGACACCCAGGCGTGGATCGTCGTTCGGAGCAGTCGCTGCCGGCATCAGCGAGAGGCTTCGGATCGTCAGCTGATGCGCCGTTTCCGCGTCGAGGGCATGCAGGGCGGGTTTGGCCAGGGAAAAGAGCGCGCCGATCATGAATCGAGATCCGGAAAAATGTGAAACCCATCGGGGCCGAGCGGCAGCGGCTTTACCCACAGGACGGCGGACAAGGCAAGCGGCGCATAAAGGTGGGGGAAGAGGTCCCCGCCCCGTGAGGGTTCATAACGCAACGCAGGACCGAGCCTGTCGGCATCGATGGCAATCAACAGGAGATTGCTTTGTCCGGCAAAGTGCTTGCCCGCCGTCTCCCTCACCTGTTTTTCCGTGGAAAAATGGAGGTATCCATCCTGTATATCCACTGGTGCTCCTGTAAAGGAATTGGCCTTTTCGGCCTCGCGCCAAAGGGTTTCCGGGCAGATTTTATAGATAATGTTCATGAAATACGGATTTACTGAACGCTGCTTCTGGAGCAACTCTGATTAGACGTCCCGTCTCGCGGAGTTTTTGCATGTTGCAAGGGCCATAGAACAACCTTAATTCCTAGGCATAAGTTCGCCTCCAGCTTTTTTTGCTTCTTTGCGAAGGTTAGTACCATGTTATCTCACGAGCGCGTTTGGGCGGCCATCGATGCTCTGGCGGCCCGCCATGGAATGACGGCCTCAGGGCTCGCACGCAAGGCCGGGCTCGATGCCACCAGTTTCAACAGGTCGAAACGCGTCAGCCCTGAGGGCCGGGAGCGCTGGCCCTCGACGGAATCGATCTCGAAGATCCTGCGTGCCACAGGTGCAACGTTGGAGGATTTTCTGCGCCTCGTCGAGCCTTCGGGCTCGTTGCGCCGCTCCATGATCCCCATGATCGGCATGGCGCAGGCCAGCGCCGGCAAGATCCTGACCGATGAAGGACTGCCTGCGGGCGGCCCGGGCTGGGACGAGATCGAATTTCCCGATTTCGGACAGGAGAAGGTTTTCGCGCTCGAAGTGACCGGCGACAGCATGGCGCCGCTTTATCGCGATGGAGATGTGCTCATCGTCTCGCCTACGGCGAGCCCGCGCAAGGGCGATCGCGTGGTCGTATGCACCACGAAGGGCGAGATTTTCGCTCAGGAACTCAAGCGCCGTTCGGCCAAGACCCTGGAACTGGCCGCCCTTGCTAAAGACAGCGAGGAAAAGGCGATCCCCGCCGAGGAGATCGCCTGGATGGCT
Source organism: Microvirga sp. (assembly GCA_035645515.1). Lineage (GTDB taxonomy): Bacteria > Pseudomonadota > Alphaproteobacteria > Rhizobiales > Beijerinckiaceae > Microvirga. The sequence goes on from DASQML010000018.1 coordinate 10,394, forward strand.
CGCATCATGTGGGCGCGGCAGTAGCGCTGTTTCTGTTTCAAGCCGCGCGTGCTTTCAGGAAGGCTTCGTGCTCGCGCACGAGGTCTCCGGCAAGAGCCCTGGCAATCAGAGCGCGCGTTTCCTTGACGCCATAGAGCGCAACGAACGAGCCGAAACGGGGACCGCGTGGCTCGCCCAGAAGCACCTGATAGATCGTGTTGAACCACTCGATGGACACGCCCGGACGTTCGGGCGTTGCGCCCTTGGCCTTGAGATCCTGATAGCGCGGTTCGGCGCGGCCGACATTGTAGATCTCTTCTTGGATCGCTTCCGCAGTGGCAGGACGCTCGCCCCTCTCGAACGTGGCCAGAACATCGCTCAGGCGCTTGAGGGAAGCTGCCTCCACCTCGTCCGCTGGACGATAGGTCTTCTGCGGCTTCACGAAATCCTCGAAGTAGCGCACGGCGCGCTTCACGAGGCTGTCGAGGCGCGGATGGGTCTCGGGCGACACGCCTGGCGCATAGCGGCGGATAAAGCCCCAGAGAACCGCCGGATCCTCCGAGTTCGCCACAGCCACCAGATTGAGCAGCATCGAGAACGAAATCGTCGTGCCGGGCTGGTTCGCACCGCCCGAGGACACGAGTTCCGGCTTGGGCGGCTCACCCGCATGGATGTGCCAGACCGGATTCATCAGACGCATTTTTTCATCCTGCGCCGGATATTTTTCGAGGAAAGTCAGGTAGTCGTCCACCTGGCGCGGGATCACGTCGAAATAGAGCTTCTTCGCCTCGCGCGGCTTGTTGAACATGAACAACGCGAGGCTGTCGGGTGTGCCGTAGGTCAGCCATTGGTCGATGGTGAGGCCATTGCCCTTGGACTTGGAGATCTTCTGGCCCTTCTCATCGAGGAAGAGCTCGTAGTTGAACCCTTCCGGCGGCAGGCCGCCGAGCGCCTTCGCGATCTCGCCTGAGAGCTTCACGCTGTCGATCAGGTCCTTGCCGGCCATTTCGTAATCGACGCCGAGCGCTACCCAGCGCATGGCCCAATCCGGCTTCCACTGCAGCTTGGCATGGCCGCCCGTCACCGGCGTCTCGAAGCGCTCGCCCGTTTCCGGATCGCGCCAGACAATGGTGCCTGCATCGAGCTTGCGCTCGTCGATCGCCACCTGCATCACGACGCCGGTCTTCGGATGGATCGGCAGGAAGGGCGAGTAGGATTGCTGGCGCTCCTCGCGCAGGGACGGCAGCATGATCGCCATCACCGCCTCGTAGCGTTCGAGCACGGTCAGCAGGGTCTTGTCGAAGAGGCCTGCCTTGTAGCACTCGGTGGCGGACTTGAACTCGTAATCGAAGCCGAAGGCATCGAGGAATTCCCGGAGCCGCGCATTGTTGTGATGGGCGAAGCTCTCATGCGTTCCGAACGGATCCGGCACCTGGGTCAGAGGCTTGCCGAGAGCGGACGCCACCAGTTCCTTGTTCGGGATGTTGTCCGGCACCTTGCGCAGGCCATCCATGTCGTCCGAAAAGGCGACGAGGCGCGTGGGGACCGAGTCGTTGGTCAGGATGCGGAAAGCGTGACGCACCATGCTGGTGCGTGCCACCTCGCCGAAGGTGCCGATATGGGGCAGGCCCGAAGGACCGTAGCCCGTCTCGAAGAGGGCTTCCTTCTTGCCCGTCCGTTTAAGCCGATCCACGAGCTTGCGGGCCTCTTCGAAAGGCCAGGCGGTCGCGGTCTGAGCGGCATCAACAAGTGCGGGATCGAGGGAAATGGGTCGGGACATGGGCCTTGCTTTTGAAGGAAAAACGTTTCCTGAAGCGCGGCACACTAGGGATGAGACCCATTAGGGTCAATGCGGTTTGAAGCGCCCGGGACCTGTAAACCCGCTTCTAATAAGGGCTGATTGGGAAGAACCGCAGGTAAAGCTCGGCGTATTTGCCTTCTTTCCAGAGCTGTTGCAGGGCATAGTCCAGGGCACGGCGGATGTTGTCGTCCTCAGGCCGCGTGATGAAACCGATCCCCTCCCCGAAATACCGGCTCTCCAGGTAGGGACCGCCCGCAAAGGCGCAGCAGCCCCCGGCATCCTCGCCTCCGATCCACAGGGCGAGACTCACCCCATCGGCAAAGACATATTCGACCCCGCCTGCCTTGAGCGCAGCTTCGGCTGCCGTCAGCTCCGGATAGGGCTTGAGGGAGGCCCCCTGCATGAAGGCCCTGGCGAAGGCCTCATGGGCGGTGCCTTCCACAACACCCACGGTCTTGCCCTGGAGCGCCTTGGGCGTGAAGGCCGGCATGTCCTTCACTTGCTTCGTGGCCAGGCGGGCCGGGATCTTGAAGTAGGGAGCCGTCACAGAAAAGCGCTGGCGCAGATCGGCCGTGATCGGAATGGCGGCGGCCACTACGTCACCCTGCTTCTCGCTGAGGGCACTGAGAAGCGTATCGAACCGGCGCACCTGAACGGTGCAGGTCAGGCCAAACCTTTCGCAGGCCGCCCGCGCGAGTTCCACCGAAAGCCCGGTCGGCGTGCCGTCGATTCCTGCAAAATGCAAAGGGGGGAAATCGTCGTCGACGAGAAAACGGATGGTTCGCGTGACAGGAATATCCGGACGTTCGAGCGGCGCCTTCGGATCCCAGTAATTGGGGATCATGACGGTTTGCGCATGAATGCCGTCCGCCGCCAGCAGGAACATCGCCATCCATGCCGGCAGGGCTCTCTTGATCTTGCGCAGCAGGCGGGCGACAAATGATACAATATATCTCATTGTGAAGACGATACTCTCTTGTCAGCCGCCCAATACCACCCACGAACACGCCTCGGGAGCGTTCAGCCCGCATGAGGGAGGGTCTAGCGGAGACTGTCCGACAGTCAACTGCGCTGCCGGTCGAGATCGGCTTTCTCGCCCACCATGGCTATCCCCCGCAGCTCCTGCACGATGCAGCCATCATTGCTGAACTGTCCGGTGTTTCGGCTGATGAGGCGCTGATGAAACACGGGCTGGTCGACGAGACGGAGTTCTATCGGGCCATTGCATCCGAATTGAGCCTGCCCTTTCTTGCCTCCCCTCCACTATTGCCCGGGGCTCCATATCCCGAGTGTCTCCTCACAGGGCTCGCGCCCTTGGCCGATGGGAGCGGCTTCGTGATAGCTCCCAAGGGGCAGACCCTCGCTCAGTTGCTCTCCGGGCGAAAGCGCATCGCCGCCCTTGCCATCACCGCACCGTCCCTCTTGAGGAAGGGCATCTTTGGAGCACAGGGCCGCCTGATCGCCCATCGGGCGGCCTATGAACTGCCTTACGCAGCGCCAACCCTATCCAGCATCAGAGGCGCGAGCATCGTCCAGATCGCCGTGGTCGTGGCGATCGCTCTGGTCACGTCCTTCTGCAGCATTGCGGCCCCGGACCTCACGACGATCCTGCTGACATCCGTTCTGAGCCCGCTCTTTCTCTGCATCGTCGTGCTGAGACTGTCAGCTTCTCTCCTGAGCAACCCGCTCCGAGCTGCTGGATCCGGTCATCGCATGAACGATGTCGCTCTGCCGGTCTACACCATCATCGTCGCGCTCTACCGCGAGCACCGGGTCGCCTCTCGGTTGATCGCAGCTCTCAAACGGCTCGACTATCCGAAAGCCAAGCTCGATATCAAACTCGTCCTTGAAGTCGACGATCACGAGACCATGGCAGCCTTCATGGCTCTTGATCTGCCCGGGAACTTCGAGATCATCGTCGCCCCTCCGGGAGAACCACGCACGAAGCCCCGCGCCCTCAACGTTGCCCTGCCGCTGGCACGAGGACGTTTTACGGTCGTCTATGATGCCGAGGATATGCCCGATCCAGATCAGCTGCGCTCGGCAGTCAATGCTTTCGCCCATCTTCCGAAGGACGTCGCCTGCCTTCAGGCACGGCTGACAATCGACAATACGGATGATTCCTGGCTCACACGTCTCTTCACGATCGAATACGCGGCCCTGTTCGACGTGTTCAACCCGGGCCTTGCCGAAATTGGGAGCCCCATCCCGCTCGGCGGCACGTCCAATCACTTCCGCACCGAGGTTCTCAAGAAGATCCACGGCTGGGACGCTTGGAACGTGACGGAAGATGCGGATCTCGGTATTCGCTTGGCCCGGCTGGGCTATCGCGTCGCCGATCTTCCGTCCTCAACCCTCGAGGAGGCGCCCATCACGTTCAAAGCATGGATGCGCCAGCGGACGCGGTGGATGAAAGGCTTCATGCAGACCAGCATCAGCCACTCGAGAGATCCCTTTTCAGCTTTGTCTCAGCTCGGCTTTTGGCGGTTCTATACGGGCTTGGCCCTCACGGGAGGAGCGGTGGTCAGTGCGCTCCTCTATCCCTTCTGCACCGTGTTCTTCATTGCTTTCTGGATCACAGGGCAAATATGGGCACAAAGCTCCCCATGGAACGCAATCTGGCACGCCGTCAGCTTGACTCTGTTCGTGTCAGGGACCGCATCCCTGTTTATTCCAGCCCTTGTCGCCCTGCACCGGCGCCAATTGTGGCGGCTACTGCCCTGGGTCGCCCTTCTTCCGTTCTACTATGGGCTTGTAAGTGTGGCCGCATGGTGGGGGCTTTGGGAACTCGCCACGACGCCTTTTCACTGGCACAAGACCCATCACGGTTTTGCGCGCACGTCGCGCTCAGGTCTGCTTCAGAAGCACCATGCCAATGTGGCTACAACCATGTCGCTGAAAATCGCGCCGCCGTAATGCCACCAGAGAAGGCCGCCAGAGGCCACAAGGCACAGGATCGCCCCGGCGACGAGAGCCAGACCCGCCCGCCGGTCCATGGAACTGGTTTGTTCGGTGCTAAGGCTCATCGGCGCTCCGCTTCGTCTCACAAGGACAAAGCATCATAAGCCAAAACCTCATGAAAAACGAGGCGGCTCACGCCGCCTCGTCGGAGGGAATATTCAAGCCGCAGCGGCTGCCTTCTTGGTGGGCCAGCCGAGCTCCACGAGGCGTGCCTTGGCGAAATCGCGGAGATCGTCCCGAATTCCCTCCGGCAGGTTGCTCAGGAGCTTCTGCGTATCGGCGTGGAGCATGAGATCGGTCACGGCGTTTATCGTCTTGGCCTTCTTGATCTTCTGCTTCAGCTCATCTTCCACATTGCCGCCGGCGGTCACTTCGACCTTGGTCTTCTCGACTTCGGTCCGCTCAACCTCGGCGGGCAGTTCCGCATAGCCCGGACGGCTCTGCTTGAACTCGTCGGCCTCTTCCTCGGAATAGACGAAGCCGTGCAGCTCGATGAGCTTGAGTATGACGCGATCCTTCGCCCGCTTCTCCGCCATGGCATAGACATACGCCGCCTGCTTGCCGGAGACGCGGTAATTGACGCCCACCAGCGCCTCGCCGATCGACCATTCGACACGCTCGCCCATGCGGCCGCTTACCTGAATGACTGCCTCGTCACGTTCGGCGCGGATGATCTTCGGTTCGTCGAAGATGATCTTGGCCTGGGCGGCGATCCGCTCCAGTGTCTTGTGGTAGATCACCGCCGTGCCTTGGACGCGCCAGACGTTGCCAGCCATCGGCTCGTCGAATTTTGCAAGCACTTCGGCGATTTTCTTGTCTGCTGTACTCATCTCGATCCCATCTCTCTCACTGCCCGCAAAACCGGTCTCGCGCTCTTCTAGAAACCTCTTCCGAGGCAGGAGCGTTCGATGTTTGTTCTATAGCAGACTTCGCCCTCGCGGTCCAATCGAACCGGTGATGGTATGACCAAAAAGTCTTTTTATGTCAGCCTATTAGGCCAGCGTCATTTTGACTCACGAGAGGCCTGAGAAAGAACCTCCCGGGCCACGTGGAGGCGAGCTTTCTCCCCGGAATGGTGATTTGACTTTGGAAATCACGTTCCTTATTTGTTCTAGAATGAACTGCAGGATTTGATCCAGATCAAATGGCACCGCGCGCCCCTTCCTGCCCAACTCCAGATCACCCCGGAGGCCTGATGCCCGCGCCAGCGATCCTCGACCTGTCCGACCGCCGAACCGAGCGACGCCAGGGAAACCGCCGCGCTCAGAAGCGGCCCGCGTCTCCGCCAACCCGCAACAGCCTCGTTGCCGACTTTTTGTCCATCTGCGAGCTCGACCCCGAGGTCGAGTTTTTGCGTGCGCCGGCGGATCCGGCAGCATTCCGGATCGGAGAGCGCGAGCTGGAGCATATTGCCGATTTCGAGATCGTCCGCGATGGGCAGCCCTTCCTCGTCGACGTCCTCGCCGATGATGACCTGCTCACCCATCCGCTGCGCACGGCAGCGATCCACGGCCTCGCCTCCGAGGACGGCCGTCTCTTCTCGATCGAGACTGCTGCCAGCATTCGGACCGAGCCGCGCTTTACGACGGTACGCCTCATCACCGCCTGCAGGCGCACGCCCGTCACCGCTGGCGACCGCGTGCGCATCCTTCATCAGCTCGACGAGGTTGGCACCATGCGGCTTGTCGATTGCGCGGGAGCGGTGATGAATACGCAGGATGGCGTCGCTGCGGTCTTGGCGCTTGCCTGCGAGGGGCTCATCGCCGTCGATATCAGCCGCCCGATCCTGCCTGAGACGCAGGTGCGTCGACGCCGCCTGCCCTACACGGATCCGTTCGCATTCTAAGAGCTCGCGTGCCGCTCCACCGCCTCGCTCAACAGCGAGCGGACAATGGCGCGCACCGCATCGGACGTGTTGTCCGCCGTGAACTTCGCCTCGATCTCTTCCCGCACGATGGCGCCGTCGCCGCTGCGCTTCAGCTCGGTTGCGGATTCTGCCTGAAGCAGCGTGACGAAGGCGCTCTCCACCTCGCGCGCCACCACGCCGCCGTCGGCCGCATCGACGATCCGTCCCGTGAGATCGAACACATTGCGTTCGTGAGGCAGCTCCTGCGGCTCGAGCTCCCCGCTCGCGTCGAGAATCCAAGCGCGCGGGACGTGATCCGCCAGGTCCACCGACTGGCGATTGATGTTGCCAGGATTGAGCCAGCGCGTGCGTCCGGCCATGACGGCCTTTTGGGTTTTGTGGATGTGCCCGTTGACGAGCAGGTCGCAGCCCTCCACCGCAAACGGCGGCACGGCGCCCGGATAGCCGCCATCGAACGCGATATCGTGATGCGTGAACCACGCGTGCAGATCCGTCCCCGTGAAGGAGCCCCGCGCATCGGCGGGAATGACTTGGCCGTAAGGCGTCATGCCGACGCCAATCCGCCGAGTGCCGATGTGGAACTCGACGACAGGGGCTGAGGCGGCCACGACATCGACCACATCGCACAATCCGAGCAGCGCCAGCGTGTCACCATCGGTAAGCGTCGTGTGCTGGATGTCGTGGTTGCCGACGTTCACAAGCGGGCGAAGGTGGAAGCCCTTCAGAATGCGGATGAGCTGATTCTTGAGCGCCTCGTCGGGCTCGACCGGCCTGTCGAAAAGATCGCCCAGGATCACGGGCGCAAGGCCCCGCTCGTTGGCGATATCCACGCACCGCTCAAGCTTGCCGAGCACCGCCTGCGGCCACAGGGCATCCTTGCGCCGCCCAGGGCGTCGCGAGCCCACATGGGGGTCACCGATGATGAGGAGGCCGTGGCAGGCGACTGGCGGGAGGCGGTTTCCGGACAGGATCATGCAGTCAGACGCTCCGAGGGCGAAGATGAGTGAGAGGAATGAGCGTGATGGTCCAGCAGGTTCTCTGCGCTCACGGGCGAACCGCAGGTCGGGCAAAGCCCTCCTGTCTCCTCCACAAGGTGGATCATTTCGGCCTGCACGGATTTCAGGCTCTCGTCGATCTGTGCCATGCGGCTCCGAGCGATGAGAACGCCGCTACGAAGATCAGCGAGACGCTTCAGGATGTTTTGCGCCGGTGCCGTGTTTTCAAGGGCAGGAACCGCATCAGGCAAAGCCTGCAGGAGAGCCAGCCGTGAACGGCTCGACGCCAGCTCGCGGCTGAGCTGCAGGACCTGTCGGCCGATGCGCTCGCGTTCGCGGGCATGCTCGACCCGGCGTGTGAGATCTGCCAATTGCTCCGGTTGCGGCAGCTGGCGCATGGCTGCCGTTCGGGCCTGGGCTTTTGCGAGCTGCCGTTTCAGGCGGGACAGCCGCGATGCGTGATCCTGCAGGCGCTGGAGGCGTTCAGCCGCCTCCCCGATCAGCTGCGCCTGGGAACGCAGGGAGACGAGCCTGGGCCTCAAAACAGAGATCTCGTCGAAATTCGCGAGCGCCTCCTGTAGCGCAGCCAGCTCGCGCTCGCCGTTGCGAACTGTGGCATTGTCGCGGGCGCAGCGTTCACGGTGGATCACGAGCATGTCGCGGATGTAGCTCGCCTCCTGGCCGATGGACAGAACCGCGGAACGCCGCGAGGCGGTTTCACCGAGGAGGAACACGGGAAATTTCTGGTGCGCGATATGCACGTCGAGATCTTCCACCTTGGTGATGCGGAAGAGGTCACCAACCCAATCCGGCACATTGCGCCCGCCGGTCTCGTAGCGCATTCCCTTTTCTTCCACGACGGAACCGTCCGCCTCGTGGAGCGACCAGATATTGACCGGCGAGCGGCGCGGCTGGCGTGAGAAGCGCAGCATGCGTCTGCCTGCCACACCGATCTCGACAATTGCGGATTTTGCGTCGGCACGGACGAGACTGTCGCGGGCCTCGCCATAAAACACCGCCCGCAGCGCGCGGATGAAGGTGGATTTGCCCCGATTGTTCGGCCCGATCAGGGCGTTCACGCCAGGGCTCAAGTGCAGAACCGCGTCCTTGTAGGCCTGCACGTTGATCAGGCGAATGAACCGCAGACCCGGCTGCTCCTCGTCCCAGGCCGAGCTTGTATCGGCCGAGTGCACCGTGACGCCGGAGAGCGGATCCCCGGCGATGCGCGCAATGTGAAACTTGTTGGAGAATTGCGAGAGATCGTGGTGCGAAACAGCAAAGCATTGAACGCCGAGCCGCGCCGCGCCGTCCTCCAGAACCTTGTAGAAGGATGAAACGCGATCAGGCGCAATCCAGCAATCGGCCTCGTCCAGCGCCAGGAAGCGCGCCACGTCCGCCTTCACCACGGCAATCAGGCGCAGCGCCATCCCGATGACATTGGTGAGCGCTCCGCCGTTGTCTTCCAGCACATCTTCGAGCGTGCCGTCCGGACGGCGCACACAGATGTCGAGAGAGGCCAAGCCGCGCTCGGTGGAGAGCTCCAGCGCAACAGGCTTTTCGCCAGGCAGAACCTCCTGCACGAGAGCTGTCAGAAGCGTCTCGAAGGCAGTGAGATTACGTCGGCTGGCGCTGCCGTGGACGGCCTCGATGAAGGCCTCCACCTCGTCCCTGACGGCAAGGCGTCCCTTGGCGATTTCGATCTCCCGCGTCAGTTCGGAAACGCGCAGAGCCATCGCGTCGCGCCGTCCCTCGAGCCGGGCGAGAGAGGCCTCGGCGCGCGCCAAGCCATGATTGATGGAGAGGTCCATCAACGCTCCTCTCCAAGCTGCCTCAGCCGCGCTTCGACATCTCGCAACGACGCTCCGAATTCCTCAACCAGCTTGGCGTTCTGGGAGATCGCCGCCTCAATGAGATTTTGAATCTCTCCCTCGTCATCCGTGCAGAGTTCTGCCTTGGCAAGCTTCTGCGCCTCCTCCAGGTCGCGCGCCAGACGCTCCACCTCGCCTTCCGCACGGATGCGCTCTGCGCGCAGCTTTTCGAAAGTCCTACGTAGATCCTCAAGACGCCTGAGGCTGTCCGATTCATGGCGTGATAGGCTCGTCATGACAATGGCTCCGCTGCAGAAGAATGGTCGAGCTTCAGTTTAGAACGGCGATATTTCGTCGCAACGTCTTCGCCTTATTTCGCTCTGGATTACGGAGGATCTCTTCAATCCTGCTTTCCAGACCACCAGATAAGATCAGTTACTCCAAGATTACAGTCCTGTCTGTCGAACTTTGCTTGACACGTCGTGGTTCGGCATTATGTTCTTGTTTTGTTCGCAGGACAAGCAGAACCTGCTCTTGGCGCACACGTCAGAGCCTAAGAGCTCTTGCTGGAAGGATCACGGTATGACGGCGATGACGGATGTTCGCCCGATCTTCGAAAACGAGGAATGGCTCGTCACGGAGGATGGGCTCGAGCACAAAGCCACCGGGTATTTCATCGAACGCGAGAGCCTAGGCCAGCGTCGCGAGGACGGCTTGTGGACTTGGCCGTTGCACATGGCCGAGAAGAGCTGGTGCACGATGGCACCGTTCACGGAAGCGTTCTCGTGCGCAACGTCCGTTTATCGATATGAGACCGGCCCGGAACTCGCGCAGACATTCAATGTCGCACGTCGCGAGATTTCAGCTTGGCCGCAGGCGAAACAGATCCCGCTTCACCCCGCTCCCGTGACGGTGGAAACCTTGCGAAAGACCACGCAAATCCCCATCTCTCTACAGTCGGAGACATCCGCAAAACCTTTGAAGGACGATGGTTTTCGGAAGCCCGACGAGAGTTGGCGCATGCGCAGTCAAACAGGCGCGCGCCCTTTTTCATTCAGTCCGCGTCTTCGCTCCGCCCGCTATGTTCTGGAGAGAGATCAGTCTCCACCTTGGCAGGCGCCGTACCGTTTTCGCAGGACTGGGACAAAACTCGTCCGACTGCTGCAGGCAGCCTGGAACATGCGGTGATGTAAATGCCAAGCTTAGGGCATGAGAGATCTTTTTCAGGCTGGACCACGCTGCAGCGGGATGCGTCCGACATGGATTTCTCTGCGCCCGAAACGGCGGAGGATTTCGCGCAGAGCGTCATCGCCACCATCTGCCATGCGAGCGTAACGCCGAGCGTCGGCCGCCGCACATTCGAGCGCTGCATGCGCGCGCTGGAGTTCGGGTCGACGTCCCGCATGGGATTGCGCCACCCGACGAAGGCTTCTGCCATCGACCAGATCTGGCGTGAGCGCGAGCCGCTCTTTCGCGACTACACCACGAGTCCGGACAAGCTGCGCTTCCTGAGCACACTTCCCGGAATCGGTCCGGTGACGAAGCATTCCCTGGCACGCCGCCTCGGCCTTCATGCGGAGACGGATGGAAAGGTCGTCGCATGAAACGCAAACAACAAGAAGAAGAGGTTCAACCCATGTCCAAGGTTCGTGCAAGTGATGTTGGGTTCTGCGTTGTCGATGGCAACGCGAACGTGATTGCGGACAATCTCGTCCATCGCATTCGGGAAGCCGCCGTGAATATGGAATCTCAGGTCAACCGGCTCTATCGCGGTCGTCAGGCCTATGACCTCAGCGACGGCACCAAGGCCGATCTCGACAAGGCCATTGAGCAGCTGACTTATATGGCCCGCACCCTTCGCGAAGTTCATAAAGAACAATCGAAGGTGGTCTATCTGCAAGCGGCCGAATAAGGCGCCTTATTCAGGGCGGCGAGCCTCTCGCCGCTCTTTCCTTTCCCATGGACGATCGACTCCCGTACTTTGCCGCCGTCCAATCCCCTCCCGCTCTTGCAATTTTCCTAGAACAAATGTAGAACAATAGGTGATGCCCTGTCGGGCAGGAGAGCGCAGCAGACCCGAACTCCGTTCGGGAGAGATGAAGGAGAATGCGGCGATGGCAGGCAGTGTGAACAAGGTGATTTTGGTGGGCAATCTGGGTCGGGACCCGGAGGTGCGCCGGCTGAGCAACGGCGAGCCGGTGGTGAACCTGCGCCTGGCCACGTCGGAGAGCTGGAAGGACA
>DASQML010000019.1:0-40540 GCA_035645515.1 Microvirga sp.
CTAGTAGGCCGCTGTACATCGTCCGGAGGTTTATGCAGATCCGCTCTTGGGATGTTTGCTGGATCTCTTGCCAGAGCCCGTCGTTCCGCCATGCGTGCGGGACCATGACAAGCTCTCCCGCTTGCCAGTCTTCGACAGCCTCATCGAGCAGCATGTGTCTTCCTCCGGTCAGCTCTCTTGGGAGCTTGTCAGAGGAACTGCGTTGGACCGGCTGCGTTCCTGCTGAGCCATCACAAATCTTAACATATGTTAACACTGCGTAGGCATGTCAGAAAGGCCGCGCCCGATCATTGTGAATTCCAAGCGCGGCCCCCTTAGGTCCATGGTTGCCCCTACAGGCAATGGTTAAGCTAAGGTTAACCTTGGCTGGAATGCGGCCACGCTTCGATTGTTTCAGGGCTATACTGTGAGCGTGCCCCAGGGGCGGTCATTTGGAAGGCGAGATGGAAAAGCGTGAACTATCAGTGAGGTTGGGGTTTTACAGCAAACATTCAAGAACCCTGGAAAGCCCAATGCCGCGCTTCTTCTTCGACACGTTTGATGGTCGCTACTTCGCGGCAGACGACGAGGGGCAGGAGTTCGATGACCTTCAATCAGCCAAAGCCGAAGCGCAACGATCAGTGGTAGATATGGCTCGCGACGAGATCCCCGACGGCGATCACCGCAGCTTCGTAGTCGTCATCAGAGATGAGGCCGGCCGAGAAGTGCTCAAGGTGGCTCTGGCGCTGGTTGTCTCGGAAGGTGGCGCCGAGACTTGAGCTATTGGTATGGCAGGGAAGGGTGAAGAGAGGGTTGAGGGGGCCTAGGGCCCCTTACAATAGGGGTCCTACCTACCCATATAGAGCCAGTGAGGTGGAACTAGACCCCATGCAACAGGTTACCCCACGGGGTAAGGCACGTGTCATAAGTGCGATACCTCAGGACAGGGTGTGTGTACCATGCCACAGTGTGGCCATATTTGACACCCTACCGAATTGGTACTAGACAGCGCCGCTCTTCGAGAAGAAGAATACGACGCAGGGAAGAACTAGGCATCGAGCCCCTACGATGCTGAAGGAGCACCTAATGGGTCCGGTTCGCAAGAACATCAACGACCAATTTACCCCATTCACCCCTCACTACCCCGAGCCCGCTCCTGCGGACTATTCGGACGAGGTTACGGATCAGGACATCCAGGCACTTAATGCCATGGTTGCGTCTGAACTTGAGGGTGAGGAATGGGAGTTAATCGATGGGCCAGGGTGGTAACGAGCCGCCCCGGCCGACCTACGACTATTATCCGCTTCATTCTCTTCCTCCAGTCCTCGGCATCGTATGGTGCCAATTCCCTACACAAGAGATGCCATCCAAACCGGGCCCTAAGACGCGCCCGGCGCTTGTGCGCGCGGTGATGGTGAGTAAGGGAGGTACAAAGGCTGCCCTTGGGGTTACCTATGGGACTTCTAAGCTGAAGGCTTTAGAACGGCCTCACGATTTGATCATCGCTAACTTAGCCGAGATGAATATGGCAGGCCTCCCGCAGGCTACTCGGTTTGATCTGGACAATCATCGCACTGTTATTCTCCCGTGGGCGAAAGAGTTTTTTACCCCTCGCGAAGGGTATAAAGATCCCCTTATTGGTGTGCTTCCGCAAAGCTCAGTCGCGCAGCTCCAAGCTCTTATCGTACTCCGGCGGCAGATGGCGGCTGAACAGAGAGCCCTGCAAGAGTCGCAGCGCCCTGACTGCTAAGCCATATCCATCACTCCCTCCCATCCAGAGCAAGGGGAGAGGTGAGAGAGGGCGTCTCAGCTTCGCTGACCGCGCTGGCACCCTCCGGGCTCAGCCCCTTCGGGTCTTCGGCCTTCGGCTGCTCATCGCTGACGCTGAGCGGCTCTTCATCAAGGGCAGCCTCTAGTTCCATCAAGGACATGATCACGGCCTTGAGGGCTTTGCGTTCGGGGCGCGGCCCTTTCCAAACGAGCCAATAGCCGGTCTTCGGGCCCATCGCGCTCGCGATCACTTTCGCCCCTCGGTACGACAGCTCATCAATGAGAATGTGTTCTGAGGGCGGCATGTAGCCTCTCTGCCAAGCGTCATAATCAACCACGGACAAGACGGGCGGATGTTTCTTGATCTGACTCATTCCTCCCCTCCCAGAGCAAGGGAGGACAGAGGGGCGGTGTGACTAGCCGATAGCATGGAAGCACCCCGCATCTACAGCCAATTCAATGAGATAGCACTGCTCGTCCAGTTTTAGGCTCTCCACGAGTGCTAATGCCTCTTCTTTGGTTGCGCAGTGGACAGTAGTTTTTTGATCGCGCTCTCCGTCGAAGCGAGTGCAGATGAGCAGCCACGGCTTCGTGGTATGGCTCACATCAACCTCAATGGTTCTCATACCGTCCTCCAAGCCGTGAGAGGGGCGTGGGAGAGGACCGACCTTCGTTTTACATTCCTGCTGTAAGTCATTGAATCTCCGTGCTCCGGTTTGGAGGCGGTTTACATTCAAGTTGTTGATCTTACAGCGATAAGAGGTGTCTCTTAATCAGCGGGTCCAAGGTTCGAATCCTTGCACACCCACCAAGCAGTCCTCCGAAAAGAATGGTTTTCCAAGCGGCCAGAGAAAGCGCATTTTCTTGATGGTTTAGCTGTGGTCGGCACTCTCTCGGCCCACAGCTCTCGGCTTTTAAACGCTTCCTGTACGCCTCTTCGGCCGGCGTTCTCTGCTCCTCGAAACATGCATTTTCCAGGCACTGAGAATTGGCCCAACTGAGACCGGTTGGAGCCGCGACTGAGACTTGTCCTGACGCCCGGATTTGGTGCTCAAGGTCAGCTTATCGTGTGCAAGCTGACCGTCTGAAGTCACGGCTGCACTTCCCAAGTTGACCCAAAGCTGCCCGTCCAGTCGTGGTAATTAAGCCCTGCATGACTTGCTTGGGTGGCGGCTAAGCCTATAAGATTCTAGCTCCTCTCTATATCCTTCGACGAAGCTGGAGAGCTGGCTTACGGACCGAAGTGGTGTCAGAGCACCGTATCAAAACTTCAAGGGACCCCGATGGCACTGGTCAAGACGTCTGAACTCGGGGGCAAGGGCAAGTCACGTCCCGCTGGCGATGAAGCCGCCAATTCCAGCATGCCGCCTTCCCCTGCAAAGGGAGCCGCGTCCCAACGACGAACCCTGGAGCGTGTCAGGGCTCGGCAACAGAAGGCTGCCGAGCGCATCAGCGCTGCAACAGAGGAACTGGCGAGCGGCGTGGCCGAGGCTTCGTCGGCGGCCGAGGAGCTCCGGCGCTCCATGGAGCAGATCGCCAGCGGAGCCGAGGAGGCTGCCGGCGCCTCCCAGCAATCGCTCTCGGCCATCGTGAGTTTGAGCGCCTCGTTTTCCGAGGCGCGCACGCATGCTGAGGCGACGCGCACCAAAACGGCGGGCCTTCAGAGCCTTCTGATTGAAACGGGAGCCCAGATCGGCACATCCGTGACGGCCGTGGAGGCTAATGCGGCGCGCCAGCGGGTGATGGTCGAAATCGTCTCGCTCCTCGAGCAACAGGCCGCCGAGATCGGCGAGATCACCCGTGTGGTCGGAGACATTTCCGATCAGACCAATCTTCTGGCGCTGAATGCAGCCATCGAGGCGGCGCGGGCTGGAGAGAGCGGGCGGAGCTTTGCGGTCGTGGCCGATGAGGTGCGAGCGCTGGCCGGCACTTCGGAGAAAAGCGCACAGGATGTCCAGACCCTCGCGGAAGGTATCGTCAGGGAGGTCAGGTCCGTTGCGGGGCGGATCAGGGCGGCAGCCGAAACCGCATCGGGCGAGGCCCAGATCGGCCGTTCCGTGGTGACGGCCCTGGACAAGATTCGAACCGATGTGTCCCTCTTGGCCGAGGGCAGCCAAGCCATCCTTGTCGCGGCCGTCGAGGCTGAGGCAGCCATCCGCGAGGCGCAGCGCGGGGCCGAGCAGGTGGCGAGTGCCGCCGAGGAGCAGGCAGCCGCGACCGCCGAGGCACAGCGGGCTATTCAGCAGCAGAGCACATCGCTCGATCAGAGCCAGCAGACCGCGCAGGCATTGGCCGCTCTCGCGGACGATCTTCAGGAGGGTGCGGCCGGAGCTGCCAGCGCCGAGCAGGTCGGTTCTGCCGCGGAGGAGCTGTCTGCGGCCATCCAGGAACTTTCCGGAGCTTCCGGCGAGATCATGACGGCTGTCGATCAGATCAGCCGGGGCGCGCAGATGCAGGCTGCGGCCACGCAGCAGGCCCAAGTGGCGATGGAGCAGATCGAGCGCGCGACCGCTGCATCGCAGGATGTAGCGAGCACCGCCATCAAACGGATCGAGACCCTCGCAGCCGATCTCCAGGATAATCGCACCACGACCATGCGGCTGGCCACAGGCGTCGAAGAGGGCTTGCGGGAGACGCAAGCCATGATTGGCCTCATGAGCGGTTTGGACGATTCCGGCCGCCGCATCGAAAAGATCGTCGATGGCATCGCCCTCGTGGCTGTTCAGACAACCATGCTGGCCGTGAGCGGCTCCATCGAAGCCGCGCGAACCGGTGAGGCGGGGCGCGGCTTCGCGATCGTCTCCGGCGACATCCGCAATCTGGCGCGGGACGCATCGGAGAATGCCGACCGGATCAAGGATGTGGTTCGCCAGATCCGCGATCAGATCACCATCGTCAGGCGAGACCTGGAGCAGAGCGCTGCCATCGCCGAAGCCGAGGTTGCCAGGAACGCCCTGACGGCGGAGCGGCTGAGGGCGGTAGAGGCCGGCGTGGAGGCCATTCGTCAGGGAAGCGCCGCCATCCTATCGGGCTCCGAGACCATTCTGACGGCGGTGCGCGAGGTCCGGCTTGGCACCCAGCAGATTGCCGCTGTGGCCGAGCAGGCCGGCAGCGCCGCCGCGCAGGCCGCCGCCGCGGCGCGTCAGCAGGCGCGGGGAGCCGAGGATCTGGCAGCTGCCATTGAGGAGATCGCCTCCCTAGCCGACGAACTCCAGATGGCGGAGTCCTAAAGCTATGACCAAGGCGGTCCCTGCGGCTGTCGCCCAGTCGTTCCTGACCGTGCAGGTAGGCGATGAGCGCTTCGCCCTCCCGGTATCCGATGTGGCCGAGGTGATCCGTCCCCCGGCCGTGACCCGAGTCCCCCTTGGGCCCCCAAGCCTGCTCGGGGTGGCCAATATGCGAGGTGCGGTGATGCCCGTGGTGTCGCTGCATCGACTTCTCGGGAGGGGGGGTAGCCCTTCGTCCCATGCACGAGTCGTGGTGATCGACCGCGGCACCCCAGTCGGTCTCATGATCGACAATGTGACCTCGCTCGGCGAAGCAGGTGCCACTTCGCCGGTGCCGGCTGCCGATGAGAGCATGGGCATGCCTGCGCGGATGATCGATCTGGATGCGCTGCTGGCCAAAGACTTCGGCAGCTTCACCCGCCGGGCTCAGCACCGGCAGGTTCAGGCCGTGACGGACAGACAGGAGCAAACGGCTGCGGAGCAGAACCAGGTTGCGCTGGTGTGCTTTGCCGTGGCCGGGCAGGATTTCGCCCTGCCTCTCACTTCAGTTCGCGAGGTGGTCGCTCTGCCGGATGGTGTCGCCGTCGTTCCGCAGACGGATTCCGTCATGCTGGGCGTGACGTCCCTTCGCGGGCAGCTGCTGCCGCTGGTCTCCCTGCGCGCGCTCCTCGGGCTCCGGGCTGGCGGGCAGGGCGGTGAGCGATTGCGCGTGGTGGTGGCACGGATCGGCAATGGGCTCGTGGGGCTTGCCGTCGACGGCATGAAGGAAATCCTTCGCCTTGCCGGCAGCGCCATCGATCCCGTGCCGCCCATCCTGACACGGGGGAGCGCGGAGGCTCAGATTCAGGGTATCTGCCGTCTCGAAGGCGGATTGCGGCTGGTCTCGGTGCTGTCGACGGACCACCTGTTCAGGGATCAGGCGCTGATCGAGCAAATCGAGTCGCAAACGGGGAAGAACCACGACATGGGCACAACGGACGGCCCTTCAACGGGCGACGAGCAGTTCATCGTGTTCCAACTGGGCGGCGAGGAATACGGGCTGCCCATCGAGGCCGTCGATGAAGTGGTGCGCGTGCCCGACACGCTGACCCGGGTCCCTAAAGCTCCTGCTTTCATCGAGGGCGTCATGAACCTGCGGGGCCGAGTCGTTCCCGTGATCGATCAGCGGCGGCGCTTCAAGTTTGAGAGGCAGGGAGAGCGGCGGCGGGAACGTGTCGTCGTGGTCAGGATTGATCAGATGCAGGCCGGCTTCGTCGTCGATGCCGTGTCGGAGATTCTGAGCATTCCCCAAAACCAGCTTCGCCCGACTCCCGATCTGGCCACGGACGGGAGCCAGGTCATCGACCGCATCGCCAATATCGAGGTCGAGGGAAGAATGATCCTCCTGCTCGATCCGCGCGAATTGCTGGACAGGGCGGAGAAGGATCTGCTCGCAGCCATGGGCCAGAGCGAACCGGAGCGGCCCGCTTCGTGATCCGGCTGCTCATCGTCGACGATTCTCCCTTGATGCGACGTCTGCTTGGCGGGGTGTTTGCCGCGGAGGGCGATTTCGAGATCGCCTTTGCGCGCAACGGCGTCGAGGCACTGGAGCAGCTGCATGCCTTCAAGCCGCACGTGATCAGCCTCGATGTGAACATGCCCGCGATGGATGGTCTTGCCTGTCTTGACCGGATCATGCTGGAGCGCCCGTGTCCGGTGGTGATGATCTCCTCTCTCACGGAGGCAGGTGCGAGCGTGACCCTCGAGGCCTTCCAGCTTGGAGCCGTCGATTTCATCACGAAGCCCGACCGGGCCATCTCGCTGGAAATGGAGACGCTGGCCCCCCGGCTCGTCGAAACGGTGCGCGCTGCTTCGCGGGCCCGTCTGCCCAGCAGCCTGAGACTGGCCGAGCGGGTGCGGCTGCGCAGCGGTTTGGAACAGGCGTCATCTGCTCAGGAGCCACGCCGGCGTGCGCCGGCCTCGCCGCCGAGACGACGGATCAAGGCTGCGCCGGCCCATGGGCTCGTGCTGATCGGTGTCTCCACCGGAGGTCCTCCGGCGCTCGATGCGGTGCTGTCACGGCTGCCGGCCGACTTTCCGTGGCCGATTGTCGTGGCACAGCACATGCCGGGCTCCTTCACCGGCCCCCTGGCCCGCCGGCTCGACAAGCTGTGCGCCCTCAACGTGGCGGAAGCAGCCCTGCCGATGCCGCTTGCTCCCGGCAATGTCTACATCGGCAAGGGCGATGCCGACGTCATCATCAGCGTTCGTCCGGATGGACCTATGGTGCTGGCCGCTCCCTCGCTGCCGGAGCACCGCTGGCATCCGAGCGTTGATCGGCTGGTGGACAGCGCCATGCAGCATTTTGCCCCCGAGCGTTTGCTCGGCGTGCTGATGACCGGTATGGGCAATGACGGAGCCGAGGCCATGACGCGGCTGAAAGGGCAGGGTGGCCGCACCATCGCCGAGGCGGAAGAGAGCGCCGTCGTGTGGGGCATGCCCGGCGAATTGGTTCGACGCGGCGGCGCGCATGTCATCGCGCCACTGGAGCAAATTGCCGACCGGATCATGGACATGGTGGAGCGCTCATGAGCAGGCCGCGCAAGGCCCAGGTGCTCTCGGCCGACGAGATCCGGCGCCTCGGCGTCTTCCTCCACCATCGCACCGGCATGATCTTCGGTGAAGCGAAGCGATACTACATCGAAAGACGCATCGCCGACCGAATGGCTGCGACAGGGATGCGCACCTTCAACGCCTATTTCGCGCATGTCGAAGCCGACCACCGCGAAGTCGAGCAGCTGATCAATATCTTCACGGTGAACGAGACCTACTTTTACCGGGAGGAACATCAGCTCCGCTGCCTGAGCCGCTCGCTCCTGCCTGGGATCGTGCAGGACCGGAAGCCTGGCGATCTCGTGCGGATCTGGTCAGTGCCGTGCTCGACGGGCGAGGAGCCCTATTCCATCGCCATCTGGCTGCTCGAGAACTGGCCGCTGGTCGATGCCTATCATATTGAGATTGTCGGCTCGGATATCGACACGCAGGTTCTGCTGGACGCTCAGGCGGGAGATTATGGCGAACGTGCCCTTTCCCGGTTGCCTCCCGACGTTGTCGAGCGCTATTTCGCACCGTCTCGCGATGGGCGGCGCGGGCTGATCCAGGATTTGCGTGAATCGGTGAGCTTCACATCGGCCAATCTTGTCGATCCTGCTTCCGTTGCGGCGCAGGGACAGTTCGACGTCATCTTCTGCCGCAACGTTCTCATCTATTTCGATGATTCCTCCCGCCTTCTCGCGGTCGACAATCTCTATAAGTCCCTGCATCCGGGAGGCTATATCTGTCTTGGCCATACTGAGTCGATGACCCGGATCTCGAAGCGTTTCGATCTTCGCCGCTTCGAGGATGCGATCGTCTATCAACGACCTGGGAGCGACCGCGATGGATGATCTTCTCCAGCATTTCATCATTGAGGCCCACGAACTGATCCAGCAGGCGACGGACGACCTTTTGGCCTTGGAGCGCAACCCCGAGGCGATTGTGCCCATGGACAGTGCCTTTCGCGCCGTCCACACCCTCAAGGGATCGGTCGGTCTCTTCGACTTCGCTCCGATGGGTATTGCCCTGCATGCGGCCGAGGACCTGCTGGGCGCTCTCAAGGAGAAGCGGGCTTGCATCGACAGCCATGTGATCGACAGCCTGCTCGCCTGCATCGGTCAGGCCGAGCGGTGGGTTACCGTAATCGAGCAGACAGGACTGCTGCCGCCGGACGCCGCGGAGGAAGGGTACCGCCTGGCACGGGCTCTGCGCTCGCAGCTCGACGAAGATCCTGCACAGGCCGCAGATGCATTCTCCCAGGCCGATCTTGGCTGGATCGACGAGCTGATGGTCCAGGGCCGTGATCCGGCAGCCCTGAGGACGCAGGATCGTCCTCTGGTGGCGATCCGGTACACGCCGCGCGCCGACTGCTTCTTTGCCGGCGACGACCCGATGGCGCTCCTGCGCTCGGTTCCTGATCTTGTGGCCGTCCGTCTCACGGCCCGGGACCCGTGGCCGCCTGCGGCTGAGATCGACCCCTTCTCCTGTAATCTGAGGATCGAAGCGCTCTCCGGCGCCGAGCTCGACAGGGTCAAGGCCGTCTTCCGGTTTGTCCCGGATCAGGTGAGCCTTCACGAGATTGCCGCGACTGCCCAGGAACACGCCTCCGGCACGGCGTTCGCCAATGGAGGCGCCGGTGTTGCGATGGGAGCCGCCGGTGCAGCGGGCGCACGGATGCTTCGTGTCGATCCCTCGCGGATTGACCGGCTGGCGGATCTCGTCGGTGAAATGGTCATCGCCAAGAACGCGCTGGTGCATCTGGCGGGACAGGTCGATGACGGGCTGGACCGGAAGCATGTTTCGCAGGGCCTACTTGCGAGCCAAGCCGCCATCGAACGCCTCGTGGCCGAACTGCATGGGGCCGTGATGGATGTTCGCATGATGCCCATGCGGGACATCTTCCGACGCTTTCCCAGGGCTGCACGCGATCTTGCAGCTCAGCTGGACAGGGCCATCGACTTCTTCATGGAAGGAGAGGAGGTCGAGGCCGACAAGGCCGTGGTGGAAGGCCTCTTCGAACCTCTGCTACATATCCTGCGCAATGCCGTCGGCCATGGCGCCGAACCTGAGCGTATTCGTCTGGAGGCCGGAAAACCGGCGAAAACCAGGATCGTGCTCAGGGCCTATCGCGATGGCGATCGCGTCAAGGTCGAAGTCGAGGACGACGGACGCGGCATTGATCCGGCGGCAATCCGGGAGGCGGCGCACAAACGCGGGATTGCTCCAGCGAACGATCTTGACCGCTTGAGCGATGCGGATGCCATCAACCTGATCTTTGCCCCGGGCTTCTCGACCGCCTCGGAGGTGACCGACCTGTCGGGCCGTGGGGTCGGTATGGATGCCGTACGCTCCGCGGTGGAGCGCCTGGGGGGGCAGGCCAGCGTTCGAAGCCGACCTGGTCATGGCACGACGGTCCGCCTGTCCCTCCCTTTGACCATTGTCATGACGAAGGTCATGGCGGTCCGGCTAGGCCGCGAGCTCTACGGCATTCCGCTGGACGGAATCCTTGAGACTGCCTTTGTCCCGGCTGCGCGAGTCCTTCCCGTTCGAGACGCGGAGGCCTTCGTCTGGCGTGACAGGACGCTTCCTCTGGTGAGGCTTGCCGATCTCATAGGGATACAGTCCGCAGTGGAGGCCTCTCAGCGCCTGAAGGTCGTGGTGATGGCTGCCGGTGACGACCTGGTCGGGGTCGCGGTGGATGGATTTGCGGAGCGGATGGACGTTCTTATGCGGCCAATGACCGGCATTCTCGCGGGCATGCCTGGCGTGGCGGGGACGACCCTGCTCGGCGATGGCAGCGTCCTCATGATCCTCGATGTCCCGGAGCTGATCGGATGAGCGTGCGGCTGGACGGCAATGTCATCATCCTGGAAGGGCCGTGCCGGGTCGAGGATGCGGAGCCGCTGCTCGGCTGGCTCCAGGCCGACAGGGGGCGGGTGGTCGATCTTGGGGAGGCCGAGCATCTCCACACTGCCGTTCTCCAGATTCTGATGGCTCTGCGGCCGGCTATCCGGGGAACGGCCAGGGACGCTTTCCTTCAAGACTGGGTTACCCCAGCATTGACGCGAAAAAGTCTTCCCGGATCAGACCCGCAGAGGGGCTAAAATGTTGTCATTCTCCCGGCATGGTCTAAAAGAGACTTACGACCTTCTCCTCCTGATGATCCGGATATCCCGGGCGGTCCATCCCCAGCGGAGTACGTGAGTGGCGATAACGGTTTTGATCGTCGATGATAGCAAGCTTGCACGCATCGTCGCAGCCAAGGCTCTGGCTGCCCTGCAGCCTGAATGGGAAAGAGTCGAGGCCGGCAATGCTCAGGAAGCCCTCACTATCCTAGGAGCGCGCAAGATCGACGTGGCTATGATCGACTTCAACATGCCGGAGAAAGATGGGCTCGAATTGGCTACAGAGATCCGTTCTAGCCATCCGACCATGCCGATCGCGGTGATTACAGCCAACATCCAGGACGAGGTAATCGCTGGGGCGCGGGAGGTGAACGCTACCTTCGTCAGCAAGCCTCTGACCGAAGACGGGTTGAGAGGATTCATTTCTGGAGCAGCTCTACGCCTGCGCTCGAACGCGGCTTAACAAATGTTAGTCGCGAAACACCTAGTGACACATCACGGCCGAGGTTTGATATGACGCTGTCGACAATCTCGGAAGTGCTCAACGAGCTGGAACTCGATGCTCTGACGGAAATCGTGAACATCGGTGTCAGCCGTGCCGCCTTCAGCCTTCGCGAGATGGTCGGTGAGCAGGTTCATCTGTCCGTGCCAGGTGTGGATCTTGTGCATCGTACGCGGGCCATCGAAATCCTCGAGGGACGTGAGGTCGGCCCGCTCGTGGCGGTCCACCAGGTCTTCGAGGGAGACATTACGGGACGTGCCCTGTTGATCTTCCCCGAGACCAAGAGCCTTGAACTCGTCAGAGCGGTCACAGGTGGAGAGCTTTCCCTCGAAGACATCATCGAACTGGAGCAGGAGGCTTTGGCCGAAACCGGCAACATTCTGCTGAACGGCTGCCTGGGCACGATCGCCAACATGCTCCATCGCAGCCTGAGAATGTCTCTGCCGGAGATCATCCGGGGAAAGGGGCCCGAACTCTTCAGTCTTGCGCCTCCGCCTGAGGCTGCCGACGTGGTGATGTTCCTCTATATAAACTTCACGGTCCGGCAACGGGAGATTAGCGGCTACATAGTCATGCTGATGGATATCCCTTCCCTGGCCGTTCTCAAAAACCTGCTCGGCGAGTTTATCGAGCGAGCAACCGATGGCAGGGTACCCTGATCATATGTATCGTGGAGATGAACTCCTATCGTCGGTCTTCGACGCAGTAGATACGGGGCTCATCGTGCTCGACGGCAGCATGCGGGTGGTCGCTTGGAACGCGTGGCTTGCGTCGGCCAGTGGCATCTCCTGTCAGGAGGCTGCCGGACGACAGCTGGATGAGCTGTTCCCTGACGCGGCTTCATCCGTGCTTAAATCCTCAATCACGGACACATTGGAAGCAGGCTCCTCAAGGCTCCTGACCCATTCCCTGCACCCGCTCATCCTGCCTCTGCGAACCCGTTCGGGAAGACAGCTCATTCACAACGTCTCCGTGCGCCCGCTGGGAACGCCGCCCGATCTCCGATGTCTCGTGCAAATCGTCGACGTCACGGTTGCGGTCCAACGCGAACAGGTCCTGCGCGAGCGGCAGAACGCACGCTACGATGCCGTGGTGAACAGCGCTCCAGACGCGATCCTCACGCTCGATTCTCAAGGCGTCATCCAGCTAGCCAACCCCGCGGCTGCACGGGAATTCGGGTACGCCCTCCGCGAGCTCATCGGTTTGGAGATGCCCGCGCTTCTGAATGTGCCGGAGACATGGAATGAACTCTGGACAAATATCCTGGCAGGAAACGTCATGCCTCATTCCCTCGAGGTCACGGCCAAGCGCAAGGACGGGTCAGTTAGCTTTCTGGAGGTTTCCGCCGCGCACTGGCAGAGCGATACGCGGGTTTTCGTGACGGCCATTCTGCGTGATGTAAACAAGCGCCGTGCAGCCGAGGAAGCGCTGCGGCACTTGAACCAGACCTTGGAAGAGCGTGTCGAGGAGCGGACACAGGAGCTTCTGAGAGCCGAAGAGCAGCTTCGCCAGGCTCAGAAGATGGAGGCAGTCGGACAACTGACGGGCGGGATCGCCCACGATTTCAACAACCTTCTCGCCGGCATCATCGGCTCCCTCGATCTGATGCAGACCCGCATTACGCAGGGCCGTACGGAGCATGTCGGGCGTTATGCCAAGGCGGCGATGAGTTCGGCACAGCGGGCCGCTGCACTCACTCACCGCCTGCTCGCCTTCGCTCGCCGGCAACCACTCGATCCGAAGCCGGTCAATGCCAACCAGCTCATCGCCTCCATGGAGGATTTGCTCCGCCGCACCATCGGGCCGCTGCATGCCCTGGAGATCGTCACGGCGGGCGGATTGTGGACAACGCTGTGCGATCCCAACCAGCTCGAGAGTGCGATCCTGAACCTTGCTATCAATGCGCGCGATGCCATGCCGGATGGCGGCAAGCTCACCATCGAGACGGCGAATGCCTTCTTCGACGACGCCTATGCGACCAGCCATGTCGACGTCACACCGGGACAGTACGTGGCGATCTGTATCACGGACAGCGGAATGGGCATGTCGCCACACGTGATTGCGCGGGCGTTCGAGCCGTTCTTCACGACGAAGCCGCTGGGCCAGGGCACCGGGCTTGGGCTCTCAATGGTCTATGGCTTTGCCAAACAATCCGAAGGGTATGTCGAAATCAATTCGGAGGTGGGGCAGGGCACGACGATCAGAATCTACCTGCCGCGCCATCGCGGCGCTGCCCAGGAGGAGCCATCCCCGGCTTCCCATAGCGAGGTCCCTCGGGCAGAGGCGGGCGAGACGGTGCTGGTGGTCGAGGATGAGCCTGTCATCCTCAACTTGATTGTCGAAGTGCTCCAGGATCTTGGCTACCGGGCCCTCGAAGCGCCCGACGGTCCCGCAGGCCTCAAGATCCTGCAGTCGCGGCAGCGCATTGATCTCCTTGTCACGGATGTCGGTCTGCCCGGAATCAACGGACGTCAGCTTGCGGATCAGGCGCGGGTCACCCGTCCTGACCTGAAGGTGCTTTTCGTCACTGGCTATGCCGAGAACGCCACACTGGCAAGCGGTTTCCTCGATCCAGGGATGGAGATGATCACCAAGCCCTTCGCGGTCGAAGCCTTGGCACATCGCATCCGGAACATGATCCAGGGCTCAAGATAGGTTGACCTGTTTCCTGCAGGAATTTGGCGATCATTCCTTAGGATGTGAGAGCCCGGCAATGGCATGGCGCTGACCTAAGTCAAATTTCCGTACATGTGGGGCAAGCGGACCTTCACACATAAGCGCTATAGGCCGTCTTTAACCCGGAGGAGAACTTCCAATTTGCGCATATCACTGATGCTGGCGATGTCCGCCCGAGGACAGATTCTCTTTTGGTTCATCGCCGCCACTGCATCGGCCCCAAACTGGGGCATATCCTATGCCATCGTTATTTGCGGCATGCCGCCCAACACAGCGCCATAGACCGATTGTCCAAGCAAGGTCGTCAGCGGTGTCCGACGGCCGTAGTTCATTCCCATGAAGCCTGGGGGTTCGAGTTGTCGGATGACCGATGCGCCATCGTACTCCGAAGCCATGCGCGGATGGAGATAGGGCAGGAGCGGCAGGCCGCAGACGAGCAGAAACAATCCGTGTACTAGGCCCGTAACGGCGCCAAGCCACCATGTGTAGAGCCCGAGGCTCGCAAATAGGACGAAGTAGAGAAACGCGAAGAGCCATCCTCCCATGACGTAGCAGACGAAACCCAGGATGACGGCCCACCGCCGGTCGTCCGTAAAGAACGTGCCGGCGAGGAATGGCAGGCTCAAGCGGGAGAGGCCGAGACCTTGTGCACCTTGGAGAACGGTGGTCATCGTGACGGTTGCCAGTAGACCCCAGATCATCATGTTCCAGAATGGTGGCAGTCCTGCAGCGCTCATCGGCCTGAACCCTTCTGAGACTCGGCGATCGCCATGGCGGCGTTTATGAGGCCCACATGGGTGAAGGCTTGGGGAAAATTGCCGAGCGCCGCTCCTGTTGCGACATCGATTTCCTCCGCATAAAGCCCCACGTCGTTGGCAAAGGAAAGGATGTGCTCGAAGGCTTCGGCAGCATCGGGCAAGTCGCCGCGCTTTGCCAGATTGTCGACAGCCCAGAAGCTACAGATCCCAAACGCACCTTCCGGCGACTCCAGGCCATCAAAACCCCGTTCATAGCGGTTGAGGAGGCCATCGCATCCGAGGCGCTCCTGAATCCTGTCGAACGTGGAGCGCATGCGGGGATGGCCTGGATCCCTGTAGCCCAGACAGCCCATTAGCAACAGCGCAGCATCAAGGTTATCTCCATCGAGCTCACTGGTATAGCTGCCGACCGTCTCGTTGAAGCCGTGCATCTCGATGGTCTGCGCGATGCTGTCGCGCTCACGGCGGTATCGGCTCACGTCGATGCGAAGGGTGCCTTGCTCGTGCAGCTTGATCAGGCTGTCGAGCGCAGACCAGCACATGAGCTTCGAGAACGTGTACTGGCGCTCGGCTCCACGGATTTCCCAGATGCCATTATCGGGGTCCCGCCAATGCCTGCAGACGATCTCGCCGAAGCCCGTGAGCAGCTTTCGCTCGTCGGCCTGGAGCTTGCCACCACTCTTCACGAAGAAGTAAGCCGCCGACACGACTTCGCCATAGACGTCCATCTGAACCTGTTTATGCGCTCCGTTGCCGATCCGGACCGGGCGAGATCCGCGATAGCCGGCGAGATGGTCGAGCTTCTCCTCCACGAGATCAGTCTGTCCATAGATGTCGTACAGGACCTGCAGCTTGGGCGAGGTCAGGCGTGTGGCATGGAGGAGCCAGTGCAGAAACGATGCGGCCTCGTCCTGGTAGCCGAGCCCGGTGAAGGCCCGCATGGTGAGGGCCGCATCCCGGAGCCAGCAATAGCGGTAGTCCCAGTTGCGTTCAGCTCCGATCGCCTCAGGCAGGGACGCAGTCGGTGCGGCGACCACTGCTCCCGACAGCGCAAAGGTCATCAGCTTCAGCGTGATGGCGCTGCGCTCTACCATTACCCGATACGGCCCCTCGTAGGTGCAGCGATCGATCCAGCGTCGCCACCATCCTATCGTGCGGTGAAGCCGATCCTGCGCGCATTCTCCCAACGGAGCGATGACGCCTATGTCGCCTTTTGTATAGGCGAGCGAGAAGCACAGCCTCTGGCCTACTCCGACACGAATCTGCCCCATGATTGCGGCTCCATCCGGCGCCGGCTCAAGGTGAGCATCCGACGACAGCAGGCAGAGTTCGTCGTTCCAGGAGCAGGACCAGCCGAGAGCGCCACGGGACCGGATGCGCACTTTCTCCCGTGCATAGTTCGGTCGCGGCTCGAACCGGACGTCCAGGATCACCTCGCCCTCAATGCCCTCCACGATCCGCAACACCTCTCGCATGGGGGCGAGGCGGCCGGCATCCTCCTCGATGGGCATCACATCAATCAGGCGCACGGCGCCCGAGCCTGTGTGGAATGTGGTCTCCAGAATTGGCGTCCCTGGCAGATACCGCCGCGAAGACTGGAACTCCTGCACGGGTCCGATGGCAAAACGCCCGCCGCGCTCCTGATCAAGAAGCGCGGCGAAGAGGCTCGGCCCGGAGAAGTGCGGCAGGCAGAGCCAATCGAGGGATCCCGCCCGCGCGATGAGAGCGGCGGTGCGGCAATCGCCGATGATCGCGTAGTCGCCGATTTCAGGATCGACATTACGGGCGGAGGATGCGTCGGGGCCGCGGGCGACGTGGAGCATTCGGGTCAGGTTCCCCGATCCGAGACCGCAACCCGGTGGCGGTAGACCATCTCCCATCCACGCCAGCCGGTGTAGAGCAGGAGGAGAACAACGACGAGCGAGATGAGGAAACCTGTGGGCAGGACGGCAGCGTCTCCCGCCTCATAGCGACGATACCAGTTCCACAGGGAGAGGAGCACGACGACGACATTCCCGAGCATGTGGTGCCAGGCCGCCGATAGATCACGGATGCGCCGGTCGCCCATAAAGTCGGTCAGGCCGGCGAGGGCCGCAAGGGCCGCCATGACGAGTGCGGCGCCCAGGAGATACAGCGAGGCCGTGCTCCAGGCAGTGTTGCCTGTGTTCCAGAAGAGCAGGTCACACACAAGGGTGGAGACGAGAAACGCGACCGGGAAGGGAATCAGCATCGGGTGCAACGGATGCCCGGCGATCTGCGCGGTGCTTTGGGGGTTTCGTGTACGTACGGGATTGTCGACTTGCATGGCGTTGTCCATTCCTCATTCAGCGGGATATTCCGCATCGATCTTGCCCTTCGGCTTTGAAGAGCCCCGCATCAGTCCGGCTGCCGCAGCAAGGCTGCCCAGCACCATGGCTCCAACGAGACCACGCACCAGCGACGCGGAGGCGGTGATCGCACGCGGTCTTGAGACAGGCGAAAAGCGGCCGTAGAGCCTCGCTTTGCCCTCGGTTGCATTAAAGAGATTGTCGGCGCGGGGCTGTGCGGGTTCATGCGTCATCTGGCCGTCCCAGGCTCGGCGCGCCATCAGCCGGTCGAGAACGCCCGGAGCGACCATGGTTCCCAGGATAGCCTTGATGGTGGGACTGCCGACCCAGAGCTCCCGCGGCGCTTCGCGAGCTGCCCGGACGATCGCTTCCGCAGCAACCTCGGGATCGTGGATCGGCGGAACCGGCTGCAGGCGCTGGGGCAGGCGGCTTCGCGCCCAGTCGAATTGAGGAGTGTTCACGGCCGGCAGGTGAACCATCGTCAGCCTGATCGGGCTGCCCTCGTGGATCAACTCGCTGCGCAGCGAGTCCGTGAAGCCCCGCACAGCGGCCTTGGCGCCGCAATAGGCCGACTGAAGCGGAATGGAACGGTAGGCGAGGGCGGAGCCGACCTGAACGATGGTTCCCGCTCCCTGCCGACGCATGTGCTTCAAGGCGGCCAGCGTGCCGTGCACCTGGCCGAGATAGGTCACCTCTGTCACGCGCTTGAACTCCGCAGGCGTGATCTCGTCGACTGGTGCGAACACTGTCGCCATGGCATTGTTGACCCACACGTCGATGCGGCCCCATGCGGCAATCACCTGATCGCCGGCCGCAGCAACGGCATCGAAGTCGGCGACATCGACGGGCAGAACCAGCGCCCTTCCACCAGCCTGCTCGACCCCGCGTTTGGCGTCGTCGAGCCCCTTGCGGCCGCGTGCCAGCAGGGCAACGAACCAGCCGCACCGAGCGAAAGCGATCGCTGTTGCCCGTCCGATGCCAGCAGAGCCGCCGGTGACGACGACGACCGGGTGCCGCTTCGCCCTTGCCGGGGGTATCGACATTGCGGAGGATGGCATGGTCATTCTTGTGGAGGCTCCGGCAAGTCGAGACGCTCCAAGACTGCCTGCGTGATCCGGGAGCAGCGGCTTCCGGCGCACGGGAAGACGTCGCTGAATGCCGATGACAGGGTTCTGTCGAGAGATTGGCGCAGAAGTCGCCTTGCGCGATGAAGCCGCGTCTTCACCGTCTCGGGGCGCAGGCCCAGATGGGAAGCGGTCTCCTCGACACTCATCTCCTCGACGTCGCGCATCATGAAGACCACCCGAAAATGTTCCGGCAACTGGTCAACAGCTCGTTCGAGCAGACGCCGCACCTCGCCTCGGGCAGCAGCCGCTTCCGGATCGCTGTCCTGGCGCGCCGACGGCAGATAGATCACGCGGGCCTCTCCCTGGTCGTTGATGGCATCGATGTCCTTCAAGCCGACGGTGATGCGCCGCCGTCGAAGTCGCCCGAGGGCTTCGTTGAGCGCAATGCGCGTGAGCCAGGTCGACAACTGCGCCTCGCCACGAAAGCCGTCCAGGTGGGTAAAGGCGCGAACATAGGTCTCCTGGACCACATCCTCCGCCTCGGCGTCGTCATGGAGAACACCACGGGCCGTGCGGAAGAGGCGGCGATTGTGCCTCTGCATGATGAGCCTGACGGCGGCTCCGTCCCGCTGGCGGGCCCGTTCCACCAGAGCTCCATCATCAAGAGTGTCCAATGATGCCGCCGCGACCGATGCCATCTGCATGGCTAAGCTCCTGTTGCTGCCTATTAGATGAGGCATTCAGGCAAAGGTTCCCATAATCCTTTCTGGCGCTTATGAGTGCCTGACGATGCCCTGTCGCATGATGTCACCGACAGCCGGGAAGGCTTGAAGCGCGATCTCAGGGATGGGCTCCCCACCTGTACTCTGTGATAACGGCTGGTCGACCGGAAACCTGCCGGGCTGACCGACGATGATCCGCCCGACCATGCCGGCATGCTCGTGCGGGATGCAGTAGAAGTCGTAGACGCCTTCAACTGCGAGCGTGACCGCGAAGCTCTCGTTCGGCAGCAGGTCGTCCGAATGCCAGGGTTCGGTGCCCTCGGGGATGCGCAAGGGCCGCTTGAGGGGGTGCGGATGGTAGGCTGTGGTCGTGTGCGAGTTCCCGGAATCCAGGTTTGTCCAGCGGATCGTCCGCCCCGGCTCGTCCTCGTGACCCAGAGCCGACGTTTAGAGCCCGCGGATCTCGACGTTCAGAGCGGCGAGGCACCCGCGGGACTGGAACAGCAGCCCCTGCTGACGATCTCAAGTCCTTGCATGACCTGAGCTGCTCGGCACTCGATTTGGTTAGGGTTGCAGCGGTGGATTACCCCGCTGCATCCGAATGCGAGGCAGAGGCGGCCTTCGCCACGGCCGGAGCCAGCTCCTGCTCGCCATAAGGCTTGACCAGCATCGCCGCCCGCTTCGCTGCCTTCGACCCAGGCAATCTGGAGCCGCAGATCGGCAAGCCTGTCCTGTTGCCCAGCATGCATGATCCCGTGCCCGTTCGCGTTCGTGTTGAGGATGTTACTATTATGTTCTCGTTACGGCATGAGCCAAATACACGCTTCAGTAGCTATGAATTTCGTGGAGAAGAGTGTTCCACAGACAGTCTTCAACGGCGCATCGAAAACGCTAGTAACAGCCAATATGGCGGCGCTGCTCCTGCCAGTCTGCGGATAGCTCTGCCAATCGCGAGAGGCCGGTCCCACGCGGGAGTGTGCCATTGATCGCCGCCTGCACGATGTCCGGGGCAAGAAAAGCGAGGCTCAGGGGCAGCCGCACCGAGCGTTCACTGCAGCCTTCGCGATCAGCAATCCGGTCTGTCGTCACATCCGCATCAGAGACCAACTCATCAACCCATGACCGGGCCTTTGCAATCGCGTCGATCAGCCGGGCACGGGCCTCGGCCCGGATTGGCTTTCGCTGGGGCATCTCAGAGACGTCGGCAGAGGGAACAATCACCTGCCGGCGCCGGCGATGAGGGGCCGGCGACCAAGAGAGAGTGTGCGATGCTTGAGGATCAGTCTGATCTCGCAACGTGAGACTGAGCTGTCCTTTGCGGACCACAACGCGATCAATGTAAGCTCCCACCAGCTCGCGATCCGACGCCTCAGCCGGCATATGCGGCCCATTGTCGGTTCGTGCCAGATTGCGGGGGCGTTGACCACGACGGTTTCGATTTCAGGCGCAGGAGCGCGATAGACCGAACCCGCTTCGCTCTTGTGCCCTTGTGCCAGAGCACAGGACACATAGTACCGGTAGCGGGCCGAGCCCTTCTGGGTGTGTACTGGGGACATCCGGTGACCCCGGTCATCGAAATCCGTCCCGCCAGGATTGAGGTCGTGGCGGCTCTCGCCTGCGATCTGCCACGCGATTGTCGGGCGAGCCGTTCGTTCACCGCATCGAACAGCTCTCTGGAAACAATGGCTTCGTGCTCACCCTCATAGCGTTGTCCGCGATGAAGAATCTCGCGAAGATAGGTGTGGTTCTTGAGGAGATAGGCGAGGGGGCCACGCATGAAGGGAATGCCGCCACGGGTCTTACCTGAGGCCAGAGGTCGTCGTTTCGACACCATGCCTCGCTCACGCAGCTCCTGCAGGAGGAGGGTGAGACCGCCCAGAGCCAGATAACGTTCGAATATGATCAGAACCTGTTGGGCTTCTGCTTCATCAATAACGAGCTTGCGATCCTCCACCCGGTAGCCCAGTGGCACATGGCCGCCCATCCAGATGCCTTTCTTCCTTGAGGCTGCGATCTTATCCCGGATGCGTTCGCCTGTGACCTCGCGCTCGAACTGTGCAAACGACAGCAACACGTTGAGCGTCAGGCGTCCCATGCTGTTCGTGGTGTTGAAGGCCTGCGTGACCGAGACAAACGACACCCGGTGCTGATCGAACAATTCCACCAGCTTTGCGAAGTCCGCCAGGGAACGTGTGAGCCGGTCGACCTTGTAGACCACCACGACATCAATGAGATTGGCGCGGATGTCGTTGAGGAGCGCCTGGAGGGCAGGGCGCTCCATGGACCCACCCGAATATCCACCATCATCATAACGGGCTGGATGCAGCCGCCAGCCCTCATGGGACTGGCTTTTGATATACGCTTCTGCCGCTTCCCGCTGGTTGTCGAGCGAGTTGAATTCCTGATCGAGACCGGAATCGGACGAGACGCGGGTGTAGATCGCGCAGCGAAGTGTCTTCGGGGCAGGAGCCCTCATGGATGCTCCTCACTGTCAAGGCCTGACGTTGTCTTGTCCCGCAGGCCGAAGAAGCGGGGGCCGTTCCAGGTGTGTCGGTGATCGCCCGTGCAACCTCGGAGAGGCTTTTGGAACAGGTTCCGCTCCAGTGGAAGCCGGTATCGCTGACGACAACCTGATGCAGAATCCCGCCATGTTCCCGCACGAGCACGGTGCCGGATTTGAGCGTCTTCTTCTCCGGCACGGGCGGGACGTTCCTGGTCGCTGGTCTTCCACCCTTGCGCTGGCGCGCAATGCGATCGAGAAACCGGATCGTCTCGCGATCAAGATCACCGAAGACATTGGCCTGCATCTTATAGGCAATCATCCGCATGAGTAAGGGACGGTTCAGATGGGCAGGAGCCGGCGACCGAAAAAGCCTGCGCGACCGGATCCTCAGTTCATGCAGGTCGAGGCTGTCGAGGCGATTGAGTTCAGCCTGGAGATCGGCGTTCAGGAAGGGCGCAGCAGATGCTGCGCCCTGAGGCATGATGGGAAAATCTGTCAGCATGGCGGATCTCATGCTGCCTCACCGGCAGAGATCCCGGCGTCCTGCCGCTTGAGGCGATAGACGTTCCGGCCGGCCCCGTTCTTGCTGCTGGTCATTACATGACCGCTTTGGCGCGGGCCGGTGAGGGCGGCACGGGCGGTGTGCGGCAGCCAGCCTGTGGCGGCCGCAAGATCGTCGAGAGTTGCGCCCTGCTCACGACGCAGGAGCGAGAGCACAAGTTCCTTCTTCGACCCGCCTCGCGGTGCGTCGGCCACTGGGGCATTCGTCACCTGTGCAGGGCCAGCTGCCGCATGGTCAGGACAATCCTGGTCAGGTGCGATCCCGATGGCCTGGAGACCGACGGGTGTCAACTCGAAGCCGATGCGGTTTCCTTCGCTCTCGCGCCAGTATGGCTGGTTGGGCTGGACCATGATCTCTTCGATCAGATTGATGCGAAGCAGTTTGGATGTGACGGCACTCGCCGCTTTGCCATTCAGATGAGTGGGTGGAACCAGAAGGAGATGCTCCCGCTGGGCGGCCGCGGACGGCAGGAGAAGCTCGGTGTCAGTGAGTTTCATGAGACAATCCTTTTGCAGAGAATGACAGCCGATGGCTGCCACGGCCTCAGGCTCCCCATCGGCCCATTACCAAGGGGAGCAGGATCGTCAGCGTTGTGAGGACGGCGCCTGGTGGTCAGAGTGTAGGGCTTCGTTCCTTTAGCCGGTCGAAGAGGCAGTGACATTGAGCAGCGTCCTGGCCTCGCGCACCGGCTCCTCCAGGGGCAGCGCCATCTCGACCGCATAACCGCTGGCCCCAGCCTGTGCGCAGGTGAGGGCAGCTTGCGCCACGGCCGAGGCGTCCCGGTGGCGTAGGCAGATTGCCTCAAGACTCGTTTCGATCGTCAGGACAGCGGGCGTTTCGGGCTTGCTCATGGTGGTGTTCGTCTCCGTCATGGCCACCATGAATGCTCTCTTGCGTCGGGAAGTCGAGCACGATCAGAGCCAAGGCATTGCGTTGTTGGCTCTGGTTTTGTCTTTCATGATCAAGTGCAAGACGAAAAGGCAGATCCATCGCTGAATGCGCAGCTATAGGGCTTTCTTTCGTGAGCCTATGGTTGAGCAACGCGCATAAGGAGGGGGCTTAGAAGTCCTGTCACCGCGGATGCGAGACCTGGGCTGGCAGAACCCTTGGGTGTCGACTATCGCGTGGTGCCGGCCTTCAGGCGGGTCCCATCTTTAGCTCGGGCCAGCACCTGAACCAGTTCCAGGGCAATCTTCAGATCCGTATCGGACAGAATGCGCGCGGTTTCCCGCAGCTGGAGCTCAATCTGTAGCCGCTTCGGTGCAATCTTGCGCTCGGCAATTCCTTCCACAAGCTCCGGCAGCGGAAGAACTGCACTTCCCGGATTTTGAGGTGGTCCCCACAGCGGGCCATACGGAAGGTTCGACCTGCTTTCTCTGGAACGACGGGCAGTGCCGCTTTCTCTTTACCGGCGACAGCATCTATCTCAAGGATGACGAATGGGTTGCAGCCGTGCTCGGCGTAAGCGACCGGACGGCTTATCTCGAGTCGCTGACCCTGATCGGCCAACTGGACTCCGACGTCATTGTGCCGAGCATGGCACGGGGGCCCGCCTATCAGGTGACTGATCGAGCAGATACACGCAGACGCATCACAGCGATTGCCGAGCGCCTTGAACGGGAAGAAACGAGTTGAAGTGCTCGATGAAAAGCACGTAGAGTTGCCAATCCAAGTAAGTCGGACCCGTTTCATCGTGCCACATCCGGCACCAAGCTAGTGAAAGTATTCGCCCAGGCTCAGGAGTTCCATGCCCCGCAGAACCGTCCTCATCCGCGCTCCCTCTAACCTGGGCTTGCGCCCGCTCGCTCCTCACCATGAGCCCGGAACCTGGCGCGCTCCTCAGGCTCTGACGCAAGCAGGTCTTGTCGATGCCCTATCGCCGGTGCGGATCGTCGACCTCGAACGTCCGATTTATCAACCCAACGCTGAGGCAGGCACGAACCTTCGCAACGGCACCGCCATCCGGAACTTCAACCTTGCACTTGCCGACTGCGTTGCAACCCTCGATGAGGATCCGACCTCCTTTCCGCTCGTGGTCGGGGGTGACTGCTCCATCCTGCTCGGAGCCCTGGCGGGATGCCGTCGCAGAGGACCGCTGTCCCTGGTGCACGTCGACGGGCACAGCGACTTCCGCCATCCCGGCAATTACGATGCCGCAGCGGTGCCTGGTGCCGTTGGCGGCATGGCCCTCGCCCTGGCCACCGGCCGGGGCGAGAAGCTCCTGACCGACTGGCCGATGGTTGTCGCTCCCCTGGTTCCCGATGAGCAGGTCGTGCAGATCGGGGAGCGCGAAAGCCGCGATGCCGACTTCGCTTGGCCGGACATCAATGACACTGCCATTACCCGGATCGACGTGTTCACAGCCCGTGAGCTTGGCATCGCAGACGTGATCGCCCGGACCCAGGCGACTCTCAGGAAGAAGCCGGACTGGCCGTTCTGGATTCATTTCGATGTTGATGTTCTTGACCAAACTCTCATGCCGGCGGTCGATTGCCCGGGAAGCCCCGGCATCGACGAGGCGGATTTGATCCTTCTCCTCGGTACGCTCGTGACCGATGAACGCTGCGCTGGTATGACGGTAACGATCTTCGATCCCGATCTCGATCCGGAAGCCAAATATGCACACCGTCTCGTGTCCATGCTGCGGACGGTGTTCTCCGAGCGATTTGCATGACATTCTAGGCTCTGACACTCGGCCAATTGGGGTTAGTTATAAGGAGGACCGCAATGAGCACGTTCCTGGCGTTTCTGAGTCTTGCGACAATCGTGATCATCACGCCCGGTCCGGATACCGCCATCACCATCCGAAACACGCTGTTCGCCGGGCGTGCCGGTGGCGTGATGACGGCACTGGGAATAGCCAGTGGCCAGGCAATCTGGGCATTGGCAACAAGCGCCGGGATCGTTGCTCTTCTCCTTGCATCGGAGCCGCTCTTCCTGGCCATCAAATATGCGGGCGCGGCCTACCTGATATTCCTCGGCCTTCAGGCTCTGCGCGAGGCAATTCGACCTTCGGCGGCCACCGCTACTGACGAGGAACGCCCCATCCGCACCATGAGCGCTGTCGCGGCGTTCAGGCAAGGCGTCATCAGCGATCTGGGCAACCCGAAGATGGCTGTGTTCTTCGCGAGTCTGCTACCGCAATTCGTGCCGGCGGAGAACGCAACGTTCTTCTCGTTCTTCGTCCTCGGCCTTATCTTTGCGCTGATGACCCTGGCCTGGCTTATCCTGTACGCCATCGTGGTGTCCAAGATCGGGGACGTTCTGCGCCGGCCAGCGATCAGACGCTGGATTGAGGGAGCGACTGGATCCGTTCTGATCGCCCTCGGCGTTAGGGTTGCGGCCGAGCAGAGATAGCATGCGATGCCTTATTCACGCCGGTCTCGGTCCACCCATGGACTGGATAAGGAAAGTCGGCTTCAGACGAAGATTGGGGCTATGATTGCCGCTATTCGTCTCACCGGAAAGGAAGATGTCCCGTTGCCGAGCTCAATCCGGCGATCTGCGCGACGGGCGTTTTGCGCGATCCCTTGCCTCGCCTGAATTGCCGACGACATTGTTCAAACCACTGAAGAGCACCTGCAGCTTGTCCGGGCTGGAACTTCGTGGGTCGCAGTCGATACTCACGACCGGCCACGGGCTTTCTGAACGGTCTGGTTTTTGTCCGGGAGTTCCACATCGTCCGGGCTGCGGTGCACCGCGCTCGCCAAGCGCAAGGTTGCGGAAGAGCCTTGATCGAAGCGCCTCGCGGCTCACAGAGACGTCGAAACCGGGCGCTGAATCGGCAAGGTTGTGGTCCTGATCCGCGCGTGATCCAGCGTGCATCCTGCTCCTGAAGGAACTCCGCTCGACTGATCTGGACACCAGCATCCAAGACGGCATGCGCTCATGAACTGAGGTGCCATCGCTCTGCTCGCGGCCTGTCTCAGGGTGGATGAGGCGAGTGAGATGTCAGCTCGGAATGAGGTGAAGCATTCGTCCTGATCCAAGTCCTGATCGATGGCCGCCTGCGGTGCACTGGGGGCGACCCTTGTCATCGCCCCCAGTCTCATTCCAGCGAACTATGGAGGGATTGCTCTGAGTTTAGCCCGCCAACACGGCAATGGCCTCGACCTCGAACAGCATGCCATCGAGAGCCAGGCGTGGGACCGGGATCAGCGTGCAGGTCGGCTTCATGGCGGGTCCGAAGGCACGCGACAGTTCCTCGCCGAAGATATGCAGCTTCTCCTCGCTGTGATCCACAATCAGGACGGTGAGCTTTGCAACATCCCCGGTGGTCGCGCCGACGGCATCCAAAGCAATGCTGAGATTGTTGAAAGCCTGCCGGACCTGTTCCCGGAAATCTGCGGACAGTTCCCCTTTCTCGTTCTCGCCGCCCTGGCCGGCTATGAAGGCAAGCCTTGCGCCAGGCTGGAGTTCGGCCACATGAGAGTAGCCGTTCGGAGCCGGGTCATAGAGTCCGGCCGGATTGATCAGGGTGAACGCCGGGGTGGCGGTTCCAGTTCTTCTGGTCATGTGTGGTTCTCCTTCTATGAAGGGGGACTGGATACTCGGCATGCAGCTTCTAGGAGGCTGGCTTGGATAGTGCGGCACGCCTGGGGTTCACCAGGACGACCGCACCGAGAAGAAAGAAGAAGCCGCCCAGCCACATGGGACTTCTGATCCCTGCATTGTCGGCAGCAACGCCACCGATGAGGGCTCCCAGGGCAATAGACAGATTGAAGACTGAGACGAACAGTGCCGTCGCAGCCTCTGTGGAGCTGGGAGCAGCCTTGATGATCCACGTCTGGAGACTCACCGAGACGCCGCCATAGGCGAGGCCCCACAGCCCCGCGAGCACAATTCCGTGCACCGTTCCGCGACCGAGAGCAGGGATCGACAGGACCGTCGCAGCCAGCACAAAGGCGATCAGCAACACTGTCCGACGAAGATTTCGCACCGCGGACAGCCCGGCTGCGAAGTTCCCGATAAGACTTGCGCAACCATAGAGCAGAAGCACCACACCAATCAGACGCACATCGACTCCGGCAATCTGTTGCAGTGTCGGGCTGATGAAGGTGTAGGCGGAGAACTGTCCGCAGATCAGCAGGAATGTAAGGGTGAGGCCGATAGCGACATCGCGGTTCTGGAGTTGCAAGAGCAATGTCCGCGAGCTGATCGCCTGATTGGAGGGCAAGGACGGCAGCAGGATGAAAAGCGCGACGAAGACAACTGCGCTCAGGCCAACGAGCGCCAGAAAAGCTGAGCGCCACCCGACCCAGTCGCCAATCAGCGTGCCGGCCGGAATGCCCAGAACGGATGCAGCAGATACTCCGCCGAAGATCAGCGACGTCGCCAGCCCGACGGATCTTTCCGGCACCAACCGGACCGCAAGTCCGCCTGCGATAGCCCAGAACCCGCCGATGCAGAACCCTACAGTGACGCGCGCACTCACCAGGACCGAAAAATTCGGCGCCAATGCCGAAGCCGAATTGGCTATTGTGAGCAATGCCATGAGCCCGCAAAGCAGGAGGCGGCGATTGATCCGTCCGGCGACGATCATGAGCAGCGGAGCGGTGCAGGCGGCCACGACTCCCGGTGCTGTCACCATAAGACCCGCCGTTCCCGCGGATACATCCTGCGCCGCCGCGACCGCGGGGAGCAGTCCGACCGGAAGCAACTCCGTCGTCATCAAGGTGAAGATGCCCAATGCCACAGACAGCACAGCAAACCATGCTCGTCCTGGAAGGTCGGGGCGTCCAGTCGCGGGCCGACACATTCTGTGCGCATCAAAGCCATTCGCACTCTTCAGCGATTCATCTCTCATGATCGTCTCTATGAGTGACGGAAGCGGGTCAGCTTCTCGGGGTTGCGCACGACATAGATGCCGGCGACACGATTCAGGTCGTCATATGCAAAAGTTACAGCGGCAGCGATGGCGTCGCCTTCGAAGAGAAGGACCCCGCGCATCCCATTGAGGATGCCGGAGCGCCATTCGTATGAGCGCCACCAGCACGAGAGCGGGCCGGCAATGGTCTCGAGCACCTGCCCCTTGCCGTGTACAGGATCCGATATCGCAGGAACTTTGCCGCCGCCGTCGGCCGTCAGCATGACATCCTCAGACAACAGCGCAGCAAGGCTCTCGGTCCGGCCGGTTGCTATGGCGAGCTGGAACGCTGCGAGGAACTCATCCTGCCGCTCGGTGGGGGCGACATGTCGCGCCCTGCCGTTGCCGATCCGGGTGCGCGCCCGTGAGACGAGCTTGCGGCAGGTGGCTTCCTGGATGCCGAGTGCGGCTGCGACCTCCGGGTAGGGACAATCGAAGATCTCGCGCAGGAGGTAGGCTGCCCGTTCCTTCGGGGTCAGACGGTCGAGCAGAAGCAGGAACGCAGTCGACAATGATGAGGGGAGGCCTGGCACATCCTCAAGCGGCTCATCGGTGGTCATATGAAACGGCTCCGGCAGCCAGACGCCAACATAGTCTACCCGTTGCCGGTGCGCCGCCTTCAAAAGGTCAACACAGCGGCGTGTGCAGACAGTTGTCAGCCATGCCGAGGGGTTGTCGATCGCATGAAAGTCCGCTGCGACCCATCTCAGAAACGTGTCCTGGACGGCATCTTCGGCATCGCAATGGGATCCAAGAAGTCGGTAGGCGAGATTGAGAAGGAGTTGTCTTTGGCTCTCAAAGAGCGCAATGCAACTCGTTTCGTTCGTTACGCGGCTGCTTTTTCCGCCGCTGCGTCTCGGAGAATCTGACATGGTGACGGCTTGTGCATCATGACTGTTTTGTCGGCTTCATCTATATGACGATTGAGCCCGGCACGTTGTGACACCTTGATTGCAATTCGACCTCGCTGCAGGCAGGCCGGGAGGGAATTCCTGTCGTTCAGCCCATCCGAACGTCTCGACTAAAAGGTCCAGGAAGGTGCAGATCTTAGAGCCAGGGCCTAACCTGTAGGCACAAGCTGACGTCATAGCGATGATCAAGATCCTCAAGGGTAAATCGCTTCCGATCTGTACTTGGGGATGGGGAGCCCATAACGGCCAATTCATCGATCGCGAGCACCTGATCGAGAGCGGCAACCTGCCGATTGGCCGTCATGATCTTCAGAGCACCGGACCTAAATTCGCCTCCTCGGGTTACGGGCCGGTGCGATCTGTAAGTCACCCTCTGGGTCGGGAGGTGGATCATGGGCCACTGCTATTCTCCCGATCTTCGGGTGCGGATGGCCGCCTTTGTCGAGGCAAGGCATTCCTGCCGGGCGGCAGCCCGCCGTTTTGGCGTCAGTGACAGCTGTGCCATCAAGCTGATTCAGCACCAGCGATGGTT
This sequence comes from Microvirga sp., assembly GCA_035645515.1. Lineage (GTDB taxonomy): Bacteria > Pseudomonadota > Alphaproteobacteria > Rhizobiales > Beijerinckiaceae > Microvirga. Next base: position 29,102 of record DASQML010000019.1, read on the forward strand.
CGGCTCGTCGGCGCCATGCCCGAACTGGCGGCGCGGCTTCTAGAGCAGGATTGGGTTGCGGCCCCCGCGATGCTCTCGCACTTTCTGTGTCAGGGCGGCTTGAGCTGTAGAAAGGCCCTGATAGCGGTGGAGTTCGCACGCGCCGACCTGCAGGATGAGCGCCGGGTCTGGCGGGTCCACCGTCAGGTCCGCATGCGGCAAGGGCCGCACCGGCCGATGCTTACGGACGAGACTTACCTCAGCACCAAGATGACGCGCCTGCGCGGGCTCTCTCGCGAGGGCCATTGGCTGCGCATGAAAGCTCCCTTCGGCCATTGGAGAGCCCAAACTTTTATCGCAGGTCTGCGGTGGGGTGAGTTGAGTGCCCCGTGGGTGATCGAAGGTGCGATCACCCGCTTGGCCGTCGATATCTATATCGAGACACAACTGGCGCTGGCGCTCGGAGAAGGCGACGTGGTGATCCTCGACAACTTGGCGGTCCATAAGAGCAAGAAGGCCGCGTGATGTCTGAAGCACACAGGGACCTCGTTCCTGTTCCTGCCAATCTACAGTCCAGATACGAACCCGACTGAATAAGCCTTTGCGCAGATTAGAGCGCACGTTCGCAGGGCTGAGGCTCGAACCTTTGAGGCACTCTGGCCCACCCTCCGCACATCTGCGATCTCTCCGAGCCACAAGAGTGCTGGAACTACCTCAGAGCAGCCGGATATGCGTCCGTGTAGTCGTCAGGTGCTCTAACGGGAGCCTCCCGGACCGGAACATGTGACCATACCCAAGCTAGTCAGCCACTTGGCACAGAACCCCGCCCATGTTAATCGCGTAATCATCGGTTGCTGACTTCGCAAACGACGCCGCTACATGGTCGACGAAGGCACGTACCTTCGGCAGGTGGTGGCGGTCGGAAGGCCAGAGAAGCCAGATCTCGCCTGAGTGGTTGTTGGTCACCGCGCTCTCTAGCACGGACACCAAGGATCCTGATTCAATGGCGGGCTGCGCAGCATACTCGGCGATTAAAGCGATGCCGAAGCCGCCAATGGCAGATAGACGGATCGCTTCCGGATCATTGAAGGCGAGCGATGTCGGGATTGGGACCTCGCCTACTGAACGGGGCAATGTGATCGGCCATGGCTGGATCCGCCCCGTTGTTGGGAAGCGATAACGAATGCAGCGGTGCCGCACAAGGTCTAAGACCGTTTCAGGTCGGCCCCACCGCTCGAGATATGATGGCGCGGCGCAGAGCAGTGAGCGGTCGCTTCCGAGTCGGCGCCCCCGCAAACTTGAGTCGCCCGGAGTGCCCGTCCGGAGCACGACGTCGTACCCGCCAGCCACAACATCGACGAGCCGGCTGTCGAATTCCACATCGAGGGAAATCTCCGGATAAGCGTCCATAAAGGCTTTAAGAGTGGGAAGTACGAGTGCCCGGCCTATTCCCGGAGCAAGGCTCACTTTCAGCCGCCCGCGCGGGCGGCTGCCCACCTCGGTCAGGGCGGCCTCTGCACTCGCCAGCGCCTCAACAATGCGCTCGGCATGCTCCAGGAGCAGACTGCCAGTTTCGGTTAGGCTCAGGCTTCGTGTCGTCCGAGAGAAAAGCTTCGTCCCAAGTCTCGTTTCAAGGCGGCTGACCGATTTCGCGACCCCAGATGGGGTAAGGCCCATGGCTTCTGCAGCCCTGGCAAAACTGCCGAGTTGAGCCGTCCTGACGAACGCGGCAAGGGCTGAGCCAATGCCTCCGCTCAGGACATCATTCGCGACAACATGTCGGAAGTTCTTGGACATGAGTGCAGCTAATCAAGTTGATCGAGACAAAATATCTCAAAACTCGGAATACATACAATGGAGCTTGCCGATGTCTCTGCTCTTCTCACCCGCGACCCTTGGCCGGATGACGCTGCGCAACCGCCTCGTTATGTCCCCGATGCAACAATATCAAGGTACGCCCGAATCCTTTGCCACGGCTTATCACGTCCACCACTATGCTCGTCGTGCCCGCGGTGGTGTCGGGTTGGTGATCGTTGAATCAACAGCCGTGTCCCCGGACGGGCGCCTTTATCCAGACGACATCGGCATTTTTACTGATGCGCACGTGCCACCCCTTGCGGCCATTACCCAGGCGGTTCATAGCGAAGGGGCGGCCATTGCCGTTCAACTCTGCCACGGCGGGCGTAAGTCCCACCCTAGCGTCCGAGGGCGCCTTCTCGCGCCGAGCGCCATTGCTTACGATGATTTCTACGGAACGCCTGAAGCAATGACCCTCACCGATATTGGGGAGGCCGTCTCGGCATTTGCCGACGCGGCCCGACGGGCCGTCATAGCGGGATTTGATGCGATCGAGATCCACGCTGCTCATGGCTATCTCATCCACCAGTTCCTTTCACCCCTGACGAACCAGCGTAGCGACGCTTATGGCGGCTCGCCGGAGAACCGAGCGCGGTTCCTCGCTGAGGTTTTCGCCGCAGTACGGGCAGCCGTCGGTCCGGACTACCCAGTCATCGTTCGTGTGTCTGCAACCGACTTCGCCGAGGACGGGCTGACGCCTGAAGCTGTAAGCGATGCTCTGCGGGGGCTGATTCCACTTGGCCTTGATGCGGTAGATGTCTCAGCGGGTGCTCTCCTGCCCTTAGTGCCCGAAGGCGTCGGTCCAGAGTACCAGGTGCCCTATTCCGAGGCGATCCGAAGGTCGCTTGGAGTACCGACCATTGCGGTCGGGTTGATCCGGAATGGGGTAAGAGCCGAGCGCATACTGGCTGAGGGCCGAGCCGACTTTATCGCGATCGGGCGGCCATTCTTGGAGGCACCAGATTATTCCGAGAGTCTCCGAAATCAAATTGAGACCTTGGCATCCAGAAACCTAGCCGCCTACGAGGCGGTCAGAGGGAGGTTCGAACCGGCGCATATTCGTTGGATAGATCCCGGTGCGTGTTGTAGTTCGACGGGAGCGTGCACTTAACGAGGAATGCCCTGGCGCATGCGGGCAAGAATGGCCGGCGGGTGGTGTCGGCCTTCATGGCCACGGCCTTTGCCCAGAACACGCCGGAAGCCGCCCGGCAGCAGTGGCGGCAGGTGGCCGGCCAACTCCGCCCCAAGCTGCCGAAGCTGTCAGCCCTGATGGATGAGACTGAGACAGACGTGCTGGCCTACATGAGCTTTCCGGCTCCGCACTGGGCCAAGCTGCACTCGACGAATCCAATGGAGCGACTCAACAGCGAGATCATGTGGCGGACCGATGTGGCGGGGATCTTCCCGAACGAGGCGGCAATCCGGCGACTGGTCGGCGCGATCCTGCTGGAGCAGAACGACGAGTGGGCAGTGCAGCGGGCCCACCATCTCACGCTGGAAGCAATGGCTCCGATGAGCGATGATCTGTTGGTCAGCTTGCCCGCAGTGGCGATCTGATCATCCCGGCTCTGGCCGGGGGTCCTGGTGGTCCGCCGTCAGTTACACCATGCCGCGGGACACGATCCACAGCACGCTTCCAGCCAAGCGGTCTCAGAGGGCGTGCCCTCCTGCGACCTGGATGACTTGGCCCGTAATCCAGGTCGCGGCATCGCTGACGAGGAACGCCACCGCCGCGGCGATATCTTCCGGTGTTCCCAGGCGGCGTAACGGGATGGAGGGAAGGACCTTCTCGGCCAGCGCCTCGTCGATGTAGCCGGTCTGAACCGGGCCCGGCGCGACGGCATTGACCGTGATCCCCATCGGTCCAAGCTCGATTGCCGCCGCGCGGGTCATGGCTTCGAGGGCCGCCTTGCTGGTTCCGTAGAAGACCTGATGGGGGAAGACCCGGGCTGCATCAGTGCTGATGTTCACGATCCGGCCCGACGGCTGCGAGCGCTCGGCCAGGACTTGGGCGAAGGTCGACATCAGCAGGGTCGGCGCCGCGAGGTTCACGTCGTAGTGCCGGCGGTAGCGACCCCAGTCCGCTTCCAGGATCGTATCCGGCAGTTCGCAGGCCGCGGCGTTGTTGACGAGCCCATGGAGGGGGCCGAGAGCATCTTCTGCGTGAGCCAGGAGGCGCTTCGGCGTGTCTGGCTCCGCAAGGTCTCCCGGCAACGTGACGGCCCGCCCACCCAACCGTCGGACCTCGGAGGCGACGTCTTCGGCGGCCTCCTGCCCGAGAGCCGTATGCACGGCTCCGTCGTCAAGTCGGGAAGCTGGAAGATAATGGATCGCCACGTCCGCGCCATGAGCGGCGAGGGTGATGGCGATGCTCCGGCCGATCCCGGAATTGGCCCCCGTGACGAGATAGGCTCTGCCCGACAGGGCAAAATCGATGGTCATGATGTTGGTCCTGAAACACAGCTTTGCGTCAGCTCGCAGGCGGTCGTTGTCCTTCGAGCGCAAATATTCGGGCCGCCGTCATGAAGACGATGGGCCAATCACTTGGAGTGTTTCTGGTCTGCCATCGGAACCCTCCGGTTTCCCACCGGTTCTAGGATAGGGTCCTTACCAACGCAAGGCTCTCAGCCGCTCGCTGGGTTCAACCTCAATGCCGAAGCCCACGAAAGGCGCCAAGGGCCGTTGTCGGTGACGCGAGCTCGGGTGGGACGATCACGACAACGCCGCCAAGTCGCGACGAAGTCTGCCTCACCAGGGCATGCCCGGCCCTGCGATGTTCATCCGGACCCTGCTGCGGCCGCCTGCCGGCGTGACCGAACGTGAAGTCGGACATAACGCCCGATTTCACCACCTCCTTCATAGAGATCAGGAGCTTCGAACGCGGCCCAGCGTCCTTGCAAGTGGAATGATAGTCGAAAGTGGCCTTTTACAATTACTTAGGTGTTGCTTGGTGATCTTTGCTCCCGAATGCTGCGCATCACAGCTCCAGCGGCACCCGCAGCCAACTGAGGTTGTGCTAAATTGACAGCTTTGTGCCACACCGGTAGCTGAGCGTTGTCTACTCCGAAGGATGGTCATGTCGGATGTTGCGTCAACGGTGTTACAAGGGCCGACCGGAGATCACAACAACCTCGCCATGCCAGCCGCAGCTACTCTTGGCATAATGCTCTCCCGGCGGCTCGACATGACAGCCACTGTGATCGGAAAACCAGAACCAGCCCTGAACAGCAACTGGACGCCTGAACTCGAAGCGGCGATGCCGGCTCTCAAGACCATGGCTGCTCACTATGCGACTATCCTCGGGCAGGGATTGGCGCCGCTGGTGGCCTTGAGCGGCTGTGCGGTCGCTCTTGCCACTCTCCCGGTCGTTGCGATGCATCGACCTGGTGCCAAAGCAGTGTGGTTCGACAGCCACGCTGACCTCTACACCCCTGAAACAACGCCAACGGGCTATCTTGGTGGCGTGTCCTCGGCCGGTGCGGCCGGCTGCTGGGACTCCGGACTTGGTGGCAGTCTCGATCCTGCGAACATCATTCAGAAGAGCAGATCATCAAACACCGAGACGCTCAGCCCGTAATGGATAGCATTGTATTGAGCCTATGAGATTGCCACTCGCATTGCTGGAGGTGTTTGACGCCATCGTACGGACCGGCAGTTTACGGGGAGCCGCCGATGCGTTGCAGCTCAACCCGTCCACCGTGAGCCATCAGCTCAAGTCCCTGGAAGCACGCCTCGGAACGCCGCTCTTCATTCGAACTACCCGGTCTGTGACCTTGACGGATGCGGGCCGGGCGCTCGCCCGCGGCGTGCTGCCGTCATTCGACCAACTGGCCGAGGCTATTCAGAACGCTCGCGACACCGGCGGGAGTACGCGGGGAAGCCTCCGCATCACCATGCCGGAGTTCGTCTATCACATCATGCTCGCGCCCATCATCGCCTCATTCCGGACGGCATGGCCGGACATCGAGCTCGAGCTCGTCATGTCGGATGGATTTGTCGATCTTGCCGCCGCCGGAATTCACGCGGGCATTCGCGGCGGTGACCGGGTCGAGCAGGATATGATCGCGATCCGCATCAGTGAGCCACTGCCGTTTGCGGTTTATGGAAGTCCCTCCTATCTGGCGCGCCGTGGACGCCCTGCGACGCCGCGCGATCTTCTCGATCACGAGTGCATTCGCTACCGCTTCCATACCTCGGGCCGCATCATCCCATGGGGCTTCGTGGGTCCCGACGGTCCTTATTCCGTCGAGGTGACGGGAGGCCTGATCGTGAACGAACTGCCCACGCTCTATTCCATGATCGATGCCGGTCTCGGGCTTGGATACGTCCTGCGCGATGCCCCACCGGCTGATATGCGCACCAACCGACTTGTGGCCATGTTCGTGGATGAGATTCCACCCGCGCCAGCTCTATCGTTTTACTTTCCTAGAGAGTACCGCTCGATGCTTCCCCTGCGGCTCTTCATCGAGCACTTGCGTGGGAATCCGGCTGTGGACATTGAGCCGCCACGACCTGCCTCAGAGATATAGCTCGTGGTGGTGAGGTGCCGGGGCGGCGACCGACTTGTCCGACGTCCGGTCCGTAATCGCCGCTATTCCGCGGCGGCCATCACACCATCCGGATCTTTCGTCGAGCGTTTGCCGACATCGGTACGCATCCGAGCACAGGCGAGAGCAATCCCGCAGAGAAGCAACCCTGCCATGCCGAGGCTGGCGACGAAAGCCTCGACGTAGCCGGTGGCCGAGGAACCCAGGGCCCGCATGAAGAGGATCCCGGCGAGAAGCGACCCGACGCCGGCCCCGAGTTCGAAGCTCGTGTTCAGGACACCCGAGGCCGAGCCCACTTCATCGGGGGTCACTTGCGCGAGGCTCTGGTGGTTGATGACCGGCTGGATGAAGCCCATTCCGACACCCGACAGGATTGCGCCTGGGACAAGCCAGCCAAGCCCGCTGGGCGGTTCAGTCATCAGGAGGGGCGCGGACAGAAGGAAATAGCCAAAATCTGGATCAGGACCCCTTTCCGGACGATCTGCTCTCCCGCCTGATGGACCATGCGCCCCACCCAATGGGCCGACAACGAGAATGACAGTGCCAGCGGCATGAACAGAAGACCGGACGCGAGCGCTGAGTAGCCGAAACCCTCCTGGACAAGCAGTGGGAGCGCAACGAACAGCGCGACATTGTTGATGTAGAACAGGAAAGCTGCGGCATTACCGAAGACAAATGCGCGGTTCCGCATCAGGGACGGCGCAATCAGGGGCGTCCGCCCGGCTGCGACCCGAAAGCTCTGCCAGCGCGAAAATAGCCAGAACAGCGGCAGAGTCATCGCGAGGCTGATCCACGCCCACAGCGGCATCCCCGCCTCGGCCCGAGCGTGAGCGGCAATGTCACGCTGACAAGTCCGAGCGCGAAGAGGCTCACGCCCACGCCGTCAAGTGTGAGGTGGTTGGATCCGGGAGCCCGGCTCTCCGGAACGAGCGCATGGGCAACAACAAGAGCTGCTAGGCCGATCGGCACATTGATGAGAAAGATGATGCGCCAGCCTAGGCCGAAAAGGTTGATCTCCAGCAACAGACCGCCCAGGAGTTGGGCGGTGGTGGCAGCGATCCCCGACACTACGGCAAACGCGCCAAACGCCTTGCCGCGCTCGCCATCCTCGAAGATGGCCTGAATGACCGAAAAAATCTGCGGCATCAGGAGACCAGCGGCGGCGCCCTGAACCAGCCGGGCAGTAATGAGGAGCGAGGTCGTGGCGGCAAGACTGGCCACGAGCGAGGCAACGACGAACAGGCTGAGCCCGGCCAGAAAGATGCGCTTGCGGCCCCAGATATCGCCCATTCGGCCGCCGGTGACCAGCAGCAGCCCAAAGCTGAGATTGTAGGCCGCGAGGATCATCTGGATGCCGGTCGCTCCAACGCCGAGATCGACCCGAATGGTTGGAGCTGCCGAGACGGTAATGAACACGTCAAGTATGGACATGAAGACCGCGGCCAGAAGAGCGGAAAGCCCGATCCAGGCCCTTCCCTGTGCACTGAACATGATGCTTTTCCTCACATTGGGCACTGAGGCTTGGGTGTAGCTGGGTACGCTTGTGGAGGCTGAATTGAGGAGCGGCGCCGAGAGGCCGCTCCTGTTTCTGGGACTACTTCCGGCTGCTCCGATCCTCCGGTACAGCCGGATGAACCGTCCGAAACGGCACGGCGAGCCGGTTCCACGTATTGATCAGGCCAATGGCGACCGTGAGCTTGACCAGCTCGGCGTCGTCGAAGTGCTGGCGGACGTCTTCGAAGTCCTCATCCTCGATGGGCCGGTCGGCCAGTCGCGTGAGCTTCTCAGTCCAGGCGAGTGCGGCCCGTTCACGCGCGGTGAAGACCGGTGACTCACGCCATGCGGCAACCAAATGCACGCGCTGCTCGGTCTCGCCGTCGTGTCGCGCCTCACGGCTGTGCAGATCGACACAATAGGAGCAGCCGTTGATCTGCGAGGCCCGGAGCTTCACGAGATGCAACAGCCTTCTATCCAAGCCTGAGCTGTCGACATTATTGCTGAGTGCCAGGACCGACTGCATGAGGTCCGGCGCCACTTTGAAATAGCTGAGACGCGGTTCCATGCTTGCTCCTTTCCAGAGTCTCACTTGAACCGTCTGAAACCTAATTTGCCTGGCCGTGCGGTATAATACTCGGGATATCGAACAAACTGATGGATAATATGCATGAATCCGTGGGGACCCGCAGAATTGCTTCGGTTTGGTGGAATATGGTTAGGCCCACCCAGACGGAACACGATCCTCTGCGTCTGAGTGCAGACAGCATTGAGGGATCCCCCAGGCGAAGGTTGGCTTCGCAAGAGCGCCAAACCTGGCGCCGTCTGATCCCGGTTCGCTTTTCGCTCAACTGTTCGGGTTCGTTGAAAGAACCTTACGTGCTCCCATTCATGATCAAGTCGCGAGCTCCTTCCACCGTCCCGCGGGCGCCATGGCCCCTGAGCACCGCACGCTCCAAGCCCAAGCTTTCTAGATTCGGGATCAGGTGACCGGAATCGCGAGTGCCGCGAGATCCAGACCTGGACCTAACATCGACTGGGAGCCATTGTTCTGAGCCGACATACTTCCAAGTACCTGATGCTTAAGACTCCGGCACGGCTCGGAATTTAAGCTGGCCGTCGGGTCAGAAGCAGCGAGAGCCCTAGGCTCCCCAGCACGGCCCCAGAGCCCTGCTGGATGCGACGTATGACATGGGGTCTCTCCAGCAGCTTGGAACGGATGTGTGACGCACCTGTGGCGATCGCCAGAGCTGTAAGCGTATTCAACCCAACCGAGATCGCTCCAAGCACGAAGAACTGGCCAGCAATGCTTCCCTGAGACGGGTCGATAAATTGTGGGATCAGCGCCAGGAAGAAAGCCGCTGTTTTCGGGTTTGTCGCTTCAACCACGATTCCGTCTCGGAAGGCTCGGCCCGCACCGGTCTTCTCTGATGCATCAGGTGCAAGGCTTGCACCTCCAGCAGAACGCCAGGTCTGAATACCCAGATAGATCAGGTAGGCCCCACCGATGAGCTTCAGGACCATGAAGGCCGTTGTGCTCGCCATGATCAGCGCGGACACGCCAACCACACCGGCAATGACGTGAACGAGACCACCAAGGGCCGTGCCGAACACAGAGGCATAACCATCGCTTCGGCCGGCTGCCAAGGTCCGGCCAGTGATGTAGAACATTCCTGGCCCAGGGACGATAGCGAGAACGAAGGCAGCGGCGACAAACATCCCGAGGGTAGAGAATTCCGGCATAACATGGCCTCTGGGCTTGGGTTGCGTTGCTCAGTCAGGTCATCAACGCTCCAGACAGCCTAAAGTAGCCAACACGCGATTTGCCGGAACGGGCAGATCGACGATTCCCCCTCATTCACCCAGCTGCATTGCGCAAACAGCGCTTGATAGTCCTGCAGGGTCCAACCGCTAAAGGAACATGCCTCTCATGACACCATGAGGCCCTGTGAAGACAGCAACAGTGGGAGCGGTATTATCAGTCCGGACCGAGCAGCCGTGGTCCGGAGCCTTTTTTGAGAGCTCGTCGAAGGGATTGCGCAGAGGACATGCTGCTGTCGAGAGGCAGCCATAGCCGATGCAGTCCGTGAGCTGATCGCGCAGACGCGTGAGCCGGGCAATCCGCTCATCCAGCTTTGCCTTCCATTGCGATGATTATCGGCTCCAGTTGGCTGCTGTTGGTGTGCGGCCCTCCGGCAGGGTCGGGAGTGCCTCGCGGGTCTCCGCCAGCGGAATGCCGGTTCGCTGCGCTACTTTGATGATCGCCACCCGGCGCAGCACCTCGCGCGGGTAGCGACGCTGGTTTCCCTGGCTGCGGTGACTGCGGATCAGCCCCTTGGCCTCGTTGTCCACGGCGTCTCAAGGGCTGCTTGTACGGCCGCCACATCCCGCTCAAGGCTCTAGGCCAAACGATCCAGGAGGGTTGCCTGCATTGCATCCAGCGCGTCTTGCAGTGGCTCTGTGCTCTCGTCCTGAAGCATGCTGATGAGCCGTTGCACAACTTACCGCAGGCGCCAGAGAGTTAAACATGAAACACACTTACCTCTTCATGGTATGCCCGCGACGATGATCTACACTGCCACAAAATTTCTAGAAGATGTTCTCTAGGCAGTGCGTGGCGTGATGCCAGGGAGCAGATCGCCATCATCGTGCAAGGCCGAAGGTGCCCGCATTCCGGTTCACACGACCTGTACGCGCCCCCCGAATCCTGAACGAAAGAGAGCCTCGTGGGCATCCTGATCTGGATCATAGCAGCAGCCCTTAACCACGCGCACGTCGTAGTCCGCGTCACTAGCCCAGGCGACGCTCGAAAGAACAACCCCGGTGGTGCTTATACCGGCCATGACCAGCGTGCTGACGCCGCGCGTCCGAAGGTCGGCCTCAAGAGAGGTGCCATAAAAGACGCTCGCCCGCGGGCATGAATAGAAAAGGTCGCCCTGTTTGATTGCAAGTCCTTCGACGGGCACACCGGTACGAAATCGTCCGCTCGGTAAGTACGGAGTGATCTGGCGGTTAGTCGCCGGTGGGGCATGTTGATACTCGTCGCCCAGCGAAAAGTTGGGGAACAGCACGGGTCGGCCAGTGGTGCGCCAGCGCCGGATCAGATCGTTACACCGGTCCAGCAATGGCGATGGCTGCTCCCCGAAGAGGATGTCGAACACGTCGACTTGATAGTGCATGATGACGAGAGCCGCTCTATCAATGTAGCTCTCCTGGAAATCGATCGACACTTTTATCCTCCATAAGTTGCTTTGAATTCAACCTCGATACCGTGATACCGTCAGTGTTATCGAGGCACACAATCTGGCTAACATGACCATCCTTCGTGCGCGTTTTCACTTCCATTCTAAAGGACGGATCGTTGTTTCATCCGAACGGAAAATGGAGAAGCCCTGGTGGCGCATGTACGGCTGATCGTACCACAGCTGAGGGAGATGGCGGAGCTTCTCCGGGTTTCGGACGATATAGATGGCCGTGATCCTCCCATCCTCGACCTGCAGGGCCGTGGTTTCCACCACGTCTCCCCGTTCAAGCGTCGCGAAACCCGGTAGGCCATTGATCG
>DASQML010000020.1:0-7426 GCA_035645515.1 Microvirga sp.
TCACTCCAGCCCCAAAGGACCGAAGCGGTGTACTCACCAAAGCATAGAACAGGTCGATGTCTATTCCATCCGATCCGTCCGGACCGGCGCAAGGACACCGCCGCCTACGCTTCTCTTTCTTTCTTCACTTGTCAAAGAGCAGCATCAGATGATGCAATTTCCGAAGACAACAACGCCTCACTCCGGTTTTTACCCGGGTTGAGCCGTCAGCCTGTCAGGGAAACATCGGAGCAGCCAGCCATCTGGCAGCACCGCGATGAACCTGATTTAGGATCATTCATTTGTCTTGTCAACCCCGCTTTCGAAAATTTCGAGAGCTAGGCCGACCCTCACCAGAAAACGCGTTACGTCCCGACTTGCGTCGGGCTGCAAAGCCCGTTTCTGAGGAGGTTCTTGGCGCCGACCGCGATCAGCGGCGGCGTCGATGGGCGGGTTATAAGCCCGGCCTCTCGGACCTGTCAACACGCTTGTGAAAGTTTTTTGACGGTTCCCTGACCACAGCTTTTAGGCCTGTTTGCCTCACTGCGGACACAGTGCAGGTTGAAGCAGCATCCCCGATGACGCTTCCGGAGCAAGGAAGAATGCTTCCGGCAAGGCTTTCCGGTTAAGCCTGTGCCCCGGCGCTTTCTTGTGCTAGAGCGGCTTCACCGCCTATGCATGTCACTCTGTTCTCACGACTGCGACACCGCCTGCCATGAGCCACGTTCCTCCAGACCACGGCCTACCCAAGGCTTCCCGCCGGGAAGCACTGCGGCTGCCGTCGGGGGTCGAACTCAGCCATGAGCCTGCACTGAGCGCCAACGGTGCCGCAGCCCCCGGTGTGGACAAGCGGGAGATCAATCTGCGCTGGCTCGGTGCCAGCATCCTCACGGGCGTGACCGGCGCCGTTCTCGTCGGCGCATCCATCCATGTTGCGATCGACGGCGCCACCACCTCCGTTCAGCCCCCTGAGCGCGCGACCCTGAGCGCCTCTCCCCGGTCCGGCCAGGACGAGGAGCGTGCCTCGAACGTCGCCCGCAAGGGCGACCGGCTCAACCGGACGGAGCTCACGGCATCCGCGAAGCAGAGCTTCAAGGCCGCCATGACGATCCGCAACGGCGAGCGCGAGGCGATCAAGGTTCGCCAATTCGTGCGGGTTGCCACCAACCTGTCCATGACGACCGGCACCTATGCCTCCGACATTCCCGCCTTCAATCCCATGCGCCTCTTCGCCGAGAATACCCAGGAGAGGATCGACCAGCCTCCCGAAATCTCCGACGCGGATGTTTCCGTAATCCGCCGGGACCTGGCTCCCCTGGTCATCGAGGCGAGCGCCCCGTCCCTGACCGACAACGACGTGATGGCGATGCTGGAAGAGGAGCGTCGCGTCGCCGGTGACACCGGCCGGCGCGCCTCCGTGCCGATCCCCGCGCAGCAGATGCTGTCGCGCACCCTGCGCCAGCCCGACGGCCTGGGCGATGCGCTCGGCTATGCGCGCGTGGTCGATGCGCCCTTCAGCACCATTGAAGTCCGGGTGGTGCCGGAGAACGTCACGGAGCTGCCGAAGAGCGAGCAGAAGGCCGTCGCGCCCTTGATCGAGGAGCGGGACGTGGTGCTCAGAAAGGGCGAGACCCTGGAAACGGCTTTGCGCAGCTACGGGGCCACCCCGGAGCAGATCGCCGCCATTTCCAGCGCCCTCGCCGCGCGGATGAAGGTGGCCGCCATGGGAGAAGGCCAGCGCCTTCGCATTCTCATCGCACCTGGCCCGCGCCTGGGCGATCCCCGCCAGATCGTGCGCGTGATCGCCTTCGGCGAAAGAGGCGTGGAAGGCATCGCCGCCACAAACGACCGGGGGGTTTTCGTGTCGGTCACGCCGCCGCAGGACCCCTCCGATGCGCAGCAGACCGCTGATGCACCGGAGGAAGAAGAGGAGGGCGGCAACGGCGTGCGCCTCTACGAGAGCCTCTACGAGACGGCCCTCAAGAACGATCTGTCGCCGGAAACGGTGGAGGAGCTGGTCCGCATCTTCGGCTATGACGTGGATTTCCAGCGCCGGGTGACCCAGGGCGACAGCTTCGAAGTGTTCTTCGGTGCGGACGACGATGACGACACGCCCGAAGTTCTCTACGCATCGCTGACCGTCGGCGGGGAAACGCGCCGCGTCTACCGCTTCCAGGGGGAGGATGGGTCCATCGACTATTTCGACGAGACCGGCCGCTCCCTCAAGAAGTTCCTGCTCCGCAAGCCCATCTCGGACGGCATCCTGCGCTCCGGCTTCGGCTCCCGCTTCCATCCCATCCTCGGCTATACGCGGCCGCATACGGGCATCGACTGGGCGAACCGGGTCGGCACGCCGATCCTGGCGGCCGGCAACGGCGTCATCCGGATCGCGGACTGGAAGTCGGGCTATGGGCGCCACATCGAGATCCAGCACGCCAACGGCTACGTGACCACCTATTCGCACATGTCAGGCTTCGCCAAGAATATGGCGCCCGGAGTCCGGGTGCGTCAGGGCCAGGTAATCGGCTACCTCGGCAGCACCGGCCTCTCGACCGGCCCACACCTCCACTACGAGGTGCTGATCAACGGCAGCTTCGTCGACCCGCTGAAGATCCGCCTGCCGCAGGGCCGCGAGCTCGACGGCCGCAGCCTCGCGGAGTTCAAGCGCCAGCGCGAGCAAGTCGACGCCCTGCTGAATCAGGCCACCGCATCAGCGAGCCTCTCCCAACGCGCCGAGCTGCGCTGATCTCCCATGCTCGACGTGGTTCTGATCGTCTTCCCGGTCTTCGGTCTGATCGGGATCGGCTATCTCGCGCGCCGTACGGGCTTCGTCTCGGAGCGGATGGGCGAAGGCCTGTCGGAATTCGTCTTCTCCCTCTCGGTCCCTTGCCTGATCTTCCGCACCCTCGTGAAGGCGGAGATCCCCGAGGTGCAGCCTTGGGGCTACTGGATCTCCTATTTCGTGGGCGTGGCCGTGGCTTGGGTGCTCGCCACCACGATCGGTCGGCGCTTCTTCGGGATCAAGGGCGTGTCGAGCGTCGTCGCCGGATTCTCGGCCGGGCAGGCCAACACGGTCTTCGTGGGCGTGCCCATGATCCTCAAGGCCTATGGGGACGAAGGCGCGGTGCCCCTCTTCCTGCTGCTGGCGGTGCATCTGCCGGTGACCATGACGCTCGCCACCGTACTGGCGGAAGGTCGCCAGGCTTCGCCCCTGATCATCCTGCGCCGGTTGGCGACGCATCCGATCGTCATCGGCATCCTGGCGGGCTCGGCTCTTCGCCCGGTCGCCCATGCGGTTCCGGCCCCACTCTGGCAGATCGTGGACTTGCTCGCGAGCGCAGCCGTTCCCTGCGCCCTGATTTCCATGGGCATTGCCCTGCGCCGTTACGGCATGAAGATGGGCTGGAAGCTGCCGACGGTCATCTCCATTCTCAAGCTCGTGGTGCACCCGCTCGTGGTGCTGCTCCTCGCCACCACCGTGTTCGAGATGCCGCCCGTCTGGGCGGGTGTGGCGGTGCTCTTCGCAGCGTGCCCGTCCGGCATCAACGCCTATCTCTTCGCGGAACGCTACGGCGAGGGAGTCGCCCTGGCATCGAGCGCGGTGACGCTCTCCACGGCCCTGGCCCTCGGCACCACCCTCGTGTGGCTCTACGTGCTTGGCGTGGGCTGAGAAGCAAAGCCGAGGTGTTCACGGATCTCGGCGGCGGTCACGCCACGCTCCCGCAATTCGTGCAAGGCTTCCGACTTGCGGCTCTTCGCGAGCTTGTCGCCCCCCGGATCGAGGATCAGTCCATGGTGGTGATAGAGCGGCGTCTGAAGCCCCAAAAGCCTCTGCAGAAGCACGTGCAGATCGGTGGCTGCCTCGAGATCCTGCCCGCGCACCACATGCGTGACACCCTGGAGTGCATCGTCTACCACAACGGAGAGGTGATAGCTCGTCGGCACGTCCTTGCGCACGATCACCGCATCGCCCCATCGCAAGGGATCGGCTTCGACGGTCTCCTGCTCGCCGTCGAGGGTGAAGCAGGTGAACGTGTGTGGTCCGGGCAGAAGCCTGCAGGCGGCCTGCATGTCGATCCGCCACGTGTGCGGCTCGCCGCTCCTGATCCTTCGCTCCACCTCGTCGGGGGAGAGGCCCCGGCACAGGCTAGGATAAAGCGGGGCGCCATCGGGATCGCGCGGCCAGGCCCTGCCGCTTTCCGCCTCGCGTATCTTCGCGGTCTCCGCGATCTGCTTGCGCGAGCAGAAGCAGGGATAGACAAGTCCCCTCCCCTTCAGCACCTGGAAGGCTGCCCGGTAATCGGCGAAATGCTCGGATTGCCGGCGCACCGGCTGTTCCCAGCAAAGACCGAGCCAGGCGAGATCCTCGACGATGGCGCTTTCGTATTCGGGACGGCAGCGTGTGATATCGATATCCTCGATGCGCAGCAGAAGACGGCCGCCGGACCGGCGGGCGAGCGCATCGTTGAGCAGGGCCGAATAGGCATGGCCGAGATGAAGCCGTCCGTTGGGGCTGGGCGCAAATCGGAAAACGGGCTTCGTCACGGACGGCCTTTGAGAACAGGAAAGGAATGGATGGTCACCCTCCTCGAAACGGATGCGGTTCTCAAGAGGGGTCTGAAGGCTCTCGCCAGGGCCGACCCGGTAATGGCGCGGCTGGCGGCCGAGGGCATCGTGCCGCAGCTGCGCAAGCGCCCGCCCGGGTTCGAGGGCCTGGCCTGGATCGTCGTCGGCCAGCAGGTGTCGACCGCGAGCGCCGCGGCGATCTGGGGGCGCCTGAGGGCGGTGCTCGACCCCCCAAGTCCTGAACGGTTCCTCGGCCTCTCCGACGGGGAGCTGCGGGCGGCAGGGCTTTCGGCCATGAAGATCAGGACCCTGCGCGCGACGGCGACCGAGATCGTGGACGGGCAGCTTCCGCTCGACCGGCTGCATGAGCGTCCTGCCGACGAGGCGCACGACCTGCTTACCCGGGTCAAGGGCATCGGCCCCTGGACGGCCGACGTCTACCTGCTCTTCTGCCTGGGCCATCCCGACGCATTTCCAGGCGGGGACCTCGCCGTGCAGGAGGCCGCCCGGATCGCCTATGGCCTCGAGGCGCGGCCGGACGCGAAGGCGCTGACCGCCTTGGCGGAGCGCTGGCGGCCCTGGCGGGGCGTGGCCGCCAAGGTGCTCTGGGCCTATTACCGGGTGGCCAAGGCGCGGGAGGGCAGCCCCGTTACCTGACGCTCATCCCTGCTGCGCAGCCGCGAGCGCTGCCTGGGCTCCTGCCCTCAGCATGCTGCTGTCGCTGCCGATGGAGACCATGTTGAAGCCCTTGCGGGCGAGTTCCCCGGCGCGAGCCCCGGAGGGTGCATAGATGCCGGCAATCTTGTCGGCGGCCCTGACCCGGGCGAGCACGTGATCGAGCGCCTTGTCGACCTCGGCGCTGGCCGGGTCCACGCCCTTGCCGCCCGACAGCGCAATGGACAGGTCCGCCGGGCCGATGAAGACGCCGTCGATCCCGGGCACATTCAGGATGTCATCGAGGATGGCGAGCGCCTCCCGGGTCTCCACCATGGCGAAGGACACCGTCAGGTCATTGGCCCGGCGCAGATACTCGGCCGGTTCAAGCCCGGACAGGGAGATCGCCCCATAGGCCCCCCAGCTGCGCTGACCGAGGGGCGGGAACTTCATGAAGGAGGCGAAGCGCTGAGCGTCCTCGATCGTGTTGATCATGGGCGCGATCACCCCCGAGACTCCGGCATCGAGGAAGCGCGACGCCATCGCGAATTCCCCTACCGGGATCCTGACGAGGGCGGGCTTTCCCGCCGCCGCGATCAACGGCACCGCCCGAAGCGCGGCGGAAAAATCGATGGAGCCATGCTGCATGTCCATCGCCACCGCATCGAACTCCTCCCGTGCGAGCATCCCGGGAACGGTGGGCTCAGGGATGCCGCACCAGGCCGTGAGGAGGGGCGTGCCTGCTTTGAGAAGGGCGGGGAAGGACGGGTTGGTCAGCATGGTGGGCTTTCTTGTTACGGCGTTTCTGTTCGGCCGGGTCGAAGACCCGGCAGCCGGCGGGGCTCATTGCCCCGCTTTGATTTCCTCAATGGCACGGACCGTCAGTTGTCGCAGCTTATCGCTCAGCTCCGCCTCGTCCACCGTCTTGCCGGCACTGTCCAGATCCTGCCGGATTTTGCGCAGCACATCCGCGTCCCCGGGCTCCTGGAAATCGGCCTGAACGACGCCCTTCGCATAGGCCTCGGCCTCCGCGCCCGTCTTCCCGAGGCGCTCGGCAACCCAGAGGCCGAGCAGCTTGTTGCGGCGGGCCGTGGCCCTGAAACGAAGTTCCTCGTCATAGGCGAACTGTTTCTCGAAAGCATCTTCGCGGTCATTGAAAAAAGTCATGGACGGTCCTCTCTGTCGTGCCCCCTCGTGCGATATAAGGGCGCACTCGCGCCGCCGCCATGCCATTCCCATCTAAGAAGAGGTGCTTCGAAGGGCTCCAAAGCCCTTCCCCTTCTCTGCGCGTTGTGCTCGTCCCCTTGATCGGATAGGTTGCCCTCAAGCGGAGCGCCGGTCTAAAGCCGCGCCTACGCCAGCCGCGGAACGGCACCATCTCTAGCCAGGAGCCCACGGCACACAATGGATTTTCTCAAACCACGGTACACGCCTATGAATCGTCGCCGTCGCGTCTATGAGGGCAAGGCGAAGGTCCTCTATGAGGGTCCCGAACCCGGAACGCTCATCCAGCATTTCAAGGATGATGCGACCGCCTTCAATGCCAAGAAGCATGAAGTGATCGACGGCAAGGGCGTACTCAACAACCGGATCTCGGAATTCCTCTTCCAGCATCTGAACGACATCGGCGTCCCCACCCACTTCATCCGCCGCCTGAACATGCGCGAGCAGCTGATTCGCGAGGTGGAGATCATTCCGCTCGAGGTCGTCGTGCGGAATGTGGCGGCTGGCTCCCTCGCCAAGCGCCTCGGCCTCGAGGAGGGCACGCCGCTGCCCCGCTCGATCATCGAATTCTATTACAAGAACGACGAACTCGGCGATCCGATGGTCTCGGAGGAGCACATCACCGCCTTCGGCTGGGCCTCGCCCCAGGAGATCGACGACATCATGGCGCTCGCGATCCGGGTCAACGACTTCCTGTCCGGCCTCTTCCTCGGCGTCGGTATCCGCCTCGTGGATTTCAAGCTGGAGACGGGCCGCCTCTGGGAAGGCGAGCTGATGCGCATCGTCGTCGCCGACGAGATCTCCCCGGACTCGTGCCGTCTTTGGGACATCAAGTCCAAGGACAAGCTCGACAAGGATCGTTTCCGCCGTGACATGGGCGGACTGGTGGAGGCCTATACGGAGGTCGCCCGCCGCCTTGGCATCCTGGCCGAGAACGAGAGCATCGTCACCGGCGGCCCCCGCCTCGTGCAGTAGGAACCGCCGCATCTCTTGCAAAAGCCCA
>DASQML010000021.1:0-30168 GCA_035645515.1 Microvirga sp.
ACGAGACGATCGAGCAGGCGCACGCCCCAGCCGGATGCCCAGCCTCGGCTGATCTCGGTCTGGGGCGAGCCCATGGCCGTGCCGGCAATGTCGAGATGCGCCCACGGCGTATCGTTGACGAAGCGCTGCAGCAGAGCCGCCGCCGTGCTCGAGCCGCCGAAGCGGCCGCCGGTGTTCTTCATGTCGGCGAACTTGGATTCGATCATCTTGTCGAATTCCGGCCCGATCGGCATGCGCCACACGCGCTCGCCGGTTGCCTTTCCGGCTGCGGTGAGCCGCTCGGCCAGTTCGTCGTTATTCGAGAACAGGCCTGCATATTCCTGCGCCAGGGCCACGAGAATCGCGCCGGTCAGCGTTGCGAGATCGATCATGAATTTCGGCTTGAACCGGTCCTGCACGTACCAGAGCACGTCGGCCAGCACGAGGCGCCCCTCGGCATCCGTATTGATGATCTCGATGGTCTGGCCCGACATGGTGGTGACGATGTCGCCGGGGCGCTGGGCGTTCCCATCGGGCATGTTCTCCACGAGGCCGATGGCGCCGACCACGTTCGCCTTCGCCTTGCGGCTGGCGAGCGCATGCATGAGGCCGACCACGCAGGCCGCGCCTGCCATGTCGCCCTTCATGTCCTCCATGCCGGCGGCAGGCTTGATCGAGATGCCGCCCGTGTCGAACACCACTCCCTTGCCGATGAACGCGATGGGCTGATCGTTCGCCTTGCCGCCGTTCCAGCGCATGATGGCGACCCGCCCGCCGCGCACGGAGCCCTGTGCCACCCCGAGCAGCGCGCCCATGCCGAGCTTCCTCATGGCCTTGTCGTCGAGAATCTCCACCTCGAGGCCGAGCTTGGTGAGAGCCTGGGCGCGAGCCGCGAATTCCTGGGGACCGAGCACGTTCGGCGGCTCGTTGACGAGATCGCGGGCGAGCGTGATTCCCTGGAGCAGGCTCTCGCGCGCCTTGTAGACCTTTTTCGCAGCAGCCGGATCGGCCACGCTCAGGACCAGGCGGGCCACGCCCTTCTGCTCCTTGTCGTCTTTCTTGGTCTTGTAGCGGTCGAAGCTGTACCGGCGCATCTGCGCGCCGAGCGCGATGTCCGCCGCTGCTTCCGGCGAGACTTCGATGCCGGGCAGATCGAGCACGACGGTCGCCGTCTTGCCGTTGGTCTTGCCGGAGATCAGGCCGCCGAGCTGGACGAAATCCACATCCGCCCTGTCCTTCTCGCCCCCGACGCCGATCACGATCAGGCGATCCGCCGCCAAGCCGCTCGGCACCACGATGGTCATGGCGGATTTCGCCTTACCCTTGAAGGTCTCGGCTGCGGCGGCCTTGGCGATGAGATCCACGGCCTTGGAGCCGATCTGCTTGGCAACCGCCGGCGTGGGCTTGAGATTGTCCCCGACGAAGATGATGAGATCGCCGGATTCGACCTTGCCGTGCGGCTGGAAGTCGATCTTGAAGCTCTCGGCCATGAAAACCCTCTTGTTATGCCTGTAATGAGCCGGATTCGGACGGCTCCGCTCTGCAATCGTCATCATATAGGGCATGCCGGGCCCCGCCGCGAAATAGGCGCAATCTCAGGCTGTTGAAAACGCCCGTCTTGCCTTAAGACCAAGCGACAGGGTAACCCTGGCCTTCGCGCCCAGGGGCGAAGGGCTTCATGACACTTCTCGAACGCTACATTCTGAAAATCGCATTCAGTGCCTTTGCCGCATGCCTTGTCGCCCTCACCGGCGTCATCTGGATCACGCAGGCCCTGCGCGAGCTCGATCTTCTGACAGGCAAGGGGCAGACGCTCCTGATCTTCCTGACGGTGACGGGGCTTTCCCTGCCGGCTCTCATCAGCGTCATCGCGCCGGTCGCCCTGTTCATGGCAACGATCTACACCCTCAATAAGCTCAATGGCGATTCCGAGCTCATCGTGATGAGCGCCGGTGGCATGGCTCCACAGCGCCTGCTGCGCCCCTTCGTCGTGCTGGCAATGCTCGTCAGCCTGGTTGTGGGAATAACTTCTCTATACATCATGCCTGCCAGTTTCCAAGAGCTGCGCATGCTGTTCACGCGCATCCGCGCCGATTTCGTGGCCACCATGGCCAAGGAAGGCCAGTTCATCACCCTCGAGAACGGCATCACCTTCCATTACCGCGAGCGCTCGGGCGATGCCCTCCTCGGCATCTTCATGGAAGACCAGCGCAACAAGCAGAAGCCCATCGTCTATCTCGCCGAGCGCGGCCAGACGGTGGAGCAGAACGGACAGGCCTATCTCCTGCTCGAAAAGGGCAGCGTCCAGCGCAGAGAGCCGAAAAGCAAGGATTCCTCCATCGTCGTCTTCGAGCGCTATGCGGTCGACTTGGCAGCGTTCAACCAGGAAGGGGGCGAGATCGTCTACAAGCCGCGCGAGCGCGGCACGATGCAGTTGCTCTTCCCCGATAAGAACGACCCCCTCTACCGGGCCCAGACAGGCCGTTTCCGGGCCGAGCTTCACGATCGCCTGTCGGCTTGGCTTTATCCTTTGGCGATGATGGCGATTGCCTTTGCGGCCCTCGGGGAGGCACGCACCACCCGTCAAGGGCGCGGCGTGGCCATCGCCGTCGCGATATGCGGGGTCGTGCTGCTTCGGATCCTCGGCTTTGCCGCCTCCAGCGCCGTCGCCCGTTCACCGGCGGCGATCAGCCTGATCTACGGAATTCCTCTCGGCGGGATCGCTCTCTGCCTCCTCGTCATCTTCAAAGGGACTGCGGTTCGGGCCATGGCCAACCGGATCCGCTCCGCCCTGCGCGACCTGTTCCCGTCGCGCAAGACCGCCGCCCAAGGGGTCTGATCATGCTGATCGGCCGAACCCTCGGATTTTATTTCGCCCGCCAGTTCGTCAAGACGATCTTCATCGTCTTCGCCACAGTGTTCGCGCTGGTCTATACCCTTGATTTCGTTGAGCTGATGCGCCGCGCGGGCGATGCCGAAAACGCGACGGCGGGGCTCGTCGCGACGCTTGCCCTGTTCCGGACGCCGGCCATCGCCGAGCAGGTGATGCCTTTCGCCATCCTCTTCGGCAGCATGGCCGCGCTCCTGCAGCTCAGCCGTAAGCTGGAACTGGTGGTGGCCCGCGCCGCCGGCATCTCCGCCTGGCAGTTCCTGCAGCCAGGCCTGCTGGTAGCTCTGCTCATCGGAATCGGTTCGGTGGCGGCCTACAACCCGGTTTCGGCCCACCTGAAGCAGCGCGCCGCAGCTCTGGAAACCAAGATCTTCTCCCGTACGACGCAGACCTCGGGCAAAACCATCTGGCTCCGGCAGAAGAGCCAGGACGGCTATGCCGTGATCCGGGCGGAGGGCTCCCGCACGGATGCGGCGACCCTGGTGGGGGTGACGGTCTACACCTTCGACCTTGAAGGAGTCTTCACTCATCGAATCGAGGCGAAGGAGGCGACCCTTCACGAGGGCTTCTGGGAGCTGAGGGATGCCCGTGTCCTTTCGGCAACAGAGGAGCCGGAAACCCACGAGCGCTATCTCATTGCCTCCCATCTTCAGCCTTCGCAGCTGCGGCAGAGCTTCATCAATCCCGATTCCGTGCCATTCTGGGAACTGCGCGAGACGATTCAGCGCATGGAGCGGGCGGCCATGAACACCACCGCCTACCAGCTCCATTACGACATTCTCCTGGCTCGCCCCCTGCTCTTCATCGCCATGGTTTTCGTGGCCGCATCCGTATCGTTAAGATTCTTTCGATTTGGCGGTGTAGCGACGATGGTTCTGGGTGGCGTTGCCGCCGGGTTCATGCTTTATGTCGCCACTGAGCTTATGGCGGAGCTTGGCGCTTCGGGGATCATCAGCTCGGTTGTTGCAGCCTGGTTCCCTGCTGTAGTAGGCAGTCTGTTAGGGACCTTGGCACTATTATACCAAGAGGACGGCTGAACCGTTCTCATGTAAGGGCGTGGGTTAAGGAGTGGGGATGCTACGGCTCAAGACAACGATCGCAATGTCTGCGGTCGCAACGGCGCTTCTGTGTGCCGTTGGGTCAAGCCCTGTGCTCGCCCAGTCCCTCAACGAGAGCATCAGCTCCCGCCTCCAGGCGAATCCGAACGGTGACCGCCTGCTCGTGGACGCCAAGGAAATCATCTACGACAACGACAAGAACACGATCTCCGCCGCCGGCGACGTCCAGATGAACTATCAGGGTCGGACGCTCCAGGCCGACCGGGTCACCTACGACCGGAACACCGGTCGGGTCTATGCCGAAGGCAATGCCCGCCTCACCGATTCCAGCGGCGCCGTGGTCACGGGCGACCGGTTCGAGCTGACGGACGACTTCAAGAACGGCTTCATCGATTCCCTTCGCGTCACGCAGACCGTGGTCGAGAACGGCCGACCGGTCACGACACGCTTCTCCTCGCCGCGCGCCGAACGCGCCGGCGGCGAGACCACCACCTTCGAGCGCGGCACCTACACGGCCTGCGAGCCCTGCAAGGAGAATCCGGAGCGCCCCCCGCTCTGGCAGGTCAAGGCCGCAAAGATCATCCACAACAACAGCGAGCAGACGATCTATTACGAGGATGCGACCCTCGAAATCCTCGGCCTGCCGGTTGCCTATCTGCCCTATTTCTGGACCCCGGATCCGACGGTCAAGCGCAAGACCGGGTTCCTCGCTCCGCGCTATGTGATCTCAAACACGCTCGGGGTCGGCGTCGGGATTCCGTTCTTCTGGGCCATCGCCCCGAACTACGATCTGACCGTCACTCCGACCTTCCTGACCCGACAGGGTGTTCTCGGAGAGGCCGAATGGCGTCATCGGCTGGAGACCGGCGCATACAACATCCGCATCGCCGGCATCTCTCAGCAGGACCCGGACGCTTTCCTCCCCAGCCCGCGCGGCGCCGGTGACCGCGACTGGCGCGGCTCGCTGGAAACGGCAGGCCAGTTCCACATCAACGACCGCTGGAAATGGGGATGGGACATCGCCCTCGTCTCGGACAAATGGTTCCTTGAAAACTATCACATCCGCAGCGAGAGCCTTCAGTCGATCTACCTGAAGGAATCCGTCTCGACCCTCTACCTGCAGGGCCAGGGCGACCGCTCCTTCTTCGATATGCGCGGCTACTACTTTCAGGTTCTGTCCACCCGGGACTGGCAGAAGCAGCAGCCCGTCGTTCACCCGGTCATCGACTACGACAAACGCATCACACCGCCGGTCGTCGGCGGCGAGTTAGGCATCAACGTCAATGTGACCAGCCTCTCGCGCGAGGCGGCGCAGTTCGAGCCGCTTTCGGCTGCGAACAGGACCACCTACGGCATCTATCAGACCTGCGAGATCTTCGAGCCGGAGCAGTGCCTGGTGCGCGGCGCCAGCGGCTCCATGTCCCGCGCCTCGGTCACTGCTTCCTGGCGCCGTGAGTTCATCGATCCCATCGGGCAGGTGTGGACGCCCTTCGCCTATGTTCGCGCCGACAATTTCTGGATCGCTCCGGATTTCGACGGCTACCAGAACGTCAACCTGGGCAATTATCTCGAAGGCGACGACGATTACCTGTTCCGCGCCACTCCGGCCATCGGCCTCGAATACCGCTATCCCTTCGTCGCCGATCTCGGCACTTCGGGCCGCCAGGTGATCGAGCCGATCGCGCAGATCATCGCGCGCCCGAACGAGACCAAGATCGGCCATCTGCCGAATGAGGATGCGCAGAGCCTCGTCTTCGACGACACCTCCCTCTTCGACTGGGACAAGTTCTCCGGCTACGACCGGGCGGAAGGCGGCGTTCGCGCCAATCTCGGCGTCCAGTACACGGTCACGGGCGCAGACAATTTCTACGCCAACGCCTTGTTCGGCCAATCCTACCAGATTGCCGGCCGCAACTCGTTCCGTCAGGCGGATCTGGCCAATGTGGGTCTCGATTCCGGACTGGAATCGCGTGCGTCGGATTATGTGGGCCGCCTTCAGATCTCCCCGAACAAGAATTTCGCGTTCCTCACCCGGGCACGGTTCGATCAGGACGATTTCGACATCAACCGGATCGAGGCGACCATCCGCGCAAACTTCGATCCATACCTGCCGCTCTCGACCTCGCTGACCTATGCGCGTTACGACGCCCAGCCGAATATCGGCTTCCCGCGCCGTCGGGAGGGCCTGCTCGGCTCCGCCACCTGGAACCTGACGCCGAACTGGTATGTCTCAGGCTCGGTGCTGCTCGACCTCGACCGCTACCTCCTGGCGCGGGAGACCTACGCCCTGCAATACGCCACGAACCCTGATACAGCTGTCTACAATCGTCAGAATGCGGCCTTCGTGAGTTCCATGTCTCTCGGCGTAGGCTATATGGACGAATGCACGACCTTCTCAGTCAGGTACATCATGACTCCCCGTTCCGTGACATCGAACTCGGGTGAGAAGGAACGCAATCATACCGTGATGCTCAGCCTCGAACTGCGGACCCTCGGTGAGGCCACGGTCAGCCAGCGCATCAACGGCGACAGCTCCGAAGAAGGCGTGTCAAACTAGTGGTCGGGCTTCGGCGCCCTCTCCTCCTCACCCAAGGCGACCCGGCGGGCATCGGTCCTGAACTCACCCTCCGGGCCTGGCTCCAGCGCGACCAGGCTGGCCTGCCGCCCTTCGCCGTCCTGGCCGACCCCGCGCATCTTGATCGCGTCGCCAAAGCCCTGGGCTGGACTGTCCCCATTGTTTCCGTCCATCCGACGCAGGCCGCTTCCGTTTTCGCGCAGGCGCTTCCTGTGATTCCGCTGAAAGCGGCGGTCTCGGCCCAACCGGGCCAGCCCGATTCAGCCTCCGCTCCATCCGTGATCGAAGCCATCGAGACGGCGGTTCGTCTCGTGCGCCAGGGCGATGCCAGCGCCGTCGTCACCAACCCCATCGCCAAGCACGTCCTCTATGATGCCGGCTTCCGGCATCCGGGGCACACGGAATTCCTTGCTGCCCTCGCCGGTCAGGACGGGAATACCTATCATCCGGTGATGATGATCTGGAGCGAAGAGCTGGCCGTGGTGCCGGTGACCGTCCACATCGCCCTCTCCGCCGTGCCTGCCGCCCTGACCGCGGAACTGATCGTGCTCACTGGGCGCATCGCGGCCCGGGAACTGAAGGAGCGCTTCGGCCTGGCCAACCCGCGCCTCGCCCTCGCAGGGCTCAACCCCCATGCGGGCGAGAACGGCGCCATGGGCCTGGAGGATCAAACGGTGATTGCCCCGGCGATAGCCGCCTTGCAGACCGAGGGAATCGCCGCCTTGGGCCCGTTTCCGGCGGACACCCTGTTCCATGCCCGTGCCCGGAAGGGTTACGATGCGGCGCTTGCCATGTATCACGATCAGGCTCTCATCCCGATCAAGACCATCGCATTCGACGAAGCGGTGAACGTGACCCTTGGACTGCCTTTCGTCCGCACCTCGCCGGATCACGGCACCGCCTTCGACATTGCGGGCAAGGGCATCGCGCGTCCCGACAGCCTGATGGCTGCGATCAAGCTGGCGGCGCGCCTCGGCGCGAGGGCCGGCCATCCATGAGCCAGATCGACAACCTTCCTCCCCTGCGCGAGGTCGTTCGCACCCATGGGCTCATGGCCAAGAAGTCGCTCGGCCAGAACTTCCTGTTCGACCTCAACCTCACGAGCCGCATCGCCCGCTCCGCAGGACCGCTGGAGGATGCAACCGTCATCGAAGTCGGCCCCGGCCCCGGCGGCCTCACCCGCGCCATTCTGGCGGCGGGAGCCAAGAAGGTGATCGCCATCGAGCGCGACAGCCGCTGTCTCCCGGCACTCGCAGAAATCGCCGATCATTACCCGGGCCGCCTCGAGGTGTTTGAGGCCGATGCGCTGGAATTCGATCCGCGCCCCATGGCCGGCGAGGGCCTGGTGCGCATCATCTCCAATCTTCCCTACAACGTGGGAACGGCGCTTCTCACCGGCTGGCTGACGGGAGAGGTTTGGCCACCCTGGTGGTCCTCTCTCACCCTCATGTTCCAGCGCGAGGTGGCCGAGCGCATCGTGGCGACCGAGGATGATCCAAAGGATTACGGACGCCTCGGCGTGCTCTGCGGCTGGCGCACGGATGCGCGCATTCTCTTCGACGTGCCGCCTTCGGCTTTCGTGCCGCCACCGAAGATCACGTCGAGCATCGTGCACCTGACCCCAAAGGCTTCGCCTCTGCCCTGCCGCATCGGGGCGCTGGAAGCCGTGACCCGCGCCGCTTTCGGCCAACGGCGCAAGATGCTGCGCCAAAGCCTGAAGGCCATCGCGCCGGATCCGGGTGCGATCATTGCCGCCGCAGGTTTGGAAGAGACCATCCGCGCCGAGAACGTGCCGGTCGAGGGCTATGTGGCGCTGGCCAATGCCTATGACGCCGCACGGCGTTGAAGCTCCTTTCTTCCTTCAGAAGACCTTAACCTGGCCGCATCGATGATGCAGCGAATGTGAGCGGCCCAGTTCAGCCTGAGTCGGAGAGGTGCATGATGCAGACGCGCAGGACGATCGGACTTCTCTTCGGTGGCCGCTCTGCGGAGCATGAGGTTTCCAAGCTCTCCGCCGCCAATGTTCTGCGTGCCCTCGATCCGGATCGCTACGACATCGTTCTGATCGGCATCGGCCGGGACGGGCGCTGGCTCCTGTGCGACAGCGGCAATGGCGCGGGAAGAGGCGCACGCTCACTTGAGATTCCAGATGGCGCTCCTGCGGTGACCCTGATGCCCGGCGGCAACGGCGACATGATCGTCCTCGACGGGAAGGCCTCTCCGCCGCTGCATCTCGACGCCGTCGTGCCGGTCCTGCATGGACCCAACGGCGAGGATGGCACGGTTCAGGGCTATCTGCAGCTCGCCAACGTTCCCTTCGTCGGATCCGGCGTGATGGGTTCCGCCGCCGGGATGGACAAGGACGTCGCCAAGCGTCTTCTGCGCGATGCCGGCATTCCCGTGGTGCCATACGTCACCGTCACCCAACGCAGCCCCGTCGATTACCGCTCCGCCGTCGATGCGCTCGGCACCGGCGATCTGTTCGTGAAGCCGGCCAATATGGGCTCCTCCGTCGGCGTGGCGCGCGCAACCAATGGCGACGAGTTCGCGAAGGCCTGCGAGAATGCCTTGCGGTATGATACGAAAGTCCTCGTAGAAAAGAGTATCGCCGGCGCCCGGGAAATCGAATGCTCGGTGCTGGAGGATGCGTCAGGCACGATCCGCACCTCCCCGCTTGGAGAAATCGTGCCTGCAAGCAGCCACGGCTTCTACAGCTACGACGCGAAATACATCGATGCGGACGGTGCCCTGCTGCGCGTTCCCGCCGAACTGTCCGCCGAACAGACGGACAGGATCCGAGGGCTCGCCGCCGAGACCTTCAAGGCCTTGAGCTGCGAGGCCATGGCCCGCGTCGATTTCTTCGTGGATCCGAACCGGGAAGAGACGCTCTTCGTCAACGAGGTCAACACCTTTCCCGGCTTCACCTCCATCAGCATGTACCCCAAGCTCTGGGAAGCCGGCGGCCTGCCTACGCAGGAGCTGATGGAGGTTCTCATCGATCACGCCCTCGCGCGCCACGAACGCCGCAACGCGCTGGCCCTCGTGTAACCCTGAGGGGTTCAGTCGAGCTTTTCCGAGAGCAGGCCTCCGACAAATTCCTGCAGGCCCACGAGGCGGTCGCGCTTGAGGCGCTCTGCCGTCTGGATGGCCTTGAGCTTCTCGAAGGAGTCGCCGAGATCCTCGTTGACGATCACGTAATCGTACTCGACCCAGCGTTCCATCTCGACACGGGCATTGGCGAGACGCTTGGCGATCACCTCGGGCGCATCCTCTGCCCGGCGCTCCAGGCGAGCCTTAAGCTCCTTGAAGCTCGGCGGCAGGATGAACACGGTCACTACGTCCTCGGGCAGCTTCTGCCGCACCTGGCGGGTGCCCTGATAATCGATGTCGAAGATCATGTCCTGGCCAGAGGCCAGGGTCTTCTCGACGGGCTTGCGCGGCGTGCCGTAGAAATTGCCGTGCACCTCGGCCCATTCCAGGAGTTCGTCACGATCGCGCATCGCCTTGAACTCGTCCACGTCGATGAAGTGATAGTGCTTGCCCTCGATCTCGGAGGGGCGCTTCGGTCGGGTGGTCACGGAGATGGAGAGCGCACCGGCCCGCTCCTCCACGAGGCTGCGGGTAAGCGTGGTCTTTCCGGCCCCGGAGGGCGAGGACAGGATGAGAATGAGGCCGCGACGGCCGACCAGGGGCTTCGTTTCTTGGCTCACCGCATCACTCCACATTCTGAACCTGCTCGCGGAATTGCTCGATAACGGCCTTCAATTCAAGACCGATCCGGGACAGGGCCACATCATTGGCCTTGGCGCACAGGGTATTCGCCTCGCGCCCGAATTCCTGGGCCAGAAAATCGAGGCGGCGGCCCACGGGACCGCCTTCGTCCAGGAGCCTGCGCGCGGCATCCACATGCGCGCGCAGGCGGTCGATCTCCTCGCGGATGTCCGCACGGGCCGCGATGAGCACGGCTTCCTGGTGCAGGCGGGCGGGATCGAGGGCGGCCTTGCCGTCGAGGAGTTCGGCGATCTGCGCTTCGAGCCGAGCGCGGATGGCATCCGGCTGCCGGGCGGGGCAAGCCTCCGCCTCGGCAACGAGGGCGGCGATGGTGTCGAGCTGCTGACGCAGGACAGCGGCCAGAGCCTGGCCTTCATTCAGGCGAGCGGACTTCAATGCTTCGATGAGCTTGGTCACTCCTCCTGTGAGCGCCGCCACCAGTGTCTCGTCCTGAACCAGATCGATCACATCTTCGTCGAGTTCGACCACGCCGCGTACCGAGAGCAGGCCATCGAGCGATGCGGGCTTCACGTTGTCAGGCAGAGTCAGGTCGCCGATGGCCGACAGCAGCGATTGCAGGACATCCTGGTTGACCCTGAGCTTGGGCGATGACGAGGCTTTGGAAATCGTGAGATTGAGCTGCCCCTGCCCGCGGGTCAGAGACTTGAGAATCCGGTTCCGCGCCTCCTCGCCTACAGCGTCGAGGCCCGATGGCGCGCGGACACGGACCTCGAGCCCGCGCCCGTTGACGGTCTTGATCTCCCAGGCCCATTGATACGGGCCGGTGACACCGGCCTCACGGGCAAAGCCGGTCATGCTTGCGATCGACATGCACTGAACCTCAGGCATCTTCAGAAATGAAAATCGGCGCGACCATAATCCGCGCCGAAGAGTAAGTCGATTGCAACAACCGGACAGGCAGAAATCAGGGCTGCTTCAATGCCGGAACAGTCTTCGGATTGGTCAGGTCGAAAGTCTTGTTCTTCAGGGGATCCCTGTCAGTCCCCTCGCTGGCATCGAAGCCGCGGGCCCGCCCAGGCTTTCCGTTCGCGCCCGCGGCGGGACGAGCGGAGCCGGCCGGCAGCGCGTTGGCCGTTCCACGCAACTCGGACAAGCCATCGTCCACTGCTCCGGACTGTCCGGGAGCCTCCGGATCGACGACACGATCGACATTGTCGCTGTCCGTTGCCGGCTTCGTCTTCTCGATCTGGCGCCAGCGCGCCACGTTGCGCTGATGCTGATCGTAGGTCTCGGCAAAGGCATGTCCGCCGGAGCCGTCGGCCACGAAGTAAAGGTCTTTCGTGCGCGACGGATTGGCCACGGCTTCAAGGGCGGCGCGGCCCGGATTGGCGATGGGCCCGGGCGGCAATCCCTCGATCACATAGGTGTTGTAGGGCGTTGCGGCCTCGATCTCGCTGCGCATGATTCCGCGGCCGAGAGTGCCCTTTCCACCAACGAGGCCATACACGATGGTCGGATCGGACTGCAGCTTCATGCGCTTCATGAGGCGGTTGATGAACACGCCCGCGACGCGCGTGCGCTCGTCGGCGCGGCCCGTTTCCTTCTCCACGATGGAGGCGAGGATCACGAGTTCCTGCGGAGATTTGATCGGCAGGTCCGCCGAACGGCGCTGCCAGATCTGGGTCAGGGCCTGACGCTGCGCCGCCTGCATGGTGCTGATGATCTGCTGGCGCGTGGTGCCGCGCTCGAACTTGTACGTGTCGGGCAGCAGCGTTCCCTCGCGTGGCGTCTCGGTGATGTCGCCGGAAAGAATCTCGTTCTCATAAAGGCGCGCAACGATCTGCTCGCTCGTGAGCCCCTCCGGGATTGTGACCGAGTGAAGGATCGCCTTGCCCTGGGCGAGAGTGTCGATGGCTTCCTCGATGCTCGTGCCGGCCTTGAACTGGAACTCGCCCGCCTTGAGCTGGCCGCGCTGGCGGTTGATGAGCGCGTAGGCCTCGAACAGGAAGGGCTGATTGATCACGCCCTCCTCCTTCAGGATGCCTGCGATCTCGCTGGTGCCGGTGTTGCGCGGAATGAGCACGACCTTGTCGCTCTGCAGCGGACCTCTGGCCTTGACCTCCTGCTGCAGCATCGTGAACCCGAAGATCCCCGCCAGAGCCAGCGCGACGAGGAGTGTCAGCAGGCCGCTCATGATGGACAGCATGCCTCCGCGACGGCGACGCAGGCGGGGCGGAGGCGGCGGAGCCAGGCTGGGCTTCAGCGCCTCGCTCGGCGAGCGAGGCGCGAGGCGCGGCTGTTCCTGGCCCTGGGCCTCGTGCTCAGCAATCAGGGTATTTTTCTTTTTGCGTCCGAACATCACGGTGCTTTTCTGGTGTCGGCCTTGCGGCTGGTGCCTCGTCCGACACCCTAACGGGGATTATGGCGAAAAGCCGTAACGCTGAAGCGCTATCCTCAGGCGACACGACGGAAGATCAGCGAGGCGTTGGTGCCGCCGAACCCGAAGGAGTTCGACAGAGCCACGTTGACCTCCTTGCGCTTGGCCACCTTCGGCACGAGGTCGATGGCGGTCTCGACGGACGGATTGTCGAGGTTGATCGTCGGCGGCACGATGCCGTCGCGGATGGCGAGAACCGAGAAGATCGCCTCGACGGCACCGGCTGCACCCAGCAGGTGCCCCACCGCCGACTTGGTCGAGGACATGGTGAGCTTCGAGGCGGCATCGCCCATGACCCGCTCGATGGCCTTGAGTTCGATCTCGTCGCCGAGCGGCGTCGAGGTGCCGTGGGCGTTCACATAATCGATCTCGGATACGTCGATGCCTGCGCGCTTGATGGCAGCGGACATGCAGCGATAGGCCCCGTCGCCGTCCTCGGAGGGAGAGGTGATGTGGTAGGCATCTCCCGACAGGCCGTATCCGATGACCTCGGCATAGATCTTGGCGCCGCGCGCCTTGGCGTGCTCGTACTCTTCCAGCACCACGACGCCGGCGCCCTCGCCCATCACGAAGCCGTCCCGGTCCTTGTCATAGGGGCGCGAGGCCTTCTCAGGCGCATCGTTGAAATTCGTGGCAAGCGCGCGGCAGGCGGCAAAGCCTGCAATCGACAGGCGGTTGACGGGAGATTCCGTCCCGCCGGCCACCATCACATCCGCATCGCCGAGGGCAATCAGGCGGGCCGCGTCGCCGATGGCGTGGGCACCCGTGGAGCAGGCCGTCACAACGGCGTGGTTCGGCCCCTTGAGGCCGTGCTGGATGGAGACATAGCCGCCGGCCAGGTTGATCAGGCGGCCGGGGATGAAGAAGGGCGAGATCCGGCGCGGGCCGCGCTCGATCAGGGTTGCCGACGCCTCGTAGATGCCGCCGATGCCGCCGATGCCGGAGCCGATCAGCACGCCCGTGGCGCATTGATCCTCATAGGACTTCGGAGCCCAACCTGCATCGCGCAGGGCCTGGGTGGAAGCCGCCATGGCATAGACGATGAAAGGATCCACCTTGCGCTGCTCCTTGGGCTCCATCCACTCGTCGGGATTGAAGGTGCCGTTGGAGCCGTCGCCGACCGGAATCTGGCAGGCGATCTGGCAGGCGAGATCGTCGACCTGGAAGTCGGTGATCTTGTTCGCGCCGCTCTGTCCCTCGATTAGGCGGGACCATGTGGTGTCGACTCCGTTGCCCAGCGGAGTGACCATGCCAAGACCCGTAACAACAACCCGGCGCATAACGTTCTACCCTATCCTTGAATAAAAATCGGGCGTCGGGTGACTCACCCGACGCCCGCCAGCTTACTTAGGCTGCGTTCTTCTCGAGGAAGCGGATGGCGTCGCCAACCGTCACGATGGTCTCAGCAGCATCGTCCGGAATCTCGACGTTGAACTCTTCTTCGAAAGCCATCACCAGCTCGACCGTGTCGAGGCTGTCGGCGCCCAGGTCGTCGATGAAGTTGGCGTTGTCCGTCACCTTGTCGGCCTCAACGCCGAGGTGCTCGACAACAATCTTCTTCACGCGATCAGCGACGTCACTCATCGTTTTCTTCCTCAGTGGCTGCCGCCTCAGGAACGGGCGGATTTAAAATCGAAACTTAGATCAGCTGCTCAGCTGACAACGCTGAAACGGCTACCTTGCGCCGTGCAAAGCCGCATTTTTAAGCGCCGGTCAACCCCTTTGGCGTGATCGGGTTCATGCTTAACACAAGCTTATCCTCTCTGGCGAGAGGCGAGCAGCGCCTGCGAACAAATTCTGCAGGCACCGCTAAGTGCCTTTAGAACATCGCCATTCCGCCGTTCACGTGCAGGGTGTGACCCGTCACGTAGCCGGCCTCGCTGGAGGCGAGATAGACGACCGACGAGGCGATTTCGTCGCCCTGGCCCAGCCTTCCCATAGGGATGGTGCTCAGGATCCCCTCGCGCTGCTTCTCGTTGAGAACATCGGTCATCGGAGATTCGATGAAGCCCGGGGCGACCAGGTTCACGGTGATGTTGCGGCTCGCGACCTCGGCAGCGAGAGCCTTGGTCATGCCGATGAGGCCCGCCTTGGAAGCGGCATAGTTGCCCTGCCCGGGATTCCCGGTGGAGCCCACGACCGAGCCGATATTGACGATACGGCCGTAGCGGCGGCGCATCATGCCTTTCACCGCGGCACGGGACAGGCGGAAGGCGGCGGTGAGGTTTACGGCGATCACCGTATCCCACTCCTCGTCCTTCATGCGCATGAACAGGTTGTCCTTGGTCACCCCGGCGTTGTTCACGAGGATGTCCAGGCCTTCCATGGCCGCTTCCGCGGCGGGAACGAGGGCTTCGACGGAATCCTTGTCGGCGAGGTTCGCCTCGACCACGTGGACCCGCTCGCCCAGCGAAGCCGCCAGCTCGTCGAGAGCCGCGCGGCGGGTGCCAGAGAGGGTCACAGTCGCACCCCGGGCGTGGAGCGCGCGGGCGATGGCGCCCCCGATGCCGCCGGTTGCACCGGTCACGAGAGCCTTGCGGCCCGTCAGATCGAACATGAGGCTCTCCTCTTATCCTTGCAGGGAAGCTTTGAAGGCGGCGACGTCCTCAGGCGTGCCGATGGCGCTGGAAGTCGCGCCCGCAGCGATGCGCTTGACGAGGCCGGTCAGGACCTTACCCGAGCCAACCTCATAAAACGCTTCAATGCCTTGAGCCGCCATGTAGGCCACGCATTCACGCCAGCGGACTGTGCCGGTGACCTGGCGGACCAGGGCGTCCCGGATGGCGGCAGGATCGGTGACGGGAGCAGCCTCCACATTGGCGACCACCGGAACGACCGGCGCATTGACGGTCACCCCGGCCAGGGCCTCACGCATGGCGTCGGCGGCGGGCTGCATGAGGGCGCAGTGGAAGGGGGCGGACACGGCCAGCATCACAGCGCGCTTGGCGCCCTTTTCCTGGGCGATCGCCACGGCACGCTCAACGGCGGCCTTGTGGCCGGACACAACCACCTGCGCGCCGCCATTGTCGTTGGCGGCATCGCAGACCTCGCCCTGGGCAGCGGCCCGGGCGACTTCCAGGGCTGCCTCGTATTCAAGGCCTAGAAGCGCAGCCATGGCGCCCTGCCCCACGGGCACGGCGTTCTGCATGGCGTTGCCGCGAATGCGCAGGAGGCGAGCCGTATCGGCAATGGACAGGCTCCCGGCGGCGGCCAGCGCCGAATACTCGCCGAGGGAGTGGCCAGCGACGAAGGCTGCATGTGTCTTGAGATCGAGCCCGGCTTCCGCCTCCAGCACGCGCATGGCAGCGAGGCTCACGGCCATCAGGGCAGGCTGGGTATTGGCCGTGAGCGTCAACTCATCGGCGGGACCTTCCCACATGAGCGTGGAGAGCTTCTGCGAAAGGGCCTCGTCCACCTCGTCGAACACGGCCTTGGCCTGGGGGAAATTGTCGGCGAGGGCCTTGCCCATGCCCACCGCCTGGCTTCCCTGGCCCGGAAAAATGAATGCGCGCTTCATCGGGATCGGAACCTTTATTGCATCGAATCCGCGCGGAACTCGCACTCGAATTCCCCGGAGTCAAGGCAAAGAGCGAATTTTGAGCCCTTATCCAGCCCTCAGTCGAGCTACCTTTGGCCTCTCGACAGAGTGCAGTCGCCTTCCGTTGGATGAGTGAAGAGCCCGCTCGAAGGAATCACGGCCCGTGCCGCCGCCTTCGTCGGCAGGTCCAAAGCTCCCATAAGCTTTCCGCGACCTGCATGTTGCAACATATCGACGACAGCCCCGATGGAAGGCGAGGCCGCACCTGACGAAGAGGCTTGGGCGTAAGTCCCTGTCGGGGAATGCTTCCTCTTGTTTTCCTGAGCCATCCGGTGTATCCGGTCCCCCTTCCGATATTTTAAGAACCTGAAGAAGGAGCGCCTGCATGGCTCGCGTGACCGTCGAAGACTGCATCGACAAGGTCGATAACCGGTTTGAGCTCGTGCTGCTGGCCAGCCACCGCGCCCGCCTGATTTCCTCGGGCTCGCCGCTCACCATCGACCGCGACCGTGACAAGAACCCCGTCGTGGCCCTGCGCGAGATCGCCGACGAGACCATCGCTCCCGACGACCTGAAGGAGCAGCTCATCCACTCCATGCAGAAGTACGTGGAGGTGGACGAGCCGGAGGCCGAGACCGTTCCGATGCTCGGCAATACCGCGGCGGCTTCGGGCAGCGACAACGATGCGGACATCCAGTTCGACCGCATGAGCGAGGAAGACCTCCTCCGGGGCCTCGAAGGCCTCGTGCCGCCGAGCAACAACAGCTCGGACGACGACGACCGCGAATAAGCGGCCGAGCGCGATTTCCTGGAAAGCCCGGCCCTGAGCCGGGCTTTTTTGTTGCTGCCTTAACCACAGCGCAGTTTCACCGCCTGCGGCAAGGTATTCAGCTTGCAGTCAGAAGACGTCTTACAATATCTTTTAAAAATCTTCTGATTTCAGCCAGATAGATTGTTTTTGAAGGAGATGGCGGCGGACATGATGCGCCAGTACGAACTCGTCGAGCGGGTCAAGCGCTACAACCCCTCGGCCGACGAGGCGCTTCTCAATCGTGCTTACGTGTATGCCATGATGGCTCATGGCAACCAGAAGCGCGCGTCCGGCGATCTGTTCTTCGGCCATCCTCTGGAAGTCGCCGCCATCCTCACGGACATGAAGCTCGACGAGGCGACCATCGCTGCGGCGGTGCTCCACGACACGGTGGAGGATACCGAGGCGACGCTGGAGGAGATCAACAAGACCTTCGGCCCCCAGATCGGCGCCCTTGTCGACGGCCTCACCAAGATCAAGCGCCTCGACCTTGTCTCCAAGCGCGCGGCCCAGGGCGAGAACTTCCGCAAGCTGCTGCTGGCGGTGGCCGATGACGTGCGCGTGCTCTTGGTCAAGCTTGCGGACCGCCTGCACAACATGCGCACCCTCGGCTTCATGCCGCCGGAGAAGCGCCAGCGCATCGCGCAGGAAACCCTCGAGATCTATGCGCCGCTCGCCGGCCGCATGGGTATCCAGGAGATGCGCGAGGAGCTGGAGGAACTGTCCTTCCAGAATCTCGATCCTGAGGCTTTTGAGGCCATCAACCGGCATCTCAACGAGTTGACCGCAAAAAGCGAAAAGCTTGTCGAGGAGATCGAGCGGACACTGACGACCAAGCTCAAGGCTCAAGGAATCGACGCCCAGGTGTCCGGACGCCAGAAGCGCCCCTATTCCATCTGGCGCAAGATGGAGCGCAAATCCGTTTCCTTCGAGCAATTGTCGGATATCTTCGCCTTCCGCATCATCGTCGGCACCATCGACGAATGCTACCGGGCACTCGGCATCGTGCATACCAGCTGGCCAATGGTTCCAGGCCGGTACAAAGACTACATCTCGACGCCAAAGCAAAACGACTACCGCTCGATCCACACCACCGTGATCGGTCCCGGCAGCCAGCGCGTGGAGCTGCAGATCCGCACCCAGGGAATGGACGAGGTTGCCGAATACGGCATTGCCGCGCATGCCCTCTACAAGGAAGGCGTCAACGACAGCTCGCGGCTCGCCACGGAAAGCCGCGCCTATCAATGGCTGCGCCGCACCATCGACCTGCTGGCCGAAGGCGACAACCCTGAAGAATTCCTGGAGCATACGAAGCTCGAACTCTTCCACGATCAGGTGTTCTGCTTCACGCCCAAGGGACGCCTCATCGCGCTGCCCCGTGGCGCGACGCCGATCGACTTCGCTTATGCGGTGCATACCGATGTCGGCAACACGGCGGTGGGCTGCAAGATCAACGGCCGCAT
Source organism: Microvirga sp. (assembly GCA_035645515.1). Classification (GTDB taxonomy): domain Bacteria; phylum Pseudomonadota; class Alphaproteobacteria; order Rhizobiales; family Beijerinckiaceae; genus Microvirga. Next base: position 18,484 of record DASQML010000021.1, read on the forward strand.
GTCGCCGCTGCTCACGGAGCTGCAGAACGGCGACGAGGTGGAGATCGTGCGCGCCGAAGGCCAGACGCCTCCGGCGGCGTGGGAATCCCTTGTCGTGACGGGCAAGGCCCGCGCCTCGATCCGCCGCGCCACCCGCGCTGCCGTGCGCCGTCAATATACAGGCCTCGGCCATCAGATTCTGGAGCGTGCCTTCGAGCGCGCCGGCCGCGCCTTCTCAGACGAGAAGCTGAAGGGCGCCCTGCCTCGCCTCGCCCGCGCCTCCGTCGAGGACGTGCTCGCGGCGGTCGGCCGTGGCGAGATGTTCTCGGGCGATGTGGTCCGCGCCGTCTATCCCGATTACAAGGAAGAGCGGCGGTCCGGGCCGGACGGAAAAGCAGGCAAACAGCCGGACGGGGCTGGCGACAAGCCGTCGGGGGAGCAGCCCGGCGGCATCCCGATCCGCGGCCTCAACAAGGATATGCCGATCCGCTTCGCGCCGGATGGCGGGGCGGTGCCGGGCGATCGCATCGTTGGCATTCTCACTCCCGGCGAGGGCGTCACGATCTATCCCATCCAGTCGCCGTCGCTCGCCGCGTTCGACAACGAGCCGGACCGCTGGATCGACGTGCGCTGGGATCTGGAATCCGGCTCCGCTCAGCGCTTCCCCGCACGCATCAAGCTGCAATCAATCAACGAGCCCGGCTCCCTCGCGCAGATCGCGCAGGTGATCGCGGACCATGACGGCAACATCGACAACGTCAATATGAAGCGGCGCACCCAGGACTTCACGGACGTGACCATCGACCTGACGGTGTGGGATCTGAAGCATCTGAATGCCATTATCGCTGAACTGCGCGCGAAACGCGTGGTGAGCCGCGTCGACCGCGTTACCGGATAAGTCTCCATGTCAAACAAACCCCGCATCGCCGTCATCATGGATGAGAACACGAGCGTCGACGGCACGCGCTACGACATGACGAAGGACTACTTCGTCGGCGTTCACGACGCAGGCGGCCTGCCCTTCGGCATTCCCTATTTCATGGACATGGTCGACAGAGTCGTGGACGAGTTCGACGGCTTCGTGAATGTGGGTGGCCGCTTTGCGTTTCCGGACGAATGGTTCATCCATGGGCAGATCTCGAAAGCTCCCCAATCGGAACGCCTCGCCGTGGAGCTTGCGCTCATGCGCGGCTTTCTCGAACGCAACAAGCCCGTGCTCGGCATCTGCAACGGGATGCAGGTGCTGGCAGGCCTTCACGGCTGCCGCCTCTCGCCGGACGTGCGCGCGATGGGCTCGCATGTGTTGGAACACGACAAGCGCGACCACCTGCACTCCGTAACCATCAAGGAGAGCACCCTGCTCTCCCGCATCGTCGGCAGGAACGAGCTGACGGTGAATACCTTCCACCGAGAGGCCGTCGTGGAATTGTCCGGCAATGTCGTCGCCAGTGCCCATGCACAGGACGGCGTGGTGGAAGCCATTGAAATTCCGTCCTATCGCTTCGCACTGGGGGTGCAATGGCACCAGGAGCTGTTTGCGCGGCAGGACCACCCGGGCAACGGGATCTTCCGGGCTTTTGTACAGGCGGCAGGAAAAAATTAAGCCTGTTGCCGGCTCACGAGGAGCCGATTGTCATTCGTCACGCCTTTCGTTTCACGATGTGGTTGGATGCCCACATGGCCGCTTGCGTCCGGTTTTTCGCCTTGAGCTTACGCAGAATCGCCTTGATGTGAACTTTGACGGTGGACTCGGCGATATCGAGCCTGCGCGCAATAACCTTGTTCGACGCTCCATCGGTCAGACATTCGAGAATAGCCCTCTCACGCCTTGTTAATCCGTTCACATCGCCAGGATCGGGTGCGCTCGCCGGATCTTGAAGCTGAGCGAGAACGGCAACCGGAAAAACCGTTTCGCCCAGCATGACGAGGTCTAAAGTCTTGAGGAGAGCCTCGTGTGACATCGACTTCAGGAGATAAGCAGAAACGCCGGATTCAATGGCAGCCAACATCTGCTCAAGGTCGTATCGCTCCACAAGCATGACGACGCGCATGGACGAGTATTGCATTTTGAGAAATCGAACCCGTTCGCACGTCGCTGGATGATCCTGGGCCGCATCCACGATCAAAAGAAATTCTCTGCCGCCCGATTCCGGCATAGGCCCGATTTCGTCGAAGTCTGCGCCAGATATTGTCAGGCCGTACGCCGTTCCAGCGAGAATCCGTTTCAAACCTTCGCGGAACAGTCCATTGGGTTCGACCAACAGAGTCTCGACCCTGCAAGGCTTCTCTCCGGAAGGGATTGCGCTCAAGTTCCGGGCTTGGTTCGTGGGCTTACAGAGCACCGAGCTGCCATTGGCCCTCGGAGCTAGCGGCTCCGTCACCGCTTGGCAGCCGTCTTGTTCAGCCGTATCGCCTCCAGCGGGCGAAATAGAAAAGGACTTCCCATCTGGATTTTTCATGTCCCGATCCTCAACCAGCAAAACGACATTTGCCATTCACGCGCATGCATCTATGCCGACGTATCGCACAGGACGTATTGATCACCCTGTTACGCGGCGCCCGACTGAGTTTTGTTCATGAGAAGGCGCGAGCTACTTCTTTTCCCGGGCAAAAGCCTCACCGTGACCTCATCGCTCCGTATAGATGGAGCGTCGCAATGTTATTCAAGTGCAATTTCACACATCACCCTCGGTTGGGCGCCCCTTGGATCCTGCCGAATTGCACGCCCCTTGCTTCCTTTCGGCTCAACTGCCAAAGAGCACTCAAGGAGATGCCGCCATGACCCCGAACGAAGTCCTCGAAGAATTCCGCTCCGCTGGCGCTTTGCTCGAAGGGCACTTCATCCTCTCATCGGGGCTGCACAGCCCGGTCTTCCTGCAGAAGATGTTCGTGTTCCAGGACCCGGCCCGTACGGAGCGGGTCTGCAGGGCTCTGGCCGAAAAGATCAAGGAACGGTTCGGGACCGTCGAATACGTGGTCTCCCCCGCCGTAGGTGGCATCGTGCCGGGCTACGAAACTGCGCGTCATCTCGGGGCTAAGGCGATTTTCGTGGAGCGCGAGAACGGCATCTTTACCCTGAGGCGAGGCTTCACCATTCCGGAGAACGCTCGGGTCGTCATGGTCGAGGACATCGTGACCACGGGCCTGTCGTCGCGCGAGTGCCTGGCTTCCCTTGAGGAGCATCCTGGAACGGTGCTGGGAGCCGCCTGCCTTATCGACCGCTCAGGTGGCAGGGCCGATCTGGGAGTGCCGCTCGTTTCCCTGGTCCAACTCGACATTCCGGCCTACGAACCGGACAAGTTGCCACCGGAACTTGCGGCTCTGCCGGCGATCAAGCCCGGCAGCCGCAGCCTCAAGTCATAAACTTGTTTATTTGTCACCTTAAGGGTTGACTGCCCCCTTTCCGCCAACTTGACTCAATTTCGTTTACTCACCATTAAGTATTCGAAGTTTCGGTTTTTACTCGTCTAAAGGGTTGATAGCAGCCTGTAATCAGGCGCGTCCGTTTTTATTGCGCAACTGTATTGATCGCAAAAACAATAGATGTCGCTCTGACAGACAAGGTTGTTATGCCATCCCGGCAGACACAAATAGAGAATACTTATGTCAGGCCAGCAGCGGATCGCGCTCTTCATTGATGGAGCCAACCTCTACGCTACGACAAAGACCCTTGGTTTCGACATCGACTACAAGCGACTGCTGAAGGAATTCCAGGGCCGCGGCACCCTTGTGCGGGCGTTCTACTACACGGCGCTCGTGGAAGATCAGGAATACTCGTCCATTCGCCCGCTCATCGACTGGCTCGACTACAACGGTTACCGCGTGGTCACGAAGCCGACGAAGGAGTTCGTCGACTCAGCCGGACGGCGCAAGGTGAAGGGCAACATGGACATCGAGCTTGCCATCGATGCGCTCGAGCTCTCCCCCTATATCGACCACATGGTCCTGTTCTCGGGCGACGGTGATTTCCGCTCTCTGGTCGAGGCCATGCAGCGCCGGGGCGTGCGCGTGTCGGTGGTCTCCACCATCACCACCCAGCCTCCCATGGTGGCAGACGAACTGCGCCGCCAGGCCGACGAGTTCCTCGACCTGTCGCAGCTCGCCTCCCGCATCGGCCGCGACCCATCGGACCGGCAGCAGCGCCCTGCCGGGGAAGGCAATGATCGCCCGCGGACGCAGCAGCAGCAGCCGCGCAGCGGCGCCCTGGAGAGCCGTTACGGCATTCGCCAGCAAGGATCGGACGACGATTTCGAACTCTAGGATCAAGGTTCAACCCAAAAGCCATCGCGAAAGCTGCCATGGCCGGGCTTGCCCCGGCCATCATCGTTTTCAAGGCTAGAGAGAGCTTTCCTCGACATCGCAATCTAAGCCGAGCGCGCCCGCCGTGTTGCCGACGGTGGCAAGGCACAAGCTCTCCTGCTCCGGCGGAATGAACACGGCGAAACGGGTCACGTAGAGCCCGCCTTCTGCATCCGAGAGCTTGCGCGCCTCCAGGCGCACGATATTGGCGCCATATTGCCTGAACACCTCCGCGAGCCGCGCCACGAGTCCGAGCTGGTCGCCGCCGCTGATGGTGATGCGGTGGGTGATGCTGCCGGCGGGGCCTGGGCTCGGGTCAAAGGCATAAGGCACAGCCCGGATCTCAGCGCCCTGCAATTCCGGAACCTGTCGCAACCCCGCCTCGATCTCGTTCGCCTCGAGTCCGGCGGGCAGTTCGCAGATCGCCAGAAATTCGGCTCCAGACCCCAGCGATGCGAAGGTGGTGTCACGCAGGTTCACGCCAATATTGAATAGCTGCTCCGCAATCGCGGCGACGAGCCCGATACGGTCGGGCCCGAGAACGGAAACGAGAGCCACGGACGCCATGCTGATCCCTCCCAAGCAAGGAGGAAGTTAGAGCGCAGGCGTCCCGTTTCAGCCCTTGCTGCACAGGAGACTGCCTGTCTCTGTCGATTACTGCCCCCCATAGACGGGCGCACGACGCTCGACCCAGGCAGAGAGACCCTCCGCGAGATCCTGCGTCGGAACCATGTGAGCGAACTGCTCGCTTTCGACCTGCAGGCCCTCGGCAATGCCCATGTTCAAGCCACGGGTGACGGCCGTCAGGATGCTGCGCGTTGCTAAAGGCGAATGGCGCATGATCCGCTCGGCCAAGGCCCGAGCCGAGGGCAGCAGCGCCTCGTGCGGTACGATCCGGTTGATCAGCCCGAGCTCCAGCGCCCGTTCCGGCGGGAAGGGGTCGCCCGTCAACAGCAGCTCCAGAGCGCGCTTGCGCCCCGCGAGCCGAGGCAGCCGCTGCGTGCCACCAAAGGTCGGGGGCATGCCGAGGACGATCTCGGGTTTGGCAAAGAGCGCCTTTTCGCTCGCAACGGCGAGGTGCACGGCCTCGGTAATTTCGCAACCGCCGCCATAAGCGAGCCCGTTGACCGCCGCGATGATGGGCTTAGGAAAAGCCTCGAGACGCGCTGTCAACGTCTGTCCGCGCCGGACGAAATCCCGTAACGCAGCAGGAACGCCTTTTTCGACGCTCAGCGAAAACTCGTGGATGTCGCCTCCCGCTGAGAAGGCGCGCCCCGCACCGGTCAGGATGACCGCCTGCACGTTGGCCGCGACCTCGATCTCGTCCAGCAACCCGAGCAGTCGATCAATAGTTTCGTAGTTCAGCGCATTCAGCTTGTGCGGACGGTTCAGAGTGAGCCAGGCCACCTGATCCTTGATCTCGAGAAGCACGGTGTCGGACATTTTCTGATCTCCCGTAGAGTTCGAACGACAGGAGTAGGCTAAGGCGGGAAACCGAGGTATGTATACTCACTAGTCGGTATACATAACGGCACGGGTGCAGCCATGACCCAGACGCGCGAGCGCATCATCTCGGCCGCGATCAAGCTGTTCTACAGCGAAGGAATCAGGAGCGTGAGCGTGGATGCCGTGGCCGAGAAAGCCGGCGTCACAAAGCGAACGCTCTACTACCATTTTCAAAGCAAGGATGATCTCGTCGCGGCCTATCTCGAAGCCCGCGACCAGCCCAACCTTTCTCTCTTCAAGCGTTGGTTCTCTGAGTCCGAAGGTGATCTGCCGTCCAAGGTACAGGCGATCTTCAGCAATCTCGCCCAGTCGGCGCGGCACCCGAAATGGAAGGGGTGCGGGTTTCTCCGGACGTCGGCGGAACTTGCCAACATGCCGGGGCACCCGGCGATGAAGATAGGCGCCGCGCACAAGAAGAAGTTCGAGGAATGGCTGCGCACCACGTTTGAGGCGGAAGGAATCCCGGCTTCTATGCTTCTTGCCCGTCAGGTGGTTCTTCTGCTCGACGGCTCCTTTGCCACGGTCCTGCTGCACCGGGACCCATCCTACATGGAGACAGCAGGCGAGGCGGCTGCAACATTGGTCCGAAATGCCATCAAAGCGTGTTGAGAAAGTCAGAGAAGGCAGCCGCTTGCCTCAGCCCTTGTCCCGCATGAGGCGCGCCTTCTCGCGGTTCCAGGAGCGTTCCTTCTCGGTCTCGCGCTTGTCGTGGAGCTTCTTGCCGCGGCCGAGGCCGAGTTCCACCTTCGCGCGCCCGCGCTCGTTGAAATAGATCTTGAGCGGGATCACGGTGAAGCCCTCGCGCTGCGTTGCGCCCAGGAGCTTGTTGATCTGGTTCCTGTGCAGCAGCAGGCGGCGCGGGCGGCGCGTCTCGTGGTTGAAGCGGTTGGCCTGGAGATATTCCGGGATGTAGGCGTTGAAGAGGAAGAACTCCTCCCCGGACGGCCCCGCATAGGCTTCGCCGATGGTGGCCTTGCCGGTGCGCAGGGATTTCACCTCCGTGCCGGTCAGCGCGATGCCGGCCTCGTAGGTGTCCACGATTTCATAATTGAACCGCGCCTTCCTGTTGTCGGCGACAACACGAGGGCCGCTCTTCGGATCTTTTGCCATCTGTTCTTCAAGCGTTGATCAGGCCCGCATGGACCATGGCCGAGCGCACCGCCTGCTTCGTGCCCTCGGACACCGGGATCATCGGCAGGCGCACATCGTCGCGCATCAGGCCGAGAACCGACGCGGCATACTTCACCGGCGACGGGTTGGTCTCGAGGAACAGGTTGGTGTGGAGCGGCATGAGGCGGTCCTGAACCTTCAGGGCGGTTGCATAATCGCCGTTCAGGCAGGCTTCCTGCATCTCGGCGCACAGGCGCGGAGCCACGTTGGAGGTGACGGAAATGCAGCCGTGGCCACCATGCGCCATGAAGCCGAGGGCTGTCGCATCCTCGCCCGAGAGCTGGATGAAATCGGGCCCCATCATCTGGCGCTGCAGGCTAGCGCGGGCGAGGTTCGCGGTGGCGTCCTTCACGCCCACGATATTCTTGAGCTCGAACAGGCGGGCCATCGTCTCCACCGACATGTCGATCACCGAACGGCCGGGGATGTTGTAGATGAAGATCGGGATGCCAATGGCGTCGTTAATAGCCTTGAAGTGATGGTAAAGGCCTTCCTGGGTCGGTTTGTTGTAATACGGCGTGACGATGAGGACCGCATCGGCGCCCACCTTCTCCGCGTGCCTGGAGAAGCCGATGGCCTCCTCCGTGCTGTTGGACCCAGCGCCGGCGATCACAGGCACCCTACCCTTCACCTCCTCGACGCAGATCTCCACGACCCGGTCATGTTCCTTGTGGCTGAGCGTAGGGCTCTCGCCCGTGGTTCCGACCGGAACCAGGCCATGGGTACCCTGCTCGATCTGCCAGTTGATGAAGGCCCGAAAAGCGGCCTCATCCACGGCGCCATCCTTGAAGGGAGTCACCAGAGCCGTGATGGAGCCTGAAAAGCGGGTCATGATAATCCTCGAGTAAGAAGCGGCAGATCTGAGAACGTCCAAGGGCTTAACACATAAGGGGTGCGTCGCATCCGCGCAAACGGTCCTTTGGGGTGTTGTCCTAGCGCGGCACTTGGTGTTTCCTCAAGAGGAACGTCGCCATAACAGAACCGTAACAGCCAGGTGACGAAACGGGGGTTAGCGGGTGAGCCTCACAATGCGCCGTTCGGTCCGTCTTCTGGCGTCTGTCGCCGCGATCCAACTGTCTGTCCTTTCCGTCCAAGCCAATGAGGGTTCTGCCGATCCCCCTCAACCGACGACCCTGGAGAACTTCACGCCGCCCTCCAAGGCCATGGAAGACCTGGAACAGCTGCCTCTGATCTTCAAGGCCTATCGGAACAACGATCCGACGGAAGCCACGATCCTGAAATCGAAGCTCTCCGATCCCGCCGCGCAGGCGGTTGCGGAATGGTTCGCCATCCGCAGCGGCCTGCCGATTGGATACGAGCGCATCATCGCCTTCCGCAAGGATTATCCGGACTGGCCCGTCACCGCACGGCTCCTTCGCCGGATGGAGGAGACCTTCCTCTCCGAGCGTCGCTCAACCGCGCAGATCCGCGCCTTCTTCGACAAGCAGCCTCCGGTCACCGCGGCCGGGCGGATCGCCTATGGCTTCGCCCTGAAGAACGACGGACTCGATAAGGAGGCCACGGATCTGATCCGTCACGCTTGGCGGGAGGACAGTTTCAGCAGCGAGACGGAGAACCGCATTCTCGACCGCCTGCCGGGCCTGCTCACTCAGGCCGACCACCGCTACCGCATGGAGCGCCACCTCCTGAAGGAAAACTGGGGCGCGGCCTTGCGCGCGGCGGGCTATGCCGGGAAGGACCACGTTACCCTGGTGAAAGCCCGCATGAGCGTGTTCCAGGGCAAGAAGAAAGCCGACAAGGCCTTCGCAACCGTTCCCGCCGCGCTGAGGAGCGACCCATCCTATCTGTTTTCCCGCGCGCTTCTCCAGCGCCGCAGCAAGAATTTGGTCGAGGCTGCCAACATCATCATCCAGGCTCCCCGCGACCACGAACAGCGCGTGGATGGGGACGAATGGTGGGCCGAGCAGCGCCTCCTCGCGCGCGAGCTCCTCGACAAGGGCGATGCCCAGACCGCCTACAAGGTCGCAAGCCACCATGCCGCCGAATCCCCTGCCCAGCAGATCGAGGCGGAGTTTCACGCAGGTTGGATCGCACTTCGCTTCCTGAACGACCCGGCAGCGGCAGCGAAGCATTTTGCCACCGTTGCGCAGACGGCCTCATCGCCGATCTCCCAATCCCGCGTCGCCTACTGGCAAGGGCGCGCGGCGGAAGCCGCCGGGGCGTCCGCCGACGCCAGGCTGTTCTACGCCAGGGCTGCCGACCATCCGACCACCTATTACGGGCAGCTCGCCCGCGAGAAACTGGGTACGGCGGTCTCGCTGCGCTCAGTGGAGCCGCTCTCCGACGAGGAGCGCAGGGCTTTCGAGGGGCTCATCCCAATTCGCGCCGTCAACCTTCTCCATCAGGCGGGCGAGACTGAGTTGGCCATCGGCCTCTACATCGACCTTGCCCAGACCTTGAACGATCCCGGGCAGCTCGATGCTCTGGCGGCCCTCGCGACAGCCCAACAGAATCCACGCGCCGTGCTGGCCATCGGCAAGACTGCTCTGCAGCGGGGCTTCCCTCTCGATCAGCATGCCTATCCGCTCGCGGCAATCCCCGATTTCGAGCCGGTCGGCGACGAGGTGGAGCCGGCGATGATCTACGCCATCGCAAGGCAGGAAAGCGCCTTTAATCCCAAAGCCATCTCAAGCGCAGGCGCGCGCGGCCTGATGCAACTCATGCCGGCGACCGCCAAGCGCACGGCGCAACGCTTCGGCGTCGGGTTTGACATAAAGCGCCTGCTGGAAGATCCGTCCTACAACGCGAAAATCGGCTCGGCGCATCTGGGCGAGCTAATGGAGGACTGGAAGGGCTCCTACATCCTTGCCTTCGCCTCCTACAATGCCGGCGGCGGCAACGTGAAGAAGTGGATCAGCGCCTATGGCGATCCGCGCAACCCCCAGGTCGACATGATCGACTGGGTGGAGCGGATTCCCTTCTACGAAACCCGCAACTACGTGCAGAGGGTCATGGAGAACCTGCGCGTCTACCGCGCACGGTTGAAGGAAAAACCGGCACCTGCTCCGCCAGGAGCCTCGTCTGCGGCGGCTGAAACGGCGGATGCGGCAAAGACAGCTTACTGAGGCAAGATGCTGCGTATCGGATCTCCACGCACGTTGTCTTGCCCATGAGCTGCTCTTACCGGGATCTCTACGTAACGGCCTCCGACGGCTTGCGTCTTTATGCCCGTGACTATGGTCCGGGAACGGATGGCGCGCTGCCTGTGGTCTGCCTCCCAGGCCTTGCACGGAATTCCGAGGATTTTCGTGAACTCGCCGAGGCGCTCAGCACAGACGCATCCCGCCCGCGCCGCGTGCTCTGCCTCGATTATCGCGGGCGCGGACGCTCCGAATGGACCGCAGATTGGCGCCAGTACGATCTCGGCACCGAACTCAATGACCTCCTTCAGGTTCTGAGAGCGGCAGGCATCGAGAAAGCCGTGTTCGTCGGCACCTCGCGCGGCGGCCTTCTCACCATGGCCCTGAGCGCAACAAAGCCCATGCTGCTGGCAGGCGCCGTCCTCAACGATGTCGGCCCCGTCATCGAACCCAAGGGCCTGATCCGCATCCGCAGCTATGTGGGCAAATTACCGACGCCGGCGACCCTGCAGGAGGGTGCGCAGATCCTCAAGCAACTCTCCGGAGAGCAGTTCCCGGCCTTCAGTCCCGAACAATGGGAAGCCATGGCGCGGGGCACATGGCATGAGGAGAACGGCCGCCTCGTCCTAAGCTACGATCCCAACCTGATGAAGCCTCTGCAGGAACTGGATCTGGAGGCGCCTATTCCGGAACTCTGGAACCTGTTTGCCGGGCTTGCGCCGTTCCCGGTGCTCGTCATCCGCGGCGAGAACTCGGATCTTCTGTCGGCGGAAACGCTTGCCGCCATGCAGGAGCGCCATCCGCGCCTAGCCGCCCTCGTCGTGCCGGGACAAGGCCACGCGCCGATGTTGCAGGGATCGATCATTCACGCGGTCAGGGATCTGATCCTCACGGCTGAAGCCGCTCTCTAGAACGGTTCGGACAGCGAAGGCCATCTCCTCCTTACTATCTGCCAGGGCGGCGAATTCGAACCTCTTCGCCAAAGAAAGCCTTAGGCTGGATCATTCCAATAAAGGCTCCCGTTTGGGAGCGTTGTGGGTTTCTCAGCCAACATCGAAGGTCTTGAACTTTGCGCGATTCGTCGCCCGCATGTAAGCCTTCACGCCAAAAGAAAACCCCGGTGTCTCCACCGGGGTCTCCCTGACCAATCGGAATGAAGCCGATTAGAAGTCGCGCTGAACGCGGATGCGGCCTTCCCAACGATCAACGTTGTCGGCAGCGCCGCTCACGTCGGTGTTGGCGTAGAGAACTTCGACGCCGAGATCGAGGCCGGAGACCGGCGACCAGATCACGTTCGTACCAACGCGCCACTCGTTGAAGTCGGTGGCGAGGAAGTTGTCGTTGTACTCGACGCGAGCATACGAACCGAACACGTTCTGACGGATCTCAGGGGTCCAGTAGTGACGCAGACCACCGGCAATCGACCAGCCGGTCGAGGTGTCGATCTCGCCGTCGACGTCGTAAGCAGCGTCCACAGCTTCAGTCTCGTCGAATCCGAGGTAGCCCATGGCGCCGTCAGCATAGGTGGCGGCGAACCAGAGAGCGTCGCCAGCAGCCAGCATCGGCAGGTTGATGCCAACCTGAGCCGTCACAGCAAAGCCGTACTCGGTGTCCGGAATGATGTCAGCCG
>DASQML010000022.1:0-58558 GCA_035645515.1 Microvirga sp.
TTTTCGAGTTCGAGCATGCCCTTCATGGCGTCCGGGGCGGCGGCAAAGTAGTCCAGTCTGGCTTTCGTCATATTGTCCTCCGTGCAGTGTGGTGACGAACACAAGACGAGAACGAGCCGCCGGATGTGACATGCGATTGAACCCCTCCAGCTTCTCGTGCGCTGCTTCCCGGCCTTGCTGCCGGCACTTGGATCGTTTGAACCCGGCTGCGAACGGCAACAAATGAGAGGTCAGGCCCCTTGCCCACAGGATGGCCGCCGCCATGATCAGCCCGAACCGGGGCAGCCGGGTATAAGATTGAGATCCAGCCACGCCTCCCAGGCGACGGCCGTCGGCGCGACTGTGGGCCAGTGGGCGATGCGCTGGACCAGGTCCAGCCACAGGTCCTCGGCCTCGGCATCATCCTGTTTCGGATCATAAACGAGCGGCGCTTCGGCAATGGGATCTCGCCGGTCGGCACCTGGTGGTGCGCCTGAGCGGGGCATCGATCTCGGCAAAGTGTGCTGGATCTGTCGCAAACCGTTTTCGGAGTTTCAGATATTCTGTCGGAAATCCCATTTAGCGGAGGGCGGCGTGTTCAAGAGCAGGCATTTTGATTGATCAGCAATCCTGCTCAACCCCTGACATTCCGTGTCCTTCGTAAACACCCACTTGACACTCGCAGGCGGACCAACGCGCATGAGCCAAGACGTGCCTGTTTTGGTCACTTGAGCCGTGCGGAAAATTGTACACTCGGGATGCTTTCACACTTGGAATGTCTGGTTGATCGATGACTGCCGGGTGTCCTGAACCGGAGGGTCGCCTCTGCCTCAAGAGTTCTAATGCCCATTGGGAGCTTCATCAGCTACGGATCAGGAGAATGGCTTCGATCTCGACGGTCATGCGATTAGGCAGCGAGCCCATGCCGACGGCGGAACGGGCATGCTTCCCAGCCTCGCCCAGCACCTCCACAAGCAGATCGGAACAACCGTTGATGACCTTAGGATGGTCGGAGAAGTCCGGTTCGGCGTTGACCATGCCAAGCAGTTTGACCACAGCCTCGATCCGGCTCAGCTCGCCGATAGCCGACTTGGCGACGGCGAGCAGGTTGAGTCCGGTCAGACGGGCATCCTCATAGCCTTCTTCGATGGTCGCATCGCGCCCGAGCCGGCCCGGCCGATACGTACCATCGGCGCGTTTTGGCCCCTGGCCCGAAAGGTAGAGCAGATTGCCGACCCAGCGATAGGGCACGTAAGTGGCCACCGGCACCGGAGCCTCCGGCAGCTTCAACCCCATTGAGGCGAGCTTCTCTTCAGGTGTCATGATCAAATCTCCTTTCAAGCTTCGTGCCACATCTGTCCGTTGATGACGACACCCCGTGCGGCGAGGCGCATCGTTCCAGAAAGGTGTTCGCCCACGGAATCCACATAATCGAAGGTGCCATTCTGAAGCTCCAGGACGGAGGCGTCGCCGACGCTGCCGGGCTTCAGAGTCCCAAGCTCCGGACGCCTAAGAGCTTTGGCGGGATTTTCGGTTGCCGTCTTGATCACCTCGGTCAAAGGCATGCCGAGACAGAGGAATTTCGAGAGCGTAGTCAGCAGGTCGAAGGCCGGTCCATCGATGCACAGTGCGTGTACGTCGCTGGAGATGCAATCCGGCAGAAATCCGTTGTCGAGCATGATGCGTGCCGTCTGGAAAGAGAAGGACCCCATGCCGTGCCCAATGTCGAAGATGACACCCCGCTGACGCGCATCGAGCACCGCCGGATGCACTTTGCCGTCCGCAGTCGCGGGCGTGTTCGGGAAGGGCCGGAAGCAATGGGTGAGGACATCGCCTTCACGCATACGCTCGAGGACCTCCGGCAATGTCGGCGGCGGATGGTCGATATGCACCATCATGGGCATGTTCACGCGATCGGCGACCTGACGGCCGATATCCAAAGGAATGACTCCTGAATTGCCAGAGGCATGGAAGCCCACGCGAACCTTGATTCCGGCAAGCGTATCGCGGTTCGCTTCGGCGACCTCGACGGCATCGATTGGCGCCATGAGCCGCAGGTCTCCGCTTTCGCCCACCATGACCCGTTTGGAAAAGCCATAAATTCCAGCGAAAGACACGTTCAGATAAGCGACGATCCGCACCGGCGAAGGCTTGATCACGTGCTCAAGAAAGCCGGAATAGTTGCCGGGGCCGGCACTTCCCGTATCGACCAGTGTCGTGCACCCGCCACGAGCCAGCACCAGGGGATCGACGCCTAGCGACGTGCCGCCCCAGTAAACATGGGTATGAAGATCGATCAGCCCCGGCGTGACGATCTTGCCGCTGGCATCGTGCACCGCACGGGCATTCTCGGACAGATGATCCCCCACCGCGACCACCTTCCCACCGGAAAATGCGACATCGGTGACCCGATCGAGCGATTGGGATGGATCGATCACGCGCCCACCCCGCAGAACGAGATCAAAACTCATAACAAGGATCCTTCTCTGGCACCATCATCAGTGAAAGGAAATTACACGATTCATCCGCTCTGATCCAAGAAAACGTCCGGAGTTCGCTTCAGATAGGCGTAAAACCTGCAATATTTTGGGTCAAGGGAATTGACAGTCGATGGGACAGCTTAATAAATTTTCATGAACGCCCATCAGAAACATAAGGGAACGCTGTGGGTGGATATGGAGGATTGCATGAAAGATCGTCGAGATCGCACGGGCGCGCTCACGAGGCGCGGGCTCGGCCTTGCCGCAACCGGAATGGCCGCGGCTGCGTTGTTCGCACCCAATCTCGTCTGGGCGCAGGCTACAACGAGCGCCAATCTTGCCATGGTCGGCGAGCCGCAGTCGCTGGATCCGATGGCATCCACAGCCGATCTCGTCGGCCTGATCATGCAGCATGTCTACGAGCCGCTGTTCACCTTCGATGCTCAATGGGCCATCAAGCCGATGCTGGCTGCCGAGATGCCGAAAATCTCCACCGATGGCAAAACCTACACGATCGAGATCCGCCAGGGTGTGAAGCTCCACAACGGGCGTGACCTCGATGCCGAGGACGTGGTCGCCTCACTCAAGCGTTGGGTCGAGATGACCCCGCGCGGCAAGGGCCTCGCCAAAAGCATCGCGTCGATCTCTGCGAAGGGCCCCTCGACCGTCGAAATCGTCCTGTCGGAAGTTCAGCCGGCGCTGCTGGCCCATCTCGCGCTTCCCTCCGGCTTCGCCGGCATCATGGCGAAGGAATCCATCGCCAATCCCCTCGTCGAGTTCATCGGAACCGGTCCCTACAAGTTCCGCGAGCGCAAGCCGGATCAATATGTCGTTCTGGTGAAGCATGACGCGTACTCCTCCCGCAGCGAGCCCGCGAGCGGCTATGCGGGCAAGCGCGAAGCGAAGATCCAGGAGTTGCGCTTCATTCCCGTTCCGAACGCCAACACGCGTGTCGAAGGCGTCGTCGCGGGTCAGTATCAGTTCGCCGACCAGCTTCCCGTCGAGAGCAACAAGAAGGTGTCTTCGGCCTCCGGCGTGACGGCCGTTGTAACCATGCCTTATGGCTTTCCCTACATTCCGACCAACACCAAGCAGGGCCCGTTGGCCGATGTGAAGATCCGCCAGGCGCTCCAGATGGCGCTGAATGCGGAGGAGCTTCTGCTCGCGGGTTTCGGCGATCCGAAGTTTTATCAGGTCGCCGGCGAGCACTTTCCGAAAGGATCTCCCTTCTACTCCGCCGCAGGCGCCGACAGGTACAACAAGGGCGATGCCGAAGGCGCCAAGAAGCTCCTGGCGGAAGCCAAGTACGATGGCACCCCTATCCGCATCCTCAATTCCAAGCAGTATGACTTCCATAACCGCATGGCGCTCGTCATGGCCGAGCAGCTGAAGGCGGCCGGCTTCAACGTCACGCTCGACGTGGTCGATTGGGCCACCCTGATCCAGCGCCGCGGCGATCCGGCCCTGTGGGACGTCTACATCACACACTCCGCGTTCCTGCCGGAGCCCATGCTCTCACCGCCGCAACTCGGCGACGGTGCCCCGGGCTGGTGGAAGACCCCGGCCAAGGACGCGGCGCTCGCAGCCTTCAACAGCGAGCCAGATCCTGCAAAGCGCGGCGCTCTCTGGGGCAAGGTTCAACAGGCCGTCTATGACGAGGTTCCCTACATTCGTGTCGGCAATTTCGCAGCCCTGAGCGGCGTATCGGCGAAGTTGAAGGGCTACACGCCGATGCCGTGGCCGGCCTTCTGGAACGTCGAGATCGCCAAGTAAGCGCACTTTCCCATTGAAAGAACAGCGACAGAGACGGTGAATCCGTCCCTGTCTCTTTTCCCGGAGCAGGAAGCAATGTGGCTCAAGCTCGGCCGTCGTCTCGGCAGCCTCATCATCGTCATGTTCCTGGTGGCGACGATGGTCTTCTTCCTCACCCGGCTCGCTCCGGGAGACCCGGCGGCGCTTATGCTGGGCGATCAGGCAACTGCGGAAGACATCGCCCGACTGAGACAGGTCTACGGGCTCGACAAACCTGTCCTCGTGCAGTTCGTTCTGTGGCTCAAGGAGATCGCGACAGGCAATCTCGGCCAGTCGATCTTCCTGCAGCGCCCGGTCATCCAGGCGATCGCAGAGCGTGCGGAGCCCACCTTCTTCCTGGCCCTCTTCTCCGTTTCCATCGCCGCCTTGGTCGGCATCCCGGCCGGGATTGCCTCGGCCGTGTGGCGCGGACGTCTGGTCGACCAGATCGTGAGCGGCCTTGCCATGCTGGCAGCGAACATCCCGAGCTTCTGGCTCGGTCTCATCTTCATTCAGCTTTTTGCGGTCCGGCTCGGCTGGTTTCCCGTCGCCGGCTATGGTGAGCCAGGCGCTCCGTTCATGGAGCGCATCCTTCATCTCACATTACCGGCCACTGTGCTTGGAATCGTCAACTCGGCCCTGATCGTCCGCTTCACACGAGCGAGCATGCTCGACGTGCTGAGCGACGATTATGTCCGAACCGCACGCTCCAAGGGTCTGTCCGAAGCACGGGTGGTTCTGCGCCACGCCTTCGGCAATGCCCTCGTGCCGATCATCACCGTGGTGGGTCTCACGGCGGCCCTGCTGGTCGGCGGCGCCATCGTCACCGAGACCGTATTTGGGCTGCCGGGCATCGGAAACCTCGTGGTCTCGGCCGTGCTGCGGCGTGACTACCCTGTCATCCAGGGGGCGCTCATCGTCGTCGCCGGGATCTATGTGCTGATCAATCTGCTGATCGACATCATCTACACCTTCGTCGATCCTCGCGTACGGTACTGATCATGGCGCAGTCCTCTCTTCTTCTGTTCTTCCGCCGCATGTTCCGGCGCAAGCTCGTCCTCATGGCCTTCATCATCCTGTGCGCCATCATGCTGATGGCGATCTTGGCCCCATGGGTTGCACCCTATGAACCGACGGCGATCAAGGTCATCCGCCGCCTCAAGCCGCCGAGCGAACTGAACTGGCTCGGCACCGACGAGTTCGGCCGGGATATTCTCTCCCGCATCATCTACGGTGCCCGTGCATCGCTCGGCATCGGGTTTGCCGTGGTGCTCGTGTCGATGACGATCGGCACATTGTTCGGCCTCCTGGCCGGTTATTTCCGGCCGCTTGACGGTATCGTCATGCGGATCGTCGATGCATTGATGGCACTGCCCGACATTCTGCTGGCGATCTTCCTGGTGGCCGTCCTCGGAGCCTCCGCCTTCAATGTCGTGCTCGCACTGTCCATCGTCTACACGCCGCGAGTAATCCGCGTGGTGCGCGCATCGACCCTTGTGATCCGCGAATTGCCGTTCGTCGAGGCAGCCCGCGCCTTGGGTGTTTCGACGCGCCGGATCCTGTCGGTGCATATCCTCCTGAACGTCGCCTCGCCCGTTCTGGTGCAGGCAACGTTCATCTTCGCCTATGCGGTCCTGGCCGAAGCCGGCCTGTCCTTTCTGGGCGCGGGCGTGCCACCGGAACTGCCGACTTGGGGAACCATGATCGCCTCCGGTCAGCAATATGCAGACCAGGCTTTTTGGGTGGTGCTCTTCCCTGGGCTCGCCATCGTTCTGGCAGCCCTTTCTCTGCAGGTCGTCGGCGACGGGCTGCGCGATATGCTCGACCCCAAGCTGCGGAAGGCGCTATGAACATGGACACGCCTTCTCTGCTCTCGATCCAGGATCTCGAAGTCCGCTTTCGCACGGAAGACGGAGAGGTTTCTCCGGTGCGCGGCGTGACGCTCTCCGTCGCACCGGGAGAGACGGTTGCGCTCGTCGGAGAATCCGGCTCCGGAAAATCCGTGACGAGCCTTGCCATCATGGGCCTGCTTCCTCGCCCGGCAGGCCGCGTCTCGGGAGGAAAAATTCTGTTCCGCCAGCGGTCGGGAAAGACTGTCGACCTCGCGGCCCTGCCCTTGCCGGACCTCCGCAGGCTGCGCGGCGCGGAGATTGCGATGGTCTTCCAGGAGCCGATGACGAGCCTCAATCCTGTCCTGACCGTGGGTGAGCAGATTGCCGAATCCGTTCGCCTGCATATGGGGCTTGGACATGCCGCAGCACTCAAGCGAGCCGAGGAGATGCTCGACCTCGTGGAGATCCCGAACGCCCGGCAAAGGGTCCACGAGTATCCGCACCAGATGTCCGGAGGGATGCGCCAGAGAGTCATGATCGCACTGGCCATGTCCTGCAATCCCTCGCTGCTCATCGCGGATGAGCCGACGACAGCGCTCGACGTCACCATTCAGGCACAGATTCTCGCGCTCATCCAGCGGCTGCAGCGGGAGATCGGCATGGGCGTGCTGTTCATTACGCACAATCTCGGAGTCGTTGCCGAGGTCGCAGACCGGGTCACCGTCATGTATGCCGGACAAGTGGTTGAAACCGGCCCGGTCGGAGAGATCTTCCGTTCGCCACGGCATCCCTATACGAGCGCATTGCTGAACTGCCTGCCGGCACGCGCCCGGCGTGGAGAGGACGGACGGCGCGTGGTGCAGTCGATCCCCGGCTCGATCGGCAGGGTCGACGGCGGTTGCTCCTTCGCCCCCCGCTGCAGCCAGGCGACCGATCTCTGCGGCGTGGGCTCTGTTCTGCTGGAGGCCGAGATGGATCGCAGCGTGCGGTGCCTGAGATGGAGGGAGATCCACGCATGAGCGCTTCGCCGCTTCTGGCCGTCGAAGGCCTGACGAAACATTTCGGACGGGCGCCGCATCCCGTTCGCGCGGTTGAGGATGTCAGCTTCCATGTCGCCCCGGGCGAGGTGCTGGGATTGGTTGGCGAGTCCGGATCGGGCAAGAGCACCATCGGCCGCCTGGCCCTGCGGCTCATCGATCCGACCGCCGGCATGATCCGGTTTGACGGCGAGGATATCTCACACCGTCCCGAACGGCAGTTGAAAGCGCTGCGTCGCAACGCGCAGATGGTCTTTCAGGATCCTTATGCCAGCCTGAACCCCCGCTTGCGTGTGCGCGACATCATCGGCGAAGCGCTCGATGCCCATCGCCTCGCGAGCGGTGCCCGGCGCACCGAGCGGATCGGCGAGCTCCTGGAGATTGTCGGCCTGCCGGCCGCCCACATGGCGCGTTTCCCGCATGAGTTTTCCGGCGGCCAGCGTCAGCGTATCGGAATAGCCCGCGCCCTGGCGGTGGAGCCGAAGCTGATCGTGGCGGACGAGCCGGTTTCCGCGCTCGATGTGTCCGTTCAGGCCCAGGTGATCAATCTGCTGCAGGATCTCCGGCAGCGCTTCGGCTTGGCGATGTTGTTCATTTCGCATGATCTGGATGTGGTCGAGCTCATGTGCGACCGGATCGCGGTGCTTTATCTAGGGCGTATTATGGAGATAGGGTCGGCGAAAGATGTTGCGTCGCGACCGCGCCACCCCTATGCGCGAGCCCTTCTCGCAGCCTCGCCGAAAGCCGACCCCGACGCGCCGAAGATCCGTCGGATGCTCAAGGGCGATATTCCTTCTCCCATGGCACCTCCGTCGGGCTGTGTGTTCCGTACCCGCTGCCCGATCGCGACGGAGGAATGTGCACGCAACGTTCCCAAATTGCGATCGGCAGGGGGCGATCATAAATTCGCCTGCCACTATGACATGGCAGATGATGAGAGGCCTGCTGCGGCATGATTGACGCCGATCCCCTCCCCAGTGTGTCGCCAGATGCCGGCTCGGACGTTCTGCGATCGATCCAAGCCAGTATCGATGCCATGTCCGACGGCCAGCGCCGCATCGCTGCGATGATCCTCGACAACCCCCACTGGGCCATGCAGGCCAACGTGGAAGAGCTTGCGGCAAAAGCAGGCGTCAGTGCCCCTACCATCGTACGCTTTGCCCGCACCGTTGGGTGCGATGGGCTGCGGGATCTGAAGCTGAAGCTGGCGGGCGCTCTGGCAGTCGGCGCTCCCTACCTGCATCGCAGCGTCACTCCGGGCGACAGTACCGCAGACGTCGTGCGCAATGTCGTCGGCAGCGTTACCTCGGTGCTTGCCGATTGGCAGCATCAGATTGTTCCAGCCGACGTGGAGCGGGCAGCTGAAGCTATGCATCGCGCCCGCAGAGTCGATTGTTTCGGAACCGGGGCGACCTCGAACTTCCTTGCCGTCGACATGCAGGCGCGTCTATTCCGCCTCGGCATCACGGCAAACGCGTTCTCCGACGCTCATCTGCAGCTTGTCGCAGGTGCCATGCAGTCCGAGGAGGATGTGCTGTTCGCCATCTCCTTCGTCGGCCGCATGCCGACCCTCCTGGAAGCCGTGGCAGTCGCCAAAGAACGCGGCGCGAAAGTTATCGCGTTGACCCAGACGAACACTCCCCTCGCGGCAATGGCAGATATCGTGCTTGGGGTCGACGTTCCCAACGATGGAACCATGCGTGTCGGGAGTGACGCCTATGTCGTTCAGTTGCTGATGATCGAGATCCTCATGGTGATCATCGGCCTCAAGCGGGGTCCGGCGACACTCAGCCGCCTGGGCGAGATCCACGACATCCTATTGACCCACGGTATCGATAGCGACGATCCTTCTCTGCTGCATTGGGGCTGGAAACAGATTTTGAGGGATGGGAGCAAAGAACCTGGAGATTGACGAGCACGAAACGGTTCCGTCCGACACGGGGATCCACATTCTCCGACAATCGCGCTTGCTCATCCCCGCTTTGGGTCAGACCAGGAGATTGGCAGAAAGATCGGAACGCCCTGGTTGCCTTGGCGAACTGCCGAGATGACTTGCGATGCCCAGACTCCATCGAAGGTCCCCGTCAGTCTGGCTCTGACGGTCCGGTTGAGCGTAGGACAGACGAAGATCGTTCAACGCGTTTGCGGAGCATCTTTGCGTCCCTTGGAAGACGAGCGGAGAACAGTATCCTGTGCTCGAGTCGGCCTCTTGAGCATTCGCGCAACCTGCTCCCTGGGAAGCGCCTTGGCATACAGGTAGCCCTGCAGCTCATGGCATCCCGCACCACGAAGAAAGCGCTCCTGCTCCTTTGTCTCGACACCCTCAGCCGTCACGGTCAGATCCAGGGCCCGCCCGAGCGCCACGATGGCATTGATGATGGCCGTTGAGTTCTCATCCCGTCCCAGGCTGCTCACGAATGACCTGTCGATCTTGATCTTGTCGACTTCGAACTTCTGGAGATAGCCCAAGCTCGAATATCCCGTACCGAAATCGTCGAGGGCGACCCTGAATCCTGCGCCTCGCAACGCTTTCAGTGCGTCGGCCGCCTGTCCTCCTTCGTCGAGCAAGACGCCCTCGGTGATCTCAAGCTCGATCCTGCCCGGGTCGACACCGTTCTCGCGAACGATGTGGATCACGCGATCGGCAAAGCCCTCCGTGCGGAACTGGACGGGGGACAGGTTGATTGAGATGAACAGATCTGGCCAGCGTCGGGATGTCGCGCAGACCTCGCGCAGGACGAACTCCCCGATCTGTGAGATGAGGCCTGTCTGCTCCGCAATCGGGATGAACTGCTCGGGAAGAATGGACCCGCGGGTGGGGTGCTGCCATCGTACCAGCGCCTCGAGGCCGACAATGGGCCTGCCGGGCGCCGCAACCTGAGGCTGGTAGGCCACCTCCAACCCCTCACCGGCTGCCAGCGCGATGCGCAGCTCCTCCTCAATGGTTCCGCGCACCCTGACGGTTTCGTCCATGGCGGGAGAGAAAGTGCGATAGCACCCTCGTCCCTCTGCCTTGGCACGGTAGAGCGCAATGTCGGCTTTGCGAACGATCTCGATGCGGTCGGTCCCTGCATCGGGAGCCAGAGCAATACCGATGCTGGCTCCGACGAAGGCCTGGTGGCCCAGAACATCGAAGGGCTTGCGGACCGCTGCAAGGATGCGCTCACAGAGATGATTGACATCCTCATCTTCCGAGAGGTCCGCTCGCACGATGGCAAATTCGTCGCCTCCGAGGCGGGCAACGGTATCCCCGCTCCTCAGAATGCCGGAAAGCCTGTCTGCGAACTCCCGGATGAGGCTATCGCCCGCATGGTGCCCCAGGGTGTCGTTCACATGCTTGAAGCGATCGAGGTCGAGCATCAGCACACCGATTTTCTCGCCCCGTCGGCTCCGGGCAAGAGCCTGATCGAGACGGTCATCAAACAATGCGCGGTTCGGCAGGCCTGTCAGCACGTCGTGAAAGGCAAGGTGCTGAGCTTGGGCCTCGCTGGCCTGAAGCTCAATGACCGTTCTCCTGAGAGCCGACATCGCACGCCAGACCCAGCGCAGGAGGACCCCGATCAGGATCAGGATCACGAGGCTGCCGAGCGCGGCAGCCGGTCCGATCGTTCCGAGGATTCTTGTTCCGGGGGTTTCAGGCTTCCAGGCGAAGTAGCCGATGAGGTCACCGGCGCTCGACGTGAGCGGAACAGACACCTCGCCGGCTGAGGCCTGTGCGGATGGCGAGAAGCGCAGACGCTCAATGAGATTCCTCTCGGCCAGTTGCTGGAGGAAGCCCCCGTCGAGGAAGCGAACGCTCACGAGGACGGGCTCGCTGCCGGGCTGCTGTGTGACAGCCTCCGAATGGGGAACGATCCGCATCGCGCTGACGGCGGCCGGTCGGCCGAGCAGCTTCAGAAGGTGGGAGTCGTACACGGCCTTGCCGGAGGTCAGATGCTGGTTGTCCGTGGTCGGCTCGTCGGCACCTGGAGGCGGCGCAGCCTCACGCGTGCGCAACTCTCTCAGGTGGCTCTCAAGCGCAGGGCGAACTTGATTGTAGTCGCTGGGATCGCCTCTGATACCGTCCGCGGCGGCATAGATCGGCTCGTCGCTCCCGTTCAGGATGAACACCTGGTTGTGTCCGTACGTGCGACTGAGCCAGGAGCCGAGATTCTCGTCCAGCCACTCGGGGTTTGGAGGCGTATTTCTAAGCTGGAGGACTGGGTCATCCCAAACAGCGACGACCTCTTGCTGCAGGGCAAGCTCCCGTACAATTCCCTGGACGCTCAGTTCCGTCATTCGCCGCTGACGCTCGACGGCAGCCTCATCGCTTTCTTGAACGGCCCAGAAGATAGCGGATGCTGCAAGAGCAAGAGCGACTACCGCAACAGCGCCAATGAGTGCCAGGATCTTGTTCAGGGATTGCGAACCTGGTCGGTCAAGAAAAAATATGGAATTACGCAACTCTTTACTCGATCAAAGTTGGGAGAGCGTTGACTCGGCATACGCCAATGACGTACTTGGGCGCGCCGAATGCGCTTGATAATTGATTTCGATGACGTCGGCTGAGCTGAAATGTCGGATTTCTACCGACGCAGCGGAGCGGCATCATGCCTTTGAGCAGCTACGCTTGCGCGACAACACCCAATCCGCGGCAATAATCGTAATAGGTCAAGTGTAGGCAGTTGGGTCTGTGAAGCAAACAAAACCGCTGCGCATCCGGACCCATGTTCATGTTATGGTTAATTCTTGGGGCATTCTAACCGGTTGTTTGCTGCAAATGTCTCAGAAGACGTATCAGTTGAGGAGGCTGAAGCAACTGACGAACTCTGAAAATTGCAAGAAAGGTCCATACCGGGTCAGAAACCGAACCCCCCTTTCCCTCGCGGATGCCCGCCTCAGCTGTGTGAGCAGACAGACGCACTGCGCCCAAGAGGTGCCAATTCAGGACCTTCAGCTCGATGCCAGAACCCGCGCGCAGGAAGGGACGCATTCAACCTGCTGGCGATGATCGCGGCTCGTGCGAACCGGCCCCTGGCACTCTCTCAGGCTTTGGAACAATCAACGACAAAATCATCATCCAGTTACACGGCCTCCGCGCCCGTAGACGAGCAGCATGGAGATGATGACGCAGCCATAGATGATCTGCCGACCGGCCTCGGGCATCTGCATGATCGAGAGTACCGAATTCAAGAGCACGATCAGGATGACGCCAACGAGGGTGCCGAGATAGCGCCCACGTCCGCCGAGAATGTTTGTGCCGCCGATCACCACGGCGGCAATGGCCGGAAGAAGATAGGCATCGCCCATGCCCTGGTAGGCCTTCGTGGAGTACCCGGCGAGCAACACGCCGGCAAGGCCCGCTGCTGCGCCCGAAAGCGCGAAGGCGATAAGGATCACGAGGTTTGTGTTGATACCTGAGAGATAGGCTGCCCGCTCGCGATTGCCGATGGCATAGATGGCGCGGCCGACGGTCGTGCGCGTTAAGATCACCACGACAACGATGGAAACAGCGAGCCAGACGAGAAGCGCAACCGGAATTACGCCACCGATGCGGGAGACCGCAAGGTATTGCATCAGGTCGGTAGCCGCCGTCGCGGGGGCGAAGCCGCCGGTATGCGCCACCATGAGGCCGCGCATCACGGCGTTCATGCCGAGCGTGAAGATCATGGACGGCACCCGCAGATACGCGACGCCGAGTCCATTAACAATGCCGACGAGAAGTCCGACGCCGATACCTGCAGGGATCGCCCATGGACCGCCGACGGCGGTTGCCATCATGGCGGCGGCGGTCAGTGTCCAAGGTGCTGAGAGATCGATATGGCCGAGCAGGATGACCACCATAAGCCCGGCCGCCACGATCCCGAGGAAGGATCCGACCTGAAGCTGCTGCAGGATATATTGCGGCTGCAGGAGGGGCGCGCTCCCTTGGGTGTAGAGCGTGTAGCCCGTCCCCACGAGCAGAATGAGCAGGACGAAGCCGGCTGCAAAGACCACAGGTTTGTCGTCGGGTCCGAGGCGTAGGCTTCGTGGCGCGATCATCGTGTCGGCGGTTCTGTTCACCGGAACACCTCGAGCTTGTTCTTGAGACGCAGCAGTCTCAGTCCGCCGATGCTCACGGCGGCGAGAAGCACGAGCCCTTCGAAGAGAGGTTGCAGAAGGGGTGCCACGTCGAAGATGCGGAAGTTGAAGGAGATCGTGCGCAGCACCATCGCGCCGATCATGGATCCGATGGCGCTGCCGGTGCCCCCGAGAAGCGATGTGCCGCCGATGACCACGGCCGCGATAGAATTCAGCGTATAGGCTCCGGCCTGGGGGATGTCCGCATTGCCGGATGAGGTCTGGAGGGCGAGAAACAGGCCACCGAGACCGGCAAAGAGGCCCGCCAACGTGAAGGCCGCGAGCTTCGCCCGATTGATCGGAAGACCTGACATATAGGCTGCGCTCTCGGACGATCCGATCGCATAGACCGTGCGCCCCGTGACGGAATGGGTGAATGGCACCCACACCAGAAGGACAATCAGCGCAAGCAGCACGAGCGGCACCGGGATCCATGCGAAGGGCTGCAGCCAGGCGGCTTCGCCATCGTCGAAGAGGCCGAAGGTTGCCGCGAACTCACGCAGGTCGCTTGTCACGGCCCAGGATAGATCCTCCTGCACCTTGCCGCCTGGTGTCGGCCGCAGGATGAGGGCAAGCCCCATGTAGATCGCGCTCGTGGCAAGTGTTGCTATGATGGGCTGGATGCGTCCATAGACCACCACGCATCCGTTGACCAAGCCGCATGCGGCGCCGGATGCGATGCAGACGACGATGCCGAGCGCGATCTCGGCCGGGCTGCCGTCGACGAGGTGGCTTGCGATGCAGCCGACGAGGGTCATCACGGCGCCGACCGAGAGATCGAGTCCGGCCATGAGCACAGGAACCGTCTGTGCCATCGCCACAAGCGCCAAGGCAAAGACCTCGTTGGCGTTCTGGATCAGGATCTGCCCCGAGAATCCCCGAGGATGGCTCAGCTGATAGAACAGGTAGAGCACGAGGAAGAGCCCGAGCGAACCGAGGATTCCGGCATGCTGCCGCCACCGCAGGCCTAAGCCCTCACTCCATCGGCGGGTCTTCTCTTGCGGCTCCGCGGCGGTGGGAGTGAACACCGTGTCAGACATTGGCCGGCTCCCGTCGCTCGACGATATTGAGCGCGCTCGCGATGAGGTTTCGTTCCGTGATGGCCTCTCCTTCGAGTTCGCGGATGATGCGGCCGTCATACATGACGGCAACCCGGTCGCAGCAGCCGATGAGTTCCTCGTAATCCGTCGAGTAGAACAGAATGCAGGCGCCCTGCTCCGCAAGCTCGCGCATGAGCCGGTAGATCTCCTGCTTCGTGCCCACGTCGATGCCACGGGTGGGATCGTTGAGCAGGATCACGTCGGGTTGCGTCGCGAGCCACTTGGCGATCACCACCTTCTGCTGGTTTCCGCCGGATAAGGTCGAGACCAGGTCGTTCGCGCTGCCGAGCTTGATCCGCAACTGCTCGATGGCCCGCTCCACGGCCTGCCGGGTGCGGTCCCGGTCGATGAATATTCCATGGGAGAGGCGGTCGAGCGAGGCCATGGAGATATTGTCCGCAATCGACATGGAGAGAATGAGCCCCTCGCTCTTGCGATCCTCCGGCACGAGCGCCATTCGGGCCCGGCCGCTCTTCGCGGCTCGCGGCGAGGATACGAGCATAGGTTGCCCATCGAGCGTCACCGTGCCGCGAACGCCCCGCAGCACGCCGAAGAGTGCCAGCAGCAGTTCCTTCTGCCCCTGCCCGTCGAGCCCGCCCAATCCCACGATCTCGCCGCGCCCCGCCTCGAGCCCGACGCCGTTGAGACGGTTCTCCCAGGAGAGATCCCGGATCGTGATGAGAGGCGCCGGGCGTGGCCGCCTGGGATTTGGGGGAAACTGCCCCTCGATCTCGCGTCCGATCATGAGGCCAATGATCTCGTCATTGCTTCGTGCGCCTTTGGCGAAGGTTTCGATATGCCGTCCGTTTCGGAACACGGAGCAGCGATCCGCCAGCGCCTGAATCTCGGGCATGCGATGAGAAATGTAGAGGATGCTAAGGTCGCGCTCCTTCAGCTCGAACAGCATGCGATAGACACGGTCCACGTCGGCGGCAGTCAGGGCCGAGGTGGCCTCATCGAGAATGAGGAGTTTCGGATCGCGGCCGAGCGCCTTCGCGATCTCGACCATCTGCCGCCGCGAGAGCGGCAGATCCGACACGCGGCTCAGGGGATTGATGTCCTCGCACCCGATGCGGGCGAGCAGTTCCTCCGAGCGCCGTCGCTGCGCGCGGCCGTCGATGAACCCGAAGCGGCGCGGGGGGCTCGACAGAGTGATGTTGTCCGCCACCGTGAGCTCCGGCATGAGCGAGAGCTCCTGGAAAATGCATACGATCCCGGCGCGGTTCGCCGCCGACGGGTTCGGGAAGGCGACGGGCGTTCCTTCGAGGGTCATGCGGCCTTCATCCGGCTGCACGACGCCCGCCATGATCTTCATGAGGGTCGACTTCCCGGCGCCGTTCTCTCCCAAGACGGCGTGGATCGACCCGCGGCTGCACGCGAAATCCACATCCCGCAAGGCATGGACGCCGCCATAACGCTTGGAGATGTTTTCGAGGGCGAAGAAAGGCGCAGGTTCGAGCATGAGGCCTCTTCGATTGTCGGAGGAGGCTCCTGTCCGGGCGTTCGTCCGGACAGGAGCCGATGTGCTTTGACCGCGTGCTTCCTACTGCGTGTTCTTGGCGTCCTTCGCCATGATCTCCGGCGCCGTCACGTTGACGCCGCATGCCGGGAATTCATTCGCCGCGAAGAAGTTGTCGGAGAGGTTCGACCAGTAGTTCACATTGTCCTTGAGGGTCGTGTAGTCGACGGCCGGGATCGGCACCGAGATGAGCTGAGGCATCGGGTTGCCTTCGAGCGCCGAGATCGCGGCCTTCATGGAAATGGCCACGAGCCCCGGCGACTGGCTGTAGGAAAAACCCTTCAGTCCCTCGCCCGCATGCTGTGCGATGAGCTTGCGGTAGCCGTTCTCGCCTTCACCTGCCATCGGGACGAAAGGATGCTTCGCGTCCATCAGGGCGCGCACCGATCCGGTCGAACCGCCCTGCGTGAACACGGCCTCGAACTTGCCGTGTACGGCGAGCGCATCGGCAGTCGCCTTCTGGGCCGTGCCGTCGTCCCAGTTGCCGACCACCTCGACGATCTGGAACTTGCCTTCCTTCTCCATGACCTCACGGAATCCGAGATGGCGGTCGCGGTCTACCGAGTTGCCGGGCAGGCCCCGCACTTCGAGAATCTTGCCGTCGCGTTTCTGTCCCAACTCCTTCAGGAGATGCCGCGCCGAGAGACGTCCGATTTCGAGCTGATCTTCGTTCACCTGCATAACCTTGTCGGTGTCGAGCACGTTGTCGAAGGGCACGATCACTACATTGTTGCGATCAGCCAGACGGATCACGCGGTCAAAGCCTTCGGGCGCCACTGCGATGGTGATGATGGCGTCGTAACCCTGGTTGATGAAGTCCTCGATGGCGCCGAGCTGCGCGGCGACGTCGGTTCCTGTCGAGACGACCTTCAGCTCCTTGATCTTTTCCTTCATTCCAGCCTGCTCGGCATAGGCCTTGGCAGTCTGGATCATCTGGATGCGCCAGGTATTACCGACGAAGCCGTTCACCACGGCGATGCGGTAAGGCCCGGGCTTCTTATCCCATTGCATGTACTTGGTTTGGGCGTTCCACGGCTTGAAGCAGTTCGGATCCGGTCCCGGACCTGACACGATCTTGGGTGCGGCGAGAGACGCAACAGACGTGAGCAGAAAACCGGTGAAAGCAAGTACGGACAGGCGAGCAGGGCATGCCATATGATCCTCCTAGGACGCGTTCTCCCCAGATCTGGTTCGTCTGTTGCGAACCTTGACCTATTAACATGTTAGTTCCGGCCGCAGGGTAAAACAAGCAACCCGGCCGAGTTCAGCTGGATAGGAAGTAGAGCCTCCCAAGCGTCGGGTTCGACCGAGCAGGTGGGATCCGTCTCATGGCCTATTCCGAAGAAGAGGTTTCCAGCTGCAAACGGGAGAACGTCCGATGGCGGGTCGCGACAGTCTCCCCGTTTGGTCATGAGCTGGTCAGCTCATGAGCTCCTTGCAGATCATCAGTGTGGTTCCGGGATCTGTCATGATCTAACCTTCCGCTGAACCGGCTGTCCTCTACTCCGCGATCCGTTGGCCCGTGTGAGCATCGAATATATGCAGCTTGGCCGCCGGCAGGCTGTAGGCAACGCTCGTGCCGATCGGGTACTCCGCTCGCTCCAGCACGAATGCCTTCAGAGTACCGTGAAATGTTCCGATATGGAGGATCGTCCCTAATCCCATCGGCTCCACCAACTCGATCTGACCCATCCGGCTGTCGGCATTCTGGATGGAGACCTGAACATCCTCAGGTCGGATGCCAATCTTCACAGCTTGGCCATCACGGCCTTGGATCTGAGGTGGCGCAGAAAGCTGTTCTCCTGACTCAAGCATGATGATCCAGCTCTCGCCTTGGCATCGCAAGATGCCATGGAGGACATTGATTGCAGGTGAACCGATGAAGCTGGCCACGAACAGGTTCGTGGGGCGCTCGTAGAGATCAAGCGGCGTTCCGACCTGCTGGACGGCGCCTCCATTCATGGCAACGATGCGGTCGGCGAGGGTCATGGCCTCCACCTGATCGTGGGTCACGTAGATCGATGTCGTACCGAGTTCCCGATGCAGCTTCTTGATTTCCACGCGCATCTGTTCACGAAGACGCGCATCAAGATTGGACAGGGGTTCGTCAAAGAGGAACGCCTTCGGCTTACGCACGATCGAACGTCCCATGGCGACGCGCTGCCGCTGCCCTCCTGACAGAGTGCGGGGCTTGCGATCGAGGAAAGACTCGAGCCCCAGCTTGGACGCGGCCGCGGATACGACACGAGCCATTCGATCAGCAGGTGTTCCCCGCAGTTTCAGGCTGTAGCTCATGTTGTCGCGGACGGTCATGTGGGGATAGAGGGCATAGGACTGGAACACCATGGCGATGTCCCGGTCCTTCGGTGCCAGCTCGTTTACGACCTTCCCACCGATGCGGATATGTCCGCGGGTGATCCCCTCCAGACCTGCCACCATGCGTAGAAGCGTGGACTTGCCGCATCCTGATGGACCAACGAGCACCACGAACTCTCCGTCGTGGATCGACAGGTCGACGTTGTGAAGGACGGGTACGGTTCCGTAGGACTTTCCGACACCTTGAATATCGATGGAAGCCATGATGCGAGCCTTCAGCCTTTGACCGCGCCGGCCGTGAGGCCTTGGACGAGATACCGTTGAATGAGGAGGAAGAAGAGGCATGCTGGGATCAGGGCCAGGACGCCTGCAGCCATCATCTGCCCGAAATCGACCGAGAACTTCGACACGAAGCTGAGCAGACCTACCGGGAAGGTGCTGGCATCGGCCTTCGACACCAGCATGAGGGCGAAGAGCAGCTCACTCCAGGCGGCCGTAAACACAAAGCCCAAGGTGGCGGCGACGCCCGGCAGCGTCAGCGGCAGGATGATCTGCCGGAATGCGCGAAAGCGGGAAGCACCGTCGATCATGGCGGCCTCCTCCAGATCTTTGGGAATGCCGTCGAAGAAGGACTGCATCAGAAACGTCGCGAAGGGTACGTTGAAGGCCGTGTAGACGACCACGAGGCCCGTCAAGCTGTTGGTGAGCCCGAGTGGCGAGAAGAGCTTGAAGATTGGCGCAACCAACATGACGAGCGGGAACATCTGGGTGACGAGCATCAATCCCGCAAGCCACATCTTGCCACGGAAATCGAAGCGCGACATGGCATAGCCGGCAAGAGCCGCGATCACGGTCACCGTCACGGCCGTGCTGCCTGAGACGATCAGACTGTTCTTGAAGAACAGCGGAAAGTCGCTGTGTGCGAGCACGAAAGTGTAATGGGCCAGGGACGAGCGTGACGGCCAGAGCCGGATTCCCTCGCTGTACAGGAGGTCGTTGGGCGTGATCGAGACCTTTAGCAGCCAATAGAGAGGAAACAGCGCGAGGGCGACGTAGAAGGCAAGCAGCCCATAGTGAAGAAACCAGTAGAGCGTGCTGCGGGCGGATGATGTCATCGTGCTCCCCTCATCGCCTCAGCATGGACTGCCGAATGAGAATAATAGCGAAGGAATAAGCCAGCAGCAGGATGAGGAGCACCATCGCGATTGCGGATGCATAGCCGAAGTCGAGCCGCCGGAAGGCCTGCGTGAAGATGTAGCTCGACACGATCTGCGTCTGATCGGCGGGCCCGCCGTTCGTCATCACGATGATGAGATCCGCGAAATTCGCGATCCATACCGTTCGCAACATAACCGTAATCGCGATGGTTGGAGCCAAAAACGGGAGCGTGATGTCGATGAAACGCCGCCATACTCCTGCGCCATCGATGGCGGCGGCCTCATAGATATCCTGCGGGATCGACTGCAGGGCGGCGAGCAGTGTGATGGCGAAGAATGGTATTCCCCACCAAACATTGGCGATGATCGGCCCCCAGATCGCGACATTGGGGTCGGACAAGATGTTTTCGGGGGCAGACAGGATCCCGAGAGCGGCCATCCAGTGCGGCAGAGGTCCGACGACCGGATTGAACAGCCATGCCCAGTTCAGCCCGGACAGGAACGTCGGCACCGCCCAGGGTAGAAAGACCAATGCCTGGACGATGCCGCGCCCCGAAAAAGGGGTGTTGAGAAGAAGCGCCAGCACGAGACCGAAGGCGAATTGCAGCACCACAGAGGCCAGGGTCCAGACAAGGGTGTTCTTCATGGACAACCAGAACGCCGCGTCCGTCCACAGAGCCTGGAAATGGTCGAGACCGATGAAGCCGCCGCTGAAGGGATTGATCAGCTGCATATCCCGGAAGGCATACGACAAGCCGATGATCAGCGGCACGAGCATGACGGTCGCGATCAGGATCACGGAGGGAGCAACATACAGGTAGGGCTCAAGGCGTACGGCAAGTCTCCGCAGAGGGGCACGCTGCCGACCTGCGGTCTCCTCGTACAGGGGCATCGTTGACATGCTGCACTCCTCAACGGGACGATCCAAAAAGACGGCGCGGCTTCACGAGCCGCGCCGCTCCGATCCTACTTGTTCGAAGCGAGGTGCTTCTTCTGGGCCTTTGTCATGTAGTCGGCCCACTGCGCTGCCATGTCCTTCGGGGCAAGCTGGCCGAGGAGAGCCTGCTGGCTGGTCTTCACGGCTAGCGAGTCGGCGAAGAAGGCGAACTCCTGGAGATAGGTCGGCATGATCGTAGGCACGACGTTCTTGTCGGCAAGTTCCTCGAACCAGCCCTTGAACTGAGGGCTGGAATAGAACGGATCGTTCTCGGCTGACTTGTAGATCGGCAGGGCGCCCGTCTTCTTGTTCCAGGCGATGTTGCCTTCAGGGCCGGCGAGTGCGGCGAGGAGCTTCCAGGACAGGTCCTTGTTCTTGCTGTTCGCGAACATCGACCAGCCGGCATAGCCAAGCGTCGGGAAGGCCTTGCCCGCCGGACCCTTCGGGAAAGGTGCAACCCCGTATTCCTCCGGTTTCATGCGCTCGGCGATGGCGATCAGCGCATCGGGATCCTGATCGAGCATCGCGCAGGTGCCGGAATAGAAGCCGGCGACGATCTCGTTGAAGCCCCAGTTGACGCTGTCCTTCGGAGCATAACCCTTCTTGTAGAGATCGGTGAGGTAGGCAAGACCCTTCACCCAACCCTCTTCCGCGAAGGTCGAGGTCCCGTCCTGCTTGAAGAAGGTGTTGTCGCCGGCCATCGTGGCGCCGAACATCACCCAGCCGTTCAAGCCTCCCGGACCTCCGCGCAGGCAGTAACCGTATTTGCCGGGGATGGCCGAAACCTTCTTCGAGACCTCTTCGAATTCCGCCAGCGTCTTCGGGGGCTCCTTCACGCCGGCCTGTTCGAAGAGCTTCTTATTGTAGAACATTGCCCGCAGGTAGAAGCCGTACGGTATGGTATAGGCCGTGTTCTTGACGGTGCGGCCGACCTCCAGGGCTCTGTCGTTGAGCCCGGCGGTATTCGGCCACGCCTTCAGGTAAGGCTCAAGGCTCTCCAGGGCGCCATTGTTGGCATAAAGCGAAAGCCACCGGTCCGGCATCTCGACAACGTCAGGGGTGTCCCCGGCGGACACCATGGTGGCGAACTTCTCGAAGGCTTGGCCCCACGGCAGAGACGTGATCTCTACCTTCACACCGGGGTTGGCTTCCTCAAAGCTCTTCACGATGCTTTTGAGCGTTTCTGTCCGCTCTGGACTGGTAATGACCTCGGTGAGCTTCAGGGTGGTTTGGGCCAGAGCGCTGCCGGTGAAAGCCGTGGCGAGCGCAGTAGCGAGCAGTAGGCGTTGGATCATGATCTTCCCTCTGTCTTTGTCTTGTCTCAAACGTTTTCGACCGCTCCTGATGGAGGTTCGTCTAGCTCATCTTTGCCTCCCTGATGGCTTGGGCGAGATCTGCGGCGAGCACATCCTGACCTTCAAGGCCCACATGGAGGCGCACGACCCGCTCGGAGACGCCGAAATCGATGGCCGAGTTGGGACCTGCTGCCTGAACACGCACCACCTGAGCGGGCACCACGAGGCTCTCGTGCCCGCCCCAGCTGACCCCGAGCTTGAAGAGCCGAAGCGCGTCTGCGAACCTTGCAATGTCCACGCTGCCGTCGAACTCAAATGAGAACAGGCCCGATGTGCCCTGCAGCCCATCCGGCAGCGCATTGCCGAGGCCCGGATGATGGACCGCCACCACGCCCGGGCACCCAGCAAGCTGGCGCGCCACGTGGAGCGCAGAGGCCTCATGCGCTTTCATGCGGATTGGCAAAGTCCTCAGGCCTCGGAGCAAGAGCCACGCGTCGAACGGGGACAGCTTGCCGCCGAGATAAGGATAGATGCGAGAGCGAATCTCGCCGATGAGATGGCTGGAGCCTACAACGACGCCGGCAACCACGTCGCTATGGCCCCCGATGTATTTCGATGCGGAATGGACCACTAGGTCAACTCCGAGGGTCAGCGGCTGCTGGAAAATCGGGCTCGCCCAGCTGTTGTCGATGATGGAAAGCACGTCGTTGTCGCGGGCGATCTGCGCGAGCGCCGCCACATCGTGGACATGCATGAGCCAGCTCGTCGGGCTTTCCATGTAGAAAAGCCGCGCGCCGGGCACGGCACGCCGCACCGCATCGATGTCGCGACCGTCAACGTAATCGACTGTCACGTTCATACGCTTCAGATAGGTCTGGAACAGACGATACGCGTCAGGATAGACATGCTCCACGCACACGATCCGGTCCCCAGGTCGGACGAACGCGAGGACAGCGGATGAGATGGCCGCCATGCCGCTGGCGAACCCTATCGCGTCCTCGCCGCATTCCAGAGCAGCCATCTTTTCTTCGAACAGACGCACCGTGGGATTGAGGCCGCGCGTATAGGTAGGCCGCACCTTCTGTCCGCGATAGGTCTCCTCCATTTCGGCATAGGTGCTGAAGGTAAAGAGGGAGGTCTGCGCGATCGGGGGCACGACCGCCTCGTAGGCATGTTCCCCATCGTGGGCAAGGATGGCCATGGCCCGTGCGACGGGATCGGCGGAGGTGCTCATCTGATCATGTCCTTGATATCCTCCTCTACGATGGCGAGGATTGAAAGCGTGTTGGCCCGGGCCGCATCGGGATCCTTGGCTGCGATGGCCTCGAACAGCTTGCGGTGAAAGGGGAAAGAGCGGGCTGCAAAGTCCACGCGAACGCGTGACATCCCGAACAGGATCTGCACGCTCTCGCGCATCTGCGACAGGAGCTGGTTGAAGATGGGGTTGCCGCTGGCATCATAGACTGACAGGTGAAAGGCCAAGTCCTCAGGACCAGCACAGCCCTTTTCGCGATGTACAGCCTCCATGATCAGGAGCTTGGATTCGATCCGCTCCAGATCGGCCGCTCTGGCCCGCATGGCCGCAAGTGCACTTGCCTCAACCTCCAGGCCACGGCGAACCTCCAGCATCTGGAGCAATCCGTTGCGCCCGCCGTCGACCGCGAGTGGAAGATGCATCGTCTCCGGCGAAATCCGTCGCAGGAGGTACGTGCCGCTGCCTCTGCGGCTCTCCACGACTCCAAGGGCCTGCCAGTGGCGGATGACCTCACGAATGGTGGAGCGACCGACCGAAAGCTCGGCCATCAATTCACGCTCCGGGGGCAGACAATCGCCAGGCTGAAGGTCGGAGCGTCCGATATACTCGGCGACGGCCCGCATCGCACCAGAGGTGCGGGCTGACGTGACCCGGCGCGCCTGAGATCCCCACTCTGCTTCCACTGCGCCAAGCCTCCACCGCTTGACCGGATCCCAAGGCAAGTCTTGCCGGAATTGGTCTGACAACTTTGAGGCTGGATCAAGCCAGGATCGTTGTCAAGGCAAGTGAACGGACCCTCTCGAGTAAAACAGGTTTACAGTGACCTTGGGATTTTCCATGCAGCCCCACCGACCAAAGGAAATGATCCCGGGCCAAAGACCGGTCGCAAGTGGCGCAGTTCACCGTCTCCACGGTGGCACACAAAGGCCGTTGGGAGCACCCCATGACATCTTGCGCTGCTCCCAGGCCGGTCGCATGGAGCGCCCACCCTGCCGTTCCGCCACATCGATCGCTCAGCTCCTGCCACCGGCTGGCGCCGCTTGCCTTGGTCTGACTGAGCCACACAACATGGGCCTGGAATGAGCCCCGGCGGTGAGCCGGTCAGACGTTGGACTTCGAGAAGCGTTCCAGATGCCTTAGGCGGCTTGAGTCCCATCACAGGTAGGGAGGGGTGCAGGCGCTCACTACGATGCAGGGATGGGTCCCAACATTGCGGAACCGGTGCGGGATACGGCTGTCGAAAAGGTACGCGTCCCCCGCGCGGAGCACTTTGACCTGGTCGCCGACTGTGACCTCGAGTTCCCCCTCGATGACGATGCCTCCCTCACGCGAATTGTGCTCGAGCATGGCGGTGCCCGTATCGGCCCCCGGTTCGTAACGTTCGTGAAGGATCTGCAGGTCATGGGCCTGTGCGTCGCCGACCTGACGGAAGCTCAATCGGCTATGGTCTTGCCCCGTGTGGCTGGAGAGACGGGAAGTCAGGTCGACCAACTCGCTGGCACCGAAGAAAACCTTGTGGCGTGATCGTGTCTCCTCTTGAAAGAACCCCGCCATCGTCATGGAGACCCCGCCCAGGATCTTGCGCAGGGAGGCGACCGACGGGCTGCTCTTGTTCTGCTCGATCATGGAAATGAGCCCGTGCGTCACTCCGGCGCGCTCAGCCAGTTCTCTCTGCGAGAGCCCTGCCGCCAGCCGGATCTCCTTCAGTCTTGCGCCAACGTCAAAGTCCATCGACATGCCCGCTTTTCCAGCGGGTCCCTCTTGTAATGCTCAATATTTTGAGCAAGGGTGATAGCACAGGTTTCCACCCGGCGCATGAATAATCGGAGATCCGCGATGAGCGCGACACTGGCTCTTGCCGACCGTCACAAAGCCGCAGTTCCCAGAGGCATTGCGACCAAAACAATCTATGCCGCTCGCGCGCAGAACGCGGAGCTGTGGGATGTCGACGGCAAGCGTTACATCGACTTCGCAGCGGGCATCGCGGTGCTCAACACCGGTCACCGCCATCCTGCCGTCATGGCGGCGGTGGCCCAGCAAACCGAGGCGTTCACCCATACATGCTTCAACGTTGCACCTTATGAAACCTACATTCGTCTGGCCGAGCGCCTGAACGCGGCCACTCCGGGCAGTTTCGCCAAGAAGACGATGTTCGTCACCACAGGTGCCGAGGCGGTGGAGAACGCCGTGAAGGTTGCGCGCCGGTTCACCGGTCGCTCCGCCGTCATTGCATTCGGCGGCGGCTTTCACGGCCGCACCATGATGACCATGGCGCTCACCGGCAAAGTCTCGCCCTACAAGAAGGGTTTCGGCCCCTTCCCGGCCGAAGTCTATCACGCGCCGTTTCCCAAGAAGTCCCAGGGTATCGACACGGCCAAGGCTCTGGACGGTCTGCGTCAGATCTTCCTGAACGACGTGGAGCCCGCGCGCGTCGCCGCCATCATCGTCGAGCCGGTTCAGGGCGAAGGCGGCTTCAACATCGCGCCGTTCGACTTCCTCCAGGAACTCCGAGCCATCTGCGACGAGCATGGCATCCTCCTGATCGCCGACGAGATCCAGACCGGCATCGCCCGCACAGGCCGGATGTTCGCCATCGAGCATGCGGACGTGGTGCCCGACCTGATCACGATGGCAAAGGGCCTCGGCGGAGGTTTCCCGCTCTCGGCAGTCACCGGCCGCGCGGAGATCATGGACGCAGCAGATCCTGGCGGCCTCGGCGGCACCTATGCCGGCAGCCCGATCGGCCTCGCGGCCGCGCATGCGGTACTCGATGTGATCGAAAGCGAGGATCTCTGCTCCCGCGCCACCGAGATCGGCACGCGCATGCGCAACCGCTTCGAGGAGCTGGCACGCCGCAACTCGTTCTCGTGCATCGGCGACGTCCGCAATCTCGGAGCAATGGTGGCGGTCGAGTTCGTAAAGGACCGCGACAGCTACAGGCCCGACGCCGAAATCGTCACCGCGCTCATTGCCAATGCACAGGAGAAGGGTCTGATCCTGCTTTCCTGCGGTGTCGATGCGAACATCGTGCGCCTCCTCGCGCCGCTCACCATCCCGATGGAGCAAGTGGACGAGGGTCTCGACATCTTCGAGTCGGCTCTCACCGAAGTGGTGGGCAAGCGTCCGTAGCGCAACCGACGAGCCGCGCCGTCTCACCCGACCGGCGCGGCCTCTTGTGGCCGTCAGGTGATGCAGCCTAGCCCTGAACACGCGCCTGATCGAGATCAGGCCATTGCAAGGATCATCCCCCGCGCTGCGAGGGTTCGGGTGGAGCTTACCCACGCCAGGAAAGAACACCGCGGAGGCGGCTCGGGACAAGCCGCGTTCCACGTCAGGCACAATTCACCAGCTCCTCGGTGAACGCCCTTTGGCGGGGAAGGAGAACCCGACAGGCCGCGCTCCCTATGCGGCCTCGACTGCGGTCCTGCGGCTCTGCCGCCAGCGCATCAATGCGCCGAGACCGCCCAGGCACAATGTGCCGATAATGAGCAGAAGTGCCGCCGCGGCAACCGTGGGGTTGATGTTCTCGCGAATGCTGGAGAACATCTGCCGCGCCAGTGTTCTCTGGTTCGGGCCTGCCACGAACAGCGTCAGCACCACCTCGTCGAGCGACGTTGCGAAAGCGAAGATCGCACCCGACACCACGCCGGGGATGGCCAGCGGCAGGGTCACGCGCCGGAACACCGTGACCGGCGAGGCTCCCAGGCTGCTTGCCGCACGCTCAATGGAAGCGTCGATCCCCTGCAGGGCCGCAGAGACGCTGACGATCACGAAAGGAATGCACAGGACCGTATGCGCGATGATGACGCCGAGATATGTGCTCGCAAGACCAAGGCGGACGAGGAAGATCTGCATGCCGACGCCGAGCACCACGGCCGGCACCACCATCGGCAGAAGGAAGACGGTGCGCATCAGGCCTGCCATCGGCAGGGCTCCCTTGCGCATCCCGAGAGCCGCCAGCGTGCCGAGCACGGTCGCCAGAACCGTGGCGCCGCTGCCGATGATCAGGCTGTTGATGATGGACATCCGCCAGACTTCGGCCGTGGTGAGCTCCTGCATCCAGCGCATCGAGTAGGCGGGGATGGGATAGTTGAGAAACACGCTGGATGTGAAGGCCAGCGGCAGGATCGCGAGGATCGGCATCAGCAGGAAGACGACGACTGCAATTCCGAAGATGGTTTGGAGCGCCCGAAACATGGCCTCAAGCTCCTGGCACTTGCGGGGACGTCGAGAAGCGTCCGTAGATGGTGTAGAGCACGGTGGTTACCACGAGCAGGATCAGGCCGAGAGCGCCTGCCAGCCCCCAGTTGGCGGTACCGGTTGCGTAGAAGGCGATGACGGAGCTGATCATCTGATCGTTTGCTCCGCCGAGCAGCGCGGGAGTGATATAGTAGCCGATGGCCACCATGAAGACGAGGAGCGAGCCGGAGAGAAGCCCCGGCAGGCTGAGGGGCAGCAGCACGCGCCAGAAGGCCCGCACAGGCCCCGCGCCCATCGACTGCGCAGCCGACATGAGGTTCCGCGGGATTCCAAGCATCACGCTGTAGATCGGCAGCACCATGAAGGGCAGAAGCACGTGGGTCATGGCGATCACCACCCCGAGCCGATTGAAGATCAGCGGCAGCGGAGCGTCGATGAATCCGATGGCCTGCAGCGTGCGGTTGATGATGCCCTCATTCTGCAGAAGGATGAACCAAGCGGCCGTGCGCACGAGAAGGGACGTCCAGAGCGGCAGGACAACCGCAAGCAGAAGAACGGACCGCTTCCACCCGGTCAGCGATGCCGCAAGCATCGCATAGGGAAGTCCGATGGCCGCGCAGGCGATTGTCACCATGGCCGCGACCAGAAGGGTACGCATCATAATGAGGCGATGAGCCGAGGCGTCCGCTGCCTCCGTCACGATGCTGCCTGACGCGTCGCGCTTCATGTCGACGGCGGCCAGGATGTTGCGGTCCGTATAGGGAGGCATCGCCTCTTTGAGCGCCGCCCAGAAACGCGTGTCCGTCCAGCGTGGATCGACCGCGACAAGATCCACCTTCGCCGGATCGGGCGCGGCTTTGACCGCGGCGATTGTCCGCCCGAGCAGGGTGCGGAAGCCCGACGCGCCGCTGTTGAGCCGGCGCACGGCCTCCCCCAGAGCCTGCTCGTCCGTAGCGCCTTTGAGATCCTGCACAAGAGCATTGCGGACCGCTTCCGAAGGCACGCCCTCGCCGTTCCAGGAAACGATGCTCGCTGCCGTCCGCGGCAGAACCTTGCTGACGGCGTCGTCGACGAAGGCGGCAGTGACCATCACCCAGAGAGGCCAAAGGAAGAAGACCGCCAGGAAGATGAGAACCGGCGCGACCAGCAGCATCGCGCCGGAGCGCTCGCGAAGTGTCCGTGCATTCATTGTGCGAGCACCGTGCAGTCGCTGGGATCGAAGGAGGCGACGACGGGAGCGCCGACGGCCCAATTTCCTGCCAGCCGCTCGCACCGCGCCACCAAGCTGAAATCGTCGCGGGTGAGTTGAACCCGCATGTGATCGCCGTGATAGATGCAGTCGGTGATAACCATGTCGAGCACGTTGCTTCCCTCTGGCGCGCTCCCGAGACGGATCCGCTCGGGGCGCAGGGAGAAGGACGCCGTCTGCCCAGCCGAGAGGCCATTGGCAGCAGGCGCCCGCGCGCTCAGACCCCCGCCGAGAGAGAGGTGGGCGACGTGGGTATCGACGCTCGCGACCTTGGCCTCGATCAGGTTGGTCTCGCCGATGAACTCCGCCACGAAGCGCGTGCGCGGCGTGTCGTAGATCACTTGAGGACTGTCGATCTGCTCGATCCGCCCGGCGTTGAACACCGCGATGCGGTCCGACATCGTGAGCGCCTCGGACTGGTCATGGGTCACGAAGACAATGGTCAGACCAAGCCGCTTGTGCAGTTCACGGATCTCGAGCTGCATGTGCTCGCGCAGCTGCTTGTCGAGCGCGCCGAGCGGTTCGTCCATGAGGATCACGCTCGGCTCGAACACGAGGGCGCGTGTGAGCGCGACGCGCTGCTGCTGGCCGCCTGAGAGCTGCGAAGGCCGCCGCTCCTTCAGGTGTTTGAGCTTCACCATATCGAGCGCACGCTCGACCCGCTCGACGATCTCCGCGCGGGGCACACGCTGCATCTCGAGCGGGAATGCAACGTTCTCGGCGACGGTCATGTGGGGGAACAGCGCGTAGTTCTGAAACACCACACCCATGTGCCGGCGATACGGCGGCAGGTGATCAATGCGCTTGCCGTCGAGATAGATTGCGCCCTGCGTGGGTCGTTCGAATCCCGCCAGCATCATCAGAATCGTGGTCTTGCCGGAGCCGGACGGGCCCAGCAGGCTGACGAACTCGCCCTTTTCGATGGCGAGATCGAGGGCGTTCACCACGGTGATGTTGCCGAAAGCTTTTGAGACCGACTCGAACTGGATGAAAGGTCGCATTTCGCTATGCCCTGGATTGTCATTGTGATTGCCGCGGATCGACATTTGGCGGGCGCTGCATCCTGTGCCCTCAGCTCGGTCGTGACGGAAAAAGCCATCTCTCCGCGGAAGAGGCGCGGGCTTTCGCTCGCGCCTCGATCCGATGGCTGACCGGCCATGTCAGGAACGGAGTGATCTGTCGGGCATGCCATTGAGGCTCTGAAACCCGCATATCACCCGCTCCCGCCTGCGCGATTTATTTCACGACTATTTCGCGAGCCAAGCGTTGAAGCGCTTGTTGAGCTCCTCAATGTTATCGATCCAGAACTCGGCATCGAGCGGCACCGAGCCGGCCAAGTTCTCAGGCGCAGTGGGTAGATCCTTCTGCAGGTTTGCTGGCACAGCCGCGGCAGCCGCCTTGTTCGGAAGCCCGTAGGCGATGTACTCCGGCAGCTTGACCTGGTTCTCGGGCACGTTCGCGAAGGCGATGAAATCCATCGCAGCTTCCTTGTTCGGACTGCCCTTCATGATGACCCAGCTGTCGATGGCGTAGAGGCTGCCCGGCCATACGACCTTGAAGTTTTTGCCTTCGGTCTTGTTGATGCCCGAGATGCGGCCGTTATAGGCGGTGGTCATGACCACCTCGCCGGAGGCCAGGAGCTGCAGCGGCTGAGCGCCCGACTCCCACCAGACGATGTTCGGCTTCAACTCGTCGAGCTTCTTGAACGCGCGATCAACGCCCTCCGGCGTGCGCAGCACCTTATAGACATCGGCCGGAGGTACGCCATCCGCCATCAGAGCGAACTCGAGCGCGTATTTCGGGCCGCGGCGGAAGCCGCGCTTGCCGGGGAACTTCTTGGTGTCCCAGAAATCGGCCCAGGATTGTGGGGCTTCCTTCAGGCGGTTGGCGTCGTAGCTGAGCGCAGTCGTCCACACGATGGCGCCCACGCCGCAATCGCTGACGGCAGCCGGGAGGTAGGCGTCCTTGCCGCCAAGTTTGCTCCAATCGAGCTTCTCGTAATAGCCGTCTGCGCAACCGAGCGCGAGTTCCTCCGCCTCGACCTGCACCACGTCCCAGTTCGGAACGCCGGCCTTAATCTTGGCAGCAATCACGCCGATGCCGCCGTCCCAGCTTTCGTCGAGAACCGGTTTGCCGGTCTTCTTGGCAAAGGGCTCGAAATAGATCTTCTTCTGGGCGTCCTGGTAGTTGCCGCCCCAGGACACGATGGTGAGATCGCGAGCCTGAGCCGATGTGACGGCCGCGCCCGCGACAAGAGCCGAAAGGCAGCCGACGAGTGTCAGTTTCTTAGCGAATGTCATGATTGGATCCCTCTTTGGTTATTAGTGCCTTCGGCAGGCAAGCACATCCGTGGTCGAAGTTGGAAGCGGCTTGGCTCCGTCGCGGTGATAATATTAAACGTCGATCCGGTTGGCCTCCGTCAGCCCGAAGCTCAATAAGTCGGCGGTGTAACGGCACTGAGAATGGTACTCGGCTCGTTGGCAACGTTCCGGAAGCGGTGGGGCATGCGGCTGTCGAAATAGTAGCCATCGCCTGCCTTGAGCACGCGGCACTCGTCGCCTACCGTGACCTCAACGGCACCGCGGAGCACTGTTCCAGCTTCCTGCGCCGAATGGGAGAACGGCTCTCCCGTATCGGCTCCGACGGCATAGGTCTCGTGCAGCATCAGGATTTGCCGATTGGGATGGTTCATGCCCAACATGCGGTAGGAGATCGTCTGCGCCTTGCCGATCTCAACCCATTCGTTCGCTGCGTAGAATGGCGAGTGCCGCACTGCGGAGTTCAGGTCCGAGAAGAAGCCTGTCAGGGTGGTGCCGAGAGCATCTAGAATGGCGCTGAGCGTATC
This sequence comes from Microvirga sp., assembly GCA_035645515.1. Taxonomy (GTDB): domain Bacteria; phylum Pseudomonadota; class Alphaproteobacteria; order Rhizobiales; family Beijerinckiaceae; genus Microvirga. Next base: position 31,092 of record DASQML010000022.1, read on the forward strand.
GACCGACGGACTCATGCGGTCCCGCTCGATAAGGGAGATCGAGGAATGTGAGATGCCGGATCTTAAGGCTACCTCACGGACTCCAAGGTTCCGCCGGCGGCGAAGCTCTCTGAGCCGCGTCCCAATTTTCGGCATGCCTACCTCTCCCTGGCTTGAGGGTCTCACCCCGGTTCAAACTCGATCAGGGCTCGGTGTGGTCCCAGGCTGCTCATGCTTTCAGGCATCTTACGCATGGTTAGAATACTGAACAAGAGGGTCGGAACTAATTGAGAAGCTCCATGACATGATCGAGAGTTGAGCCCCGCCAAAAGGAAAAAACAATGTTACGACCGATGTCGACTCTGACCGGGAAGGTCACACATCTCAAAGCCCCGAAGCGCGACGCCGACACGGACAATCGGGAGATCGAAGCCACCGTTCGTGCCATCATCAGCGCCGTGCGGGCCCGCGGAGACGCGGCTGTGCGGGAATACGGCAATGCGTTTGACAAGGTCGATGTCGCCGCGTTCGAAGTCACCGCCGAAGAGCGCGCCCAGGCCGTGAGCAACCTCGATCCGCAGACCCGGCAGGACACGGAGTTTGCCATCGAGCGCGTCCGCGCCTTCGCTCAGGCTCAGCTCGGCACCATTCTACCCCTCGAGATCGAAGCCCTGCCCGGCCTCAATCTGGGGCACCGCGTGATCCCGATCAAAACCGTTGGCGCCTACGTGCCTGGCGGGCGGTATCCTCTGCTGTCTGCTCCGATCATGACGATCGTGCCCGCAAAGGTTGCCGGCTGCGACGAAGTGATCGCCTGCCTTCCACCGACAGCCCACCCGGCGATGATTGCCGGCTGCCACCTCTCGGGCGCCGACCGGATCTTCCGCATCGGCGGTGCGCAGGCGATTGCCGCGATGGCCTATGGCACGGAGACGGTGCCGGCCGTTGATAAGATCGTCGGCCCGGGCAATGCCTTCGTAAACGAAGCGAAGCGCCAGGTGTTCGGCCCCGTGGGCATCGACCAGCTCGCCGGCCCGAGCGAAATCTTCGTGGTGGCCGACGAGACAGGCGATCCGGAGATGATCGCGGTCGACCTTCTGGCGCAGGCCGAGCACGACATCCGCACCCGCGTGGGCCTCATCACCACGAGCCGCGAGCTGGCCGAGGCCACGCTCGCGGAGGTCGAGCGCCAGCTTCAGAATCTTCCCACCGCGAATGTTGCCGGCCCGGCTTGGCGCGACTATGGCGAGATCGCCGTCTGCGCCGACGAGGAGGCGATGATCGCCTATTCGGACTTTATCGCAGCCGAGCACCTGCAGGTGCACACGCGCGATCCGCATGTGACCGCCAGAAAACTGCGCAACTACGGCTCGCTGTTCATCGGGCCGCTCTCCAGTGTGGTCTACTCGGACAAATGCTGCGGCACCAACCACACGCTGCCGACCATGGGCGCCGGCCGCTACACAGGGGGCCTTTGGGTTGGTTCCTACGTGAAGGTCTGCACCCACCAGTGGCTCGACGAGCGCGGCGTCGCGGCCGTTGCGCCGCCTGCCTGCCGCCAGAGTGAGAGCGAAGGCCTTGAGGGGCACCGTCGCGCGGCCGCATTCCGCCTGAGCCGTGAGGAGCTCCTGAAGAACGGACCGGTCTGATCTCAAAATTGGCAAACACCCAACATTCAGCGACCGGCGCTGCTGCCGGTCGCTGAAGTTTCTCTGGCTGTTAAGCCCGGGGGGCGATGCCGGCTAGTGTCTCCTCCATGGCGGAGAGGAAGTGATCGGCATTGGCTTTCGAGAAGACCAGCGGCGGGCGGATCTTCAGGCCGTTCGCGGCACGTCCCGTCGCGCTGATGAGCACCCGCCGCTCGCGCAGGCCGTTCACCAAAGCCGCCGTTTCCTCTGGGGCGGGCTCCTTGGTGACCCTATCCTTCACCAGCTCCACACTGACGAATAGACCAGCCCCGCGCACATCGCCGATGATCGGATAGCGGCTCGCCAAGTCCCACAGGCCCTGCCGGAGATAGGCGCCCACGTTGCGGGCATTCTCCACCAAGCCCTCCCGCTCAATGACCTCCAATACGGCGATGCCGACAGCCGAGGAGACGGGATTGCCGCCGAAGGTGTTGAAATAGCGCACGCGCTTCCCGAATTCGTCTAGAATTGCGGGCTTTGCCACCATGCCGGCTATGGGATGGCCGTTGCCCATGGGCTTCCCGAGAGTCACGATGTCGGGCACGACCCCATGGCGCTGGAATCCCCACATGGCCTCGCCTGTGCGACCGAAGCCGGGCTGGACCTCGTCGGCAATGAATATCCCGCCGGCCTTGCGGATTTCCTCGACTGCTGGCTTCAGGAAGCCTGCCGGATCCGAGAACACGCCATCGCTCGAGAAGATCGTGTCGACGATCAGCGCAGCGGGCTTGATACCATGAGCCCTCATGTCTTCGATCGCGGCGCGAACATGCTGTGCGAAGACGACGCCCACGTCCTGTCCATTCGACCGATAATGGTTCGGCGCAGGCACGGTGCGCACGTGGTCTCCCAGGGACATTCCGGCGCCAAGCGAGGGCGACATTTCGGCGATGACGCTCGTGACCCCGTGATAGGCGAAGTCGGTGATGATGACTCCGGTGCCACCCGTGTGAGCTTTCGCCACCCGCAAGGCCAGATCGTTCGCCTCGCTGCCCGTGCAGGTGAACATCACCTGAGGGTTCTCGATGGGGAAATAGCCGAGAAGCTTCTCGGCATAATCGAGAACCATGTCGTGGAGATAGCGGGTATGAGTGTTGAGGGTGGACGCCTGCTTGGACAGCGCGGCCACGACGTGCGGATGGCAATGGCCGACGGACGCCACGTTGTTGTAGACATCGAGGTAAGCCCGGCCATCAGGATCATAGAGCCACACGCCCTCCCCGCGCACCACATGAACCGGGTTGGCATAGAACAGCCGGTAGGCCGGCCCAAGCAGGCGCTGTCGACGGGCGATCATCTCCTGCTCGCGCGCGGCCACATCGGCGGCCTTGGCGGGATCATAGGCGTTGATCATGGACATCGGTCACTCCGGGCGGCTGTTTTGACGAAGATAGGCGTGCGCTTCCGCGCGATCCAAGGCGGCGAAGCGCTCCAACCCAGCCCAGGCTGACGGCGCGTTGCGCAGGATGTATTCGCGGTTCTCCGGCTGGATGGCGGCGCGCCAGCTGGTGATCAGAACCGTCAGGATCATCCGGGTCGCCACGAGGTCGAACAGGATCTCGAACTCAGCGTCTTCGAGCGGAAGGACGGCATGGTATCCGGCAATGAACTCGGAGACGGTTTCGAGCGGATGCCCGGCATTCCCATTCCGATAGGCCGCAGCGACCGCAGGATCGTTCACGAGAGGGGCTCGCACCGCATCGCCGAAGTCGATCACGCCGGTCACAAGGTCAGGATCGTACTCCGCCACGAGCACGTTGTGCGGGTTCAGGTCGTTGTGGATGACCTGCGTGCGCAGGTTCGGCATGGCGGGCAGCACAAACTGCTCGAAGCGGTCGATGAACCGCTCCACCAGAGCACGCCGTTGCAGGTCCTCGATATGCACCAGCAGGGGACGCAGACGGTGGGCATGCTTCATGTCCCACATCAGCTCATGGTTGGAAGCCGGATGCTGGAACTCCCGCATGGCGAGATCAATCCGGGCGAGCACTGCGCCCATGTTCCGCCGCTGGCGCCGGCTGGACGGCGTCTTATAGAGGGGTACGCCTCGGAGAAACGTATAGAGGCGCACGACGGTCGGCGGTTGCCCCGGAAGCGTGAGGACGATTTCAGACCTGCCTTCGACGGATCTGACAATTCGCGGCACGGGCAGCAACGGATCGGTCTGCTCGATGTGCAGCAGGAGCTTGGTCTGGAAATCCGTCACCTGACGGTCTTCGACAGGATTGCTGATCCTCAGGAGGAAGTGATCGCCTTCCTCCGTCCTGATATGGAAGTTGCTGTCCCGCTCGCCCGGCAGCCGGGTAGGCTCGCCACGAATGCCGAAATGGTGAAGCGCGATCGCCTTCACTTCCTCGGGCGCAGCCACGGGCACCGCCGTTTCAAGCACTGCGTTGATGCCCGCTTGCGCTGTCGTCGACATGATAAGGCTTACCTCGCCAGAATGGCCTGCGGTCATTCAGGCACTGGGACATGCGAATGGCTCCGCATTGCGGAGTCCTTGGATGGACAATAGCTCCCCACAGCAATTTGTCAGCCATTTTCCGCCGATTGATGAGCGTTCTTCCTCAGCTCTCCTGACCGATGCGTCTCAAGCCCGGCAGTTCCGCCACATATGGCCTGAACGAAATAGCTCCCAGTTGGTAAAGCCTGCTGATGCTGGTCGGAAGCCGCTATGGTGCCCTGCCGCATCGACAATTCTCGAACTCAGTTTCCCGGCGTTCGTCTGATGGATACAGGTGTGAGCAGAAGGTCAGAGCAATGGTCCCGCCTCGTTGCAAGGAGCAACATTCTTGCTCCACTGACGGATGAAGGACCCGCAATGATTGGGCTGGTGGATGAGCATCTTCTGCGAGATCGCCGGGATGGCCTTCTCTAGCTCCGAGAAACGCAGCACATTGCCGCAAAACAGCCGGAACGGATCACCAGCTTCCAGCTGGCCTTCGAGGAACTTGAGCGCCTGTTCAACCTTGGTCGGCGGCAGAGCTCGGGGTCAGTTCTTCTTCCCTGCTCATTGGTGGGTAAATCACTGTTTCGTACGTTCTTGTCTTTTCGTCAGCATACCTGAGGTCACAGCCGGCCAGAAGCAGCGCACTTGGTCCGGCGAGCAATACTTACCCAGGTAAGGTCTTGAAATCTCCGTAGAAATGTTTAACATACTGATTGGTATATTATGTAGCCGCAACGTCCGTAATCTATCCTCCATTCCGGCTGCAGGATGGGAAAACCATGGGCCGTCATCGCGAATTCGATCCTGACGAGGCATTGCACATCGCGCTTCAGGTCTTTCGACGCCGAGGCTACGAGGGTACCTCCATCTCCGACCTGACCGAGGCCATGGGCATCACGCGCCCCAGTCTCTACGCCGCGTTCGGGAACAAGGAGGATCTCTTCCGCCGGACCCTCGATCTGTACGAGCGCCAGCACCTGTGCTTTGCGCACGAGGCCCTACAGGCGCCGACGGCGCAGGAAGCGGTGGAGCGGCTCCTTCGGGGCTATGTCGACGTCCTGACCGATCCGATGGGACCTCCGGGCTGTCTCGGCGTGAATGGAGCCGTGGCCTGCAGCGAGGCGAGCGAGGCTATCCGCGAGGAACTCATCGCCCGTCGTATGGTCAACGAGAACAACCTGCGTGACCGCTTGGAGAAAGCCCGCTGCAACGGCGATTTTCCCAGCAACGAAGATCCCGCCGACTGGGCCCGGTACGTTGTGTCGGTCGGGCTCGGAATGGCGGTCAGAGCCGCATCTGGGGCCTCCCGCGAGGAGCTGCACCGTGTGGTCGACGTCGCCTTGCGGAGTTGGCCGACCGTGTCTCGCTGACGCCGGATCGATCTCCATTCTTCAGTTCGATGGTTTGTTGACGTCGTCGACCGTCAGGCTGATCGGAATGACTACGGCTCCAAAATTCACGGTCGCCTCGATCTCCCCACCCGGCGGAAGGTTCTTGGCCAATCCGTCAACCTCGATCCAGAGCGTCTCTCCGTCCACGGAAAGGACTTCGCCCGGAGCGACGGAAATCGAGTCCAAGATCGCCGTGCCTCCGTTACCAAGAGAGGCAACGATTGCGGACTGCTTGGCATCGGCAATCGTTATCCCTCCGAACGAAACCCGCTCTGCACTCCGGTTTTCCAGCAGGAATGTGATCTGCGTCCGACTACCTGTTTTCGCCGGCGAGATACGCACGTCGCTCAGAACAACCTCATTGGTAATCCGGTAATCCTCCTCGGCTCTTACATCTTCCGAAAGCATGCCTGCGGCGAGAGACAATGCGGAAACGAGAGCAAGCCGAAGGCTTCTCCACGACTGATTCATAGAACGTATCCAATTGCTTTGACAGGAGCGATCGAGGGGCGCTGTCTGACGCTGCGCCCCTCGCCCTCGTTCAGTTCACCAGTTCCTCGGCCTGGAGGACATTTTTGTCCGAAGTCGGGGTTGCCGGTTCAGAGTGATGCTGAAGGCGGCGGTTCCCCGTCAATTGGCGGACGAGGACGTAGAAGACCGGTGTGAAGAACAGGCCGAATGCCGTCACACCGATCATGCCGGCGAACACAGCCACACCCATGGCGGACCGCATCTCGGCGCCTGCTCCGGTCGATACCACCAGCGGCACGACACCCATGATGAAGGCGAGTGAGGTCATCAGGATGGGCCGCAGGCGCAGGCGACTGGCCTCGATCGCGGCTTCAACGGGGGTGCGCCCCTCGAACTCGAGTTCACGGGCGAATTCCACGATCAGGATCGCGTTCTTGGCCGACAGGCCGACCAGGACAATAAGCCCGATCTGAGTGAACACATTGTTGTCGCCTGCCGTCAGCCACACGCCGGCCAGGGCCGCAAGCAACGCCAGCGGCACGATCAGGATGATCGCCACCGGAAGCGTCAGGCTCTCGTACTGCGCCGCGAGGACCAGGAAGACGAGCAGAATGGCAATTGGGAAGACCAGGACGCCGGAATTGCCGGCAAGGATTTCCTGATAGGTCAACTCGGTCCACTCGGCCCTGAACCCCTTCGGCAGGGTCTGGGCCGCGATCCGTTCGACGGCAGCCTGCGCCTGCCCCGACGAATATCCCGGAGCCGCCTGTCCGTTGATGTCGGCGGAGAGGAAGCCGTTGTATCGCATCGCGCGCTCCGGCCCGACGCTCGAACGGATGTTCAGGAGAGCCGTGAGCGGAACCATCTCGCCAGAACTCGAACGCACCTTCAGGAAGCCGATGTCGTCCGCGCGGGCGCGGAACGGCGCATCTGCCTGGACCCGCACCGAGTAGGTCCGCCCGAACTTGTTGAAGTCGTTCACATAGACGGAGCCGAGATAGATCTGAAGCGTGCTGAACACATCCGAGATGGCAACCCCGAGCTGGCGCGTCTTGGCTCGATCGATATCCGCATAGAGCTGGGGGACGTTAATCGAATAGCTCGAGAACAGTCCCGCAAGCTCGGGCGCCGTCGATGCCTTGGCGAGGAAATCCTTTGTGGCCCGGTCGAGGGCTTCGTAGCCGAGGCCAGCCTGGTCCTCGATCTGCAGCTTGAAGCCACCGATCGTGCCTAGCCCCTGCACCGGCGGAGGAGGAAAGATGGCGGTCACGGCCTCAGTGATGGCGGCAAACTTCTGGTTCAGCTGACCTGCGATCGCCCCGGCACTCATGCTCGGATCGCGACGATCCTCGAAGGGTGCAAGGGTCAGAAACACGATGCCGGCATTCGAACTGTTGGTGAAGCCGTTGATCGACAGGCCCGGGAACGCGACGGCGTGCTCGACGCCTGGCTGCTTCAGGGCGATGTCGGTCATCTGCCGGATGACGTTCTCGGTCCGGTCGAGGGTCGCGGCATCCGGAAGTTGAGCGAAGCCGACAAGATATTGTTTGTCCTGCCCCGGAACGAAGCCGCCGGGCACCGTCTTGAAGAGGAGGCCCGTCGCTCCCAACAATCCGACATACACGAGGAGCATGAGGGCCTTTATCGCGATCGCGCGCCTCACGCCCGTGCTATAGGTATCTGACCCCCGACGGAAGGCCGCATTGAAGCGGCGGAACAGCCAGCCGAACAGCGTGTCCATCACCCGGGTGAGCCGATCCTTCGGCGCTTGGTGATCGCGAAGGAGAAGGGCTGCCAGCGCGGGGGACAGGGTCAGCGAATTGATCGCCGATATCACCGTCGAGATGGCGATGGTGACGGCGAACTGCTTGTAGAACTGTCCTGTCAGGCCACTGATGAACGCAAGCGGGATGAAGACCGCCACCAGCACCAATGCGATGGCGATGATCGGCCCGGAGACCTCCCGCATGGCTTGGTAGGTCGCCTGACGAGGGCTCAGCCCCTTCTCGATGTTGCGCTCCACGTTCTCGACGACCACGATGGCGTCGTCGACCACGATGCCGATGGCCAGCACCAGCCCGAACAGGCTGAGAGCGTTGATCGAGAAGCCGAGGGCCTGCAGGACAGCGAACGTGCCGACGATCGACACCGGAACCGCTGCGAGAGGAATGATGGACGCCCGCCATGTCTGCAGGAACAAGATCACCACGAGCACCACCAGAAGCACGGCTTCAAGCAGCGTATGAACCACCGCATCGATCGAGGCGCGCACGAACTGCGTCGTGTCGTAGACGATCTGGAAGTCGATGCCTTCCGGCATGTTGGCCTTGATGTCTGCCATCTCGGCGCGAACCTTGTCGGCGATCTCAATGGCATTCGACCCCGGAGCCTGAAGAACGGGAATGGCGACTGCGGGCTTGTTGTTCAGGAGCGACCTCAGGGCATAGTCGGCTGCGCCCAGTTCAAGGCGGGCGATGTCACGCAGGCGCGTGATCTCCCCATTCTTCCCAGTTTTGACGATGATTTCGCCGAACTGCTCTTCGTCCTGGAGGCGCCCCTGCGCATTGATGGACAGCTGATGATCGACGCCCGGCAAGCCGGGGGAGGCGCCGACGACGCCTGCGGCCGCCTGAACGTTCTGGGCACGGATCTCATTCACCACATCGCTTGCTGAGAGGCCGTGTTCGGCGATTTTCTGCGGGTCGAGCCAGACGCGCATCGAGTATTCGCCCGATCCGAACAGCTGGACCTGGCCCACGCCTTGAATCCGAGCAAGCCGGTCCTTGACGTTGAGGGCCGCATAGTTGCGCAGATAAGTGACGTCGTAGCGGCTGTCTGGCGAGAGCAGGTGGACCACCATCATCAGGTCCGGCGAACTCTTGACGGTCGTCACGCCGAGACGCCGCACTTCCTCGGGCAAGCGAGGCTCTGCCTGCGAAACGCGGTTCTGCACGAGCTGCTGCGCCTTGTCTGGATCAGTACCAAGGGCAAAGGTCACGGTGAGCGTCAGCACGCCGTCGGTGGTCGCTTGGCTGCTCATGTAGAGCATGTCCTCGACGCCGTTGACGGCCTCCTCGATCGGGGCAGCCACCGTTTCGGAGATGACCTTTGGATTCGCGCCCGGATACTGCGCGCGAACCACCACCTGGGGTGGCACGACCTCGGGATATTCCGAGACTGGCAGCACCCGCAACGCGAGCAGCCCGACCACGAAGATGAGCACGGATAGGACCCCGGCAAAGATCGGGCGGTCGATGAAGAAGCGGGAGATGTTCATGGCACTGGCCCTTGAGCCCTTGGAATGCGATCAGTTCGCCGCGGAAGCGGAAGAACTCCGCGTTTGCAGCGCGGCCGATGTCTCGGGTCCTTGGTTTTGCGGAGCGATCAGGCTGCCCGGACGGAGTTTTTGAAGACCCTCGACGACGATCCGTTCACCCGATGCAAGTCCGCTGGTGACGACGCGCCCTCCGTCCACGGCAGCTCCGAGCTTGATCTCGCGGTAATTCGCCTTGGAGGCCGGATCGACGACGAGCACGTACTTCTTGTCCTGATCAACTCCAATGGCCTTTTCGGGCACGACCAATGCGGGCGTCGTCTTGGCCTGGCCCAGTCGGATGCGCGCGAACTGGCCCGGCATCAGACGGTCGCCGCTGTTCTCGAACACCGCACGCACGCGAACGGTACCGCTGGCGCCATTGACCGTATGATCGATGAGCTGCAGCTTGCCGCGCACGATCTCGGCATCCGAGCCTGCGCGCATCTCCACGGGGATCTGGGCGAGATGTTCGCGCCGGTCGCCTCCGCCTGGCAACGTCTCGAGCGCCCGCTGCACGGCGCGCTCATCCGCATCGAAGCTGACGTAGATCGGGTTGGTCGAGACGATCGTCGTCAGAACCGGCGCGCTGGATCCGCCATTGACGAGGTTGCCTGCAGTCACCTCGATCCGCCCTACCCGCCCTGAGATCGGCGCGCGCACCTCGGTGTAGGACAGGTTGAGGCGCGCCGCCTTCGCGACGGCACTGGCCGCGCTCAGGTTAGCCTCAGCCTCGCGGACGTTGTTCAATCGTGTGTCGAGATCGCGCTGGGCAATGGTCTGGTTGGCGGTCATTCTCTGGCCACGCTCCAGCTCGGCTCGGGCGAAGATTAGATTGGCTTCGGCCGCGCGGACTTGAGCCTCCGCTTTCTCGACCTCTGCCTGGTAAGGCGCAGGATCGATGGTGAAGAGAAGGTCGCCTTTCCTGACCAGCGATCCCTCGCGAAAATGGATCGCCTCGATGGCACCGGAGATTCGGGGACGTAGATCGACCCGCTCGATCGCTTCAAGGCGCCCCGAGAACTCCTCCCACAATGAAATGTCACGACTCTCGATGGCAGCGACGGTCGCGGGCGTGGCGGGTGGCGTTTGTCCTGTGTCGCTGCCGCGCGTAGCCGTGCTGTCGACCATCGACCAGAGAACGACCCCGCCCAGGATCACGCTCACAGTGCCGAGGGAGGTCAGGAATCGGGTTGTGGAAACACTTGTCATTGTGAAGTCGCCCACTCTGAGGTTCACCCAGCACGTGACGGCGCCAGGATTCGTACCGATTGGTATAATACCGGTCGGTACATTTTGTAAGGGGCGACCTGAGCATTTTTATATCGATTGGTACGCAAAAGAACCTTCAAGCCCTGCCGTTGCGTCACCGATGTGCGCTGGCGCACATGGACCCGTGGCGCCAGCGGCCCGAGGTTCCGCGGTGCGCGCTCGGAGGATAGCCCACCACACTGCTTGGCATCGTCCTTTAGCAAAGTCGACCGGGTGTCTCCCTACGAGGGGATGTCAAAGCGACCCCGGGCTCTGTCAGCTGCAGGAATTCTCACATGTAGTTACGAAATGACGTTGCATTGCGTGCTATCTTCCCGAACTTCCGCTGAGCAGAAAAACCCCTCGAGCACCCGAAAGATAGCAAGGCTAAGTCTGTGAAAGCGGGCGGCTGGCGTCATAGCTCCACATGGACGTCCCCAAGCCATTAGCGGAATCCAGACCCTGCAATCTGTATGATGCATCAACTGCGTTCAGCTCGAACTCGGAAAAGCGGCCACCAAGGTGCAGGTACAGCCCGGCGATCTGGCGGTGGTGATCGGAGCAGAGCCCATCGGCATGGTGACGATTCCCGCGGCACTCGCAGCCGGGTGTTCACGCGTGATCGCGAGCGACATTCATGACTCGAAGCTCGAACTGGCGCAAACTTGGACCCGTGCTGCCGATCGACGTGAGAAGCGAGCGGCTCGCGGATGTGGCGAAGCGCGAAACCGACGGCTGGGGCGCGGATGTGATCTTCGAGTGCTCAGGCTATCCCCCTGCCATGGCGGAAGTCTTTGATCTCGTCTGCCCCGGCGGCAAGGTGGCGCTCGTTGGGATTCCACTCGAGCCCTTCCCGTTCGACGTGAGCAAGGCACAGGTGAAGGAAGCTCGCATAGAGAACGTCTTCCGCTATGCCCATGCCTATCCCCGCGCAGTGGCCATGATCGCTTCGGGCAAGATTGTCGTGAAGCCTCTGATCACAGACCGCTTCGCTTTCAAGGAGAGCGTCGAGGCCTTCGACTTCGCCAAGGCGATACCGCCAGCCTCGGTCAAGGTTTAGATCGGGATGCCGGCCCAGGCGCTGAGATCATTCCGCGAGGCAGCATGCATTCCGTTGAGCCACAGACTCTCCGACACGACCTGGGAAGGAGCCCTCCGGATCCGCGATCTCGAAGTCGTGTGGTGTTAAAGCTCAAGATCCGGCTCATGAGGAATGGGCCGGGGTGGCCGATGGGGCATCATGGCTCGACGGGACGGATCGCGTTTCATTCATCGTATTACGGTTGCCCGTGATCAGGTCCACCGCCTTGTCGGCGATTGCCAGCACCGGTGCGTTGGTATTTCCGCTGGGAATGGTGGGCATGATGGATGCATCGACGATGCGAAGGCCCCCAACGCCGCGCACGGCAAGGTTTGGCGTCACCACCGCATCAGGATCGCTGTCGCGACCCATGCGGCAGGTGCCCACAGGATGATAGTTCGTCTTCACGGTCTTCCGACAGTGGGCGGCAAGATCCTCGTCCGACACGATGCCGGGACCAGGAAACAGCTCCATTTCCACCATCTCCTCGACAGGGCTCGTGCTCAGCACTTCGCGGGCATACCGCAAACCCGCAATGGTCAGGCGGAGATCGTCAGGATGGCCGAAGAATTGTGGATCGACCCGCGGGGGCATGAGGGGATCGCTCGATGCAAGCTGCACGGAGCCGCGTGCTTTGGGACGCAGCAAACATGGATTGAGCGTTACGCCATGGGTCGGCTCGACGCCCGATACGTCGCGGTCGAGATAGACGGTTGGAACGCAGTAGAGTTGAACCGTCGGCCGCTCGCCGCCATCCGGGTCGATGAAGGCGCAGGCCTCCACCCCGGTGGTTGTGACCGCGCCCGACTTGAACAAGACGTATTGCAGGCCGTTTCTCAGTATCGCGAGACCGCGATCCTGGCCGAAATAGCCGAACGCGCCGGATGTGCGCGCCACGATAGGAACCTCGTGATGGTCCTGCAGGTTTCGGCCGACCCCAGGCAGGTCGACCGTCACCGGGATGTTGTGGCGCACCAACTCGTCGGATGGGCCGATGCCCGACACCATCAGGAGCTTCGGCGTGATGTACGTGCCGGCAGCAAGGATCACTTCAGCATCGGCGAACGCCGTCTCCATGCCCGATTTTCCGATGAGCTCTACGCCTGTGGCGCGTCCTTTCTCCACTTGGATGCGCGTGACGACGGTCTCCGTCGCAATCGTCAGCTTCGGATCGGCCATGACAGGGCGCAGGAACGCGTCAACTGCGCTGCAGCGGCGCCGCGCCTGCCAATCGATGGTATGCTGCATGAAGCCGACGCCGTTCTGGCGGGCTCCGTTGAAGTCGTGCGTGTAAGGTATCCCTTTTTCTTGCATGGCCTGAACGAACGCTCGGCTCATGGCGGAATGCTGTCCCAGATGCGAGACTTTCAGGGGACCACGCGTGCCGTGATAAGGCGATCCGAGATGATCGTTGCCTTCCTGTCTGATGAAATACGGCAGGAGATCCTTGTAGCTCCACCCCGCGCCACCCAGCATCTCGTCCCAATGGTCGTAATCCTCCGCTTGACCGCGGATATAGACCATGGCGTTGACCGCGCTTCCCCCGCCGAGCACCTTGGCCTGTGGCACGATGGGCGCACGTTCGCCGAGCTGCGGCTGCGGGACCACGTGATGCATCGTCAGATATGTCTCGCGAGCGAGAAACTTCATGTAGCCCGCGGGCATGGCGAGGATCGGGCTTGCCCTGCGCGGGCCGGCCTCGACCAGCAGGACGCGCGCGCCCTGCTCCGCCACGAGCCTGCTGGCCACGACGCAGCCGGCGCTGCCGCCGCCGACGATGATGTAGTCATATCGACGGATTGCCATTACGGATTCTTGTCAGCTCGCCTTGCGGGCCGGCAAGCGTCGCAGGCTCGCCAGCGGATGGCGCTGGACGCGCTCGATGGCCATGCCGTCGCTGTCGAACAGATGGCAGGTCGCCGGGTCGAGCCTGATCGCGATCCGCTCGTGCACCCCCGTGGAGGTTTCCCCGTCAGCTTGGACGATCATCATCGTCCCGTCCTCGAGCTGCGTGTAGAGGTAAGTCTCGCCGCCAAGGCGTTCCACCACCATCACCTCACCCACGAGTTCACCCTCCCCCGCTAAACGCATGTGCTCGGGCCGAACGCCGAGAGTGACCGCATCGCCCACCTTCTGTCGGCCAGGACGCACAGGAACGGCAAGGCTCGCACCGGTGGAGAGCTGCACGGTGGTGATCGCATCCGCGACGCTCGTGACCCTTGCAGGAAAGAAGTTCATCTTGGGACTGCCGATGAACCCCCCCACGAAGAGGTTTCGCGGATGATGATAGACTTCGAGCGGCGTGCCGGCCTGCTCTATGACGCCGCCCTGAAGCACCACGATCTTGTCGGCCATGGTCATGGCCTCGATCTGGTCGTGCGTGACATAGATCATCGTAGCGGCGAGTTCATCGTGCAGCCGGGCGAGTTCGATGCGCATCTGAACGCGCAAAGCCGCATCGAGATTCGACAGCGGCTCGTCGAACAGGAACACCTTGGGCTTGCGCACGATGGCCCGACCGATCGCCACGCGCTGGCGTTGGCCGCCGGAGAGCTCCTTCGGCTTGCGGTCGAGCAGGTTGTCGAGATGCAGGATACGCGCCGCCTCCGCCACTTTGGCGCGCCGCTCCTCCTTGGGGACACCTGCGAGGCGCAGGGAGAACCCCATGTTATCGGCCACCGTCATATGCGGATACAGTGCGTAGGACTGAAACACCATGGCAAGCCCCCGCTCCGAGGGTGGCACGTCGTTCACACGTTGACCGTCGATCAGAAGTTCGCCCGCCGTGATCTCCTCCAATCCTGCAATCATGCGCAGAAGGGTTGATTTCCCGCATCCGGACGGTCCGACGAATACGCAGAATTCGCGGTCGTCGATCGAGAGATCGACACCCTTGATCACCTGTACGTTGCCATAATTCTTTTGGATGCCTTTGAGTGTGACGGTCGCCATGGATGTTTCCCGCTTTTATTTGACGGCTCCAAAAGTGAGGCCGCGCACGAGCTGCCTCTGACTCATCCAGCCGAAGACCAGAATAGGTGCGATCGCAATCGTCGATGCTGCCGAGAGTTTCGCCCAGAACAGGCCCTCGGGGGCGGAGAACGACGCGATAAAGGTGGTGAGCGGGGCCGCATTGGAGGTGGTGAGGTTCAGACTCCAGAAGGCCTCGTTCCAGCACAGAATGATGGACAGGAGCGCCGTCGACGCGATGCCAGGCAGCGAGAGGGGCAGCAGCAGCATCCACACCTCCTGCTTCGGCTTGGCTCCGTCCATGCGACCTGCCTCGAGAATGTCCTTCGGCACCTCCTTGAAGAAGGTGTAGAGCATCCAGACCACAATCGGCAGGTTCATGAGCGTGTAGACCACGATGAGGCCCCAGCGCGTATCGATGGCGCCGGTATCCCGGAACAGCAGGTATATCGGGATCAGCACGCCCACTGCGGGCATCATCTTGGTGGACAGCATCCAGAGCAGCAGGTCCTTGGTGCGTTTGCCGGGGAAGAACGCCATGGCGTATGCGGCCGGTACTGAAATCAGAATCGCCAGCAGCGTCGCACCTACTGAAATGAAGATGCTGTTGAGGGCGAAATGCACGTAATCCGCCCGCTCGCGCACAGTGACGTAATTTTCGAGCGTGGGTGTGAAGAAGAGCTTCGGCGGTGTGGCGACAGCCTCCACCTCCGTCTTGAAGCTCGTCAGCACCATCCAGAAGATCGGAAAGAAGATGATGCCTGCGGCCAGCCACCCGGCCAGGGTGATGATCAGTTTATTGCGAGTTGCGGGATGCATGACTATCCTCAATCGGCAATGTTCTTGGCGATGGACCGTACCAGGAAGATCGCTACGATATTGGCTAGAATGACCGCGATCACGCCTGCGGCAGAGGCTCCGCCCACGTCATATTCCCGGAGTGCCCGCAGATAGATCAGGAACGCCAGATTTGTCGAGGCGAGGCCGGGACCGCCCGAGGTAGTGACGTAAATCTCCGCAAAGACCGACAGCAGGAAGATGGTCTCGATCATGATGACCACGCTGATGGCCCGGCCGAGATGCGGCAGAATGATGAAGAAGAACATCGCGAACGGCCCTGCCCCATCCATGCGGGCCGCCTCCTTCTGCTCGCTGTCGAGGGACTGGATGGCGGTGAGCAGGATGAGCAGCGCAAAGGGCAGCCATTGCCATGCAACGATAATGATGACCGAGGTCAGCGGAAAGCTGCCAAAGAAATCGATCGCCGGCAGGCCGAGGGAACGGGCGAAGAATGCGAACAACCCGTTGACCGGGTGCATCAGCATGTTCTTCCACACCAGAGCGCTGACGGTGGGCATGACGAAGAACGGCGCGATGGCGAGCAGGCGTGCGATGCCGCGGCCATAGAAATCCTGATCGAACAGAACCGCCAGCAGGGTACCGAGTCCGACGGTGATCACCAGCACCCAGAACACCAGGAACAGGGTGTTCATCATCGCCGTCACGAGGGACGGATCGGTCAGAAGGTAGGTGTAGTTCTCGAACCCGGCAAAGCCGCCGACCAATGGGTCGAGCAGATTGTAGTATTGGAACGAGAACCACAGCGTCATTGCCAGCGGCACGATCATCCAGAGAAACAGGACGATCACGGATGGTGCAATCAGCGGCAGGGTTCTTACATTGCGCTGGCTGCGCCGGCCTGCTGCGGCAGGTTCGGTGGAGGCAGGAACAGAGGTCGTGACGCTCGCCATCTTGGTTTCTCGCAACGGGAGAGAACGGCCGGCAGGCATGGGATGCCTGCCGGCCCGGTGGCAGCTCGCCTATTTCGGGTATCCCGCCTGCTTCATGGTCCTCTCGGTGGAGCGCTGAGCTGTCTCCAGCGCCTGATCTACCGTCGTCTGCCCGGCGAGAGCCGCGGCGATCTGCTGACCGACAGCCGTGCCGATGCCTTGGAACTCAGGGATCGTCACATACTGGATGCCGGAATACGGCACCGGATCCTTGGTGGGTTTGGTGATGTCCGCGTTCACAATGGAGTCGTAGACGACCTTCGCGAAGGGAGCGGCTTTCTGATATTCCGGATTGTCGTAGGTCGACTTGCGTGTGCCCGGGGGCACCGAGACCCAGCCGACCTCGTTGCCCACCATGGCGATATACTCCTTCGAGGTCGCCCATTTCAGGAACGACTTGGCCGCGGCAGCCTTTTGTGACGAAGCCGGGATCGCCAACGCCCAGGACCAGAACCACGCGGACCCGTTGCTCGTCACCTGAACCGGCGCAGCCGTGAAGGCGGTCTTGTCCGCAACCTGACTTTCCTTCGGGTTGTAGATGTAGCCTGCAGCGGACGTCGCATCCACCCATATGGCGCAATGGCCGGTAGCGAACAGGGCGCGGTTTTCGTTGTGCCCGTTGGCGCTCGCGCCGGGCGGACCATAGGCCTGCATGTTCTTGACGTAATAGGTGACCGCCTTCTTCCACGGCTCGGTGGTGAGCTGCGGTTCCCACTTTTCATTGAACCAGCGCCCGCCGAAGGCATTCACCATTGGACCGATGAACGCCATGTTCTCGCCCCAGCCGGGCTTGCCGCGCTGACAGAAGCCGTATTGCTCCTTGGACTTGTCGGTCAGCTTGGCGGCATATTCAGCGATCTGATCATAGGTCGGCTTGTCCGGCATCTTGATGCCGGCCTGATCAAACAGATCCTTCCTGTAGAAGGTGAATGAGCTCTCGGCATAGAACGGCACCGCGTACAGCTTTCCATTGGCCGAAAGCGCGCTCTTCACGGTTGGAATCAGATCGTCGTAGCCGTAATCGGCACCAAGATCGTCCACTGGCATCAGCCAGTTCTGCTTGCCCCAGATCGGTGTCTCGTAGGAGCCAATGGTGATAATGTCGAACTGCCCGCCCTTGGTCGCGATGTCCGTGGTCGCACGCTGTCGCAGAACGTTCTCTTCGAGAACCACCCAGTTCAATTTATTGCCGGTCGCCTGCTCCCATTTGGGAGACAAGCGCTGCATGATGATCATGTCAGCATTGTTGACTGTTGCAATCGTCAAGGTCTGACCTTGAGCGAACGCCAGAGATGTGCCTGCAATCCAGCTGACGGCAGACAGCAGCGCGACTTGCTTCAACCGCATACCTTCCTCCCAATGAGATGTCCTGTGGTTTCGTTATTGTTGTTTTAATGGATCATTCCACGGAGGCTTGTGTTCGTCAATCGCACATACAATGCCTCAACTTCCAACGCCTAAGCTGCTTTCGTTGACAGAAAGCTTCCACTTGGGCTCGGCGCCGGATCTCGCGGCGGGTCCATGGTATGGATGTTGCGCCCGTCGACGACGATCCTGCTAAACGTCTGCCTGATGAGCCGGTTGGCGATCTTCAGGATGGTGGTTTTCCTGCACCCGAACGGACTACTGAAGTTGCATATCTCATCGGCCGCAACGACGGACCCGAACTTCCTTGTAGGATCTTCAGTCTTATCAGGATGCGCTCCTCTTTCACGCCCGCAGGCGTGAGGCCGCCCTGATGGTCGCGATCACCAAATTGATCAATGTCCCGTCATCGCGTGCGGGGCTGCGACTGGTTTCGACTCCGGCGAGCCATGCTCGCGCAGGTAGATGCCCAGTATCAGAAGCACGCCGATCGACAGGAACTCGCTCTGCCAGTTCTGGAAGCTCTCGTACCAGAACTCCGGCTCTGCCAGGGTGCCGATCATAGTCTGCGGCGGGTTCTGGTGCTGGAGCGCCTCCTCGTTCATCCGGCGTGTGCTCCCTGCCAGATGCAGCCAGAACGAGGCGAGAAAGAGCGTGACCAGCGCGATGCTGAGGGAGTGCGAATAGAGCTTCAGCAGCAGTCCGCCACGGTGCACAGGCCAAGGTGCATTCGGATCCTTGCGGTGTGCGGACGGTGATTCATCTTCCGGGTTCTCCTCGTCCGGCTTCTTGGACTCCGAGGCGCCCTTCTGGAACAGGAAGACAGTGAGCACCACATATGCGGCCATCTGGAGGAACTCGCTCTCCCAATTCTCGAATACTGCAGATATGAAATGGCCGCTGCCCAGATAGGTAAGGAAGCCAATAGCAGGCAACTCGTGGAGTCGGAGTTCCTCAGCATGGGCTCTCCATCCGGTGAGCGCCTGTCCGACAAGTGATAGAAGGAACAGGGCAAACAAGGTTATTGAGAGCCCATTGTCACGTAGAAACTGCCGCATACGCCTGACCTCACCCAAACTGCTAGGCTTGAATAACGCGATACAGAGGTCTAGGTTTCCAAGGTCTCCCCTTGGCGGGCACTCGTTTCAGGTGGTATCTGACTCCTGGCCTTCCAGATCACTGCAGGAACATCACGTCCGGAAGATCGTCAATCCTGCACCGTCCCGCTGGGTTGCCGAGTGTTGAGCTGTCTTCGTTCGTTCAACCAGCCAGCTGCCTTGCGGCTTCACGAGGGCAAACGTTTCTCCTGTCTCAAGGACTTATCAGGCCAACTCGGGAAACCGTACCGTAGTTTGGATCCTATCGGTCCTTGGGACCTTCTGCTGTCGCATCGGGCAGGCTCGGAGCTTGCCACCAAAAGAATGTCCTTGGCTCCTAAGGCATCATGACTACAGTTATACTGGAACGTTGCAGAACTCTCCAGCCTGCCCGGGATCCCGGTTCGCCTCCACACATCAGCTGCCCTATACTGGACTCTCATGAACCTGACCGTCCGATTGCTCTTCCTCGTTGCTCTGGCCATCCTTCCGGCCCTTCTGATCGAGGCGTACAACGAGTATGCCCTGCGCAGGACCCGCGAGGCCGAGGTGCAAAGCCAAGCCGTCCGGCTGGGCGAGCAGGCTGCCGCCGAGCTGCGCCAAGTCATTGAGGGTGTCCAGCGTGTTGCGGTGATCCTGGCTCAGGTGCCGCTGATCGGGGAGGCAGCCCGCGGGATTACGTCTCCAGATGCGTGCTCGGCCCTGCTGGTGCGCCTCCGCCAGGAATACCCCGGGCAGCTGTCCCTCGGAATTGCGAACCGGGAAGGTCGGCTTGTCTGCACCACGCGGGGAAACCCATCGGTCGCCAGGGTCCGGGGCGGGCATTTCCAGCGCGCAATGCAAACCGGCCAGTTCGTCATTGGCGGGTACGGCGAGAGCGGCACAGGAGATCGCTTTCTCAGCTTTGCCTATCCCCTGCGTGATGGAACGGGCGAGCCCGTAGGCGCCATCGTGCTCGGGCTGGATCTCACATGGCTTGCGGGTCATATGCGCCAACGCTTTGCCGGCGAGGATGCCGTGGTGGGGCTTTCCGACCGTGATCTGACCTACCTGATGCGGCTTCCCGACGATAACACCCAACTCGTCGGCAAGCCGGCCCCTGCCGCACAGCGCGCACTGGCTGGGTTGGTAGGAAAAGGAGCGTTTGAAGCGAAAGGGCCGGACGGAGTCACGCGGGTGGCCGTCTTCGTGCCGATCTCGATGAGCCCTGATGCAGGGGAAAGGCCCGACCTGATTGTTGCCTTCGGTCTCTCGAAGGACGCGGCGTTCAAGCCAATCGATGCGGCCACGCGCCAAGGCCTGATACTTCTTTTCACCAGCCTCGTCCTTGCCCTCCTCGCGGCCTGGATCGGCGGGCGCTACTTCGTACACCGGCCCGTGCAGCGCCTGCTCGCGGCCGCCGTTCGCTGGCGCGAAGGCGACTACGCCACGCGGGTTGCGGAGGTCAACAGCGGGAGCGAGTTCAGCAAGCTCGGGGCAGCCTTCAATGCCATGGCCGAAGGGATCGCGGAGCGAACGCGAGCACTGCAAGCCAGCGAGGACCGCTTCCGGTCGCTGGCGAACTTGGTGCCGGCCTTCGTGTGGTTCAGTGACGCCGAAGGCAACATCCGTTACATGAACGAGCGATGGTATGGGTACACGGGCCAAACCTCCGAGGAGGCGCTGGCGAGCGGATGGGCCAACGTCGTTCATCCCGACGACGTGAACAGAACGCTGTCCGCATGGGCTGCAGCCCGCAGCCGCGGCGATCTCTACGAGATCGAGGTCAGATACCGCCGTCACGACGGCGCCTATCGCTGGTTCCTGGCACGGGCTGAGCCCCTGCATGACGAAACCGGGCGGATCACGGGCTGGTTCGGGTCGAGCACGGACATCGACGCACTCAAGCGAGCCGAAGAGCACCGGACGCTGCTGATCAATGAGTTGAACCATCGCGTGAAGAATACGCTGGCCACGGTGCAGTCCATCGCATCTCAGAGCCTTCGTGCCCAGCATCCGGAACAGGGCCGCGAGACCTTCGAGGCGCGGCTGTTCGCCCTGGCGCGCACCCATGATGTCCTCACGCGGGAGAACTGGGAAAGCGCCTCCCTCCGGGACATCGTCCTGGAAGCGATCCAGCCTTATCAGAAGGACCGGGGCGAGAGGTTCGACATAGAAGGACCGTTCTTGAGAATTCCACCCGGGATGGCCCTTCCGATCTCCATGTGCCTGCACGAGCTTCTCACGAACGCGGTGAAGTACGGCGCCCTCTCGGTGGATGCCGGACGGGTCGTGATCGCATGGAGCGTTGATGAGACGGGGCCAGGACAACTCCTGCGTTTCCGCTGGGAGGAAACTGGCGGCCCCTTGGTCGTGGAGCCGACCCGCGCCGGGTTCGGAACCCGGCTGATCCAGCGCAGCCTGTCGAGGGAGCTTGGAGGAGAGGTCGAGGTGCAATACCCGCCTACGGGAGTGGTGTGCCTGATCAACGTACCGCTCAAGGGGGTCGGCCTTCGTGCGGCACAGGCGGCAGCCTGAGTTCCGGTTCCCAAGGCGGACGGCGGTTCTTTTCGCTCCTGCGTTGCGACTCGACCGGACGCCCAGCTTGACTTAGGTAGTTTGACTTACATCGATATTCTCGGGAGCCGGCGCGGATGGGGGCACAGATGACTACGGCTAGACCTGGAACAGGTCCGGCAAGGTCTTGGCTGCCGTCCCTGCGCATGCGTCTCCTCCTGATGGCGCTGGCGCTTCTCGTCCCGGCCCTGGCGGCGGCCGCACTGACGATTTACGCCGGATACCGCAACGAGCGGCACGAGGTGGAGAAGCACCTTCTTGAAACCACGCGAGCCTTGTCGCTCGTAGTGGATCGCCAGTTCGGCCAGGCGGAGGCACTGCTTTGGTCGCTAGCGGCCTCGCCTCAACTCAAGGCCCGGGATTATTCGGGTTTCGATGCCTTGGCTCGTGCAGCCACTCGGCTTCCGGGGGCATGGGTAGTGGTGGAAGAGCCTGGACAGCAGGTGGTGAACACCCGTCTGCCGCGTGGAGCGCCCTTGCCGCAGACAGGGACGCAGAAGCACTGGGAAGGGATCGCTCCCGGGCAGGTCCGAGTCAGCAATCTGTTCATCGGCCTCGTCGCGAAGCAGCCGAGCGTCGGCGTCGATACCCTGATCACCGACGGTGACGGATCGCAGCGCTACGTCTCGATCATCATGCCGGCGGAAACGGTCAGCCGCGTGCTGGCGGACCAGGGCCTCCCGCCCACCTGGATCGGCGCGATCATCGACCGTAACGGAACGGTGGTGGCGAGAAGCCGGGACGCGGACCGTTTCGTGGGCAAGCCGGCGACGCCGGAGAACGTGGAGCGGGTCAGGGCCGGCGTGAAGCAGGGGATTGCAGAGGGCGTTTCCCTCGATGGCGTCCCGACGCTGCTGGCTCTGTCCCGCTCGCCCGGTTCAGGCTGGTCGACCATCGTTGCGGTGCCGCGATCGGACCTCACGGCGGCACCGCGGCGTTCTGCCCTGTACCTCGCCGCAGGCGGAGGGCTCCTCCTGACTCTCGGGGTCTTCATGGCGTTGAAGGTCGGACGCAGCATCACAGCTCCGGTCGAGGACCTTGTGACTTTGGCGCAGCGTCTCGGCCGTGGCGAGCCTATCAAAGTGGCTGCGAGCGGACTCCCGGAGATCGACCGGGTGGGCGACGCCCTTGCCTCCGCCTCGTCCGAGCTTCGCGAGCGTGAGGCTGCCTTGCGGACCAGCGAAGCCCGGCTTCGCGCCACTCATGAGAATGCTGCCGTCGGTATCGCCGAGGTCGATCGGGAGGGCCGCTTCATCTCCGTCAACGAGGCTCGCTGCAAGCTCACAGGCCATACGCGGGAGGAACTGATCGGGCAGCACTTCAGCCATGTCACACTAAACGATAGTCTTGATCAGGATCTGAAGCTCTTCGCACGCCAGGTCGCGGGCGAACTGGACACCTACACCAACGAGAGCCACTTCACGCGCAAGGATGGCAGCAGCGGCTGGGCTCGTGTGACCAGCACCGCCCT
Source organism: Microvirga sp. (assembly GCA_035645515.1). Classification (GTDB taxonomy): domain Bacteria; phylum Pseudomonadota; class Alphaproteobacteria; order Rhizobiales; family Beijerinckiaceae; genus Microvirga. Next base: position 53,964 of record DASQML010000022.1, read on the forward strand.
GCGGGATGGATCAGGAAGCTTTCTCTATGCCGTCCGTGTGGTGGAGGACATCACGGAGCGGCGAGCGGCGGACGGGCGGCAGAAGCTGCTCATCGACGAACTGAACCACCGGGTGAAGAACACGCTTGCCACGGTGCAGTCCTTGGCCTGGCAGTCCAATCGCTCGGGCGTACCGCCTCAGGTGGCACAGGAACGGTTCCTGCAGCGTCTGCTGGCGCTCTCGCGGACGCACAACCTGCTCAACGAGACCCTGTGGGAGGGGACCTCGCTCAGGTCTCTTCTGGAAGCCGAACTCCAGCCCTATGCGGCTCTGTCGCCACGGACACGTCTCAGTGGACCCGACGTGGATCTTCCGGCCCGCTTGGCAGTGGTGCTGGGAATGGCCTTCCACGAACTCACGACCAACGCCGCCAAGTACGGCGCCCTTTCGACAGTGTCTGGCCAGGTGCAGGTCGAGTGGAGGGTCGACAGGTCCGGCGAGGGAGCGCTCCTGACCATAACATGGCGCGAACTGGGCGGCCCCCTGCTCGATGCAGAGCCGGTCCCGGGCTTCGGCTCGCGTCTGCTGCAGCAAACGGTCACCCGCGAGCTCGCAGGGCAGCTCGACCTGCGCTACGAGCGTGAGGGCGTGCGATGCACTATCGCCATCCCGATTGGAACGGCTGGACAGCAGGCCGCCTGAGCCCAGGCGAGCCGTTGCATGCAGGGGAGCCCCGTGCGAGACGCTGAATCCGGGGCTCAGGCTGCGCCTTGGTCAGCTTGGCTGACGGGAGGAGCATCAGTCGGAGTTCGGCGGCAGTTTCCATCGACTCTTTCAGTGCGCAGACCGCTGCGCCGCTCGATCAATGGCGTCGACGACCGCATCGGGGGCCAGGTGGTGGATCATGTGCCCGAGCCCGGGTAGCGTGACGAACTCACTGTCCGGCAGCTCACGGTGCAGGCGTGCGGATTGGCGGCCCACATCCGCAATCTGATCGCCTGCGCCGGTGATGATCGTGACTGGCATCTGCAGTTCGCCGTAGTGATGCTGCAATTCCATAACCGAGGGTGTCATCAGGGCTGCATCCTCCGCCGCCGCACGAAGCTGTGAAGGTCGAAGCATCATTTCCTTGGGGAACAGGCGCTCAAATCTCTCCGGCACTTCAGCGGGCGCGAACATTTGCTTGATGAGGCCTGGTAGGATCGCGCGGGCGACCAGAGGGGAGACGGTGTAGCGCATCGCATCGCCGATCACCGGAACAGCCGGCGGTGAAAACAGGAACGTGTCGGCTCGCAGCGTCGGATAGTAATAACCCGAGGCCAGCACGAGACTGCGGACAAGCGAGGGACATTCAAGGGCAAGGGCCGCCGCGACCAGGGTGCCCCAGGAGTGGCCGACGACGACAGCCTGTTCGACGCCAAGATGCTCCAGCGCGCTCTGAAAGAGCTTCACGTGGGCCTGTGGTGTCCAGAGCCGGCGGGGCCTGCTGCTGTAGCCGTAGCCCGGGCGGTCGAACACGATCACACGGTAGCGGTCCGCAAGCTTGTCCACGAGACCACTGACCGCAAAGTCCTGGATCATCGTGCCGTTGCCATGGATCAGCACGACAGGCGTACCCTGCCCGCGCTCGATGTAGTGCAGACGCACACCGTCAACATGGAGGAACCGGCCTATGGGTGGTGTCTTGCGTTCGGCAGCCTCGGTTCTTTGCCGGTTGTACAGGACAGCAGCGCCCAGCGCCGCGGCCGAGCCTGCCAGGATGGGCGTGAGCCAGCGCCAACGGCTCGGGTGAGCGTTCTGCTTGGAACGAGGCGCCCTTCGGATTCTAGCCGTCTGCTCATGGCGGTGAGCGTTCGCCCGCTGCGGCCCGGTCGAGTGACGCCCACCCCGAGACAGGTTGCGGGGGCTCGTGTCGGCTCTCGTCTCCAAGTGGGACATGCATGCTCTCCATGTGGGATGATCGTGAGGAACGCCTAAAGGAGCTGTCGGTTGCCGGGGGATTGCGGAAACGGCTGAACGCCTACGAGTGATCCACCGCGACGGACGGTATTGAAACGTGGCTGCGTTGGTCCGGCGAACGAGGGGCTCGCCATGGTCGCTAGCCGGTGCGCGTTGCGACATACACCGTGTTTGTCGCCTCGCCATCCTTCCGCAGGTTGTCGAAGCCGACAATACGCGCCTCACTGGCGGCGAACACCTCTTGAAGGGCCTGTCGAAACTCATCGTCGGGCGGATCGTTGGACCACAGAGCAAAGACGCCGCCGGGATGGAGGTGCGCCGAAAGGCGTGTAAGACCATCGGTGGTGTAGAGCGCTTCATGGCTCGGGTGCAGGACGTTCCTGGGCGAGTGGTCGATGTCGACGAGGATCGCGTGGTAACGGCGTCCTGGATGGTCGGCATCGAAGCCAGCTTCCGAGGCGGCTCCTTCAAAAAAGTTTCCGAGAACCAGCCGGCACCGGGGATCGGAGGTCAGCTCGCCTCCGAGCGGCAGCAGGCCCTGCTGGTGCCACTCGATGACTTCCGGAAGAGCGTCGATCACCATAAGCGAGCTCACCTGCGGATGCTCCAGAACGGCTTGCGCAGTATAGCCAAGGCCTAGCCCGCCGACGATCACATCGAGGGAGGTTCCGGACAATGCTGCGAGGCCCAACCGCGCAAGAGCAATCTCGGCTGCAGTGAACCGACTCGACATCAGGAACTCGCCATTGAGCTTGATCTCGTAGATGTCGCCTCCGCTGGACAGATCCCGTCGGCGCCGAAGACTGAGGGCTCCCATGGGGGTGGGGCGATAATCAAGCTCCTCAAAAAGGACACTCATGGGGATGCTCCGCATTGGCCTTCACTGTGGCTCCATCGGAGCAGCCACGATAGCCGGGAAAATGCTATCTATGATGCGCACTGATTGAGCGTGATCAACATTGAAGCTCTCTGGCCCGCTGAGCAAAGTCCGGTCTTCGAGGCCCGTCAAGACCACTCAATTCTGCCTTTATGAGAGACAAAGACAGACAGGTCTTGTTATTATTCCAGAAAGTCTCTATATAAATATTATCGAATTTTGGCCGGACAATCGGGTCGTTTCGCTTTTGACGTTGTCAGGCGCACGTTCAGACTTTCTTACCATTACATCGACGAACCGAGTTGAGGCCGCGCCTGTGCGCGCCCTTGCCTCACGTGCATCTGCGACAATCGCGAAAGGCTCCCCCTATGATTATGGGCACTGTTAAGTTCTACAACGACATGAAGGGCTTCGGCTTCATCCAACCGAACGACGGCAGCAAGGACGTGTTCGTCCATGCCACCGCTCTCGAGCGCGCCGGCATCCGCGGCCTGGTCGAAGGCCAGAAGGTGTCCTTCGACACCGCCGAGGATCGTCGCTCCGGCAAGGTTGCCGTGAACAACATTCAGACGGCCTAAAGATGATGGGGCGCAAACCATAAGCGCCTCTGCGAAGCCGCTCCCGGGTGGAGCGGCTTTTTCTTTGCAAAGCTCCATCATGCGATGGGCAGACAGGTGAGGAAGCGATGAACACATTTCGAAAATCCACTCCTGCGAAATCGGTCATGTTCGTGGTGAACTATGACGACGGGCGCACGGCCTATCTGTGGATCGACAACCCTGTTGAGGCGCGCGACACCCGGACCGTCGGCTTGATTGCTCGATCACAGCAGGAGCAGGGCTCGCTGCCGGAAGGCACCATCACCAGCATCAGGCGTGTCCGATAAGCGACATGAGCCGGATGAGGTGGACGTATCAAGATGAATGAGTGGCATGAAGCAGAAAGATTTGAATGAACGGCTGAGCGCCGCCCGGACCGCAAAGCAGGCAATGGCGGCCAAGTTCCGTCAGCGACCGGACCCGGACGATCCGGCGGTTGCGGAACGGCGGGCCGCCCGAGTGGCGGTAAGCGTCGCACGGGATGCTCGCATAGCGGAACGGGAAGCCCAGCGCATCGCCGAGAAAGCCCGCCTCGCCGCAGAGCAGGAGACTCTCGCCGCAGAACAGGCGGAGCAGCAAGCGCGCGCCGCTGCCGAAAAGGCGGAGAACGAGGTCAGGCTTGAGGCTGAGCGCAAAGCAGCCCGAGATGCTCGTTACGCGGCTCGCAAAGCGCGAAGATAAGGGCTGCCGCCGCTCACATCGCGGCGCTGACATCCATCAATTCACACGCAGCAAGGAGATTGCTGATGTCCCATAAGTTCAAGATCCGACAGATGGTTCGGCTGAAGCAGGCTGCCTTTTCGGATGCTCGGACCAGTTCCGCCAGTGTTTACGAAGTTGTGCGGCTCATGCCCGCCGATCAGACCGGCGAGCTTTCGTACCGCATCAAATCAGGGACGGTCGAAAGAGCCGTCCGAGAGAGCGAGATCCGGAGCATCTCAACCTGAGAGCTCTGACTTCGTGACTGGGAACAGCCGCTGATCGATGCTTTGCAGGTTTGTCAAAGACAACAACGCAATCTCAGGCTCTGCGAGCGGTTGTGCTGCGCTTTGGCCGCGACGCCATTGTGGTGGAGAGCAACAGCCAGTTTCAGATCTATCCGGCCACCGCCATGAGGGCCGAGGACACCATGGTGCTGGCGGAGATCATCGATCAGGCCATCGATGCCGAGGTCGAGCAC
>DASQML010000023.1:0-40022 GCA_035645515.1 Microvirga sp.
CTCGCACCCCCACCTCCATCTCCTCCCCACAAGGGGGAGGAGAGCCAGGGCGCGCCTGGACGAGCCTGCCTCTCACACCGTTGTGGTTCTGGATCCCCGCCTGCGCGGGGATGACGGCAGAGGGTGCGCTTTCTCCAGCCCGCATCGTCCCACCTCGTCATGGCCGGACTTGATCCGGCCATCCACGTCTTGAGAACCGCAGCGGCAGAAGACGGGGATCCCCGGGACAAGGCCGGGGATGACGGCTGCGGGTGCAAGGACCGGCTCAGGCTGGTGGAGTGATGTTCGCACTTTGTTCTTGACAGCGGCTGCAACCTTAGCTATATCATTGCGCATCCCGGCCCGACGAGGGGCGCGCTCGCGAGGCGTCGCAGATGCGGGGCGGGGAACGGTCCTGCGGCAGGTCTCGCACGCCTGCCGGCGGGAGGCCGCCCGCTGCAAGACGCGGTGTCCGCCTAAAAGAACCGTGCGCGAGGATCCTTCGGTTTCTTCACATCGACACACACTAGCCGGACGCCTCCTCGCGCCCTCCCTCGATCTCACACCCTCGCGCCACTCACGCCGCGAGGATGCACGCGCATGCCCTGTGATACGCCACGTCTCAGGTCGGAGCATGGGCAGGATGGATGAGAAGCGGCAACGGGTTGTCGAACCCTCGCAATTGCCCTTACCTGTCAGGAGATCAGATCCCTTCGCCCATGTCACCTCGCACCAAATTCTCCCTCGCCCAGGCTCGCCGCATCGCCCTCGCCGCCCAAGGATTTCACGAGCCACGGCCGGACGGCGCCAGTCTTCGCCATGTGAAGCGCCAGCTGCAGCGCTCGCACCTGCTCCAGATCGATTCGGTGAACGTGCTGGTGCGCGCTCATTACATGCCGCTCTTCTCGCGCATCGGCGCCTATGACCGCACCCTGCTCGAACGGATCGCCTATCATCCGAAGAAGCGCGGGACGTTCGAATATTGGGGTCACGAAGCCTCGCTGATTTCCCTCGACCTGCATCCGCATTTCCGCTGGCGCATGGCGCGCGCCGCCAGGGGCGAGGGCACTTATGGGGGCATCGCCCGCTTCGGCCGTGAGAAGCGGGCCTTCATCGAGGAGGTGCGCCGCGAGATCGAAACCCGCGGCCCGTTGGGCGCAGGCGACTTGTCCATCGGCGGCAAGGGACAGGGCTCCTGGTGGGGCTGGAGCGACGGCAAGCGCGCGCTCGAATGGCTGTTCTGGGCCGGAGAGGTCACCACCGCCACGCGGCGCGGATTCGAGCGCATCTACGATCTGCCGGAGCGGGTGCTGCCCTCCGAGGTGCTCCATGCGCCCACCCCCTCAGAGGACGAGGCGCAGCGCGAATTGCTGCGCCGCTCGATCCGCGCACTCGGCATCGCCTCCGAGCGCTGCCTGCGCGATTATTTCCGCCTCGAGGCACAGGATGCTAGGCTTCGCATTCCGGAACTCGTGGAGGCGGGCGACCTCATCCCCGTTTCTGTCGAGGGCTGGAACGGGCCCGTCTACCTGGACCCGCAGGCGAGAATGCCGCGCCGGATCGAGGCACGCGCGCTCGTCTCTCCCTTCGATCCCATCGTCTGGGAGCGCACGCGCACCGAGCGCCTGTTCGATTTCCGCTACCGCATCGAGATCTACACGCCCGCCGAGAAGCGTGAATTCGGCTATTACTGCCTGCCCTTCCTGCTCGGCGAGAAGATCGTCGCGCGGGTCGATCTGAAGGCGGACCGCGCCAAGGGCAATCTCATCGTGCATTCGATCCATCCGGAAGCCTCCGTGCCGCCGGATGAGATCGCGCCTGCTCTTGCCGACGAGCTGCGCCTGATGGCCGGTTGGCTCGGCCTCGGCAGCATCACCGCGCCGAAGGAGTGGCGCCGGCGGCTGGGAGTTTGAGCGTCCCATGCCCTCGCCTGATCGCCCTGAGCCCCTATCTCATGCACGCATGAAGAGCTTTCTGTCTCCTGTTTCCCACCTGTGGGTTCGCCTGCGGCTGAACGAGGTCGGCCCGCTTCTGTCCTTCGCCGCCTGCGGCTTCTTTGCCTGGGCCTTCATCGCCATCGCCGACGAGGTCTTGGAAGGCGAAACCCATGCTCTCGACAGCACGATCCTGCTCGCCCTGCGCAATCCTCAGGATCTCGCCAATCCCCTGGGTCCGAGCTGGCTGGAGGAAGCCGCACGGGATTTCACGGGTCTCGGCGGCTATGCGATCCTCACGCTCCTGACCTCGGCAACCGTCATCTACCTGCTGATGGCGGGAAAGCGCGGCGCGGCGCTTCTCGTTCTCGCCTCCATCGTCGGCGGAACCCTTCTCTCCACGGGCCTGAAGATGGGCTTCGAACGTCCCCGCCCCGATCTCGTGCCCCATGCCACGCGGGTCTACACGGCGAGCTTCCCGAGCGGTCATGCCATGCTCTCGGCTATCACCTATCTGACGCTCGGCGCCTTGCTGGCCCGCGTCGAGAAGAGCCGCCGCATCAGCGCCTTCATCATGGGGCTCGCCATCGTCATGACCCTGCTCGTAGGGGCAAGCCGCGTCTATCTCGGCGTTCACTGGCCCAGCGATGTGCTCGCCGGCTGGTCCGTGGGCGCCGCCTGGGCCGCCCTGTGCTGGTTCGTGGCCCTGCAGCTGCAGCGCAAGGGCCAGGTGGAAAGGCCGGGCGAGACGTCGCTTCCGCCCGAGACCAGCTCCGCATGACCGACGGGAAACCCGCCAGGAAACCTCCGCGGCCGGTGACGCCTGCCTATCTGCAGCGCGCGGCGCTCGCCTATCTCGAGCGCTACGCCTCGTCAGCCGAGAACCTGAGGCGCGTGCTGAAGCGCAAGGCCGACAGGCGCTGCCGCCTCCGGGGCGAGGATGCGGCGGAATTTCAGGAGATGATCGACGAGGTGGTGGCGAAAAGCCTGCGCACCGGCCTCATCGACGACACCCGCTACGCGGAAGCCCGGGTCGCCACCTTGCGCCGCCGGGGCGGATCGGCGCGCGCGATTCAGGCGAAGCTCTCGGCGAAAGGCGTCGCCCGCACCGCCATCGCGGCGGCGCTCGACGGCGGCGAGGAGGATGACGAGGAAAAGGCGGCCCATGCGCTTGCCCGCCGCCGCAGGCTCGGGCCCTACCGTCCCGGCGAGCGCGCACCCTTTCGCGACAAGGACCTCGCGGCGCTGGCGCGGGCAGGCTTTCGCTTCGACGTGGCGCGCCAGGTCGTGGACGGCGAGAGGGACGATGGCGGCGGTTAGGCCGGGTCCCGCACGAACATGAGGGTCGGATTGCCCTTGTAGGTCGTGCGCTGAAATTCCCGGTATCCGCATTTCTGCGCCACGCGGATCGAAGGCTCGTTCTCCGGCGCGATGATGCAGGCGGTCCGGACGGGACCGAAATGCTTCTCGCCCCATGCGACGGCTGCGCCGGCAGACTCGGTGGCATAGCCCTTGCCATGGAAGGCCGGCAGGAGCGCCCAGCCGATCTCCGGCGTGTCGGCCATGGAGGGCTCGATCTCGCGCCGGAAATCGGCGAAGCCCACCTCGCCGACGAAGCTGCCGGTCACCTTCTCCTCGATGACCCAATAGCCGAAACCGAGGAGCGACCAATGCCCGACATAGCGCAGGATCCGGGCCCATACCTCCTCCCGCGTCGAAGGCTTGCCGCCGATGAAGCGGGTCACATCGGGATCCGTCCAGAGAGCAAGGCACCCTTCAAAATCGGTCAGCCGGTGCGCACGGAGGACGAGGCGCTCCGTTTCGAGCCTCGGAGCCTTGGAATGGAAAGGGATTGTCATGGGATGACTTTGCGACGCGGCCGGGATTTCTACAACCGCTACAATAGCCCTGCGCCCACGTTCACGGCCAGCGCCAGGATGGTGGTGTTGAACAGGAAGGACAGGATCGTATGGGCGAGCGCCAGGCGCCGCATGCGCTGGGAAACGATCACCACGTCCGAGGTCTGGGCCGCGGCACCGAGGTTGAAGGAAAAGTACAGAAAATCGAAATAATCGGGCTTGCCGTCGTGCGGGAAGACAAGGCCCCGCCGCTCGCCCCGATCGCCGTAATATTCATGCGCATAATGGATGGCGTAGATCGTGTGCACGAAGAACCAGGAGCACAGGATGGTGAGCCCTGCGATGGAAAGCCGGAAGACCTGCTCGTCGCCGGCGTCGCGGATCCCGGAGAGTTCGGCAGCGATGGCAGCAAGGCTCGCAACCGCAGTCGATAAGGTCAGGATGAGAAAGACGACGGCGGTTACATCCTCCTCTGCCGCCCGCTGCTGCATTTTCTCCGTGGAGGAGCGCCCCGCCATCGACCAGGCAAGGGCCAGAAAGCAGGCCGCCCCCATATCCCAGGCCACCAGGAGCCGCGTGTTCAACGTCCAGATCGCCGGAAGGACGGAATAGGCCATGATCGCCAAGAGGGCCGATGCGAGAAAGCGGGGACGCAGGCGGGAGGGAATATGAACCATCGGCATGTCTCGTTGGCTAAAGCCCCGGGCAGGGGTGGCGCAAACCCGCTTTGCGCCACCCTCGGTCTGGAGCCCGGCCCGTCCTGTCCTACATCACCGACCTCGACCTTCAAAGGAGATCGCGATGAATCGCAAGGCAAGAGCTGTCTGGCAGGGCACAGGCAAGGATGGGAACGGTCACCTCACCTCCGATTCCGGAGTGCTGTCGTCCACGCCCTATTCCTTCAAGACCCGGTTCGAAAACGAGAAGGGCACCAATCCCGAGGAGCTGATCGCCGCAGCGCATGCGGGCTGCTTTACCATGGCCCTGGCCTTCCAGCTTCAGAATGCCGGTTTCACCGCAACGGAACTGGCAACCGAGGCCGTGGTGTCCGTCGAGCAGCAGGGCGGCGGCTTCACGATCACGAAATCGGCTCTGACCCTCAATGCCAAAGTGCCAGGCATCGACCGCGCCAAGTTCAAGGAACTCGCGCGTGCAGCCGAAAAGAACTGCCCTGTCTCGAAGGTGCTGAATGCCGAAATCACGATGGATTTCACGTTGGCCTGAGGGTGGCCGAGGATTTGATCGGGAATGGCCGGGCTTGCCCCGGCCATTCTTCATTCAAGGGCTGCGCAGCCTGGCAAGCCCCCTCGTTCCTGTGAAGATGAATGATAGAACCAATTCCCAGCTGATCCGTTGAGAAGGCAAGCGGCGCGCCGCGCCGTATCTTTCCCAGGAGGAACACATGGTTGCGAAACACCTTGCAATGGCCCTGCTCGGTTCGGCCCTGATCGCCGCACCGGCTCTGGCGCAGACGTCCGGTTCCGGTTCGACGAGCGGCGGCTCGTCCGGCACCACGACGATGAGCCCGGGCGCTTCCACCTCGGGCAATACCAGCATGGGCGCGAGCGGCGGCTCCATGACCCAGCTGCAGCCCGGCCAGTGGCGCGCTTCGCAGCTTGAGGGTCTCGACGTCTACAACCAGAACAACGAAAAGATTGGCGACATCAGCGAAATGCTGGTCGACCAGAGCGGCAAGATCCAGGCTGTCCTGGTCGGCGTCGGCGGCTTCCTCGGCATCGGCGAGCGCAACGTGGCCCTGCCGTTCGAGCAGGTGAAGTTCGTGATGGAGCCGCGCGCCAATGCAACGGCCTCGAACACCACGACGACCGGCACGGCCGGCGCCGGCGGTACGGCCTCGAACACAACCACCACAACCACTTCGCCGAGCACCACCGGTTCCACGGCGGGCACCGCGGGCGGCGCTTCGTCCAATGCCGGCGGCAATGCCGACAATGCAAATCGTACGGGCCCGGATCACGCCATGGTCAACATGACCAAGGAACAGCTCCAGAGCATGCCCGAGTTCAAGATGAGCCGTTAACCCCGGCAGCATCGCGCACGAGAAAGGGGCCGAGATGGCCCCTTTCCTTATTCCTCCGGAAGCGCTGAATTCTACATCGCAGCCTTCTTGTAGCTGTCGATGATCGCCTGCCCGTCGGGACCAGCCTTCTTCAGCCAGTCCTGCGTCAGCTGCTCGCCGACCTTCTGCAACCCCGCCTTGAGTTCAGGGCTTGGCGGCAGAACCTTCATGCCTTTCGCGGCCATCTGGTCCGTGTACCACTTGGTCTTCTCCTGAGCCGTTTTCCAGCCCCGTTCCTCCGCCGTCTTGGCAGCCTTCAGCACGGCTTCCTGCGTCGGCTTGTCGAGCGCATCGAACGCAGCCTTGTTCACGAAGGTCATGTTCTTCGGAATCCAAGCCTGTGTGTCGTAGAAGTGGGACAGCGACTCCCACACCTTCGCATCGTAGCCGGTCGCACCCGAGGTCATGAAGGTGTTGACCACGCCCGTAGCGAGGGCCTGCGGCAGGTCCGCCGCCTGCACCGTCACCGGCTGAGCGCCGACGATCTCGGCGATACGGGCAGTGCCTACGTTGTAGGAGCGCCACTTCACGCCCTTCAAGTCCTCGACCGTGTTGATGTCCTTCTTGGCGAAGATGCCCTGCGGCGGCCACGGAACCGCGTAGAGCAGCATCAGGCCCTGGCTTGCGAGCTTCTTCTCGATGGCCTGTCGTTGCACATCCCAGAGCTTCTTCGACTGGTCGAAGGACGTGGCGAGGAAGGGCACCACGTCGAGGCCGTAGACCGGATCCTCGTTCTCGTGGAGCGACATCAGCACCTCGCCCGCCTGCGCCTGCCCGGTCTGAACCGCTCGTTTGATCTCAGGGGCCTTGAAGAGGGAGGCATTGGCATGCACGGTGATCTGCAGCTTGCCGCCGGTCGCATCCGCCACGTCCTTGGCGAAGGCATTGAGGTTTTCCGTGTGGAAATTGTCGGCGGGATACGCCGCAGGCAGATTCCACTTGGTCTGTGCGAGAGCGGGCGCGCTCAGGAGCACGGCTCCTGCCAAGGTTAAGGAAAAGCGGGTCCAGGATTTCATGGTGGTTCTCCTCTGGTGTTTTGGTTTTTAGGGTCTAATCGGGAAATGCCATCTGCGGCAGCACCATCACGATGCTGGGAAACACCGTGATGATCGCAACCGCCGCGACGAGCAGGAAGAAGAACGGCAGCGAGGCCAGTGCGACCGTGTTCGAATCCCTGCCCGACATGGTTTGAAGCACGAAGAGATTGAAGCCGACGGGCGGCGAGACCTCCGCCATCTCGACCACGAGAATGAGGAAGATGCCGAACCAGATGAGATCGAAACCGGCAGTCTTCACCATGGGGATCACCACCGCCGTGGTGAGCACGATCATGGAGATGCCGTCGAGGGCCGTGCCGAGCAGGATGTACATGATCGTGAGCGCGGCGACCAGCGCGTAGGGCGAAAGGTGCAGGCTGTCGACCCAAGATGCGAGCGCCTGCGGAATGCCCGTATAGGCCATGGATGTCGACATGAAGGATGCACCTGCGAGAATCAGCATGATCATGCAGGTGATGCGTGTGGTTCCCATCACGCTCGCCCAGAACGATTCCCATGAGAGCGAGCCCGACCACCAGGCAATCGCGAGCGAGCCGAGCACGCCCCATGCCGCGCACTCCGTCGCCGTCGCCCAGCCGAGAAGAAGCGTGAGGAACACCAGCAAGATGAGAAGCGCAACGGGAATGAGATTGGTCGATTCCTTAAGCTTCTCGCGAAAGGACATTCTCGGTTCGGGAGGCGGTGACTTGTCAGGATTGAGGAGGGACCACACGGCGATGTAGCCCGAGTAGAGCGCCATCACGAGGAGGCCGGGCAGGAAACCCGCGAGAAAGATCTGGATGATCGAGACGTTGGCCGCCACCGCGTAGACCACCATGGTGATCGAGGGCGGGATCAGGATGCCGAGCGTTCCGGCCCCGGCAAGGGAGCCCAAGCTCACCATCTCGTCGTAGCCGCGCTTCTTGAGTTCCGGCAGGGCGATCTTCGCCACCGTCGCGCAGGTGGCGGCGGAGGAGCCGGAAACGGAACCGAAAATGCCGCAGGCGAGCACGTTCACATGCATCAGCCTTCCAGGGAGCCAGTTGAGCCAGGGCGCGAGTCCGCGAAACATCTCTTCCGACAACCGCGTGCGGAACAGGATCTCCCCCATCCAGATGAAGAGCGGCAGCGCCGCGAGCGTCCATGAGGCGGAGTTGCCCCAGATCGTGGTGGCGAGCACCGGGCCGGCCGGAATGCCTCCGCCTACGAACTGCATTCCCACCCACCCACAGGCCATGAGCGCAATGGCGATCCACACGCCGCCGGCGAGAAGCACTGCGAGCAGCAGGAGCAGGAGGCCCGAAATCTCAATGAGCTCCATGGGCCTACACTCCGCTCTGGATCGCGCGTTCCACCACTTCTTCGGCCGTGGTCGCAGGCGGCTTCTCGTAGCGCGGATCGCCGCCGCGCAGAACATGGATGAACTCGTCGACGAAGGCGATGAAGAGAATGACGAGACCAGCCGCATAGCCGATCTGCGGAATCCAGAGCGGCACCGCGAGAACCCCCTGGGCCATATCGTTGAAGCGGTAGCTGTCATAGGTGAGCTGCACCGCGTGCCAGGCGAAGAAGCCGACGAAGCCGAGGCCGATCACGAGGGCGAACATTTCCACCCACCATCGCGCCCGCCCCTGCAGCCGGTCGGTGAGCAGTCCGACCCGGATCATCTCGCCGGAGCGAAAGGTATGGGCGAGCCCCAGGAAGGCCATCGCCGCCATGGACCAGGAGGCGAAGTCATCACCTGCAGGGATGTTGATGCCCACGCCGCGCCCGATGGAGAGGCCCATCATGAGCAGGAAGATGACGAGAAGAAACAGGCCTGCGAGGTAGCCGGCGAAGAGATAAAGGCCGTCGAGAACGGAGCGGATCATGAAGGCGTCTTCTTCCGGCGTGGTGGTGCAATGAGATTACCGTTCGGACAGACTAGGACAAGGGTCTTTTCCAAGGCGCGTGCAAAAGGTTGCACCTTTCCTGCCTCGCCCTTGAGCAATGGACCGTCCTTTCGTGCGACCTCCCGCCCTGCGAGATGATCTCGCCTCGTCATTCGATTCATGCTAGAACAAAACACGAACAATTAGCGGAAGGCCTTTGCAACCATGGACGAGAAGCTCAGCCGCAAGCTCCGCATCCTGGCGGATGCGGCCAAGTACGACGCCTCCTGCTCGTCGTCCGGCGCACCCGGGCGCAAGGCCGACATCGACGGCCTGGGCTCCACGACGGCTTCCGGCATTTGCCACGCCTACACGCCGGACGGGCGCTGCGTCTCCCTGCTCAAGATCCTGCTGACGAATTATTGCCTCTTCAACTGCGCTTATTGCGTGAACCGCCGAACGTCGAACGTGAAGCGCGCGAAGTTCTCGGTCGACGAGGTCGTGACCCTCACGATCGAATTCTACAAGCGCAACTATATCGAGGGCCTGTTCCTGTCGTCGGGCATCATCCGCTCGCCCGACTATACCATGGAGCAGATGCTCCTCGTGGCGAAGAAGCTGCGCCGCGATCATGGATTTCGCGGCTATATCCACCTGAAGACGATCCCTGAAGCGAGCCCTTGGCTCATCGAGGAAGCGGGGCTTTGGGCGGATCGTCTTTCGATCAATCTGGAACTCCCGACGGAGCAAAGCCTGGAGCGGCTCGCACCGGAGAAGGACGGAGCCTCCATCGAGAACACCATGGCGCAGATGTTCGAGCGCATCGAGGAAGCGCGCGAGGAGCGCCGCCATTTCTCACCCGCAGGCCAGACCACCCAGATGATCGTGGGCGCGGACGACACGACGGATGCGGATGTCTTGCGCACCTCGGCCAAGCTCTACAGCCATTACGACATGAAGCGCGTCTATTATTCCGCCTTCAGCCCGATCCCTGACACGAGCGTCGTACTGCCCCTGAAGCCGCCGCCGCTGATGCGCGAGAGCAGGCTTTACCAGGCTGACTGGCTCCTGCGCTATTACGGATTCAATGTCGAGGAGATCGCCAGCAGCGGCGAGAGGGGCATGCTCGATCTGGATGTCGATCCCAAGCTCGCCTGGGCGCTCAAGAACCGCCACCTGTTCCCCGTGGACGTGAACCGTGCAGAACGTGAGATGCTGCTGCGGGTGCCGGGGCTTGGTGCGCGCGCCGTGGACAAGATCGTGGCGGCGCGCAGGCATACCACGTTGCGGCTGGAAGACGTGGCCCGGCTGACCTCGGGCCTCAAGCGCGCCCGCCCCTTTCTCATCGCCGCCGATCATCACCCGAAAGCCAGCCTGGACCGGCAGAACCTGCGCGAGCGCCTGATCGATAAACCCCAGCAGCTGAGCTTGTTCGCATGAGCCTGCATCGCATCACCCTGAAGAACGACGCGGACCTCGACGGCTTCCGTCGGGCCGTGCGCTGGCTGATCGCCGAAGAGCTCGCGCCGCAGCACATCCTCTGGTCCCTCGACGAGGCTCCGGGGCTGTTCGGCCATGACGCCATGAAGGACGCGCCGCCGGTCTCGTTGCCGCGCAGCACGGCGCGTCTCGTCGAGCTCGGCGTGTGCCACAGCGATCCTGAGCGCTATGCCCTGCTCTACCAGCTCGTCTGGCGCGTTCTGAACGGCGAACGCGATCTTCTCGAAATCGCGAGCGACCCGCTCGTGCATCGCATCGACATGATGGCGCGCGCGGTGCGGCGCGACCTTCACAAGATGTATGCCTTCGTTCGCTTCCGGCGCATGAAAGGCAAGCACCTGGAGCGCTTTGCCGCCTGGTACGAGCCTGAGCATTTCATCCTGGAGGCCTCGGCTGCGTTCTTCATCGACCGCTTCCGCTCCCTCGACTGGACGATCCTCACGCCCCTTGGCTCCATGCGCTGGGATCGGCATGAACTGAGTTTCGGCCCGCCCGCGCGGCGCGAGGATGCGCCTTCGGAAGACAGCTTCGAGGAGGGCTGGCGCGGCTATTACGAGAGTGTCTTCAACCCCGCGCGGGTGAACCCCACCGCCATGCGCGCCGAAATGCCGAAGAAGTACTGGCGCAACCTGCCGGAAACCGCGGCCATTCCGGGCCTGATCCAAACCGCCTCTCAACGCGTTGACGTGATGATCGAACAGGAGGCGACCATGCCCACGAAACGCACGCCGGAACGGGCTCTCGAGGCCATGTGGGATCAGGAGCCGAAAACGCTTCAGGAACTCAATGCGGTTATCGCGAAAGCAGGACCTCTGGTGCCCGGCGCGACCCAGGCCGTGTTCGGCGAGGGGCCAAGCCATGCCGATATCGTCTTCGTCGGCGAACAGCCGGGAGACCAGGAGGATCTGCAGGGGCGCCCCTTCGTCGGACCTGCCGGCAAGCTTCTCGACAAGGCCATGAGGGAAGCCGGGATCGATCGCTCAAAGGCCTACCTCACCAATGCGGTGAAGCATTTCAAGTTCGAGCAGCGCGGCCATCGCCGCATTCACGCGAAGCCGACCACAAGCGAGGTGAAGCATTACCGGCCCTGGCTCATGAAGGAGCTGGAGTTGGTGCGCCCCAAGCTCGTCGTGGCTCTAGGGGCGACGGCGGTCCTCGCGCTCACCGGCAAATCGACGCCGATATCGCGCTCGCGCGGAGGTGCGCAGTTCGGGCCCTGGCCCGGCTACATCACCGTGCATCCGAGCTATCTGCTGCGCCTGCCCGACGAGGCGACGAAGCGCGAGGCTTACGAGGCTTTCGTGAACGACCTGCGTCGCATCCATGGCCTAGCGCAGGCCGATCCCGATACGGGCGAGCTGCCACTGGCAGCGGAGTAGCGTCAGCGCTCTCCGGCGAGGCGCTGGCTGATCCATGCCTGAGCCGCGTCGAGATCGATGAAGGTGGGAGGAACAACAACGTTCAAGCGGCCGAACCCCGCCTCCAGGAACCATTGCCTCGGGGCCACCTCGTTGCCATCCGAGAGATGAGTCAACACGGCCACGAGCCTCTCTTCATCATCGAAGACCAGCAGACCATCCTCGTCGCAGCCGTTGGCCACTCGAACTGGCTGCATGGTGAGTCTCATGCCGCTTCTGCCTCCATGTGCAGGTAAGTCGGATCGAACTCGCCCACTTCCCTCAACCGATTCCAGTCCGGAACGTACAATTGCGTGCCCTTCGTCACAATGAGACCATCGGCCCGCAGCTGCTGGAAAACACGATTGACATGAACCGTGGTCAGGCCCAGCGCATCGGCGAATTCGGCTTGGGTGATCGGCAGGTCGCACCGATCGTCCTCGGCCAGCCCAACTGCCCTCAGGCGCGTCAGCAACTCGCATAGGAGGTGAGCCGCGCGCCGATAGGCTTCGCGCCTCCCGACATTCGTCACCCATTCCCGGAATATGGACGCGTCGATGAGGGTTTCGCGCCAGAACGCGGCTGTGATGCGAGGGTAGCGCTCGCAGAGATTGCGCAGCGCCTCGTGCGGGATGAACCCAACCTTGCACGGACTGATCGTGCTCAGGCTGGTATCCAGCGTCTTCAGGTGAAGACTCTGCAGATCGGGGATATCGCCAAGCAGGGTGAAGGAAACGATCTGGCGCTTGCCCTCGGCGGTCATCTTGTAGGCACAGGCAAAGCCGCTCAAGATCAGGCAGGATCGGGAGGGCCGGTCGCCTTCGCGCACGATGTCCTGGTCGGCCTTGATGACGGCGACCTGCATCGGCAGGCTCAAGATGGCCTGCCGCTCGTCATCCGTCAGCTTGAAGATGATTTCCAGCTTGCGGATAAGGGAATTGTCAGTGGGATTGAAAGGGGCGTGCACGATGGCGCTCCTCCTGTTCACAGGCGGGAGCACTCGAATCTCTCAGCCATCAGTGCCTATGTTCGGGTTACTGATGATTTGATGTCTATATCATCGATGTGAATGAGCGTCATTGCTCTATGTTAGGTTTTGAGCAAACTTTCGCCGGTCGTCGAGATGGCGCATCACGGGCGTGACCGTGATGCCGTGGAGCACGATGGAGACGAGGATGATGAATCCCGCCGTGCTCCAGAGAACGTCCGCATGGTCGAACTTCCCGTGATTGAGGCCATAGGCGAGATAATAGATCGAGCCGAGGCCGCGAATGCCGAAGAAGCTGATTGCGAGCTTCTCCCCCATTGGGGGATGGCAGCCGATCAGTCCGATCCATCCGGCGAGAGGCCTGACGACGAAGATCGCCAGAAGACCGAAGGCAACGGCCTCCCAGGTCAGAGCGCGAAAGAGCAGGCCGCCGGTCATGGCACCGCCGAGCAGGACGAGCAGCGCCATCATGAGCAGGCGCTCCAGTTCCTCCGCGAAGTCGTGCAGCTTTTCGTGATATTTGTCCTCGCGCTTCGTGGCGCGCAGGGCAAGGGCAGCGACGAACACCGCAAGAAAGCCGTAGCCCTTCACCATCTCGGTCGACCCATAGGCCAGACACGTGATGCCGAGCGCCACGAAGCCTGAACCGGTGCGGGAGAGCTTGGCGCGGTTCGGCAGGTGGAAGGTGAGCCAGCCAAGTCCGCGTCCGACCAGATAACCCATGACGATGCCGGCTCCGATCTTCCACAGCACCGCATAGGCGAACCATAGGGTGAGGCTCTCGGAGCTGACCTCCTGCACCAGGGCGACGGCGAGCAGGACAAAGGGAAAGGCGAGGCCGTCGTTGAGGCCGGCTTCCGAGGTCAAGGTAAAGCGCACCTCATCCTCCTGCCCGCCTCCCGGCGGACCGACCTGCACGTCGCTGGCGAGCACCGGATCCGTGGGAGCCAGCGCTGCCGCCAGCAGGATGGCGGCGGCGAGACTCAGGCCCAGCATGCCGGTGCCGAGCCAAGCGAGGCCCAGGATCGTCAGGGGCATGGAGATACCGAGGAGCCGCCAGGTCAGCCTCCACCGCTTCCAACCGAAAGGCCGGTCGATCTTGAGGCCCGCTCCCATGAGGGAGATGATGACCACGAGTTCGCTCGAGCGCTCCACGATGGCCAGTTTCTCACCGGGATGGGGCATCACGCCGGGCAGGTCCGGAATGGCAAAGATGAGTGCGCCCAGACCCACGCAGAAGATGGGCAGGGACAGGGGCAGCTCCTTCAGAACCATGGGAAGCCAGGCGGTCAGCAGGACCACGGCCCCAAAGCCGGCCAGCACGATGATGTAAGCGCTCATTAGGCACGGAACGCTGTGCAGACTCGGCAGTTCCGACCTTGCAGGAGGTTAACTGCCCCTTAAACCGCCACAATTAGGGTGCTCCAGAGCTCAAAAGGCCGGAATCACCCATCACCGGCAGGCAATGCGGGGTTTCAAGAAACGTGGCGAACGGACGTGGCCGGCGAGAACCGGTTTTCGATGCGCCCGCTGCGGAAGCGGGGGAGCTGGATTTCTACGTCTCGCCCGAGGACCGGGCAGGGGGGCCCATGGCAAGGCGGCGTGCTTCCAGGCAGGACGATGAGGACAGGCCGCTGCGCCGCGCATCGCGCCCCAAGAAGAAATCCAGGCGCAAAGGCCGTTCTTTCGTCGGCAAGCTCGTCTATGCCGGCGTCGTGCTCGGCCTCTGGGGCATTATCGCCATCGGCGGCATCGTGGCCTATTACGCCTCGCAGCTGCCGCCCATCGATCAGCTCACCGTGCCCAAGCGCCCACCGAACATCGCCATCATGGCCAGCGACGGCTCGCTGATCACCAATCGCGGCGAGACGGGCGGCCGCACGGTCACCCTCAAGGAATTGCCGCCCTACCTGCCGAGGGCCTTCGTGGCCATTGAGGACCGGCGCTTCTACGATCATTTCGGCATCGACCCCCAGGGCATCGCCCGCGCGATCTACCGCAACCTCACCCATTCCGGCAGCCTCCAGGGCGGTTCGACCCTGACCCAGCAGCTGGCGAAGAACCTGTTCCTCACCCAGGAGCGCACCGCCTCCCGCAAGATCCAGGAGGCGATCCTCGCCCTCTGGCTGGAGCGCAATTACTCGAAGGACCAGATCCTCGAACTCTATCTCAACCGCGTCTATTTCGGCGCGGGCGCCTATGGCGTGGAGGCGGCGGCCCAGCGCTATTACGGCAAGTCCGCGCGCCACGTGTCCCTCTCGGAAGCCGCCGTGCTGGCTGGTCTCGTGCAGTCGCCCTCGCGCTTGGCCCCCAACCGCAATCCGAAAGCGGCGCAGGCCCGTGCGGAGCTCGTGATCGCGGCCATGAACGAGCTCGGCTTCATCACGCCCGACATGACGAAGACGGCCCTCGGGCAACCGGCCGATCCGGTGAAGCCGAACGGCGCAGGCTCCGCCAATTATGCCGCCGATTACGTGATGGACGTGCTCGACGATTTCGTCGGCACCATCGACACGGACGTGGCGGTCTTCACCACCATCGATCCGACGATGCAGGCGGCTGCCGAACGGGCCCTCGTGGACGAGCTCAACGCCAAGGGACAGAAGTTCAACGTGAGCCAGGGCGCCTTCGTGGCCCTGCAGCCGGACGGCGCCGTGCGCGCGCTCGTGGGCGGCCGGAACTACGAGGCGAGCCAGTTCAACCGGGCAACCTCCGCCCGCCGTCAGCCGGGCTCGTCCTTCAAGCCTTTCGTGTATCTCACCGCCATCGAGCGGGGCTACACCCCCGACACGGTGCTCGACGACAGCCCTGTGAACTACAAGGGCTGGGCCCCGCAGAACTACGACCGCAAGTATCGCGGGCCGATTGCGCTGCGCGACGCGCTGGCCCTGTCGCTCAACACCATCGCCGTCAAGCTCAACATGGAGGTGGGGCCGAAAGCGGTCGTGCAGACGGCCCAGCGCCTCGGCATCACCTCGCCGCTCCAGGCGAACGGATCGCTGGCGCTCGGCACCTCGGAAGTGACGCCGCTCGAACTCGTGAGCGCCTATGCGCCCTTCGCCAATGGCGGCATCGGCGTGACGCCTTACGTGATCAGCGAGGTGAAGACCCTCGACGGCAAGATCGTCTACAAGCGTCCGGCGAACTCGGGTAATCTCGGCCGCGTCATCGATCCCGCTACCGTCGCGATGATGAACGAGATGATGCACAACACCTTCGTCATCGGCACGGCGCGATCCGCGCAGGTGCCCGGCTGGCCCATGGCCGGCAAGACCGGCACGACCGACGATTACAAGGATGCATGGTTCGTGGGCTTTACCGGCAATCTCGTGGCGGGAGTCTGGCTCGGCAACGACGACGGCGAGCTGACGAAGCGCGTCACGGGCGGCAACCTGCCGACGGAGGTCTGGCACAACTTCATGAAGGTTGCGCTCAAGGACAAGCAGCCCGTGCCGCTGCCGGGCGGCGAGCGCTTCCGCGACGACGTGCCGATGGCCGATGCAGGCGGCAACCCGCGCTATGCCAATGTAGGCAATGGCGGCGATGCCTGGGCTCCGCCGCAGCCGCAGCGCCGCACGAACCCGCGCGAGAAGAACTTCTTCGAAAAGCTGTTCGGACTTTAGGCTCCGTTTTTCTTCCCGCCTGAATGGCGGCTCATACTTCTGACGTCATCGCCGAGGTTCCCACAGTACGGCATGCTGCTTTCCGTCATCGAGGAGCAAGCCATGTCCGCCTATGGGATTGCCCGCCTGACTGACGTCGCCATGGGTCCGGAGATCATGGCGTATCTTGAGAGGATCGACGAAACCCTGGCTGCCTTTGGAGGCCATATCCTGATTCAAGCGGCCCTATGGAGCGGCTTGAGGACTCGTGATCGGGAGACCTGATCATGATCGGCTTCTCCCACATGGAAAGTGCTCGCGCGTGGTATGTCTCCGCCGCCTATCAGTCCACTCTGCCGCTTCGTTCCAGAAACTCGAAAGGCGACATCGTTTTGATCGACGGCGCCTCACCCGAGCATCGGGCAACCGATATTCTGGCCGATAGGGTGACATGAGTTCTCATGCCGATCGGCCCCTCCGCGCCCTGCCTGTGCCCGCATAGACCAGCAGCGCCAGCACGCCTGTGCTCGCGATGGCGATCGGCAAGGGCAGAGCGGAGGCGCCGAGGTTCTGGCCGAGCACGATGCCGAGGATGGCGGCGAACGTCATCTGGCAGATGCCCAGCAGCGACGAGGCTGCGCCTGCGCGTTCCGGAAACGGCATCAGCGCGGAGGCCATCGCCTGCGGCATGGTCAGCCCTACCCCCATCGCATAGATCGCCATAGGGCCGGTGACGGCGAAGGAGGAGGGCACGCCCGATGCGACGAGCACGAGCATCAGCGCCCCGCCGATGGCAAGGCTCGTCACGCCGATACGGATCGTCCCGTCGAGTCCATGCGTCCCCACAAGGCGCTGCGCCAGGAACGTGCCGCCGATATAGCCCACGACCATGAAGGCGAAGGAGAAGGCGTAAGTCAGTTCGTCGAGGCGGTAGATGCCCTGCAGCACGAAGGACGAGCCCGAGATGAAGGCGAACAGCCCGCCATAGGCGAGCATGGAGAAGCTCACGTAGGTGCGATAGCCCGGATGCTGCAGAAGCGTTCCAAACCCCTTCAGGATCGAGGCGAAGGAGATCGGGTTCGGGGATTTCGTGCGGATGCTTTCCGGAAGCCGCAGCAGGACGGTGATCGCCAGGGCGAGGCTGCAGAGAAGCATCACCCCGAAGGTTACGCGCCATTCGTAGAACTGCGCGATGAGTCCGCCCAGGACCGGCGCGATGGCAGGCACGACGCCCATGATCGAGCCCATGCGCGACAATTCCTTGCCGGCCCTCGAACCTTCGTAGAAGTCGCGCACAATGGCGCGCCCGAGGACGATGGGACCGGAGGCGCCCAGCGCCTGCACGAACCGCGCGGCGATGAGGGTCTCGATATTGGGCGCGAGCGCGCAGACGAGGCTGGCACAGGCAAACAGCCCGAGGCCGAAGAGCAGCACGGGCTTGCGCCCGACCTTGTCGGAAATCGGCCCATAGAAGAACTGGCCGGCCGCGAAGCCGAAGAGAAAGGCCGACAGGGTAAGCTGCGTCTGCGCCGTGCTGGCCTCTAGCCCCGCAGCGATCGCCGGGAGCGAGGGCAGATACATGTCCGTCGAGAGAGGTCCGAGTGCAGTCAGCAGCGCGAGAACGACGGTGAGGGCCAGGGTATCGGGCTTGAGCATGAAAGAATCGCAGCAATGGAGGCCAGGCCTCGGACTGAAGCCTCGCCCGAGAAAGCAAACCGGGTTCACATGTCCGTACGGACACTCCGCCCTCTTGTCACGAATTCCGGCCTTTGCGAATTCGCAAGTTCACCCCCAGGCGAGCGCCTGGGACTTTTCCTGGCAGCGGCCTAGACCGCCCGCGTCCGTCTGCCTGACGGTGATTGACCCCGGCGCCCGCACGCTCAGGTTGTTCTGCGCTACAGAACCGGCCGGATCATGATTCCACCCGTCGGCAGAAACCGCCTGTTTCAAGGGATTCACGCAGTATTGTTCTTTTGCAAAGAAGGATTGCAGCAAGGGCTTTTGGCATAATCTGCTGATACTGTTTGATAATCTCGTTTCATAACCACAGGTTGCCAACGCTCCCCCTCATTTGGAGGGATACAACGTTTCAAATTGTCGTAAAATCGGGTGAGCTCCAACAAACCCTTTTTAGGTGCCCGATGGATAAGCCTGCCCCTGATCTTATCGTCATTCATTCGGGCGATGTCTTGTCCGATGCCCCCCAGCCTGCCGAGGCCGACAAGGAAGCGCCGGCGCGGGAGAGCACGACATTCGGCATCGCCGGTGTCGGAACTCAGGCCGTCATCACCGGCGATGCCGGCAACAACGACCTGGGCAGCCATAGCAGCACCACAGCCAATACGATTTATGGGGGTCTCGGCTATGACACGCTGCGGGGCGGCGCCGGCAACGACAAGCTCTATGGCGGCGACGACGACGATCTACTGATCGGGTGGCGCGGCAACGATACCCTCGACGGCGGCGAGGGCTACTCCGATACCGTGTCCTATGAAACGGAAACGGGCGGCACAGGCATCGTGGTCAACCTCACGGCTGCCGGCTGGGCCTATAATGGCCGCACCTATGCGTCCATGACGGGCAAGGATACGTGGGGATTCATCGACACCTATACCGGGATTGAGTCACTGGTCGGTTCCCAGGGGAACGACATCATCAACGCGGATGATACGGCGGACCAGTTCACTCTCAACGGCGGCGCCGGGAACGACACCCTCATGGGTGCCGGCAGCAACGAGTGGGAAAAGGACTATCTCGTCGGCGGCGCCGGCGACGACCTTCTGATCGGCGGCATCGCGTATTTTCAGGGCAATGCCGCCGTCCAGGTCAATCTGGCAACGGGAATCGCCACCGGCCAGGGCACCGATACTCTGCAATCCATCACCTACGTCATCGGCAGCAACGGCGGTGACATTCTCAGGGCCGGGGATGAAGCGGCGACGCTCGACGGCGCAGCGGGCAACGACACGCTCTACGGCGGCGGCGGCAACGACGAGCTGTATACGGGATCGGGTACCGATGTCGTCTATGGCTCGGCAGGCAGCGATCACATCTATGCTGACGGAGCGATTACCTTACGCTACGACCAGCTCGTTCTGCTCAACGCTCAAGGAAGCAACATCGCCGGCTCCATCTCGGCGGATTTGGCTCAGGGATATGTGATCAAGTACAACAACATCCCTGGATCGGCCTTCCCGCAGATCGGCGAGGATCGTATCCACTCTTCGGCCTCCGATCTCGTTGCTACCCAATACAGCGACTTCGTCAGGGGCAACACCCTGAACAACCACCTGTTCGGCCTTGGGGGGAACGACAGCCTCAGCGGCTTTGGCGGCGACGATGTGCTCACGGGAGACAACGGCAACGACACCCTCGACGGCGGCATCGGCAATGACACACTGGATGGCGGTCTCAACAACGACCTTCTCACAGGTGGAGACGGTCACGACAGCCTGACCGCAGGCAGCGGAAGAGACACACTGGACGGCGGCATCGGCAACGACACTCTCGATGGCGGCATCGGCGCCGACAGCATGGCGGGCGGCGCCGGAAACGACGTCTATTACATCGACAATCTGAACGACTCCGTGACGGAGCTCGCCGGCGGCGGTGCCGATACCGTCTATATCGCAGTCAGCGGTTTCGATCATCTCAAGCTCGCCAATATCGAGAACGTGGTTCTCGTAGGCTCCGGCAGCATCGACTACAGCAACGTCGCGCCGGAGATTCTTGGAGCATCGAGCCCCACCAGGGTCACGGTTGCCGACACCGACATCGCTACGCCTTTCTCGAACCTGACGATTACGGACAATGGTGGCTGGGTGAAGGTCACGGTCCAGATGACCCCGCCTTCCGGCGGGGCTCAGAAGGGCTTCTTCACCAATCTCGGCCCCGGCGTTTACGACCGCATCAGCGGCACCTATACCGTCAGCGGCGACATCGCGACCGTGCAAGCGGCGCTGCGCGCTCTGCAGTTCGATCCCTCGGATAATCCATCGGGTGCGGTCGGCAGCATCAGGACAGAGACCTTCACGATCAGCGTGGTCGACGATCGTGGGATTGCTTCCGCACCGAACAACAACATCTCGGTCGATATGGTTGCCGCCAACAGGGCACCGACCCTCGTTGCTCCCACGGCTGCCTATAGCGTCGTCGATACGGAGAACGTCAACCTGGTATCGCCCTTCGCCAATGTTGCGATCAGCGACACCAATCTGGGTGACGTCTTGACCGTGAGGATCGCTCTGGACTCGCCGTCCAAGGGCGCTCTGATCTCCCCGAAGGGAACATACGACGCCGCGACCGGCATCTACACATTCACGGGATCGGCTTCTGAAGTTCAATCGGTCGTGAAGGGCTTGAAGTTCAATGCGACGGACCGCACCGGGGCAGCAGCTGGCAGCGTCGAGACAACGACCTTCACGATCAACGTCACCGATGCCAACGGCCTTTCCAGCGGCCCGAGCAGCACGATCCGCGTCAATTCGGTTCACGGGACCATTTCCGCCGGAACCGCACCGGTGATCTCCGGATCCGAAACCATCGGCTATGATGACAGCAACCTGATCAATCCGTTCAGGATTCTGTCGCTGTCGGATGACAGCGCCAGGATCACTGCGACGGTTGCGATGGAGGCCCCGACCGACGGGCAGTTCCTGAATCTCGGAACCGGTTCTTATAATGCCAGTGTGGGGAC
This sequence comes from Microvirga sp., assembly GCA_035645515.1. Lineage (GTDB taxonomy): Bacteria > Pseudomonadota > Alphaproteobacteria > Rhizobiales > Beijerinckiaceae > Microvirga. The sequence goes on from DASQML010000023.1 coordinate 20,944, forward strand.
CTATACGGTTTCGGGAACCGTCGCAGAGGTCCAGTCCGCTCTTCGGGCCTTGAAATACGATGCCAACCTCTCGCCTTACGGTCAGGTCGGCTGGACATTCGCAAGGAAGTTCACCGTTACGGTGACCGACAGCAACTTTACGTCGACCAGCACGAACTTCATGCTGAACGTCGCGGTCGCGAACCAGGCGCCGACCCTTGTCGCACGGGCGCGGACCGTCACGGTCACAGACATCGACAACGACAATCTCGCCCAGCCCTTCACGGACGTCCTGATCGACGACGTGAACCTCAATGATACGGTGACTGTCAGGGTGACCCTCGACGATCCGACCAAGGGGATTCTGATCCCGGGCAAGGGCGGCACCTATGCCAACGGCACCTATACGGTCACGGGCACGGTCGCGGACGTCCAGGCGGCCCTGAAAGCCCTGCAGTTCGATCCGCGCGACCGCAGCGGTGCAGCCGGTGTCGAGACGACCACCTTCTCGATCCGGGTCACGGATGTGCGTGGTCTGTCGAGCCCAACGAATACAAGCATCAAGGTTGATTCGGTTCACGGAACGCTCCCCAACGCTGCACCAGTGATCGGAGGGGCTGAAGCTCCCGTGACGACGAACACGGCCGATACGGACGTGACGTCGCCTTTCGCGAATGTCACGATCACGGATGACAGCCCGACAGTGACGGTGACCATCGTCATGGATGCCGCTTCTGAGGGCGCGTTCACCAACCTGGGCATCGGCTCCTATAACCGGAGCGCCGGGATCTACACGGTCACGGGCACGCCGGCTCAGGTTCAGGCCGCGATCCGAGCTCTCCAGTTCAACCCGGAGGATCGTGTTGCTCCTGTCGGTTCCGTGCAGACGACGAACTTCACGATCTCCATCGTTGACGCTCAAGGCTCCGCCGGCCAGCCGAACAGCAACATCTCGGTCGCATCGGCGGCGTCGAACATTGCGCCGGATGCCCCGCACTTGACCGGCGGTTCGATCAGCGACATGGCCGCGGCAGGCTTCCAGGTCGGCACTCTTTCGGCCAGCGACGCCAACGGCGATGCTGTGACCTACACCTTCGGCCAGGCTCTGGCGGGTTCCAACGGCCTGATCAGTGCGGACGGGCGCTTCGAGATCGTCAACAATGTCATCGTCGTTCGCGATCCGAAGCTCATCCAGGTGTCGCAGGATTCCTCCTTCACATACGACGTGATCGCGTCGGATGGGCATGGCGGGCAGACTTCCGGCAGCATTTCCGTCGCTGTCGCGGATATCAACAAGGCTCCGACGAACCTGCAGCTGTCCCATTCTCTTGTCGAGGAGAATGCTGCTGAAGGATATGTCATCGGTCTGATCTCGGCCGATGATCCGAATGGAACGGCTCTGTCCTACACCCTTCTGGACGATGCAGGCGGCAGCGTCGAACTCGTGAATGGTCAATTGCGCGTCAAGGACGCGACGAAGATCGACTTCGAGCAGTACGCTCAGTTCACGGTTACCGTCGCCGTGAGCGACGGCCTGGAAACCGTGAACCGGAGCTTCACGATCAGAATCGACGATCAGCGCCGCGAGAATGTGGTCGGCAACGCCGGCAGCAACGTGATCCGCGGCGGCATCGGCAATGACACTCTCAACGGCGCCGGCGGAAACGACACGCTGCATGGGGGTGAGGGGCGCGACATCCTGACGGGTGGCTCGGGAGCGGACGCCTTCGTCTTCGATACGGTGGTCATGAAGACAACAGCCGATACCATCGTGGATTTCAGCGTTGCCGACGGAGACCGGATCTTCCTGTCGAGCAAGATCTTCAGCGGTCTCGGACTCGGCCAGCTCAGCGCCAGCGCCTTTGCCCTCGGAACCGAAGCCCACGACCAGGACGACCGGATCATCTACGATCAGGCGACAGGCCGTCTCTACTACGACCTGGACGGCACCGGAGGGGCTACGAAGGATTTCAGGCCTGTTCTGTTCGCGACGCTCAACGAAGGCGGCGTGAAGCCGGCTCTGACGCATGCGAGCTTCTATCTGATCTGACGCAGCTCCTTCTGCCGCGAAGGCGGCTCTCGCCTGGAGAGCCGCCTCCTGCTTGCCGGAATGGCCCTTGGGGAACGGTTCTCATGGCCGCCCGCGGATGAACGGACCTTGCCTCACCCAATCCGATGCAGAGCGCTGCCGTAGGTCTTGAGCCAGGCCTCCGCTTCGTCGGTGCGCGGGCAGAGCTGGTGAGTGATCTTCCAGAATCGCTGGGAATGGTTGAGCTCGCGCAGGTGAGCCACCTCGTGGGCGGCGAGATAATCCAGCACGAAGGGCGGCGCCATGATGAGGCGCCAGGAAAAGTTGAGCGCGCCATTGGCGGAGCAGGAGCCCCAGCGGCTCTTGGTATCCCGCACGGTGATGCGCTTGGCGGGCACGCCGAGCTGGGCCGTATGCTTCCTGACGGCCACGGCGAAGTCGCGGCGGGCCTCTGCCTCGAGGAAGTCGCGCACCCGGCGGGCCACATGGGCGGCCTCGCCCGCCACGGCGATGATCGGCTGGCCCGCACTGTCGCGGGTTGCCTGGGTGACGCCCCGGATCGACGACCAGTGAACGATGCGGTGCAGCACCCCGCGCAGAGGCACGAGGGCGCCGGGCTCGAAGAGTACCCGGTCCGGCACCTTGGCGAGGCGGCTCGCGATCCAATCGCTGTGGCTGTCGGCGAATTTCTGGGCCAGGCCTACATCCGTGCGCTCGGGAATCGTGAGCACGACTTCGCCGGTTGCGTGGGAGACGCGCAGCGTGATCCGCTTGGCGGTCGGACGCCGCTTGAGGGCCACCTTAAATATCTGGCCCTCATGGGAAACTTTCAAATGAGGTGGGTCCGCAGGAACGCGGCGGAACAGAGCGGATTTCATGTCCGCAATCTGCCCGTTTACGTCGATTCTGTCAGCGCAGCCGTTTGCCGCTCCCAAGAACGTATGGAGAACGGAGTTGGGCTCTTGACGCGGATGTCCGGGCGGGCTCTCAGGCGTGCTTCTGAATGAATTCAACGATTCGAGGAGCGATCTGAGCCCTGAAACGAGAACCGTTGAAGACGCCATAGTGACCGACCCCGGCCTGCAGGTGATAGAGTTTCTTGTCCGCGGGCAGATTGGAGGTCAAGTCCAGGGCCGCCAAGGTCTGGCCGACGCCCGAAATATCGTCCTTCTCACCCTCGATGGCCATGATGGCGCAGCGGCGGATGGCCTTGAGATCCACCTTTTCGCCCCGGTGGATCATCTCGCCCTTCGGCAGGGCATGGTTCACGAAGACCGTTTCCACCGTCTGAAGATAGAATTCGGCGGTCAGGTCCATGACGGCGAGGTACTCGTCATAGAAGTCCCGGTGCTTCTCGGCCGAATCGCCGTCACCCTCGACGAGGTGATTGAACATCTCCCAGTGAGCGGTCAGATGCCGGTCGATATTCATGGCCATGAAGCCGGAGAGCTGCAGGAATCCCGGATAGACGTCGCGCCAGAAGCCCGGATGGGTCGGCGGCACCTTGACGATGCAATGCTGCTTGAACCAGTCGATGCCGCGCTCCTCGGCCAGCCGGTTCACGGCGGTGGGCGAGCGGCGGGTGTCGATGGGCCCGCCCATGAGGATCATGGAACGGGGAATGGCAGGATCGTTCTCGGCTTCCAGGCGCGCGACGGCGGCCACCACGGGCACGGCCGGCTGGCATACGGCCATGACATGGAGGTCCGGCCCGAACTCCCGGAATATCGCCTTCAGGTAGTCGATGTAATCGTCGAGGTCGAAGCGCCCCTCGGATAGGGGCACCATGCTCGCGTCGGCCCAGTCGGTGATCATCACCTGATGGGTCGGCAGGAAGGCGTCCACCGTGCCGCGCAGGAGCGTAGCGTAATGGCCGGACATGGGGGCGACGATGAGAAGCTTGGGCTGATTCGCGGCAAGCGAATGATCGCGCTTGAAGGAGATCACCCGGCAGAAGGGGCGTTCCCACAGGATCTCTTCGGTAACGGCGACTTCCTGGTTGCCCAGGGTGGTCGTCCGGAGGCCGAATTCCGGCTTTGAGTAGCGGCGGGTGGTGCGCTCGAAGAGTTCGCAGGCGGCGGAAACGGTGCGGCCGTAGGGCGTATTGTTGAGCGGATTGACCGGATTGTCGAAGAAGAGTTTTGTAATATCGGATGCTGCGCGGGCAGGGCTTAGGAGCCAATGCGCCGTATCGTACCAGTAATAAGAAAAATTCATCACATGTCCCCAGAGGCCGGGCGCCCGATTTTTCCCGCTCAGCGGGGTAGGCTTTATCCTCAACCGTAATTTTAAGATTAAAGTTCCGTCTAATTATTGCAACAGCCTTGTCGTTCGAGCCGAAATTCCTTGCACTTTACCCCTTTGGAAGAATTGGAGCGATGAGCCGTGAGGATCGGCTGTCTTTTCCTGTTGCTTGGCGAATGCATGAACGACCCTATTCTGTTCGGGCATGGTCGCCATCCCAGCCAATAGTCTCAAACCCTCTCCCCGGCATCTGCGCCTCGACACCCTGGTGAGGCTTCGCTGGCTGGCGATTGCGGGACAGGCCACCGCCGTAACGGCCGTGCGCTTCGGCCTCGGGTTTCCCCTGCCCTTCGAGCTGTGCTTTCTCGTCATCGCCGCTTCGGTCTGGACGAACCTTCTGCTGCGCATCCAGTATCCGGCGAGCCACCGGCTCAGCGTCAATGCGGCCACGGCCCTGCTCGGCTTCGACATCCTGCAGCTGGCGGCCCTGCTCTACCTCACGGGAGGCCTGGAAAACCCCTTCGCCATGCTGTTCCTGGCGCCGGTGCTGATCTCGGCCACGGCGCTGACGCCGGAACGCACGCTCGCCCTCGGGCTCCTCGCCGTGGGCTGTGCCACCTTTCTCGTGCTCGCCCATCAGCCCCTGCCCTGGTTTCCGGGCCAGTCCTTGAGCCTGCCCTTCCTTTACGTGTCCGGCATCTGGACGGCGATTCTCCTTGGGGCCGTGTTCACGGGCATCTATGCCTGGCGCGTGGCGGAAGAGGCACGGCAGCTGGCCCAGGCGCTTGCCGCCACCGAGCTCGTGCTCGCCCGCGAGCAGCACCTGTCCCAGCTTGACGGCCTGGCGGCGGCCGCGGCCCACGAGCTTGGAACGCCGCTTGCTACCATCGCTCTCGTGTCGAAGGAGCTGGGCCACGCCCTGCCCAAGGAAGGGCCCGTGGCGGAGGATCTGCGGCTCCTGCAGGAGCAGGTGGATCGCTGCCGCTCGATCCTGACCAAGCTCACCTCGATGGGAGAGGAGGACGGGGAAGGCTTCCTGGAAACGGTCTCGTTGAGTCATCTGGTGGAGGAGGTCGTCGAGCCCCAGCGGGCGGTGGGATTCGACGTGCGCGTCAACGCCCGTGGCGAGGGGCCGGAACCCATGGGGCGCCGCAATCCCGGCGTGATCCACGGCCTGTCCAACATCCTCGACAACGCAACCGATTTTGCCGAAAGCCAGGTGACCGTCGAGGCCTGCTGGTCGCCATATGAAGTTTCCATCGAGATCCGCGACGACGGGCCGGGCTACGCACCCGATATCCTGCTGAGAGTGGGAGAGCCCTATGTGACGACCCGCAGCGCGGCGGAGCGCACCGAGGCCGATGACGGCGAGGGCGGAGGATTGGGCTTGGGCCTCTTCATTGCCAAGACCTTGATCGAGCGGTCCGGGGCGGAACTGACCCTGACGAATGCCGCTCCCCCCGCCACGGGCGCCGTCGCGCGGATCGTTTGGCCGCGTCATGCGTTTGAAAAAGGTGCGGCAATTTCGCCGCAGGGAGAATCCAAAGGGTCTCTCAAAGAACAGGGGAAGAATTCCCATATTCAGGATGGGTCCGACCGGCCTGTTTCATGAAGGAATGATTCCGCTATGCAAGGAGATGTTCTGATGGCCGACGCGCCTGTTGCGTTCGAGGACCGTGCCGACAAGAGCCTTTTGATCGTGGATGACGACCGGCCCTTCTCGACCCGTCTCGCCCGCGCAATGGAAGGCCGCGGCTATCAGGTGCGTGTGGCTGAAAGCGTGGCTGACGGCATCGCCGCGATCGATTCCGACCCGCCTGCCTTTGCCGTCATCGACATGCGCCTCGGCGACGGAAACGGCCTCGACGTCATCGAGCGCCTCAAAAACCGCCGCCCGGATGCGCGTGGCGTCATTCTCACGGGATACGGCAACATCGCCACCGCCGTGACAGCGGTGAAGATGGGAGCGTTCGACTATCTCGCGAAGCCTGCCGATGCGGACGAGATCCACGCGGCGCTCATGGCGCAGCCCGGTGAACGCGCGCTCCCGCCCGAAAACCCTATGTCGGCGGACCGGGTGCGCTGGGAGCATATTCAACGGGTGTATGAATTGTGCGGCCGAAACGTCTCGGAAACGGCGCGCCGGCTCAACATGCATCGCCGCACGCTGCAGAGAATCCTCGCCAAGCGCGCTCCGCGCTGAAGCTTACAGACGCCCGTCGGCGATCCTGTCCGGATCGGCCAGCGCGTGCAGGGCGGACGCCGCCGCATGGGCAAAGCGCAGCGTGACCGCCTTGCGGCGCGCGCCCGCAAGCGGATGATGCGCCGATTCCCGCATGACCGCCGCGCCGAAGCTGTCGGCGATGATGAGCCCGCGGTCTTCCGGCAGGAGGTCGAACGGCACCGTCTCCGGAATCGCGAAATAGAACCGGTCGCAGAAATCCTCGTAATCGGGCCATTTCCGGTCGGCCCGGAAATCCGCCACGCTCGATTTGATTTCGATGATGGTCAGCATGCCATCGGGAGCAAGCGCGATGAGATCCGCGCGCCTGCCGTTGGCGAGCGTGAATTCCGGCAGCGTCACATGACCGAGTTCGGCGAACAGCCGGCGCACGCCGCGTTGAATCCCCGCGGCCACGGGCGATTGCCGCCCATCGGCGGGAAGGACGATGCTGGAACGGAGGGCTGCTGGCGAATCGGACATGAGAGGCAGAGTACCCGCTCCGCCTGCACCTGCAACGGCAGGAATGTCGCGCGTGAAAGCGGCATCGCTCTTACGAACTTTCTAGGAAGTGGGCGTCGGCCATAGGGCCCACAGGAGACACCCGGCCGCCGCGATCCACAGGGCGACAATGACGGCCGCCGCCACCCGGCTGACGGGGCGCTCGGCTCGCCTTTGCGCCGTTTCGCGAAACTCCGCCATGAGCGGGTCCGGAATCATCCTGATCACAAGGGCCATGGCGACGGGCAGGATGATCACCTCATCGAGATAGCCCAGAACGGGGATGAAATCGGGAATGAGATCGATGGGGCTGAGCGCATAGGCGGCGATCGCCATCGCGGCAGCCTTCACATACCATGGCACACGCGGGTCCCGGGCAGCGATGAAGAGGGCGACGACATCTCTTTTGACGGCCCGGGCCCAACCCTTCAAACGCGCCGTCAGCGCAGCATCCTGGTGGACGTCTTCCTGGTCTTGCTCTTTCATCCCGATCCGGTCGGCTCAGTGCAGCATCAGGTTATGCGGCGACAGGTTTTCCACCATGTCGCGCAGCTCCTCCATGTGCGGGTTGATGGCAAGCGCGATCTGAAAGGCGGCGCGCGCCTCGTTGAGATGGCCGTTGCGCAGGCACACGTTGCCGAAGCCGGAGATCGCGCCGAAATGGCGGGGCTCCAGCCGCAGGGTCTGCGCGATGTCGAGCAGGCTGTCCGCATCGCGCTTCTCGATATAGGCCAGCGTCGCACGCTTGTTCCAGGCTTCCGCCCAATCGGGATGCTTGATCACGAGATGATCGAGCAGGGGCTTGGCCTGCTGCAATTGGCCCGATGCGATGGCCTCGATCGCCGCCGCCAGGGTTTCTTCCGCCACCCGGTCCTCGTGCGAGCCCCACAGGGCCCAGATCTGGTCTTCGATCTCCTCGACGGGCCGTGTCGGCTCCGCATGGGACAATTCCCTGAACAGGCCCTTCAGACGGCCCGGCAGCGCAGCCGAAGGCGTGCGGCCCGGGGTCTCGAGAATGAGCTGGAAAACCGGATCGACCGGCAGGGACGACGACATAATGGAGACCGACCACCCTTCGAAACCTGCAAGTGAAGGGTGACATAGGGGCGAAGATCGGGGCGGCGAGGGGCAAATGCAGGTTTGGGCTGGTCGGATGCGGGGCGCTTCGCTAGTTTCATCCCCGAAAGCTCGACGATTGTGAAAGCCATCAAGGGAGACATCATGGAGCGCGATCCGCTGCGCCTGGCGTGGAAGACATCGCCGCTCCGCCATGTCCTTGGCTTTTGCATGCTGGCCCTGGCGGGCCTTTGCCTGCTCGTCGAGCTTGAGCTGATTCGCACAGCGGTGGACCGGGCCGTCGCCGGAGAGGGCGCCGCACCCGCGGCTCTTCTGCGCATCGTCCTCACCCCGCCCGCGAGCCTCTGGCCGGAGCCGCTCGTGCTGTTTCCCGGAATCCCGCTCGGCCCGGATGCCTTCACGCTCACCTCCGTCGGGGGCATCCTGGTCGTTCCCGTTCTCATCGCGCTGCTGCTGATCCCTCTCGATGCCCTTGCGGTCAGCATCGGCTCCCATGCGCTGGCAACCCTTCGCGCCCGGGCCCTCGAGGCCATTCTCAAGGCGCCGCCCTCGGCCCAGGACGACCTGTCCACGGCAGCTGCGCTGGCAGCCCATGGCCTGGCCCGAGAGAACGCGGTTCTGGGCTCGAGCCTGCTGGTTCCGGTCAAGCTCGGCGGCATGATCGGATTGTCCTTCGCCTATGTGCTCGTGATGGACTGGTATCTCGGCGCGGCCCTCGCTGCGGTCCTGAGCGTCGGCGCGATCCTGAATGCGCGCCGGGCCCTGCTGCGCTTCGATGCGACAGCCGCCCGCTATCAGGAGGGTGAGCGCGCCGAAGGCATCCTCGCCGGTCTCGAACATCGCATTCCCGCCATGCGCGCCCATGGCACGGGCTTTTACGAGCGCGACCGGGTGCGCAATCTTCTGATCGAAGGCCACCGCCCCGTGGCGCGGCGCGAGTATCGGCTGGCGCTCGTCGATTCCACCGCTGCCGTCGTGCTGATGCTGGCGCCCCTTGCGGTGCTCGCCCTCGGGGCGTGGTTCGCGCAAAGCCGGCCTGTGACCGCCGGCATGGTGGCCGCCTGTGCGCTTGCTTCGTCGCTTGCGGCCTACGGCGTGCGCGAGATCGTCCAATGGCACCGCCTGGGTCAGCGCGCCCGCGCCCTGCTGACGGACGTGGCGCGCAGCCTCTCCGCCCTCAAGCCGCGCGACATCAAGAAGGGCAAGGCCTCCCTGCCCGAGAACGGAGCCCTCGTGGCCCAGGGCGTCTCCGCCTATGATCCCGCGAGCGGGGCGCGGGTCACGTCCGTCAACCTGAACCTTGCCTTCCCGTCTCACGTGGCTCTCGTCGGAGACGGCGATGCTGGTCCGCGCCTGCTGGCCGCCCTCATGAGCGGGCAGATCCACCCCTCCATCGGACGCGTGACCTATGGCGGCGTGGATCTGATCGAAGCCAATCCCTATGAACGCAGCCAGCGCATCGCGTTCGCGGGCGACACGGTGCTCATCGAGGGCAGCCTGAAGGAGAATCTGCTCTACGGCTGTCATGCGCCCTCGGAGGAACTGGAGCATCGTCTGTCGGACGCCATCGCCGTGACGGGCCTCGACCGTCTGACCCACGCCCGCGGCCTCTCCGGCACCCTCGACCCGAAGCGCGAACCCGCCATTGCAGCCGCCATCGTGGAAGCACGCCGCTTCGTGCAGGCCGCGCTGGCACGGGAAAACCTCGACCGCTTCGTCGACCCCTTCGATGCAGCGCGCTACAACCGCTACGCCACCATCGGCGAGAACCTGCTGTTCGGGAAGCCCGTCGGCGACACGTTCCAGGAGGACAGGCTGTCCGCGCATCCTTATGTGCGCGCCGTCCTCGAGGCCAACGATCTCACCAAAACCTTGAGCAAGATCGGCCTGTCCATCGCCACCAGCATGGTGGAGATCTTCACGGATATCCCCGACGGTCATCCCCTGTTCGAGCGGTTCTCGTTCTTCTCGGGCACCGATCGTGCCTATTTCCAGGATCTGGTGGAGCGGCAGAGCGAGCAGCGGCGCCCCGGACGCGATCAAGAGCGCCTGATCGGCCTAGCGCTGCGCTACAACGAAAGCCGCCACCGTCTGGGACTTCTCGACAAGGCCCTCGAAGCGCGCATTCTCACGGCCCGCGCCGACTTCGCCCGGATGCTGCCGATGAGCCTCAAGCCCGCCATCGAATTCTACGATCAGGCGCTGTTCTGCACCGCGGCCAGCGTGCAGGACAACCTGCTCTTCGGGCGCATCGCCGCCGATCAGGCCGGTGCGGCGGAGGCGGTGCAGGGGGTGATCCGCCGCGTGCTCACGGAGCGGGGTCTCGATGCGCAAGTCTCGCGCATCGGGCTCGACATGCCCATCGACCCTCAAGGCGACGATCTGAGCCTGACCGAGATCGCCGCCGTGGACCTGGTGCGCTGTCTCGTGCGCCGCCCGAGCATCCTCGTGGTTCAGCGGGCCCTCGACGGGCTGCCGGGCCCTGCCGCCGACAGGCTGGTGGCGGCCTTGCGCCGCTCCATGGTCGGGCGCGGCCTGATCATCGTCACGCCTTCGATCTCACCCGCCATGGATCATCCGCCATTCGATACCGTTATCCGTTTCGAGCGGGGCGAACCTGTCGTTCTTCCCCGCCTCAGACAGCCGGAGGCGATAAGCGCATGAGAGGCCATGGGCACATGAAAGGCCGTGCTTGCCATCCGGCGACGCCTCGGGTCATCTGCCTTGTGTGCGCTATCGCACAGAAACGAGATTTTCAGTTGGGCATAATTCTGTGATGGTAAGCCGAGTTGCATCTTCTGAAGAGCTACAGGTCCGCTTCTGGGGCATCCGCGGCTCCACCTGCGCATCTGGGCCTCAGTTCATGGAGTTCGGCGGACACACCGCCTGCGTCGAGATCCGGTGCGGCGAGCGCCTCTTCATCGTGGATGCGGGGACAGGCATCTCGGCCCTGGGCAGCGCGCTGGGCGACGACGTGCCCGACACCATCGACATCCTTCTCAGCCATCTCCACCTCGATCACGTCGGCGGCCTGCCCTTCTTCAAGCCTGCGCTCACGAAGGAGCGGCTGGTCCGTACCTATTGCGGCAATCTCGATGGCGACAGCGCCATGGCTTCCCTGGAGAAGCTGTTCTCGCCTCCGCTCTTTCCGGTGCGCCTCGGCCAGTTCCCGGCGCGCTTCGAGCATATCGGCTTCAAGGCGGGCGAGACCCTGATCTTCGACGACGGCGCCCGCGTGGAAACCCATTCCCTGAACCATCCGGGCGGGGCTACGGGATACCGCTTCCGGCACGGCAACCGCAGCGTCTGCTACATCAGCGACGTGGAACACAGCGAAGCGTGGCCGGATGCCTCGCTTGCGGATTTCGTCCGCGACACCGACCTCATGATCTATGACGGCATGTTCTCCGAGGCCGAATATCCGCGCTGCCGGGGCTGGGGACATTCCACCTGGGAGAAGGGGGCGGAACTCGCCAAGGCCGCCAACGTGAAGGCTCTGGCCATCTTCCATCTCTATCCCGGCCATGACGACACCTTCATCCGCGCTCAGGAGGCTGCGATGCAGGCGGTGATGCCTACCGCCTTCGTGGCCCGTGAGAGGCAATCGATCATTCTCGATGCCTCCGGCCAGCAGGCTGTTGCGGATTGGCCCAAGGCCGCTAAGGTGCCCGCCATCTAGAGCGTTGTCCGGCGGAATGGCAAAACCGGTTCGCCGCCGGGACAAGGCTTCAGCAGAAACATTCACGCGGGCTTCTTGCATGTCCTCCCCTATCCTTGTGACCGGCGCCGCCGGATTCATCGGCTTCCACGTCGTCGAGCGCCTGCTGGCTCTGGGGCACCAGGTGGTGGGGGTAGACTGCTTCACGCCCTATTACGACGTCAGCCTCAAGGAGGCCCGCTTCGCCAGGCTCACCCCCCGCAACAGCTTCCAGGGCGAGCGCGTCGATCTCTCCGACCCTGAAGCCACCCGGGACCTCTTCCAGCGCCATCGCTTCGAGCGCGTGATCCATCTCGCCGCCCAGCCCGGCGTGCGCTTCGTCGATCCCATGCCCTATGCCTCGTCCAACCTCATGGGCTTCATGAACATGCTGGAAGCCTGCCGCCACGGCGACGTCCAGCATCTCGTCTATGCATCCTCGAGCTCGGTCTACGGCGCCAACCGCAAGCTGCCCTTCTCCGAGCACGACGGCACCGAGCACCCGATCAGCCTCTATGCCGCCACCAAGAAGGCCAACGAGATGATGGCGCATTCCTACGCCTCGCTCTTCGGTCTACCGTGCACGGGCCTGCGCTTCTTCACCGTCTACGGCCCCTGGGGCCGGCCGGACATGGCGGTCTACAAATTCACCCATGCCATTGCCGAGGGACGCACCATCGAGGTGGCCAATGGCGGCAAGGTGTGGCGCGATTTCACGTACGTCGACGACATCGTGGAAGGCATCGTGCGCCTGGTGGACAAGGCGCCGACGGGAGATCCGGCCTGGAATGCGGAAAACCCCGACCCGGCCACGAGCGCCGCGCCGCACCGGGTCTACAACATCGGCAACGATTCACCGGAAGAGGTGAACGATCTCATCGCCATCATCGAAGGTGCGCTGGGCAAAAAGGCGAACCGCGTGGACGTGCCCCTGCCTCCCGGCGACGTGCTGGAGACACGCGCCGACGTGACCGACCTGCGCCGCGACGTGGGCTTTGCGCCCGCAACCTCGCTGAAGGACGGCGTGCATCGTTTCGTCGAATGGTACAAAGACTATCATGATCGCTGATCACTACCTGCTCGCTGTTCCCGCAGCGGCATTGCTGACCTGCGTCCTCATCGTCCTGCTGCGGCCCCTTCTCGTCCGCTATGCGCTGGCGCGGCCCAATGCGCGTTCGAGCCACAAGGTGCCGACACCGCAAGGCGGCGGCATCGCGATCATGGCCGCCGTGCTGATCGTGATCGCGGCGGGCGCGATCGTCTCGCCGTGGGCACCGGATTGCGCCTGCCCCGAGCAGGGACTGCGCGGGCTGCTCTCCTTTTATCTGATGCAGGATCCCGTTGTCATCGTCCTGGGCGCGGCTGTTCTTCTCGCCGTTCTCGGCGCCTGCGACGACATTCGCCCTCTTCCCGCGATCCCGCGGCTCTTGCTGCAGTTCTTTGCCGTGTTCCTCGTCATCACCGCCAAGGACGTACGCCTCCTGCCGGAGGTGGTCCCGTATTGGGTGGAGACCGCCTTCCTGATCGTCGGCGGCGTCTGGTTCGTCAATCTCGTCAATTTCATGGACGGCCTGGACTGGATGACGGTCGCCGAAATGGTGCCGATCACCGCGTTTCTCACCTTCCTCGGCATTCATACGTCCGGGTCTTTCGGCCTCTTCACCCTCGGGCTCGGCCCCCTGCTGGCGAGTGCGCTGTGCGGCGCGCTTCTGGGTTTTGCAGTCTTCAACAAACCCGTGGCCCGTCTCTTTCTCGGCGATGTCGGATCCTTGCCAATCGGCCTCATGGTGGGATGGCTGCTTCTGATGCTCGCCCGCAACGGCACCTTTGCGGCTGCGCTCCTGCTGCCCCTCTATTACCTGATGGACGCCACCATCACCCTGTTCCGCCGCCTCGCAAGGCGCGAGCGGGTGTGGGAGGCGCATCGCAGCCATTTCTACCAGCGCGCCACCGACAACGGCTTTTCCGTGATGGCAGTCGTCGCGCATGTGTTCGTGCTCAATCTGGCGCTCGCGATGCTTGCCGCCGTGACACTTGTCTGGACCTCGGGCGTTGTGCAGGTTGCAGCCCTCATTGCAGGCCTCGCCCTCGTCAGCCTGGTTCTCTGGCGCTTCTCCCAACCCCGCGTGATGGTCCCTCTGGAGGTTTCCCGATGAATGCACCCTTGATCGCTCTCACCGGCTCAACGGGGTTCATCGGCCGTCATATTCTGAGCGAACTGCCCAAGCGCGGCTATCGCCTGCGCGTGCTGCTGCGCCGTCCCTCGGACGTGCCGGAGGGTGCATCGAGCGCCGTGATCGGCGACATTGCCTCGCCGCAGAACATGGCGGCGGCCTTGCGCGACGTGGACATGGTGATCCATTCCGCAGGCCTCGCCCATGCCATGTCGGGCCAGCCGGAGAACGATTACCGTGCCATCAACACGCAGGCGACGATCAAGCTCGCGCAGGCCGCCGAACGGGCAGGCGTGAAGCGTTTCGTGTTTCTGTCCTCCATCCGCGCGCAGAGCGGACCGGTGGCTGAGGGCGTGCTCACGGAAGAGATGGAGCCCCACCCGACCGATGCTTACGGACGCTCCAAGCTCGAGGCGGAGAAAGGCCTTGCCGAACTCGGGCTCGACTGGGCGGCGCTTCGCCCGGTGCTCGTCTACGGTCCGGGGGTGAAGGGCAACATGGCCGCCCTCCTGAAGCTCGCCCAATCCTCCTGGCCGCTGCCGCTCGGCGGCCTGAAGGCCCGGCGCTCGCTGCTCTCCCTCGACAATCTCACGGCTGCTCTCGATACGCTTCTGAAGGCGCCGGGCACCCTGCGGCGGCCCTTCATCGCTGCCGATCCGGAGCCGGTGACCATCCCTGAGATCATCGCTGCCTTGCGCAAGGGCCTCGGGCGCGGCCCAGGGCTGATCCCGGTGCCGTCCTTCGCGCTTGGCGCAGCCGCCGCCCTGCTGGGAAAGGCGGAAGCCTACGAACGGTTATCGGGCTCGCTGGTGGCAAGCCCCGCCGCGTTGAGGGCTCTCGGCTGGCAGCCGGTCAACGGGACGCCAGACGGGCTGGCGCGACTGGCGCGGCAGGCTTCAGAGACTGGTGCCGGCGCTTGAACTCGGGGATCGCATCCTCGAACACCCGCTCCGCCGCCTCGCGGTCTCCTGCGACAATCGCCTTGTCGAGGGCGTTGAGCCACTGATCGACCTTGGCGCGATCGGCGAAGATGGGCTTGGCAGCCATCACGCCGTCGATGCCGATCTCGGTGCGGGGCTCCTCGCGGGCAAACAGGATTTCATGCAGCCGCTCGCCGGGGCGCGCGCCGGTGATGGAAATCTCGATGTCCTCGCCGGGTTCGTAGCCTGCCAGGCGGATCATGCGCTCGGCGAGCTCATAGATGCGCACCGGCTGGCCCATCTTGAGCACGTAGACGGAGGCGCGCTCGTAAGAAGCTTCATTGGCGGGAATCCGCCGCCCATCATCCGCATGCGAGGCGGAGGTGAGCACGAGATCGGCAGCCTCCCGCGTCGTCATGAAGTAGCGCACCATGTCGGGATGCGTGACCGTGACCGGACCGCCGCGGGCGATTTGTGCCTTGAACTTCGGCACCACAGAACCGACCGAGCCCAGCACGTTGCCGAAGCGCACGGCAATAAGGCGCGGCGCACCGTTGCCTCCCTTGAATTCCGCGTCGAGGGCTTGGGCGTACATCTCGGCAAAGCGCTTGGTGGCGCCGAGCATGGAAACCGGATCGATGGCCTTGTCCGTGGAGATGATCACGATTTCGCCGGCGCCGGCCTCCACCGCCGCATCGGCCACGTTCACGGAGCCGAACACGTTGGTCTTGATGCCCTCCGTCCAGTCCCGCTCAAGATAGGGAACATGCTTGAGGGCAGCCGCGTGGAAGACCACGTCCGGGGCGAAGTCGCTCATGATCCTGCGGATGCGTTCCCGGTCACGCACATCGGCGATGACGCCGTCCACATTGGTGTCGCTGGAGAGAAGAGTGGGGTTTTCCAGGATGTGGTACAGGGATGGCTCGGAGCTCTCCACGATCATGAGATCGCTGGCGCCGAAGGCCACTACGCGGGTGCAGATTTCCGAGCCGATGGAGCCGCCGCCGCCGGTCACGAGCACGCGCTTGCCGCGAATGAAATTCTCAAGCCGCTGCCGGTCGATCTGCACGGTGGGACGCAGGAGCAGGTCCTCGATCTCAAGCGGCGCCAGCTCCGCATTGCGCATGCCTTCGCCTAAGCTCGTCACGCGCACCAGAGGCAGGCCGAGGCGGCGCGCACGGGCCAGAAGCATGTCGGGATTGGCCTCCGGCGACAGGGCGCTCGGCGTCGCCACGAGACGGCGGATCGTCTCGCCGCGCTCCTGGAAATCCTGCACCACCTGATCGAGATCCACGAAGGTGCCCAGCACCGGCACGCCGCGGATCGACTGCCCCTGATCGTCGGCGCGGTAGGAGAGGATGCCTTTCGGGCGCAGCTTCTTCACCGTGCCCGTTTCGATGGCGCGCAGGATCACTTCCACGTCGTTGCCGCGTCCCAGGATCAGAGTCGGCGTATTGGAGTCGCGCCCGAGCGTATGGCGGGAGCGGGCATATTTCAGATAGCGGAAGGCCAAGCGCGGGCCGCCCAGCAGGAACATCTGAACCAGCCAGTAAAGGGCGATCGTGATCTTGCCGAAGAAGAAGAAGCCGAAGAATTGCGGCGAGAGCAGCACGTAGTCGGTGACGAGAAGCGCCAGCGCGAGAAAGGTGGAGGCCCGGAAGATGTTGAACAGATCGGGCAGGGAGGCAAAGCGCCACTTGGAGCGGTAGAGGTGAAAGAACCAATAGACCACGCCGGCAAGGGCGACGAAGAAGGGCAGAAAATACGGCAGATAGACCAGGCGTTCCTGCAGAAGCTTTCCTTCAAAGCGCACGACGAAGGTCGCGAGGACGGCTACACCCGTCATCACGAGGTCATGCACGACGATCAACGTCTTCTTGAAATCCTGCCGATTCATTGTCCTGCCATCACTTCAACCGGGGTATCGACCCGGCTCACCCCTTTGTCAACGCAATATTATTGCTCCGATCCGGAGTTTATCCCTCCTGTTCTGCGTCCCGCAGCGGGCGGTCGGCCACGACGATAAGGTGGCTGCCGTCATGCGCGACGTGCGCCTGGATTCCGAAATTGGCGGCGAGCCGTTCTTCCGTCAGGACGCTCGCGGGAGGCCCCGAGGCCGCCACAAGGCCTTGATTCAAGAGAACGATCTCATCCGCGAAACGCGCGGCCAAGGTGAGATCGTGCATGATGACGGCCACCATCCGCCCCGAGCGGGCCTGATTTCTGAGGACCTCGAGCACCACGAGCTGATGGCGTGGATCGAGCGCCGCGACCGGCTCGTCCGCGAGCAGCACCGGAGCCTGCGTCGCCAGGGCGCGGGCGAGCAGGACCCGCGCCCGCTCACCGCCGGACAATTCCGTGGCGGGCCTCTTCTCCAAACCCTTCAGCCCTACGGCCTGGATGGCGGCCGCGACCGCCTCCTGCCCGCTCAGCGACAGGCTGTCGGGCTTCTCCCCGTGTGCCAGGCGCCCGAGCGCAACGACCTCGGCCACGGGCAGGGGCCAGGCGATGGTTCCGCCCTGGGGCAGGTAGGCGATGGAGCGTGCCCTGTCGCCGGCATTCATGCGCGCCACCGGATGCCCGTCCAGGGTGACCTGCCCTCCGGTGGGTTCGAGCAGGCCTGCGAGCGTTCGCATCAGCGTGGTCTTGCCCGCCCCGTTCGGCCCGACGATCACCGTCAGACGACCGGAGGAAATCGTGAGATCGACCCGCGAAAGCGCATGGCGGTGCCTGAGATCGACGGCGAGGGCATGGGCGCGAAGCTCGGTCATGCGGGCATCTCCGCAAGCTCGGCCTTCCGGCGGGCGATGACCCAGAGAAAGAACGGCACGCCGAGAATGGCGGTGAGCACGCCGACCTTGATCTCCGTTTGCGAGGGAATGAGCCGCACCGCGCAATCGGCGGCGAGAAGCAGGGCTGCGCCTGCGAGCCCCGAGGGAACGAGGGTGCGGGCCGGATCATAGCCTGCAAAGGGGCGCACCAGATGGGGCGCGACGAGGCCCACGAAGCCGATCGAGCCCGACACCGCCACCGAGGCTCCCGTGCCGATGGCGGCCCCCGTCACCAGCAGAAGCCGCAGGCGCACGAGGCTGACGCCGAGGCTGCGCGCGGTCTCCTCGCCGAGAGCCAGCGCCCTCAATCCCGTCGCAGCGGACAGGACGAGAATGCTGGCCAGCAGGATGAACGGGCCTGCAAGACCCACATGGACCATTGAACGGTCCTCGAAGGAGCCGAGCAGCCAGAACACGATCTCGGTCACGGCGAAGGGATTGGGCGAGAGGCTGATGGCGAGCGATGTGCCCGCTCCCGCAAGGCTTCCCACCGCCAGGCCGGAGAGAACGAGCACCACCACGGTGGCCCTGCGGCCGGCCACGGTCACCACCAGGCCGACAGAAACCAGCGCGCCGAGGATCGCAGCGAGGGGCAGCACCCAGGAGAGCGCTCCCACGAGGCCCGAATAAAGCACGATCACTGCCCCGAAGGCGGCGGCCTGCGGCGCCCCGAACACTGCCGTATCGGCGAGCGGATTGCGCAGCAGGCCCTGCAGGCCGGCTCCCGTGAGCCCGAAGATCCAGCCGACGAGCATGGCAAGCAACGTGCGCGGCAGGCGGATGTCGCGCACGACGACGGTGGCGCTGCCCTGGTCCGACACGAGCGCCGTCAGCGCCTTGAGCGGCGCGATCGGGGCAGGCCCGATCAGGAGGGAAGCCAGACTCAAGGCTCCGATGAGGAGGATGAGGCTTAAAATGAGGGGTAGCCGGGGCACGCGCATGCGGGAATCGCTGTTGTCGTTCCCGCGATAGCAACCCAGCAGGCAGGTGTCATCCCGGCAGGCGCGGAACGCAGGAGGAAAGCGGTTTTCTTTCCCGTTGCGGGCTTACCCGATTTCGCCCTCGTCGTTCCGGGGCAGCTGCAGACCGAACCCGGGCTTGCGTGAATGAGGCAAGTGAACCTCCCCTGTCATTCCCCGCGCTTCCGGCTGTCTGCGTGTTCCTGTCATCCCTGCTCCGCCTGTCCTGCTTGCTCAGCGCTGTCATCCCCGTTCCCGCCGTCATCCCCGCGCAGGCGGGGATCCAGATCGAGAACGATCGGAGACAAGGCGCTGCGGCAGCCGTCCGCTTCACTGTGCGCCCTCGGCGGACATCCATGACCAGGGGCGGTGCTCCGTTCTGCTCCCTTGGTGTTTATGGATCCCCGCCTGCGCGGGGATGACGGCTGAGGGTGCGCGTTATCCAGC
>DASQML010000024.1:0-8005 GCA_035645515.1 Microvirga sp.
AAATTTGAGGTAAGGCCGCGGCCAAAGTGCCGCGGCCCCATGCAATTGCCGGTGAGGGTGCTTATGTGAGCGCCCTTCAGCCCAGGAGACGGCGATGAATCAAGAGGTCATGAATCTCTTCAACCAGACGGCTCAGCCGCAAAGCTTCGATCAGATCAAGATCTCGATCGCGAGCCCTGAGAAGATTCTGTCCTGGTCCTACGGCGAGATCAAAAAGCCTGAGACCATCAACTACCGTACGTTCAAGCCCGAGCGTGACGGCCTGTTCTGCGCGCGCATCTTCGGCCCGATCAAGGACTACGAGTGCTTGTGCGGCAAGTACAAGCGCATGAAGTACAAGGGCGTGATCTGCGAGAAATGCGGCGTCGAGGTGACTCTCGCCCGCGTCCGCCGCGACCGCATGGGCCATATCGAGCTCGCGGCTCCGGTCGCGCATATCTGGTTCCTCAAGTCCCTGCCGAGCCGCATCGGTCTGCTGCTCGACATGACCCTGAAGGATCTGGAGCGCATCCTCTATTTCGAATCCTACATCGTCGTCGATGCCGGCCTGACGCCACTCAAGGACCGTCAGCTGCTGACCGAGGAAGAGTACATCCGCGCTCAGGACGAGTACGGCGAAGACAGCTTCACCGCCATGATCGGCGCCGAAGCCATCCGCCGCATCCTGCAGGAGCTCGACCTCGAGAAGACGGCTCAGGACATCCGCGAGGAAATCGCGGTCACCACTTCGGAGCTGAAGCCGAAGAAGCTCATGAAGCGCCTCAAGATCATCGAGGCGTTCATCCAGTCGGGCAACAAGCCCGAGTGGATGGTCATGACCGTGATCCCGGTGATTCCGCCGGACCTGCGCCCGCTCGTGCCGCTCGATGGCGGTCGCTTCGCGACGTCGGATCTGAACGACCTGTACCGCCGCGTCATCAACCGCAACAACCGCCTGAAGCGCCTCATGGAGCTGCGCGCTCCGGACATCATCGTCCGCAACGAGAAGCGCATGCTGCAGGAGGCTGTCGACGCCCTGTTCGACAACGGCCGCCGCGGTCGCGTCATCACCGGCGCCAACAAGCGTCCGCTGAAGTCGCTCGCCGACATGCTGAAGGGCAAG
Source organism: Microvirga sp. (assembly GCA_035645515.1). Classification (GTDB taxonomy): domain Bacteria; phylum Pseudomonadota; class Alphaproteobacteria; order Rhizobiales; family Beijerinckiaceae; genus Microvirga. The sequence continues at coordinate 1,103 of DASQML010000024.1, forward strand.
CAGGGCCGCTTCCGCCAGAACCTGCTCGGCAAGCGCGTCGACTATTCCGGCCGTTCGGTCATCGTGGTGGGCCCGGAGCTCAAGCTCCATCAGTGCGGCCTGCCGAAGAAGATGGCGCTCGAGCTCTTCAAGCCGTTCATCTACGCCAAGCTCGACGCGCGCGGCCTGTCCGCCACCGTCAAGCAGGCAAAGAAGCTCGTCGAGAAGGAGAAGCCCGAGGTCTGGGATATCCTGGACGAGGTCATCCGCGAGCATCCGGTGCTCCTGAACCGCGCTCCGACGCTCCATCGCCTCGGCATCCAGGCCTTCGAGCCCACCCTGATCGAGGGCAAGGCGATCCAGCTGCACCCGCTCGTCTGCGCCGCATTCAACGCGGACTTCGACGGCGACCAGATGGCCGTCCACGTGCCGCTCTCGCTCGAGGCTCAGCTCGAAGCCCGCGTGCTGATGATGTCCACCAACAACATCCTGCACCCGGCCAACGGTCAGCCGATCATCGTGCCGTCGCAGGACATCGTTCTGGGCCTCTATTACCTTTCCATCGTCTCCGACGGCCAGCCCGGCCAGGGCAAGGCCTTCGCCGACATGGGCGAGATCGAGCATGCCCTGCACGAGAAGGTCATCACCCTGCACACCAAGATCAAGTATCGTTGGGAAGGCGTGGGTGAGGACGGCAAGCCCTACACCAAGATCGTCGACACGACCCCCGGTCGCGTCATGCTCTCGCGTCTCCTGCCGAAGCATCCTGCCCTGTCCTTCGACGTCGTGAACAAGCTCATGACGAAGAAGGAGATCTCCAACATGATCGATGCCGTATACCGGCATTGCGGTCAGAAGGAGTCGGTGATCTTCTGCGATCGCATCATGGGTCTGGGCTTCTACAATGCGTTCCGCGCCGGCATCTCGTTCGGCAAGGACGACATGGTGATCCCGGAGAACAAGTGGCAGATCGTCGAGGAGACTCGTGCCCTCGCGAAGGACTACGAGCAGCAGTATCAGGACGGCCTCATCACCCAGGGTGAGAAGTACAACAAGGTTGTCGACGCCTGGGCGAAGTGCTCCGACCGCCTTGCTGCCGAGATGATGAACCGCATCTCCACGGTGCAGAAGGACGAGAACGGCCGCGACAAGCCGGTCAACTCGATCTACATGATGTCCCACTCGGGCGCCCGTGGTTCGCCGGCTCAGATGAAGCAGCTCGCCGCCATGCGCGGCCTCATGGCCAAGCCGTCGGGCGAGATCATCGAGACGCCGATCATCTCGAACTTCAAGGAAGGCCTGGACGTTCTCGAGTACTTCAACTCGACCCACGGTGCCCGCAAGGGCTTGGCCGACACTGCGCTCAAGACCGCGAACTCGGGTTACCTGACCCGCCGTCTCGTGGACGTGGCGCAGGACGCGGTTATCCGTGAGACGGATTGCGGCACCGAGAAGGGCATCAAGATGCGCGCCATCATCGATGCCGGCCAGGTGGTCGCGTCGCTGGCCTCCCGTATCCTGGGCCGTTCCACGGCCGAGGATCTGGTCGCCCAGGATGGCACCGTGATCGTTCCGAAGGGCACGATGATCGAGGAGCACCACCTCGAAGCCATCGGCGCCGCCGGCATTCAGGAAGTGAAGATCCGTTCCGTGCTCGTCTGCGAGTCCAAGAACGGCGTCTGCGCCACCTGCTACGGCCGCGACCTGGCGCGCGGTACCCCGGTCAACCACGGCGAGGCTGTCGGCGTCATCGCCGCGCAGTCCATCGGCGAGCCGGGCACCCAGCTCACGATGCGTACCTTCCACATCGGCGGCGCGGCCCAGATCGCCGACTCGTCCTTCATCGAGTCGAGCTTCGAGGGCACGATCAGCTTCCGCAACAAGAACATTGCGCGCAACTCCGACGGCGATCTCGTCGTCATGGGCCGCAACGTGGCTGTTGTGATCGTCGGGTCGGACGGCACCGAGCGTGCGGTTCACCGCCTGCAGTACGGTTCGCGTCTGAAGGTGGACGAGGGCGACACGATCAAGCGCGGTCAGCGCATTGCGGAATGGGATCCCTATTCCCGTCCGATCCTGACCGAGGTCGACGGCGTGGTCGATTACGAGGATCTCGTGGACGGCCAGTCGATGATCGAGTCCATGGACGAGTCGACCGGCATCGCCAAGCGCGTGGTGATCGACTGGCGCGGTTCGGCCCGTACGGCCGACCTGCGTCCGGCGGTGATCATCAAGGGCAAGGGCGACAAGGTTGCCAAGCTCGCCCGCGGTGGCGACGCCCGCTACCTCCTGCCCGTGGATGCGATCCTGGCGGTCGATCCCGGGGCGAAGGTGAAGGCCGGTGACGTCCTGGCCCGCGTCTCGACCGAGAGCGCCAAGACCCGCGACATCACGGGCGGTCTGCCGCGCGTGGCGGAGCTGTTCGAGGCCCGTCGTCCGAAGGATGCGGCTATCATCGCGGAGAAGTCCGGCACGATCCAGTTCGGCCGCGACTACAAGAGCAAGCGTCGCCTGACGCTGATCCCGCACGATGGTTCGGAGCCGGTGGAGTACCTGATCCCGAAGGGCAAGCACATCCACCTGCAGGACGGTGACGTGGTCGAAATCGGCGACTTCATCGTGGACGGCAATCCGGCCCCGCACGACATCCTTGCGATCAAGGGCGTCGAGGAGCTGGCCGCCTACCTCGTGAACGAAATCCAGGAGGTCTATCGTCTCCAGGGCGTGCTCATCAACGACAAGCACATCGAGGTGATCGTTCGCCAGATGCTGCAGAAGGTTGAGATCACCGAAGGCGGCGACAGCGAGTTCCTCGCCGGCGAGCAGGTCGACCGCCTCGAGTTCGAGGAGATCAACGAGCGCCTCGTGGCCGAGAAGAAGAAGCCCGCCGAAGGCGTGCCGGTTCTGCTCGGTATTACCAAGGCCTCGCTGCAGACCCGCTCCTTCATTTCGGCGGCGTCCTTCCAGGAGACCACCCGCGTCCTTACCGAGGCGGCGGTCAATGGCAAGGTCGATACCCTCGAGGGCCTCAAGGAGAACGTCATCGTCGGCAGCCTCATCCCGGCTGGTACGGGTGCCCTGACGGCTCAGATCAAGGCCGTTGCCGCTCACCGCGACGAGCTGATCCTGCAGCAGAAGCGCTCCGAGTCCGCCGTCCAGGTCAGCGAGCTGCCTCCGGCGGCCGAGTAAACCGGCCAAGCCTCAACCAGATCGGAAAGGCCGCCCTCGGGCGGCCTTTTCATTTTCCGGGCAAGGGCAGGAGGGGCGCGGCAAGGCCAAGGCTGCCCGCTGCGACGTGATCGAAGTGGCAAGGCGCCGCCGGGAAGGGGCGTGGGCGCCGAAGGCAAGAGGCTTGCATACCGCCGAGCAATCGCCATATTCGGCAGGAGCTGGACCTTAGGGCCCGCTGGGCCTGAACCTTTCCGGTTGGTTAGCGGAAACCTGTTGACTTTCCGCGACTCGGACGCTAGAGAGACCGGACTTTCCGGCTGGCCGTAGGTTTTCGCCAGTTGAAGCGCCTAGCTTCGACCGATGCCACCTAAACGCTGCCGAACTCAACCTTGACTGACACATGTCAGATTTAGGGCACGACCGCGGTGCCAGATCATCGTGGTCCTCTGCAATCGCACCGCGCCAAGGGCTTTCGCGAGCCAATGGCGTGGCTTCGTTTTGTGCAACCTGAATGGCCTGCACAGAACGTCAGGTGCGGCGTTGAACCGTTGAAGACACTCAAAGGCCACCTTGGTGGCTGGTGAAAGAGGGCACAGGATGCCAACGATTTCTCAGCTGATCCGCAAGCCGCGGACGGCGCAAAAGAGCCGGAATAAGGTTCCCGCGCTTGAGGCCTGCCCGCAGAAGCGTGGCGTGTGCACGCGCGTTTACACCACGACCCCGAAGAAGCCGAACTCGGCTCTCCGTAAGGTCGCCAAGGTTCGCCTGACCAATGGCTTCGAAGTCATCGGTTACATCCCGGGCGAGGGGCACAACCTTCAGGAGCACTCCGTGGTCATGATCCGCGGCGGCCGTGTGAAGGACCTTCCGGGTGTTCGCTACCACGTTCTCCGCGGTGTCCTCGACACCCAGGGCGTGAAGAATCGTAAGCAGCGTCGTTCGAAGTACGGCGCGAAGCGGCCGAAGTAAGCCGTTCACATCAAATAAGGTCGGAGCTCGCTCATGTCCCGCCGCCACAGCGCCGAAAAGCGTGAGATCATCCCGGATCCGAAGTTCGGTGATGTCGTCGTCACGAAGTTCATGAACTCCATCATGTACGACGGCAAGAAGTCCGCCGCCGAGCGTATCGTTTATGGTGCGTTCGAGATCGTCGAAAGCCGTGCCAAGGCCAACCCGCTTGAGGTCTTCAAGCAGGCCCTCGACAACGTTGCTCCGGCAATCGAGGTTCGTTCCCGCCGCGTCGGCGGCGCCACGTACCAGGTTCCGGTCGAGGTCCGCGCCGAGCGCCGTCAGGCTCTCGCCATCCGCTGGATCATCCAGGCCGCCCGCGGCCGCAACGACAAGACCATGGTCGAGCGCCTCTCTGCCGAGCTGCTCGATGCTTCGAACAACCGCGGCAACGCCGTGAAGAAGCGCGAAGACACCCACCGTATGGCCGAAGCCAACCGTGCGTTCTCGCACTATCGCTGGTAACGGTAAGGAGCTTAAGCGATGCCCCGCTCGCACGCGATTGAGGACTACCGTAACTTCGGCATCATGGCGCACATCGATGCCGGCAAGACGACGACCACTGAGCGCATCCTGTACTACACCGGTAAGTCCCACAAGATCGGTGAGGTGCACGAGGGTGCCGCTACCATGGACTGGATGGAGCAGGAGCAGGAGCGTGGCATCACGATCACGTCCGCTGCCACCACTTGCTTCTGGAACGGCAAGCGTCTGAACATCATCGACACTCCCGGCCACGTCGACTTCACCATCGAGGTGGAGCGCTCGCTGCGCGTGCTCGACGGCGCCGTCTGCGTTCTCGACGGCAACCAGGGCGTCGAGCCCCAGACGGAAACCGTTTGGCGCCAGGCCGACAAGTACGACGTTCCGCGTATCGTGTTCGTCAACAAGATGGACAAGACCGGCGCGAACTTCTTCAAGTGCGTGGACGACATCGTCGACCGCGTGGCCGGCAAGCCCGTCTGCCTCCAGCTCCCCATCGGCGCTGAGAGCGACTTCAAGGGCGTGATCGACCTGATCAAGATGAAGGGCATCGTGTGGTCCGGCGAGGCCCTCGGCGCCAGCTTCAGCGAAGTCGAGATCCCGGACGACCTGAAGGATCAGGCTGTCGAGTATCGCGGCAAGCTCATCGAAGCTGCCGTGGAAATGGACGACGAGGCCATGATGGCCTACCTGGACGGCCAGGAGCCGGACGAGGCGACCCTGCGTCGCCTGATCCGCACCGCCGTGCAGCGTCGCGCGTTCCACCCCGTTCTCTGCGGTTCCGCGTTCAAGAACAAGGGCGTTCAGCCGCTCCTCGACGCGGTTGTCGACTTCCTGCCGTCTCCCGTCGATCGCGGCGAGATCAAGGGCATCGACTTCAAGACCGAGGAAGAGACCGTCCGCAAGCCGTCCGACGAAGAGCCGTTCTCCATGCTCGCCTTCAAGATCATGGACGACCCGTTCGTGGGCACGATCACCTTCTGCCGCGTTTACTCGGGCAAGATCGAGGCTGGCGCTTCGATCCTGAACTCGACCCGCGACAAGAAGGAGCGCGTCGGCCGCATGCTTCTCATGCATGCGAACAACCGTGAGGACATCAAGGAGGCCTATGCCGGCGACATCGTTGCCCTGGCTGGCCTCAAGGAAGTCCGCACCGGCGACACGCTCTGCGATCCCAACAAGGCCGTGGTCCTCGAGAAGATGGAGTTCCCCGAGCCCGTCATCGAGATCGCCATCGAGCCGAAGTCGAAGGCCGATCAGGAAAAGCTGGGCCTGGCTCTCGCCAAGCTCGCGGCGGAGGATCCGTCCTTCCGCGTCTCCACCGACACCGAGTCGGGACAGACGATCCTGAAGGGCATGGGCGAGCTTCACCTCGACATCAAGGTCGACATCCTGAAGCGCACCTACAAGGTCGACGCCAATATCGGTGCTCCGCAGGTCGCCTATCGTGAGACGATCACGAAGAAGACCGAAGTGGACTACACCCACAAGAAGCAGACCGGCGGTACGGGTCAGTTCGCCCGCGTCAAGCTCGTCGTTCAGCCGAACGAGGCGGGTGCCGGCTTCTCGTTCGAGTCGAAGATCGTCGGCGGTGCGGTTCCGAAGGAATACATCCCCGGCGTCGAGAAGGGCCTCCAGTCGGTCGTGGGCGCTGGCGTGATCGCCGGCTTCCCGGTGGTCGATCTCAAGGTCGAACTCGTCGACGGCGCCTTCCACGAAGTCGACTCGTCGGCACTCGCCTTCGAAATCGCCTCCCGCGCTGCTCTTCGTGAAGCCCTCCAGAAGGGCGCCTCGGTTCTGCTCGAGCCGGTGATGAAGGTCGAGGTCGTCACCCCTGAAGACTACACGGGTTCGGTCATCGGCGACCTGAACTCCCGTCGTGGCCAGATTCAGGGTCAGGACATGCGCGGCAATGCCGTGGTCATCAATGCGATGGTCCCGCTCGCCAACATGTTCGGCTACGTGAACACTCTGCGCTCCATGAGCCAGGGTCGTGCCAACTACACCATGCAGTTCGACCACTACGAGCAGGTGCCGTCGAACGTGGCTGCCGAGGTTCAGGCGAAGTACGCCTGAACCCATTAAAGCGAATATTGGAATATCAAAGGAACGGGTGCCACGATGGCGAAGGAAAAGTTTGAGCGGACGAAGCCGCACTGCAACATCGGAACGATTGGTCACGTTGACCACGGCAAGACGTCGCTGACGGCTGCGATCACGAAGGTTCTGGCGGAGTCGGGCGGAGCGACGTTCACGGCGTAC
>DASQML010000025.1:0-26970 GCA_035645515.1 Microvirga sp.
TCCTCGAGGCTGTCGTTCAGACCGGCAAGCCGCTGCTGATCATCGCCGAGGACGTTGAGGGCGAGGCTCTCGCCACCCTCGTGGTCAACAAGCTGCGTGGCGGCCTGAAGATTGCCGCCGTCAAGGCTCCGGGCTTCGGCGACCGCCGCAAGGCCATGCTCGAGGACATCGCTGTTCTCACCAAGGGCCAGGTTGTCTCCGAAGACCTCGGCATCAAGCTCGAGAACGTCACGCTTCCGATGCTCGGCCGCGCCAAGAAGGTGGTGATCGAGAAGGAGAACACCACCATTGTCGACGGCGCCGGCGACAAGAAGGACATCGAGGCCCGCGTGGCTCAGATCAAGGCGCAGATCGAGGAGACCACCTCGGACTACGACCGTGAGAAGCTGCAGGAGCGTCTCGCCAAGCTCGCTGGCGGCGTCGCGGTGATCCGCGTCGGCGGCGCGACCGAGGTCGAAGTGAAGGAGAAGAAGGACCGCGTGGACGACGCCATGCACGCCACCAAGGCGGCTGTCGAGGAGGGTATCCTGCCCGGCGGCGGCGTTGCGCTGCTGCGCGCCCTGAAGGCTCTCGACGGCGTGAAGCCCGTCAATGACGATCAGAAGACCGGCGTCGAGATCGTGCGTCGCGCGCTCCAGGCTCCGGCTCGCCAGATCGCCCTGAACGCAGGCGAGGACGGCTCCGTCATCGTCGGCAAGGTGGCCGAGGCGAAGGATTACGCCGCTGGCTGGAACGCCCAGACCGGCGAGTACGGCGACCTCTACAAGTTCGGCATCATCGACCCGGCGAAGGTCGTTCGCGTGGCGCTCGAGGACGCTGCCTCCGTGGCCGGCCTCCTCATCACCACCGAGGCCATGATTGCCGAGAAGCCGAAGAAGGAAGCGGCTGCTCCCGCCATGCCGGGCGGCGGCATGGACTTCTAAGCCTTCTGGGCATCTCAAAAAAGGGCGGCGCCGCAATCTGCGGCGCCGTTTTCGTTGGGCACCCTTGCGGCGGGAACCTCTGAGACTATGCCAGCGTCCAATGAGCAGAAGGGCCGACGCAAATGGTCATGAAGCTCAAAGCCGTTACCGATCATGTCGCCTTGGGGGATGCGGGCCTGGTGGCGCGTGCGCTGGAAGGTACCCCTTGAGCCTTCCCCTCGATGGATTGCGTTGCGAACGCATCACCGACCGGGTGATGCAAAGACACGTTGTGCGCTAGCAGCTTCGGGAACCTCGTTCCGCCCCATGTCAGCCGATGGAGCAGGCATGGAGCCTCTGGGAGGAAGTGCGCGGATCGTCGGCGAGCCTCAGATTCAGAACCGGGCGCGCGGCGTCGGCTCGCTTGGCCCGGTTCATGGGGCCGCCATGAGGCGACAGTCATGCTCTGAATGCGCGGCTGAGCGCCGAAGGCCGCGCAGGGAGCATAGCAAGAATCCCAAGAACGATGGCGAAACCGCTTCCTGTCGGTGTGACGTGGGAAAGTAATTCAGGTTCTCCAAATGGTTAGGAGAAGTGTCGATTCCGAAAGGGGTGTGCGCAGAGCGTGAGTGCCCTCGATTTCGACGGGACGTTTTCACCTTTAGTCGAGGTTTACTTGACGTCAGGTTTTAGCCGTTACCGGGGGCTCGCAAAGGCGCGACACTCTGACAGGAGGACTTCATGAAACGCCGCAATTTTCTCGCCACGGCCGGCGCCGGTCTTGCTGCCGGCGCGATTGCCAAGCCGGCTGTCGCTCAATCCAATCCTGAAATCCGCTGGCGCTTGACCTCGGGCTTCCCGAAGTCGCTCGACACGATCTACGGCGGCGCGGACTTCCTGGCGAAGTACGTTTCGGAAGCCACGGAGGGCAAGTTCCAGATCCAGCCTTTCGCCGCCGGTGAAATCGTCGGCACCTTCCAGGCTGCCGATGCGGTGTCCTCCGGCACGGTCGAGATGGCCCACACGGCCGCGTATTACTATGTCGGCAAGGACCCGACCTTCGCTGCGGCTGCGGCGCTGCCGTTCACGCTCAATGCCCGTCAGCTGAATGCGTGGCACTACCACGGTGGCGGCATCGATCTCGTGAACGAGTTCATGGCCAAGCACAATCTCTATGCCCTGCCGGGCGGCAACACCGGCACCCAGATGGGCGGCTGGTTCCGCAAGGAGATCAAGACCGTTCAGGATCTGCAGGGCCTGAAGATGCGCATCGCCGGCATTGCCGGTCAGGTGATGCAGAAGCTCGGCGTCGTTCCGCAGCAGGTGGCGGGCGGCGACATCTATCCGTCGCTCGAGCGCGGCACCATCGATGCCGCCGAGTGGATCGGCCCCTACGACGACGAGAAGCTCGGCTTCCAGAAGGTGGCGCCGTTCTACTACTACCCGGGCTTCTGGGAAGGCGGCCTGACCATCCACTTCATGTTCAACAAGGCTAAGTGGGAGTCGCTGCCGAAGAACTATCAGGCGATCTTGCGGGCGGGCTGCATGGCCGCGAATATGGACATGCTGTCCAAGTACGACGCCAAGAACCCTGTGGCGCTCCGCAGCCTCGTGGCGGCCGGTGCCCAGCTGCGCCCGTTCTCAGCCGAAATCCTCGATGCGGCCTACAAGGCAACGAACGAGGTCTATGCGGATATTTCCGCTCAGAACCCCGACTTCAAGAAGGTCATCGACTCGATCCGCGCCTTCCGCAACGAGGAATATCTCTGGTTCCAAGTGGCCGAGTACGCCTTCGACACCTACATGATCCGCGCCCGTACGCGCGGATAATCCCTCGAAGGACGAACATATCGAAGCCCGGCGCTTGCAGCGCCGGGCTTTTTTCTTTGCAGATCTGCTGCGCTTGTGCCGAAGGGCTCAAGGGCTTGCATCGCAGGAGGAGAGTGCTGATGTGAAGCCGACCGCCCTAGCGCCTGTCTGACGGGAGTTTGCCCATGCCTTTGCTGTCCATTCTCGACCTTGCGCATATCACCGAAGGGGCCACGGCCTCCGACGCCCTGCGCAACTCCCTCGATCTGGCGCAGCATGCGGAGCGTTGGGGCTACAATCGATTCTGGCTTGCCGAGCATCACAACATGGTCGGCATCGCAAGCGCCGCGACGAGCATCGCGATCGCCCATGTGGCGGGGGGCACGAAGACTATCCGCGTGGGCGCAGGCGGCATCATGCTGCCGAACCATTCGCCGCTCGTCATCGCCGAGCAGTTCGGCACGCTCGATGCGCTGTTCCCTGGCCGCATCGATCTCGGCGTGGGCCGTGCTCCTGGCACGGATCAGCGCACCCTGCGCGCCCTGCGTCGCGATCCTATGAGCGCCGATACATTCCCGCAGGACGTGCAGGAGCTGCAGGCACTGCTCGGGCCGTTGCAGCCGGGCCAAATGATCCAGGCCGTGCCCGGGACCGGCAGCAACGTGCCGATCTGGATTCTGGGCTCCAGCCTGTTTGGCGCGCAGCTCGCGGCCATGCTCGGCCTGCCCTATGCCTTCGCCTCGCATTTCGCGCCAAACGCGCTGTTCCAGGCGCTGCAGGTTTATCGCGAGCGGTTCCAGCCCTCGGCGCAGCTCGACAAGCCCTATGCGATGGTGGGCGTGAATGTGATTGCGGCCGATACGGACGAGGAGGCAAAGCGTCTCTTCACGTCCGCGCAGCAGGCGTTCACCAACATGTTCCGGGGCACGCGCGGCAAGCTCCAGCCGCCCATCGACGACATCGAGACCTATTGGATCCCATCCGAGAAAGCCCAGGCCTCGAGCATGCTGGCGTGCTCGTTCGTGGGCTCGGCGCAGACGGTGCGGGAAGGGCTCGAAGGCTTCATCGAGCAGACGGGCGCGGACGAGCTGATCGTCGCCTCCGCCATCTACGACCACGGCAAGCGCCTGCGCTCCTATGAGATCCTGGCAGATGTGCAGAAGGCGCTGCGTGAAGCGGCTTAGGTCGCACCGCCGCGCCCCTCCAATGTGGGGTCCAGCGCATCGCGCAGGCCGTCGCCCAGGAGGTTCAGGCCGAGCACGGAGAGTGCGATGGCGATGCCTGGTGCGATGGCCAGATGCGGGGCCTGCGAGAGGTAGGTCTGCGCGTCGCTGAGCATGCGGCCCCAGCTTGGATTGGGGGGGCGGACGCCGAGGCCCAGATAGCTCAGGCCTGCTTCCGTGAGGATGGCAAGAGCGAGCTGGATCGTGACCTGCACGATCAGCGCGCCCGCGATGTTGGGCATCACGTCCGCTAGCGTGATCCGGAGGGGATGCTTGCCGATGGCGCGGGCGGCCGCGATGTAGTCGAGAGCCCAAACCTGCATCGCCACCCCGCGGGTGACGCGGGCAAAGACCGGCACGTTGAATACTGCGATGGCGAGGATGGCAGCGAGGGGGCCGGAGCCCACGAGCGCGCCGATCATGATGGCGGAGAGCACTGCGGGGAACGCGAAGACCACGTCCGACACGCGCATGGCGATCTCGTCCGCGATGCCCCGCCAGGCAGCCGCCGCACAGCCGATAGCCGTGCCGACAGCGGCACCGAGCAGAACTGCGGGCCATGCGATGGCGAGGGAGTTCCAGGCTCCCGCCATCAGAAGCGACAGGACATCGCGTCCGAAATGATCTGTGCCGAGGAGGCCCGCCTCCAACGGCGCTTTGAGGCGCATGGCGACGCGCACGCGAGTCGGCACCTCCGGAGTCCAGACGAGGGAGAGGAGGGCGGTGGCGATCAGCAAGGTCGTCAAAATGCCGCCGACCATGAGAGCGGCATTCCAGCGAATGGAGGAGCGCGTCGTCATGCCCGGCCCCTCAGGCGCGGATCGAGGATCGTGTAGCCGATATCGACCAGGAAATTCACGACGATCACGAGACCGGAGAAGATCAGCACGATGTCCTTGATCACCACGAGGTCGCGCTGGTTCAGCGCCTGGTAGGCGAGACGGCCGAGACCGGGCAGGTTGAACACGTTCTCGACCAGGATCGCGCCGCCGAAGAAGAAGGAAAGCTGGAGGCCCAAGATCGTCGTGATGGGAATGAGCGCGTTCGGCACCACATGTCGGCGCAGGGTGGAGCGCTGGTCGACGCCCTTCGCGCGCGCGGTGCGCACGAAATCGGCGCCGATCACTTCAAGCGTCGCCGAACGCGTCACCCGGGTGAGCACAGCCGCTTGCGGCAGCGCGAGTGCTACAGCCGGCAGCAGCAGGGCCTGAAAGGCGGGCCAGATCCCCGCGTCCCATCCGGGAAAGCCACCAGCCGGGAACCATCCGAGCCAGGTCGAGAAGAACAGGATGAACAGCAGGCCGATCCAGAAATTCGGCACCGCCACGCCCATCTGGCTGAACACCAGCACAGCGCGATCCACGGGGCCGTCTCGTCTGGCGGCCGCAGCGACGCCGAGGGGAAGAGCAAGGGCGGTTGAGATGAGGATGGCGAGGAGGCTCAACGGCAGCGTCACGCTCATGCGCTCGGCCACGAGGGTCGAGACCGGCATCTTGTAGGTGATCGACTGACCAAGATCTCCATGCAGCAGCCCGCCGATCCAGTCCAGGTAGCGGAGCAGAGCCGGTTGATCGAGCCCAAGCTCCTGCCGCAGGGCAGCAAGGGTATCCTCCCGCGCAGCCGTCCCCAGCATGATCGCTGCCGGATCGCCAGGCAGCACTTCCAGGATCAGGAAGATCGCCAGGGAGACGAAGAGCAGGGTGACGGCAAGCGAAGCGAGGCGCGAGAGGACGAGACGCAGCATGGCCTAGAGAGGCCTCATGGTGATTGCGCGCTGGACGAGAAAGCGATTCATCGAATGCCGATCTGCACTCCTCCCCCTTGCGGGGAAGAGATGGAGGTGGGTGTAAGCGGCGGCCAATACGGACTTGTGCCAGCCCCCCACCCTAACCCTCCCCACAAGGGGGAGGAAAGAGGGCGGCGCTTACCAGTTCACTCCGTCCACGAGACTTCCGTCACGTCGTTCGATGGAATGGGAGAGTTCTCCCACAGACCCTGCACCTTGGCATTCCACACGCCGAGCTTCGGCAGCTGGAAGAGGAAAAGGGCAGGCACATCCTCGGCGAGGATCTTCTGCGCCTCGGCGTATTTCGCAAAGCGCGCCTTCTCGTCCGTGGTCTTGGCAGCTTCTGCGATCAGCGCCTTGAACCTGTCGTTCTTGTAATTGAAGTAGTAGTTGTCGCGGGCGAAGATATCGATGTCGAGCGGCTCCGTATGGGAGACGATGGTGACGTCGTAATCCTTGGCCTTGAACACCTCTTCGATCCACTTCGCAGGGAACTCGGTGGGGATGATCTTCATGTCGACGCCCACCTCCGCGAACATCGCGGCGAGCAGCTCCGCCGACCGGCTGGCATAAGCCATCTGCGGCGTCTTGATGGTGATCGAAAGGCCGTTGCCGTAGCCTGCTTCCTTCAGCAGCGCCTTTGCCTTCGCCGGATCGTAGGGGACGACGTTTGTGGTGTCCACAAAGGCCGGGTGGTTCGGTGAGAAGAAGCTGCCGATGGGCCGACCGAAGCCGGAATAAGCGCCCTCGACCAGCGCCTTGCGATCCACCGCATGCATGAGGGCGCGGCGCACGCGTGCGTCGTCGAACGGCTTCTTGGCACTGTTGAGGCCAGCCACCGTTTCGCCTTCCGTATTGCCGGCGACAGCCTTGAAGCGGGCATCCTTCTGGAATTCCGCGAAGAGTTCCGGTGCGCTGATGTTCGGGAAGGCATCCACGTCGCCCGAACGGAGGGCTGCGACCTGTGCCTGGGCATCGTTGATGAACCGGAAGGTCACGCTCTCAAGCTTCACCTTGTCCTTCTGCCAGTAATCCGGATTCTTCACGAGCTCGACGCGGTCGCCCCGTGTCCAGGACTTGAATTTGAAAGGGCCAGTGCCGACGGGGTTGGCCTTGTTGTTCTCGGCGGTTTCAGGCGCGACGATCACCGCATCGCCCCAGCCGAGATAGGTCAGGAAGTTGCCTGACGTTTCCTTGAGCTTGATCACGACGGTCTTCGGATCGGGCGTCTCGATGGTGTCGATGGGCGCGAAGATCTGCTTCTGCGCATTCGTCGACTTCGGATCGCGGGCGCGGTCGAAGGCGAACTTCACGTCGGCGGAGTCGAACGCGGTTCCATCGTGGAACTTCACACCCTCCTGAAGGCGGAAGGTGTAGGTGAGCCCATCGGGCGAGATTTCCCAGCTCTTGGCGAGCAACGGTTGCACCTTGCCGTTCCGGTCGATGCGCACGAGGCCCTCATAGAGATTCACCCAGGTCACCTCGCGGATAGCAACGGGAGCCGCGATCGTCGGGTCGAGGCCCGGAGGCTCGATGGGCATGCCGATCACCAGGGAGGTCTTGGCGGCAAGAGCCGGGAGGGCGCTGACGGAGAGGAGCAGGGCGGCGGCCAGAAAACGCTTCGACATGGGGCGGATCTCCATCCGTTGTGGGGCGCGAGGGGTCGCGAATATCCCTTAAGCTTACGCAGTGTGACGCCGGAGGGAAGATGTTCCTTACCGATTTTTAACGTGCCGCCGGGGTTTCGCAGTCCTAAATGATTGGGATGTACCCTCCCATGGAGAGGGGCCCATGGAAAGACGTGAACAACATGGCTCGTGAGACCGCGCGGGTGCCCACCGGCAATGGCAACCGCTATCTTCAGCAGCTCTGCAAGCACTGGAGCCACAAGCTAGATGTGCAGCTCGAGGAGAACAGAGGCATCGTTCGTTTCCCGAATGCGATCGCCACGATGACGGCCAACCCCGATGCGTTGACCGTGACGGTGGAGGCGGAGGACGCGGAAACGCTCGAGCGGATGAAAGGCGTCGTCGCCTCGCATCTCGACCGGTTCGCGTTCCGCGAAGCTCCGCTCACCTTCGACTGGACGAAGGCTTAAATGCAGCGCCCGCCATCGACCTCCAGCACAACGCCGGTGATCATGCTGGCCTCGTCCGAGGCGAGATAGAGCGCGGTGTTGGCGATGTCCTGCGGAGTCGAGAAGCGCCCGAGCGGAATCGAGTTGACGAATTGCTGGCGGCGCTCCGGCGTATCCTCGCCCATGAAGGTGGCAAGCAGAGGCGTCTCGCCTGCGACCGGAGCGAGCGCGCAGACGCGGATCTTCTGCGGCGCCAGTTCAACGGCCATGGATTTGGTCATGGTGTGCACCGCGCCCTTGGTGCTGTTGTACCACGTGAGGCCGGGACGCGGGCGCAGGCCCGCCGTCGAGCCGACATTGATGAAGACGCCGCCCCGGCCCTGCATGAGCGGCACGGCGGCCTTGGCGAAGAGATAGATCGATTTCACGTTCACCGCGAAGATGCGGTCGAATTCCTCTTCCTCCACCTCCAGCAGAGAACGGTTGCGGTGGGTGATGCCCGCATTGTTAACGACGATGTCGAGCTTGCCGAAGGCGGAGAGCGTCCTCTCCACGGCAGCGTTCACGTCGGCGGCTTTCGAGACGTCGGCCGTCAGGCCGATGGCGGATGCCCCGATCGTCTCCGCAGCCGCTTTGGCCGCGGCCTCGTTGATGTCGACGACGGCGACTTTCGCGCCTTCGCGGGCGAATGTTTCCGCAATGCCGAAACCAAAGCCGGAACCGGCGCCGGTGATCAGCGCCACTTTGCCTTCGAGGCGTTTCATATGTCTGTCCCTTTCAAAGTCGGCTTATTCCATCCTCGCCCTCATCCTGAGGAGGATTGCGTCAGCAACCCGTCTCGAAGGAGGTTCCAGTGCACCCTGGATCGTCCTTCGAGACGCAGACTGACGTCTGCTCCTCAGGATGAGGGTGGAGGAATGATCGTTTCCTACCCGTGAGCGATGACGAGGGTCTTCGTCGTCGTGAATTCGATCAGGCCCTCGAAGCCCTTCTCACGGCCATGGCCGGAGCGGCCGAAGCCCCCGAAGGGCAGTTCGATGCCGCCGCCTGCGCCATAGCAATTCACGAAAACCTGTCCGGCGCGCATGGCGCGGGCGACGCGGGTCGAGCGCATGGCGTCGCGCGTCCAGACACCGGCTGCGAGGCCATAGGGCGTGCCGTTCGCCAGCCGGATGGCTTCCTCCTCGTCCTCGAAGGGCGTCGCCACGAGAACCGGGCCGAACACCTCTTCCTGCGAGAGGATGCTCTGATGCGGTACAGGCGCGAAGAAGACCGGCGGCACATAGAAGCCTTCGGCTGGCGCATCGAGGGCGACCACGCCTTCGCCTAGGATGGACAGGCCCTCGTTGCGGGCGCGTTCCAGATAGCCGAGAACACGGCGCTGCTGAGCTTGGTTGATCATGGGGCCAAGATCGGGCTCTCGTTCCGGATGTCCTGCACGCAGGGCACGGAAGCGTTCGGCGACGGCATTCACCACGTCGTCAAAGATACCGCGCTGGATCAGCAGGCGGCTTCCTGCCGAGCAGGTCTGGCCGCCGTTCTGGATGATGGCGTTCACGAGGGTGGGGAGGGCGCGCTCGATATCCGCGTCGTCGAATACCACCTGGGCCGATTTGCCGCCGAGTTCGAGAGTCACGCCCACATGGTTCTTCGCGGCTGCCGTCTGCACGGCGGTGCCGGTTTCCGGGCTGCCGGTGAAGGAGAGGAAGTCGATGCCCGGATGGGCGGCGAGCGCCGCGCCGGCGTGGCGTCCGAGACCCGTGACGACATTGAGTGCGCCATCCGGAAAGCCCGCTTCCCGCACGAACTGCGAGACGCGCAGGATGGTGAGCGAGGCATCCTCGGCGGGCTTCACCACCGTGGCGTTGCCCGCAGCCAGGGCCGCCCCCACGGAGCGCCCGAAGATCTGCATCGGATAGTTCCAGGGGATGATGTGCCCCGTCACGCCGTGCGGCACACGCTCGACGCCGATGAAGTGCGTGTTGAGATAGGGAATGACATCCCCGTGAAGCTTGTCCGCGGCGCTGCCGTAGAATTCGAAGTAGCGGGCGAGCGCGATGGCGTCGGCCTTGGACTGGCGCAGTGGCTTGCCGTTGTCGCGGCTCTCGAGCGCCGCGAGTTCGTCCGCATGCGCCTCCACGATAGACGCAAGGTTCATGAGAAGACGCCCGCGCTCGGTGGCCGTCAGCCTGCCCCAGGCGCCCTCGAAGGCAGCGCGCGCGGCCCTGACGGCGGCATCGATGTCCTGCGGCGTGCCGGCGGCGATCTTGGCGAAGAGAGCACCATCCACCGGCGAGACCACGTCGAGCAGCAGGCCGTCGGAGGCCGGAACCTCCTTGCCGCCGATGAGATTCCGGAAAACCATGTTCGGTGCGATGCTCGAGCTGATCTGGTCGTTCACCGGTCCTGTCCTCCCTGAAATATTCTTGCCTTGCCCGGCACGGCGGCCAGGAGCTGACGCGTATAGGCATCACGCGGGCTGGCGAAGAGTTGCCCGGTTTGGGCCATTTCGACAATTCGACCTTTTTGCATGACAGCCACGCGGTCGCAGATCTGGGCAGCCACACGGAGATCGTGGGTGATGAAGAGGATGGAAAGGCCCAGCTCCCTCTGCAGCTCCCGGATGAGCTTGAGGATCTCGGCCTGCACGGAGACATCGAGGGCGGAGACCGCTTCGTCGGCCACCAGCACGTCCGGCTTCATGGCGAGCGCCCGGGCGATGCCGATGCGCTGGCGCTGGCCGCCGGAGAATTCGTGCGGATAGCGCTCTGCCGCCTGGGTCGGCAGCCCCACCTTTTCGAGCAGGAGGCGCGCTTCCTCGAAGGCTGTCGCCGGGTCGACGCCCTGCGTCATCGGTCCTTCGGCGATGATGGTGCCGACCTTGCGCCGCGGATTGAGGGAGGCGAAGGGATCTTGGAACACCATCTGGATCCTGCGGCGGTGCGGCCGCAGGTCGCGCTGCGAAAGTGCGCTGAAGGGCAGGTCCCCGATCTCTATCCGGCCGCCGTCCGGCTCGATCAGGCGCAGAACGCAGCGTCCTACAGTGGACTTGCCCGAGCCCGATTCACCCACCAGGCCCAGAGTCTCGCCACGGCGAATGTCGAAGCTCACCGCATCGGCGGCCTGCACCTTGCGTCCTCTCCCGAAGATGCCGCGCCCGCCGTAGGATTTGGTCAGCGCATCGACTTTCAGGGTGATCGGCTCGTTCTGCAATTCTTTCGCAAGTGGCGGGGTCAGCGAGGGCACGGCTGCGAGCAGCCGCTTGGTATAAGGGTGCTGCGGATTGCGGAGCACCTCGTCGGTCGTTCCCTGTTCCACCAGCTCGCCGTTCTGGAGCACGGCGACATGATCGGCGATCTCTGCCACGACCCCGAAATCATGCGTGATGAAGAGCACCGCCGTGCCCTTCTGGCGGCGCAGATTGTCGATCAGCTTGAGCACCTGCGCCTGCGTGGTCACGTCGAGCGCCGTCGTCGGTTCGTCCGCGATAAGGAGCTTGGGCTCCAGCGCCAGGGCCATGGCGATCATCACGCGCTGCCGCTGGCCGCCGGAAAGCTCGTGCGGGTAGGCGCGGGCGATCAGCTCGGGATTCGGCAGGTTCACTTCGGCCAGCAGCTCAAGGGTGCGCTTGTAGCGCTCTGCGGGACTCAAGAGACCATGGGCCCGAAAGGTTTCTGCAATCTGATCCGCAATGCGCATGACGGGGTTGAGCGATGTCATCGGCTCCTGGAAGACCATACCGATGTCCCGCCCGCGCACGTCGCACCATCCCTCCTCGTCGAGGGAGAGCAGGTCGAACCCGCCGAGCTTGATGGAGCCTGACAGCACGGTAACGGCGGGAGGCAGAAGGCCGATGGCGGCCATTGCCGTCATCGATTTGCCCGATCCCGATTCCCCGACCACGCAGAGTGTCTCGCCGGGCCGGACGGCGAGCGAGAGACCCTTGATCGCGTGCTGGCGGTCCGCCAGGGCAGGCAGGCCGATGGAGAGGTTTTCAATGGACAGCACGGGTGAGGGGCCGGTCACATGCATTCTCCTGCCGCCGGGCTTTGGAAGGGCCCGAACAAGGGCAAGAGCATCCCCGCGCGGGAGCCGTTTCGTCAATCCGTCCGGCTGCTTTGAGGCTTGAAAATCCGCCTGCAGCCAGGAAGGGCTGAAACCCGATCACGGCAGCGGAACGCAGATGTCGTAATTGACACCTGTGGTGGCGAAATCGAGGATCATGTGTCCATCGAGTTCGCCCTCGATGCTGCGCTGGATCAGACGAGATCCGAAGCCCTGGCGCTTGGGAGGTTGTACGGGAGGTCCGCCGGATTCGCGCCAGCGGATACGCAGTGTTGTTGGGCGATCCGTCGCGTGGGTCACGGTCCAGGACAGGTCGAGCCTGCCTGTTGGAACGGAGAGGGCTCCGTATTTCGCAGCATTCGTCACGAGTTCGTGCAGGACGAGGCCCAGATTGATCGCAAAGCGGGGCGGCAGGTTAACCTTCGGCCCGTCGATCACAACCCTTTCATCGGCCTCGCGCTTGTAGGGCGCGAGCTCCTGCTCAGTGATGTCGTGAAGATCCGCCTCGCGCCAGGACTTCAGTGTCAGCAGGTTGTGAGTCATCGAGAGAGCCAGCAGGCGCCCCTCGAAGGATTCCTTGAATTGAACTGCGTTCTTGGACGAGCGCAGGGTCTGCGCCGCGATGGATTGCACTGTGGCGAGCGTGTTCTTGACCCGGTGATTCAACTCGTCGAGGAAGAAACGCTGCTGCTCGTCGATCTGCTTACGCTCGGTGATGTCCTGAATGATCCCGACAAAGAACACGGGGTTCCTTCGGGAATCGAATGAGACGCGGCCCTTGGAACTGATCCAGCGCACTTGGCCATCAGGCCGGCGGATCCGGTATTCGTCCTCGTAATCACCGTCCCCGAGAACGGCGGCGCGAAGCTTCCTGATCGCTCCTTCCCCATCATCAGGGTGCAGCACGGAACGCCACTGCTCGACACTCGTCGTTGTTTTGGAGGCCGGCAGGCCCAGCAGCTGAGCCGCCTGTCCCGACCAGCCTCCGATGCGCTTGCGGTGGTCGTACCACCAGGTGCCCATATGGCCGGCCTCCAGGGCCAGCCGGGCTCGCTCTTCACTGGCTCTCAGTGCTTCCTGGCGCTCGGCGACATCATCCATGAGGTCATTGAAGGCCTTTGCCAGGATGTTGAACTCGCCGGCATTCGTGGGGAGATGAATGCGGGCCTGATAATCGCCGCGCCGCCAGCTCCGGACGGCGTCCGTCATGATGTCGAAGGGTTTCGTGATGAAGGCGCGGCTTGCGAGCCATGAGAGCGACAGCGCGAGAATGAGCGCCGCGGCGATCAGCATGAATCCCCGCTGGGCCGCCTGGTTGATCGACGCGAAGGCGGCCTTCGTCGAAAGGCCCACATTGATGTAAAAGTCCTTCGGCGGGAGGCCCAAGGGAATGTAGCTGACGATGCGCCTGACCCCGTCTGCGCCGATTGTCTCGACCGTTCCCATCTCCTTCGCCTTGGATCGAGCCAGCTCGTTGGATGGGAGCAGTTTTCCGACTGCGCCATTCGGAGAAGGATCCTGTACGATGACGATCCCCCTTCGGTCGGCGACCGTGAGCGAGCCGTCTTTCGGAACGGTCCTCTCCTTCAGCTTCTGGCTGAGCCACTTCAAGTCGAGAGCCGCGGCCAGCACACCCACCATGTCGCCCTTGTCATTCCAGATGGGAACCGCAAGCGGCAGCACGGGATGCGGGGGAAGGTCACCCTCTTCGAAGACCGGCATATACTCTCCGACGACAAAGCCCTTTACGCCAAGCGCATCATAAAAATAGGGGCGGTCGGTATAGTAGTGCTGGAGATCGACGGTGCCTGTCGGCCTGCAGCGGATATGCCCGCTGATGTCCATCGCGACGAACGAGAGGACATACGGCACCTTTTCCTGGATTGCCTTCAGGTAGGGGCTGCAGGCGGCCGTATCGAACGTTCGGATGGACGGGGATTCATCCACGGCGAGCAGCAGGCCCCTGATCCCGTCGAAAATTCTCTCGATCTCCGCACCGACCAGTTGGGCCTGCCGGACGGCCAGGTCCGCAACCTCTGCCTCGCGAGCCCGCCGCAGCGACACCTCGGTAAATGCCCAAATGACGATCGCCGGAAGAACGGAGATCAACGCCAAAAGGAGCAAACGTCTCGTGAGAGTCATGCAGGAGCCCAGCTGGAGAATAACAGGGGACCATAAAGATCGCTGAGCGTCCACCCCCGTAGCAACAACAGAGCGGTCTTGCATCTGCAGGCAAGAGGTGTCAGGTGGCAGGAATGGCTCTTCCTCCTCTTCTCCTTCTGCAGGACATCGCGCTCACCTTCGGCGGAACGCCCCTGATCGAGAGCGCGGAACTTTCCGTTTCCCCCGGCGAACGCGCCTGCCTCGTGGGCCGCAACG
This sequence comes from Microvirga sp., assembly GCA_035645515.1. GTDB lineage: Bacteria > Pseudomonadota > Alphaproteobacteria > Rhizobiales > Beijerinckiaceae > Microvirga. The sequence continues at coordinate 14,242 of DASQML010000025.1, forward strand.
GCTCGGGAAAATCGACCTTGCTCAAAATTGCCGCAGGGCTGATCGAGCCCGACAGCGGCAAGCGCTTCGTGCAGCCTGGCGCCACCGTGCGCTATCTGGCGCAGGAGCCGGATCTCAGCGCCTTTCCGAACACGCTGGCCTATGTGGAATCGGGCCTCGGGCCGGGGGACGATCCCTACCGGGCGAGGTATCTGTTGGAGCAATTGGGCATGACGGGCGAGGAGAAGCCCGCCGACCTCTCGGGCGGGGAGGCCCGTCGGGCGGCGCTGGCCCACGTGCTGGCGCCTCAGCCCGATATCCTGCTCCTCGACGAGCCCACGAACCATCTCGACCTGCCGGCCATTGAATGGCTGGAAGGCGAATTGAGGAGCCTGCGCTCGGCCCTGGTGCTCATCAGCCACGACCGGCGCTTCCTCGAAGCCCTGTCGCAGTCCACAATCTGGCTCGACCGGGGCAAGACCCGCCGCATGGATCAGGGCTTCGCTCATTTCGAGGAATGGCGCGATCAGGTTCTGGAGCAGGAGGAGGCCGAGCACCACAAGCTCGGTCGCAAGCTCGTGGCAGAGGCCGACTGGCTGCGCTACGGCGTGACCGCCCGGCGCAAGCGCAACGTCCGCCGCCTCGGCAACCTCCATGCCATGCGCCAGCAATACCGCGACCGCAAGCGGGCGGTCGGCACTGTCAGCATGACGCTCGCCGAAGCCGAGCAGTCCGGCACTCTCGTTGTGGAGGCGGAGGGCATCTCGAAGGCTTACGGCGAGCGCCCCATCGTCTCGAACCTGTCCCTGCGCATCCTCCGCGGGGACCGGCTCGGCATCATCGGGCCGAACGGGGCGGGGAAGACGACGCTCATCAACCTGCTGACCGGCGCTCTGGCGCCGGATACCGGCCGGGTGCGCCTCGGCTCCAACCTGCAGATGGTCCATCTCGACCAGCGCCGGGCAAGCCTCGATCCCAACGCCACGGTGGCGGAGACGCTTACCGGCGGGCGCGGCGACAGCGTCACCATCGGCGGACAGACGAAGCACGTGATCGGCTACATGAAGGACTTCCTGTTCTCGCCCGAACAGGCCCGCACGCCGGTAGGCGTGCTTTCCGGCGGCGAGCGCAACCGGCTCATGCTGGCGCGCGCCCTGGCGCAGCCGTCGAACCTGCTGGTGCTCGACGAGCCGACCAACGACCTCGATCTGGAGACCCTCGATCTGCTGCAGGAGATGATCACGGATTACTCCGGTACGGTGATCCTGGTCAGCCACGACCGCGACTTCCTCGACCGCACGGTGAGTTCCGTCCTGGTCTCAGAGGGCGAGGGGCGCTGGGTAGAGTATGCGGGCGGCTATTCCGACATGGTGGCCCAGCGCGGCCAAGGCGTTCAGGCCCGTGTCGTCGAGAAGGACGCCAGGCCGAAAAGCGCGGGCAAGCCCGCAGCGGCACCGGCTGCGCAGGGGAAGCGAAAGCTCAGTTTCAACGAGCAGCACGACCTCAAGACGCTGCCGCAGCGCATGGAGGAACTGGGGGGCAGGATCGCCAAGGTGCAGGAAATCCTTGCCGACCCCGAACTCTATTCCCGCGATCCGGCCCGCTTCCAGAAAGCGATGGACGCGCTCACGCAGCTTCAAGCGGACCTGCATGCGGCGGAGGAGCGCTGGCTCGAACTGGAGATGCTGCGGGAGGAGCTGGAGGGTTAGAGTTCGGGTTCCATAGCCGATGCTCACGGTCGCCCATCGATATCGCCACGGGCAGAGCTCGACACGAAACCGACATCGACCAATTTGTAGAAGCAGGTCATCCACGGAGGAATGCGATGAACTGCTTCTCAAGACGTCACCTGACCATGCTTCTGGCCCTTCTCGCCCTCGGCAGCGTGCCGTCTTCGCTCAAAGCGGCCGATCCCGATCGCGGTCTCCTGGCCGAGCGGGTCACCAAGCTGTCCCGGAGCACGCCATGGAAGCCCGTCTCCGCCGTTCCGATCAACTTCGTGGCCCATCATCCGCAGGGCATGGTGAAGATCGGCGATACGCTGTTCGTCTCGTCGGTAGAGATCAAGGAGCCGACCAAGCGTTTCCCTCAGCCGGTGGACGGCTATGACCGAGATACGGGGGCGGGCGTGGGGCACCTCTTCAAGATCGACATGAAGGGTAATCTCATCGCCGACATCACCCTGGGCGAAGGCACGATCTACCACCCGGGCGGGATAGATTATGACGGGCGTTTCATCTGGGTGCCGGTGGCGGAGTACCGGCCCAACAGCCGCTCCATCATCTATCGGGTCGACCCGGAGACGATGAAGGCCGAGGAGGTCTTTCGCTTCGCGGATCATGTCGGCGGCTTGGTTCACGATACGGACGACAATTCCCTGCATGGCGTCAGCTGGGGTTCGCGCCGGTTTTATCGCTGGACGCTCGATTCCAATGGAAAACCCACCAATGGCGGCGAGGCCCCCGAGAAGCTGCGGAAGCTGAACACGTCGCACTACCTCGATTATCAGGACTGCAAATATGCCGGCAATCACCGCATGCTGTGCTCCGGCGTCACGGAAATGCGGATCACGCCCGAGGCAACTCCGTTCCGTCTCGGCGGGCTCGATCTGGTCAGTCTCACCGACGGGCGCCCGCTCTTCCAGACTCCGGTGCTGCTCTGGACTGCTTCCGGGTTCGACATGACTCATAACCCGGTCTGGATGGAGACGAGCGAGGCGGGGATCCGGGGTTACTTCATGCCCGAAGACGATAAGTCCGTGCTCTACATCTATGAGGCCGAAGTGAAGTAGGATCGTCATCGGGCAGGCGGCCGTGCCTTGAAGGCATACTGCCGCCCATCTCGGCTGATCGAGCCCGTTCCGACCTTTCGGCTGTGTTGCGCATTCTAGCACGCAAAGCCATAAGTCCTGAATTCGTCCGCTGGAGAGAATCCGATGGCCCCTGCGAAACTGTTTACGCCCTTCCAGGTCGGCAATCTGGAACTCGCCAATCGCATCGTGATCGCGCCCATGTGTCAGTACTCGGCCCAGGACGGCTGCATGACCGATTGGCACGCGATTCATCTGGGCCATCTTGCCCTCTCCGGTGCTGCGCTCCTGACCATCGAGGCGACCGCCGTCGTGCCTGAAGGACGCATCACCTATGCGGATGTGGGCCTCTATTCCGATGAAACCGAAGCCGCCATGGGGCGCGTTCTCGATAGCGTGCGCCGCTGGTCCGACATGCCGATCGCAATCCAGTTGGCGCATGCCGGACGTAAGGCTTCCACCGATGTGCCCTGGAAGGGCGGAGGCCAGATCGCCCCGGACCATCCAAACGGCTGGCAGACGGAAGCCCCTTCGGCCGTTCCCTATGCGGCGAGCGACAACCCTCCGACGGCGCTGGACCGGGACGGCCTGGCCCGTCTGCGAAAGGCTTTTGCCGACTCAGCGAGACGCGCCGCCCGGCTCGACATCGGCGCGGTTCAGGTCCATGCGGCTCATGGCTATCTTCTTCACGAATTCCTGTCGCCGCTCTCAAATCAGCGCACAGACGAATACGGTGGTTCGTTGGAGAACCGGATGCGCTTTCCGCTCGAAGTGTTCGACGCGATCCGCGAGGCCTTCCCGGCGGAGCGGCCCGTGACGGTGCGCGTTTCAGGAACCGACTGGGCTCAGGGCGGCTGGACCATCCAAGAAACCGTCGCCTTCGCACAGGCGCTCGAGGCGCGCGGATGCAGCGGGGTTCACGTTTCGAGCGGCGGATTGACCTCGGCGCAGCGGATCCCGGTGGGACCTAGCTATCAGGTGCCGCTAGCCCGCGCGGTCAAGGAGGCCACAAAGATGCCCGTCATCGCCGTGGGCCTCATCACCGATTACGTGCAGGCAGAGGCCATCCTCGCCACAGGGGATGCCGACCTCATCGCCTTGGCCCGGGCCATTCTCTACAATCCGCGCTGGCCCTGGCACGCGGCTGCGCACTTTGGTGCCTCGGTTAAGGCGCCGAACCAGTACCTGCGCTCACAGCCGCACCAGTATCCGCATCTCTTCGAGGTTCGGGCGGACGACTGATGATCGGGCTGGCTGCGGTCCGGGCTGCCTCAATCCAGGGTGAACCCGGCCTTCAGCACGACCTGGTAATGGCGCACCTCGCCGTTCTCGATGTGTCCCCGGGTCTGCTGAACTTCGAACCAGCGCAGGTTCCGCAAGGTCTGGCTGGCCCGTTGGATTGCGGTTTGGATGGCGTCCTCAATGCTCGTTTCCGATGAGCCGACGAGTTCGACGACCTTGTAGACGTGATCGCTCATGAGGCGCTCCATGCTGTGCTGACCGCAGAAAACGTAGGGCGCGGATCGGGCAAGCACATGGCAGCAATCGTGTCTCCCGGCAGGAATGTGTGATCGGGATTAGACCAAATAGCCATGGATCCGGCGGAACATAGGATGATGTTCCATCGTTTGGGAGGCGTCAGCTCGGCCTTATGCACCGGGCGCAGGAAGGGAACTCTCCCATGAATCTCAAGATAGCTCTTGTTGCGAGTGCTCTGGCACTCGGCGTGGCAGGCTGCATGACGCCGATGGCATCCGCTCCTCCCGCGGCAGTGACGAGCGCTGCGGTCTTCGTGCCGACAGCCGTGTCCTCCAATCTGTTCGAGATCGAGTCGAGCCGTCTGGCTCTTCGCCGCGCACGCGATCCTGAGGTTCGCCGCTATGCCCGTCAGATGATCCGCGACCACAACATCGCGACGCGTCGCATGGCATCGGTGCTGCGCACGGCGGGAGTACCCATGCCGCCTCCGGCTCTCAACGCCAAGCATCAGCAGATGCTGGCAACCGTCGAGGCCGCTCCCGATTTCGATGCGGCTTACGTGGGCGCTCAACTCATGGCGCATCAGGAAGCCGTGGCTCTGTTCACGTCCTATTCGTCGAGCGGCGACGTACCTCCGCTGGCGGCCTTCGCAGGCCAGACCCTGCCGACCCTGCAGATGCATCTCGACCATGCGCAGGCTCTCAGTGGCGGCGCCGCGCGGGCGATGTAAGAGTTTTCCGTGCTTGAACGGGAAGGCTGCCGGGCCTGTTCCGGCAGCCATTTTCTTTGAAGTCAGCCTTCCTTTCGATAGGCTACCACTTCCTGCTCGATAGCCCCGAAGATCGAGTGGCCGTTCCTGTCTTTCATCTCGATACGGATGATATCGCCGAAGCGCATGAAGGGAGTGCGGGCCTCGCCGTGGAGGATGGTCTCCACCGTGCGCTGCTCCGCAAGGCAGGAATATCCGAGACCTCCCTCGGCGATGGGCTTGCCCGGTCCTCCGCCCTCATCCCGGTTGGAGACGGTCCCCGAACCGATGATGGTTCCCGCTCCCAGGGGCCGTGTCCTGGCGGCATGGGCGATCAGGGTCGGGAAATCGAATGTCATGTCCACCCCGGCATTCGGCTTGCCGAATGGCTGGCCATTGAGGGTGGAGAGCAGAGGCAGATGAAGCCTGCCGCCGTCCCAGGCGTCTCCCAGCTCGTCCGGTGTGACGGCCACCGGGGAGAGGGTGGAGGAGGGTTTCGACTGGAAGAAGCCGAAGCCTTTGGCCAGCTCCCCAGGGATGAGGTTTCTCAACGACACGTCGTTGACGAGGACGATGAGGCGAATCGCCTTTGCGGCTTCCTCCGGGGTTGCGTCCATAGGCACATCTCCCGTGATCACGGCGATTTCAGCCTCGAAATCAATGCCGTGAGCCTCGTCCGCGGCGGGGATCGGGTCGCGCGGCCCGAGGAAAGAATCCGAGCCTCCCTGGTACATCAGCGGGTCGGTCCAGAAGGATTGGGGCATCTCGGCTCCCCGGGCTTTGCGCACCAGCTCTACGTGATTCACATAGGCCGAGCCGTCGGCCCACTGGTAAGACCGGGGCAGGGGGGAGGCGCAGTCATGCTCGTGGAACCGGAAGGAAGGCACGGAGCCGTGCTCGAGCTGTTCCGCCAGGTCGCGCAGGCGGGGCTCGACCTTTTCCCAATCGTCAAGGGCTTGCTGTAGCGTCGGAACAATGAAAAATGCATCCGTCGCGCGGGTCAGGTCCCTCGAGACGATCACGAGCCGGCCATCACGGCCCTGTTTGAGCGAAGAGAGCTTCATAGCCATCCACCTGGTTGCTGTGGTTTATTGAGCTTGCAACGAAAGAGTCTGCGGGGAAATGCCAATGACGACAATGAAGAGAAGAAACTTCCTGAAAGGCGCCGGCCTCGCGGCCGCGGCGACTACGGTGGCAGCTCCCGCCATCGCCCAGTCGATGCCCGAGATCCGCTGGCGCCTGACCTCGAGCTTCCCCAAGTCGCTCGACACGATCTTCGGCACCGCCCAGACCTTCGCCAAGTACATGGCGGATGCGACCGACGGCAAGTTCCAGATCCAGGTCTTCGCCCCGGGCGAGATCGTGGGCGGCCTGCAGGCCATGGATGCGGTCGAGAACGGCTCCGTCGAGTGCGCCCACACCCCGCTTTACTACTACATCGGCAGGGAGCCCGCGCTCGGCATCGCCACCGGCCTGCCGTTCAGCCTCAATGCTCGCCAGTCCCACTCCTGGTGGCACTTTGCTGGCGGCAAGGAGATCATCAACGAGGTGCTGGCGAAGTACAACTGCACCACGCTGGTCTGCGGTAATTCCGGCGCCCAGATGGGCGGCTTCTTCCGCAAGGAGATCAACACGGTCGACGACCTGAAGGGTCTCAAGTTCCGCATCGGCGGTCTCGGCGGCCAGGTGCTCGCCAAGCTCGGCGTGGTGCCGCAGCAGATCGCTCCGGGCGATGTCTATCCCGCTCTCGAACGCGGCACGCTCGATGCGGCGGAGTTCGTCGGTCCCTATGACGACGAGAAGCTCGGCTTCCTGAAAGTGGCCAAGTACTATTACGCGCCCGGCTTCTGGGAAGGGGGTGCGATGCTCCACCTCGTCATCAACAAGGCGAAGTTTGACGAGCTGCCCAAGCATTACCAGGCCATCATGGCGAACGCCGCCGAGGCCGCCAACAACTGGATGCTGGCCAAGTACGACGCGGTGAACGGCCAGGCTCTTCGGCGCATGGTCGGAGCCGGGGCGGAGCTGCGTTCCTTCTCGCCCGCCATCATGGAAGCCTCGCTCAAGGCGGCCAACGAGCTCTACGATGAGCTCTCCGCCAAGAACGCCAACTTCAAGAAGGCCTACGATTCCATGGTGGCCTACCGCAACGATGTGCTGCCCTGGTGGCAGCTCAACGAATACGCCTTCGACACCTTCATGATCCGTACACGCGGACGGGCGTGATTTCGGGCAGCTGTTGACCACATGCGAGGGCTCCGGAAGCGAGATCCGTTTGCGGAGCCGCATCAAAACCTGACGCGGCTGCTGATCACAGCGGCTGCACTTCTGATTCTGGTCACCATCACGAGCTTCCTCGGCTCGTGGTGGTGGCTGTTTGATCTTGCCGCGCATTTTCGAATTCAGCTCGCGACAGCGAGCTTTGTCGTGCTTGTCGCCGCTCTGATCCTGCGCTCCTGTATCCCTATCGGTATGGGCGTCGTGGCGTTGCTCGCAAATCTTGTCCCGCTGGCATCGTATTGGCCGAGCGTCGGCAGGGCATATGGTGCCTTGGAACCTGATCTGCGGGTCATGACCCTCAACCTGCATGGAAGCGAGACCAACCCGGAGAGTTTCGGGGCTTTGGTGAATGCCGAGGATCCGGACATCATCCTCCTGACTGAGCTGCCCGAGGATCGGCAACGGTTCCTTGCGCCAGTGGGCATACGGTATCCCTACATCATAGATAGCTTTCGCGGATCTCCGTTCGACACCGTCCTGCTGAGTCGTTGGAAACCGGAGGCTTGGTCTGTCGACCGGAGCGTGGCTCCGTTTCTCCCTGTGCTGACTGCGCAGCTCTGTTCTCAGCGTGACGAGCGCCGCTGCCTGACAATAGTCGGGCTCCATGCGGCTCGCCCATTCGGAAACGGAGCCCGGCTTCAACAGGCGCAACTCCGCCTTGCTTCCGATGCTGTAAAGGCGGCTTCCAAAAAGAATGTTGTCGTGATGGGAGACCTCAACCTGACGCCATGGTCCGCTACGTTCCGGGGCTTCACACAAGATGCAGGCCTGAGCGCGCATCCGCATCAGCGGGGCCTCGAGACAACGTGGCTGTCCCGCTTCCCGTTGTTCGGGCTCGCGATTGATCACGTGCTCACGAGTCCTGACATTCAACTGATTGAAAGCGAGATAGGAGGCGACGTAGGGTCCGATCATTGGCCCGTCATCGCCACCATCACCTTGGATCCGCAACCGTAACGCCAAAGTGATCGCTCACTTCGGCTCGCGTTGGTTCGGGTCGAAGTGCTTCTTCAGATCGCTCCAGCAATCGATGTAGTTGTCCTGCAGTGTCGGCAGTTCGGCAGCGTATTTCGTCACGCGCTGGGGAAAGCGCGTTTCGAACATGAAAGCCATGGTGCCGGTGAGTTTAACGGGCTTCAGCTCCCCGTTGCTGGCATGCTCAAATGCGGTCGCGTCGGGTCCGTGCGGCAGCATCTGGTTGTGCAGCGAGAATCCGCCCGGCACGAAGCCTTCCGGCTTCGCATCATAGACGCCGTAGATCAGCCCCATGAACTCTGACATCAGGTTGCGGTGATACCAGGGCGGCCTGAACGTGTTCTCCGCTACCGACCAGCGTTCGGGGAAGATCACGAAATCAACGTTCGCCGTGCCGGGTGTCTCGGACGGCGCGGTGAGCACCGTGAAAATCGACGGATCGGGGTGGTCGAACAGGATCGCGCCGACCGGCGAGAAATGACGCAGATCGTATTTGTAGGGCGCGTAGTTGCCGTGCCAGGCCACTACGTCGAGGGGCGATTGGCCGATCTCCGTGCGGTAAAGCTCGCCGCCCCATTTCACGAAGAGGAAGGAGACGGCCTCCTTGTCCTCGTAGGCCGCAACGGGCGTGAGAAAGTCGCGCGGGTTCGCGAGGCAGTTCGCGCCGATGGGGCCGCGGTCGGGTAGGGTGAAGGAGCCGCCGTAATTCTCGCATACATAGGCGCGCGCGGCGCCGTCGATCAGCTCGACCTTGAAGATCACGCCACGCGGAATGATGCAAATTTCGCCGGGCTCGATGTCGATCACGCCGAACTCGGTGCGGAAGCGCAGCCGCCCCTCCTGCGCGATAATGAGATATTCGCCATCGGCATTGAAGAAATATTCGTTGTCCATCGAGCGCGTGACGAGGAGCACATGCGCCGCCATGCCGGTCTGCGCGTCGGAATCACCCGCCGTCGTGATGGTGCGAAGGCCCGTGACGAAGGTCAGCGCCTCGTCCGGAATGGGGGTGGGATCCCAACGCAGCTGGCCAATGGGAAGATCGCTCTCGTCCCGGGCGGCGGGGGCCGTGCGCATGAGGCCCTTGTCCACCTTCACGTAGCGGCCCGAATGTTTCACGCTCGGGCGGATACGGTAAAGCCAGGAGCGCTGGTTCGTGGCCTGGGGAGCCGTGAAGGGCGAGCCCGAGAGCTGCTCCGCATAGAGGCCATAGTTGATCTTCTGAGGCGAGTTGCGCCCGATGGGTAGGGCGCCTTCCAGCGCTTCCGTCTCGAACGAGTTGCCGAAGCCGGACATGTAGCCAGGCACGATCGCGCTTCTGCGCGGCTGCTCTGACTGAAAGCCGGAGACGTTCTGAACATTCATGGCGTTCTCCCTGGAATGGGACCGATTGCTGTCGCGACTGATATTGACCGGCGGGCTTGCAAATCTAGTTGCTCATGCAACGAATTTGTCTTATTAGTTGCATGAGCAACGATTTAATGTCAATCATGGCCCCACGATCCGCAGCGAAGAAGCAGGACGCCTCCCATCCCATGGTGATCCTGGAGAGCTTTCTGCCTTACCGCCTCAACGTGCTGGCGAGCCTGACCTCGAACGCGCTCGCGCAGATCTATGCCGAGCGCTTCGGTCTCTCGATCCCGGCCTGGCGGGTGATCGCCACTCTAGGGCAGTACGAATACCGGACGGCTCGGGACATTGCGGCCCACGGGGTGATGCACAAATCCACCGTCTCGCGGGCGGTCTCGGCCCTGGAACAGCGCGGGCTGATCGTCCGGCGGCCCAACGAGGACGACCGGCGCGAGGAGCTTCTGGAGCTGACGGCGGAGGGGCGGGGGATCTACGAGGCTTTGGCTCCCGAGGCTCTCGCCTTCGAGGAGCGTTTCGTCTCCGTGCTCACGGAGGAGGAGCAGAAGGTTCTCGCCTCTCTCGTCGATCGCCTGAGCAGCCACGCCCGGCAACTCGCACCCGAAGGGGAGGTGGCGGGGTGAAGCTCTATACCTATTTCCGCTCCTCGGCGGCTTACCGGGTCCGGATCGCCCTCAATCTCAAGGGCGTGCCATATGAATCCGTCCCCGTGAATCTTCTGAAGGGCGAGCAGCTGGAGGGGGCTTACAGCTCCGTCAACCCACAGAAGCGCCTGCCCGCGCTTGATATCGGCGGTCAGGTTCTCACCCAGTCTCCCGCTATTCTCGAATATCTCGACGAGGTCTATCCGGATCCGCCGCTTCTGCCCTTCGGCGCGGTGAACCGCGCGAAGGTCCGCGCCGTCGCTTCCATCATCGGCTGTGATATTCATCCGCTCAACAATCTCGGGCCTCTCACCTATCTTAAGAAGACGCTCGGGCACGATCAGGCCGCCGCCGATGCCTGGTATGCCCACTGGGTTCGCGAAGGGTTCGGCGCGATTGAGTCCCTGATCGAGCCCGGGCCTTATTGCTTCGGTTCGCGCGTGACCCTCGCCGACATCTATCTCGTGCCGCAGGTGTTCAACGCGCGGCGCTTCAACATCCCGCTTCATGCCTATCCAAAGATCGCCGCGGTGGACGCAGCCTGCGCTGAACTCCGCGCCTTTCAGGATGCCGCGCCGGAACGCCAGCCGGACGCGGTGTGAGAAGAGCGCATCCCTGAAGAGGGGGATGCGTTGAAGGAAGACCTGCAGGCCTCGATGCGCCTGCATCCATAACAGGAGGAAAGCCATGGGACCGTTCCCGCACGACGCACCGCCGCCGGCCATCAGCGAAGACAACCCGATGGGGACCGATGGCTTCGAGTTCGTGGAGTTCTGTCATCCCGATCCGCAGGCGCTCGACCGGTTGTTCAAGACGATGGGCTTCTCCGTCGTCGCCAAGCATCGCTCGAAGAACGTGCTGCTCTACCGGCAGGGCGACATCAATTTCATCGTGAACGCGCAGCCCGGCTCCTTTGCCGAGCGCTTCGCAAGCCAGCACGGCCCGTCCGCCCCAGCCATGGCCTTCCGCGTGGTCGACGCGAAATTCGCCTATGAGCGCGCACTTTCCATGGGCGCCAAGCCGGCTCAGACGCAGGTTGGTCCCGACGAACTCGAGATCCCGGCCATCGAAGGCATCGGCGGCCTGCAGATCTATTTCGTGGACCGTTATGGCGCGAAGGGCTCCATCTACGACGTGGATTTCGAATGGCTGGGTGAGAAGGATCCCAAGCCCCGCGGGGTCGGGCTCTATTACATCGACCATCTGACCCATAACGTCTATCGCGGCCGGCTGAATGAATGGGCGGGGTTCTACGAACGTCTCTTCAACTTCCGCCAGATTCGCTACTTCGATATCGAAGGCAAGCTGACGGGTCTGCATTCCCGTGCCATGACGAGCCCGGACGGCAAGATCCGCATCCCCATCAACGAGGATGCGGGCGAGACCGGGCAGATCGAGGAATACCTGCAGGAGTACAAGGGCGAGGGCATCCAGCACGTGGCCCTGGGCGCGCATGATCTCTACGAATCCATCGAGACCTTGATCGAGGCCGGGCTCGAATTCATGCCTGCGCCCAACGACATCTACTATTCACGCGTCGACAAGCGCCTTCCGAGCCATGGGGAGCCGCTCGACCGGCTGCAGAAGAATGGCATTCTCATCGATGGCGAGGGTGTCGTGGAAGGCGGGTTCACGAAGGTGCTCCTCCAGCGCTTCGGCAAGACCGCCATCGGGCCGATCTTTTTCGAGTTCATCCAGCGCAAAGGGGACGAGGGCTTCGGCGAAGGCAACTTCAAGGCGCTCTTCGAATCCATCGAGGAGGACCAGATTCGCCGCGGCGTCCTGAAGCCGAAGGTGGCCTGAGGCCCTCGTCAGGGAGCACGATTCGATAAAGGCCGGGCTTGTCCCGGCCTTTGCTTTTGGGCGGCGAGGCGGATCTGTGCCCAAATTGTGGACAGACTTATTCACAGCCTCACTGCATCGTGATTCCTCGGAACCATCCCCGAGGGACAATCGGCGCCGCATCAAGACAGGATCAGAAGTCCTTGTGTGTTAAGGACTTGTTAGGACATGGCCCCAAAAGTTGACGGAAAGTAAACGTCTTGGGACCGAAACGTTGCGTTTGTGCAACATGGCTCCGAAAAGCCCCTCTGGTTGCCCAGTTTGTGCCTTCATTCGGTTGCTTGCCGGGCCGCTCTGGCTAATGTGGCACCAGCGACGGGGGCACCCCAGTCGTCATTTGATGAGTCCCCGCCTCAAGGCAGGCCATCAGATCACTAGGGGAAAAGGGCGTGTTTGGGGCTTCATGGCCTTCAAGACACAACAAACCCGACCCCCCAAGGGTCTCGAAACTTTGGAGGTTTAACCATGAAGCTCGTTAAGAGCCTTCTTCTCGGTTCGGTTGCGGGTCTCGCCGCCGTTGCCGGTGCTCAGGCTGCTGATCTTCCCGCAAAGAAGGCCGCTGCCGTTGAATACGTCCGCGTCTGCTCCACCTACGGCGCAGGCTT
>DASQML010000026.1:0-38994 GCA_035645515.1 Microvirga sp.
GGCTTGCCCCGGCCATTCTCGTTCTCACACGCGCAGCCGTGAGGCTGCGTCTCGAAGGAGGCTCCAGTGCGCTCTGGACACTCCTTCGAGACGGCGCTTCGCGCCTCCTCAGGATGAGGCCTGAGCATGATGGAGAACAGGATCCTCCCACGGCCCAGGGGACGACGGGGTGGAGCGGTCCTATTCCGCCTTCGCGGAAATGTTCAGCTTGCCGAGCACGGCATCGGGATCCGATGCCAACATGGCATCCATGATGCCGAAGCCGGCAGGATTCTTCGGTGTGGCGTTGATCGTGAGCCTGCCGGGCTTGTCGATGAAACGGGAAACGGCATCGCCCAGAGCCTTGGCATTCTCCGCGTTGCCGACAAAGGCCGAGACGACGACACCAGCGGCGCTGGAATAGGATCTGCGCAGCGCCTCGGGCGTCTTCTTCTCTTCCTTCGCAGCCTTGACGAGATAGCGCCCGAACAAGCCCTTGTCCTCCACGATGAGGTCCATGGACTTTGCTCTGGCGGAGACCAGGGCTGAGGCGGCGGTTGCCTTGTCCGGGCTGAAGAGATCCTTGCTCACGTTGCCGATGAGACCGGTGAGGGTGAAGCTCCCGATATCCTCTCCCCGTACCGAGACTTCCTTCAGGGCGATCTCGTTGGTCGCCTCGTTCCAGCTGGCGGCGATGGTGTAGGAGGCGTCGATCGCTTTGTAGCCCAGGGCAACGAGTTCCTTGATCCCCTCGTCGTCGCTCTTCGACGGAAGGGCCATGGTGAAGTTCTGAAGGCTCATCCGGAGATTGCTCGGGAGGCCGCTGACCGGCTTGTCGGCGGTGAACTCGAAGTCCTTGAAGGCGGCCTTGATCCGCTCGGGTGTCACCTTGCTCTTCTTGGGATCCTTGGTTTCCGACTTGTCGGGGAAGTCCATGTCGACGCCCGATATCCGCAGGGTGCCGAAAACCGGAATCAGACTGCGCGCCGTCTCGGGATCGAGATCCTTGAGCGACTTGCCCTTCATGTCGAGCATACCGTTGAGTGTCGGCGCGAGGGAGAAGCCGGTCAGGCTCAGCGTATTCATCCGCATGCGGCCTTCGTTGTCGAAAAGCTCCATGCCTTCCAGGCGCAAGTCCGCAGGTTTCCCGCCGATCGTGCCCGCATAAGCGGCGCGAGCGATGCGAGCATTGAGAGGAGAAGGATCTTTCTCTTGAGGGATCGTCATCTCGATCCCTTTCGCCTCCACGGAACCTATGTCGAAAGCCATCAGCAGGTCTCCGGCGGAGGCCAGGAGCTTGGTCTCCTCTTCCTGCGACAGGTTCTCCTTGTCTCCCAGTTCGTTGAGAAGAGCCGAGGTTCCTGTCCAGGATTCGAGCGTCGGCCGGGCCATGAAATCGCGGCCCTCGACCCGGGCGATCTTGAGGTTCACGCCCTTGCTGCCTTCGGTGACCTCAATGTTGTCGATCGAGAAGGCTCCGTTGATGCGGCTGAGAGGGACAGAAGCGCTCTCCGCCTTCGTCTCGTACAGACGGGCCATGGCAGCGACATCGAAATCGGCGACGGTGGTCTGACCGTAGCTGATCAGCATTTCGTTCTTGGGATTGTCGGAGCGCATAGCCGTAGCAGAAGCCTTCATCGAGGCTGCGCGGCCCTGGGCCACGTCGGTGAGCACGGCATTCTTGTAGATATAGGTTCGCGTTTCGGAACCCGCCTTCTGGGTGATCCTGAGATCCGGCGCGGAGATCTGCTTGACGCTGATGCGGGCTAGGCGATCCGCGAGAGGCTCCGTAGAGGATCCGGAAAGGATGGCTTCGATATCGGCGCGGGGCGAGGTCACCCCAGAGAACTCGATGCTCCTCGCTTCGTAGGTTGTATCGCCGAAACTGACTTTCACGTTCTCCAGGGTGAACGTGTCCGCGCTTTGAGCGAATGCCGCGCTCCAGAGGGGGACGCGGACGCTGCCGATGGTCAGGTGCGCGCCAGCCTGCTCGACCGCCAGATTGCGAACCGCTGCCGGTTCGATCTGCAAGGCGGCAGCGCCGCCGATAAGAGCGAGAGCGCACACGCCCGTGCGGTGAAGAGATTTCATGGCGGTCCCCAGTCGAACTGAACTTTGTTTCGTATTAACCCGGCCTGGTCAGGACTGGGAGCCGAAAGAATAGAGGGGGAGACGCGCTTTCACAAAGAAAATGAGGTGCCGCAGCCGCAGGAGGCCGTGGCATGGGGGTTCTCGATCTTGAAGGACTGGCCGATCAGGTCGTCCACGAAATCGATCACGGATCCGTCCATGTACTGGATGGAAACCTCGTCCACGACGACCGTCGCCCCATCCTTCTCGACCACGAGGTCGTCGTCCTGGCGTGTCCGGTCCACGTCGAAGGCGTATTGGAACCCGGAGCAGCCGCCTCCGTTGACGCTGATTCTCAGCATGGACCCCTCCGGCTCGGAGGCCATGATCTCATTGATGCGGCGGGCAGCGCGTTCGGTCAGGGCAATTCCAGGCATAGGTGGTTCCGGTCCTTAAGATTCAGGACAAAAGTCTTGGACAAGCTCTTGATCTGCATGATTTTATCAGAAAATCGGATGCTACTTTTCTGAATCATGCTCTAAGAACAAGGTAAGTGCGTCCTGACAAGGCTTCAACCCGGGAACAACCAGTGCGGCCCTTCGGTGAGAGATGGCGAGCTCCCTATGCCTGCGATCCGTGGGCCAGCCGAGGCCGCCTGTACCCTGAGGCGGCATCGCCGACCCGCAGCGATTTCCAGCGCGACCGCGACCGCATCATCCATTCCTCGGCGTTCCGGCGGCTCAAGCACAAGACCCAGGTCTTCGTCTATCACGAGGGCGATCATTTCCGGACGCGGCTGACCCATACGATCGAGGTGAGCCAGATCGCCCGCGCTCTGGCCCGCTCCCTTGGCCTCGACGAGGATCTGGCAGAGGCCCTGGCTCTCTCGCACGACCTCGGCCACACCCCGTTCGGCCACACGGGCGAGGATACGCTCGACGAATGCATGGCGGCCTTCGGCGGCTTTGACCACAACGCCCAGGCCTTGCGGGTCGTCACGCGCCTTGAGCGCCGCTATCCCGACTATGACGGCCTGAACCTTACCTGGGAGACTCTGGAAGGGCTGGTGAAGCACAACGGGCCGCTGCTGGAAGCAGACGGCACGCCGACCCTGCGCTACGCCGCCCGCGGCGTGCCGCTTGCCATCATGGAATACAACGCCATCCAGGATCTGGAACTCGCCACCTTCGCCAGCGGCGAGGCCCAGGCGGCCGCGATCGCCGACGACATCGCCTATGACGCCCATGACATCGATGACGGCTTGAGGGCAGGGCTGTTCAGGATCGACGACCTGCGCGAGGTTCCGTTCCTGGACGCTATCCTCTCCGAGATCGATGGCCGCTGGCCCAACCTGGATCTCTCCCGACGCATCCATGAGCTGACCCGGCGGGTCATCACCCGCTTCGTGGAGGATGTGGTGGCCGAGGGCGACCGGCGGCTTGCAGCTCTCAATCCCCGAAACGCCGGGGACATCCGGAAAGCGCCCGAGACGGTGATCTGCTTCTCGGAAGACATGCGCGAGGCCGATGCGGCCATCAAGCGCTTCCTCTACACCCGCATGTACCGTCATCCCGAGGTCATGCGGGTTCGCGCCCAGGCAGACGACGTGCTGCGCGACCTGTTCCGCCGCTTCAAGGCCGAGCCCGAGCTGATGCCCGAGGAGTGGCAGGCGGACTTGCCGAAAGACGACGAGTCGCGCCTCGCCCGCCGCGTGGCGGATTACATCGCGGGCATGACCGACCGTTATGCGATCCTCGAGCACCGACGTCTGTTTGACGTGACGCCGGACCTGCGTTAGGCGCAGCTGAGAATTCCAGGGCCAGCCGCCCTTCAGAGACAAAGAACCATGAACATTTTCGCGTTGTTTGAGAAGCGGGTTGCCGATGCGCTTGATCGCCTGGCAGGCGAGGGGAAGATCCCATCGGGGCTCGATGTGAGCCGCGTGGTCGTCGAGCCGCCGCGCGATCCGTCTCATGGCGATCTCGCCACGAACGCCGCCATGGTGCTGGCCAAGGAAGCGCGCATGAACCCGCGCGCTCTCGCAGAGCTCCTCGTGGCCGATCTCCAGGACGATTCCCGCGTCACGAAGGTGGAGATCGCAGGCCCGGGCTTCATCAACATCCGCCTGACGTCCGAGGTCATGCACGAGGTGCTGCGCGCCGCCGTCGTCGACGCCGATTTCGGCCGGAGCACCCAGGGCGCGGGCAAGGCCGTGAATGTCGAATACGTGTCCGCCAATCCTACGGGGCCCATGCATGTGGGCCATTGCCGCGGCGCGGTGTTCGGCGATGCGCTCGCCGGCCTGCTCGACTTTGCCGGGTACAAGGTGACCCGCGAGTATTACATCAACGATGCCGGCGCGCAGGTCGACGTGCTCGCCCGTTCCGCCTATCTCCGCTACAAGGAGGCGCTCGGCCACGACATCGGCGAGATCCCGGAGGGCCTCTATCCGGGCGATTATCTCAAGCCAGTCGGCGAGCGCCTTGCCGCTGAACATGGACAGAGCCTGCTCGACAAGCCGGAAGCCGAGTGGCTGCCGCTTGTTCGCGAGACGGCCATCAACGCCATGATGGAGATGATCCGCAACGACCTCGCGGTGCTCAACATCCATCACGACGTGTTCTTCTCCGAGCGTTCCCTGCAGCTCGGGGCCGAGGACCAGGTGAAGAAGCTGATCGAGGATCTGCGCAGCCGCGATCTCGTGTATATGGGCCGGCTGCCGCCGCCCAAGGGCCAGAAGGATGAGGATTGGGAGGACCGCGAGCAGCTTCTGTTCCGCGCCACCGCCTTCGGCGACGAGGTGGACCGTCCGCTCCTGAAGTCGGACGGTTCCTATACCTACTTCGCTTCCGACATCGCCTATCACCGCTCCAAGTACGAGCGTGGCTTCGCTTCCATGATCGACGTGTGGGGCGCCGACCACGGCGGCTATGTGAAGCGCATGCAGGCGGCGGTGAAGGCCGTCACGGACAACAAGGGCGACCTCGACGTGAAGCTCTGCCAGCTCGTGAAGCTGCTGCGCGGTGGCGAGCCGGTGAAGATGTCCAAGCGCTCCGGCGACTTCGTGACCCTGCGCGACGTGGTGGACGAGGTAGGCCGCGACGCGACCCGCTTCATGATGATCTTCCGCAAGAACGACGCCACGCTCGACTTCGACCTCGCCAAGGTGGTGGAGCAGTCGAAGGACAATCCGGTCTTCTACGTGCAGTACGCCCACGCCCGCTGCGCCTCGATCTTCCGTCAGGCGGCCGAGGCGTATCCGGGAGAGGATTTCTCGGCGGCCCAGCTGGAGAAGGCTGATTTTGCGATTCTCTCGGACGAGGCCGAGACGGATCTGATCCACCGCATCGCGCAATTCCCGCGCATGGTGGAGGCTGCTGCCGAAGCTCACGAGCCGCACAGGGTCGCTTTCTACCTCTACGACCTCGCCAGCGCCTTCCATAGTTTATGGAATAAGGGCAAAGACTTGCCGCAATTACGCTTTGTTAATCTAACTGATAAAGATTCAACAAAAGCGAGGCTCGCTCTCGTGCATGCCCTCAAGGGCGTGCTCGCATCTGGCCTCACAATCCTGGGCGTCACGGCACCCGATGAAATGCGCTAACGTTTTCCTAGGCGGATCAACCGCTTAAGGGGCCGTTAGCGCCGGGAGTCGAGACGTCCGCAGGCGGAGCGGTATGGCTCCTGTCGCGTAACTGGAGAACCGGCGCATGAGCGAATCAGTGAAGCCCCGTTTTGCTGTCGACTTCAACGAGATCGAGCGGCATCTGGCCCAGGCGGGCTCCCCTCAGGCCCAGCCTGCCGCTGCGCCCCGAAACAACGATCCGCTGGCCGAATTGGCCCGGATCGTGGGTCAGGACGACCCTTTCCAGGCCATTTTGGCCAATGATGGGGCTGCTCGCCCCAGCAGGCAACCGTCGACGGCCGACGATCTTTTCGCGGCCCGCGACACTGTGCCGCCATCGGCCCGTCAGGTGCGTTCGGCTGAGTTCGATATGCCTGACTTCAATGGCGGCGGTTATGCCGCCCGGTCCGAGGCTCCTCAGGCCGGCGGTCAGGCTCATGCCTATCAGCAGCCGGAACCGGCTCAGCCGCAGGGGGCGTACAATGAAGCCTCCTACACGGACGAGTACTATGACGACGGCGCCGATGGTTACGGACAGCCTGAGCGCCTGAACTATCCGGCTAACCACAAGCCGCGCTCCCGCAAGGGGCTGATCGCCATAGGCGCTGTCGTCGGCGCTATCGTCATCGGCGGCGGTGCCGCCTATACCCTGACCCATTCCCCGGGTGGAGCGGGTGGTGCGCCGATCCTGGTTCAGGCGACGAACGAGCCTGTGAAGGTGCAGCCGCAGAACCCGGGCGGCGTCGAGATTCCGAACCAGAACAAGCAGATCTACGAACGCGCCCAGCAGACCGAGACCAAGGTGGTCAACCGGGAGGAACAGCCTGTCGACGTCAAGCAGGCCGTGCGGTCCAATGGCGGCTCCGCCGTGGCGGATGCCACAGGCGCTACCGTACCGGGGGCCCCTAACCAGGCCCGCACGTCCAACAGCCTGAATCTGGGCGAGCCGCGCAAGGTCCGCACCGTTACGATCCGTCCGGACGGCACGGTGGCTGGCGCGCCTGAAGCCGCGCCGTCCGCGAGACCCGCTCCCGTTGCGATGACCATGCCCGCCGCTGCCTCGGCCACTCCGGCTCCCCAAACGGCACCCGCTCAGCCGAAGCCGGCCGCCGCGACACCGGTAGCAACTCCCGCCGCCACTCCGGCTCCCACGCCTAAGCCTGTTCCGGCCGCTGCAACCCCGGTCGCAGCCACGCCGGCTGCGACGGCCCCTGCAGCCGCAGCTCCGACGCCTGCGCCGCAGAAGGTTGCCGCCCTTCAGCCGACTGCCGCTGCCCCTGCCGTGGCCGCTTCCGAGACCGGCGCCGGAGGCTTCTCGGCCCAGCTCGGCGTAGCCGGTTCGGAAAGCGCGGCTAACGCCACCTTTGCCCAGCTGCAGCGCAAGTATCCGGATCTCGAAGGTATGCCTGCCCTGATCCGCAAGGCCGAGGTGAACGGCAACACCGTCTACCGGGTCCGTGTCGGACCCATGTCCCGCGAGGAGGCGTCGTCTCTCTGCTCCAAGCTGCAGGGACAGGGTGGCCAGTGCTTCGTGGCCAAGAACTAAAGACAGGCTTGGCTGACAAGACTTCTTGACCCTTTGTTGCAAGGGACTTAAGGCGCGGGCATGAAAACCCGCGCCTTTATTGCTGGCTGCTCCGGCCTCACGCTCACACCCGACGAGATTGCCTTCTTCAAGGAGGCGGCTCCCTGGGGATTCATTCTGTTTCGGCGCAATGTCGATCATCCCGAGCAGGTGAGGGCGCTTTGCGCCGCCCTGCGGGAGACCGTCGGACGCGAGGACGCGCCCATCCTGATCGACCAGGAGGGTGGCCGTGTTCAGCGCATGGGCCCGCCGAACTGGCCGAAATACCCCTCCGGTGCGACCTATGGCGCCCTGCACGCCAATGATCCTCTCGTGCAGCGGGAGCTGGCCCGCCTGGGAGCTCGCCTGATCGCCCATGACCTGCGTGCGGTTGGAGTAACAGTGGATTGCCTGCCCGTGCTCGACGTGCCGTCGCCGGGTGCCCATGACGTGATCGGCGACCGGGCCTACGGCAAGACACCGGAAAGGGTCGCCGTGCTCGGGCGCGCCGCCGCCGAGGGCCTTCTGGCGGGCGGCGTCCTGCCGGTGGTCAAGCACATGCCGGGCCACGGCCGGGCAGGGGCCGACAGCCATTTGGCGCTGCCGGTGGTGGAGGCGTCCCGCGAGGAGCTGGAACGCCACGATTTCGCACCCTTCCGCATGCTCACGGACATGCCTCTGGCGATGACCGCGCACGTGGTCTACACGGCGATCGATCCCGAGCGGCCCGCCACGACCTCCCCCATCGTCCTGCAGGAGATCATCCGCGGCCATATCGGCTATGACGGCCTCGTCATGACCGACGATCTGTCCATGAAGGCTCTGTCCGGTTCGTTCCGGGACAAGACCGAGGCCGCCATTGCGGCAGGCTGCGACATGGCTCTGCACTGCAATGGCGATATCGCCGAGATGAGCGCGGTCGCGGAGGGAGCTCCGCTCCTCGAAGGCGAGGCCCTAAGGAGAGCCGAGGCGGCCCTGTCTCGCATTCGCCACGAACCTGAGCCGCTCGATCCTGTGGATGCCCGTGCAAGACTCGATGCCGCGCTTGCGATGATCGTGTGAGCACCCCAAGGTCGAAACCGCTTCAGTTGAGTATCGTCCATGGCCAAGCCCTTACCCTTCGAGGATGTCGAGCCCACCGCCGAGCGCGGTGAAGGCGAGCCCGCGCTCCTCGTGGACGTGGATGGGTTCGAAGGCCCGCTCGATCTTCTCTTGGAACTCGCCCGCCGCCAGAAGGTGGACCTGCACCGCATCTCGATTCTGGCGCTGGCGGAGCAATACATCGCCTTCATCGAGGCGGCGCGCCGCATGCGCCTGGAGCTTGCGGCCGACTACCTCGTGATGGCGGCTTGGCTTGCTTATCTGAAGTCGCGCCTGCTGCTGCCCGAGCCGCCGAAGGGCGAGGAGCCGAGCGCCGAGGATCTCGCGACCGCTCTCGCTTTGCGCCTGCGCCGCCTGGAAGCCATCCGCGAGGTGGCCAAGAAGCTGGGCGAGCGCTCCCTGCTCGGCCGGGACGTCTTCGCAAGGGGCGCTCCCGAGCCCGTGGTGATCAACCGGGATGCCCGCTACGAGGCCAGCCTCTACGACCTGCTCAAGGCCTATGCCCGGCAGCGGCAGGTTCAGTTCAACAGCAGGGTCTCGCTCCACAAGCGGACCGTCTGGTCCTTGATCGATGCCCGTGAGGCGCTGGAGCGTCTCGTCGGGCACCTGAACGACTGGGTGACGCTCGATACCTACCTGATGGAATACATGGTCGAGCCTGCCATGCGGCCGACCGTTCTCGCTTCCGCCCTGTCCGCGACCCTGGAAATGGTTCGCGAGGGCAAGCTCACCGTGAGGCAGGATGAAGCCTTCGCTCCGGTCTGGGTCAAGCCCGTCGCCGACCCGGCCGAGACAGGAGCCCCGTCATGATGAA
Organism: Microvirga sp.; assembly: GCA_035645515.1. Lineage (GTDB taxonomy): Bacteria > Pseudomonadota > Alphaproteobacteria > Rhizobiales > Beijerinckiaceae > Microvirga. The sequence goes on from DASQML010000026.1 coordinate 9,154, forward strand.
CGAAGCCGACGAAATCGAACATATCGAGGCTCCGGAGGAGGCCTCCATCGAAAGCGGGGCGCCCGATCACGGCGAGGCCATGCGTATCGCCGAAGCGCTCCTGTTCGCCTCCGCCGAGCCCCTGGGAGCCGAGGAACTGGCCGGGCGCCTGCCGGAAGGCGCAAATGTCGACAAGATCCTGACCGACCTCCAGGAGCTTTACGCGCCGCGCGGCGTCAACCTCGTTCGCGTGGCGGGCAAGTGGGCCTTCCGGACGGCGAGCGACCTGTCCTTCGTGCTGTCCCGCGATGTGGTCGAGCAGCGCAAGCTCTCCCGCGCCGCCATGGAGACCCTGTCGATCATTGCCTATCACCAGCCGGTAACCCGCGCCGAAATCGAGGAAATCCGTGGTGTCGCCACCTCCAAGGGCACGCTGGACCTGCTGCTCGAAACCGGCTGGATCCGCCTGCGCGGCCGCCGCAAGGTGCCGGGCCGTCCCGTCACCTACGGCACCACACCCGCCTTCCTTGAACATTTCGGGTTGGACGCCATCGAGGACCTGCCGGGTCTCGAGGAGCTGAAGGGAGCGGGCTTCATCGAAGGGCGGGTGCCCTCCGACATGTCCGTTCCGGTGCCCTCCGACGCCGAGACCCTGCGTGAGGACGAGGATCCCCTGGATCAGGACGATCTTTTCCAGGAGCCGCTCGAAATGCACCAGACTGAGACGGGCGAGACCGGCGAGGAATGAGCGACAAACCCGCCGTGTCCGCGCGTGACCGCTTCCGGTTGCCCCGTTGGGGGCAGCGCGGCACGGCCGGCGCATCCATTCCGGCCCAGCTTTCCTTCGAGAGCATCGTGCAGACCTACAATTCCACCGAGGCTCTCAAGGGGGTATCGCTGACGGTGGAGCCGGGTGAACTCGTCTGCCTTCTCGGCCATTCCGGCTGCGGCAAGACCACGCTGTTGCGTATCGCGGCGGGTGTGGAGGCGCCCACGTCCGGGCGGGTGCTCATGGATGGACGCGAGGTCAGCGGGCCGAGGGCTTTCGTCGAGCCCGAGCGGCGGGGCATCGGCCTCATGTTCCAGGATTATGCGCTCTTCCCGCACATGACGATCCTGCAGAACGTGAAGTTCGGCCTGAAGGATCTCTCGGCCTCCGAAGCCGATATCGCGGCCCGCCGTGCCTTGTCCCGCGTGGGCCTGGAGCATTACGCGAACGAGTTTCCCCACACGCTCTCGGGGGGCGAGCAGCAGCGCGTGGCCCTGGCACGCTCCATCGCGCCGAGACCCGGCGTACTGCTTATGGACGAGCCGTTCTCGAATCTCGACCGTCGCATGCGCGATGCGATCCGCGACGAGACCGTCGCAATCTTGAGAGAAACCGGCGCTACGACCATCGTGGTCACGCACGACCCGGAAGAGGCCATGCGGATCGCGGACCGGATCGTTCTGATGCGCGCCGGCACCATCGTCCAGCAGGGGCCTGCCGAGGAGATCTACCGCAGGCCGGTCAACCTCTTCGCTGCGCGCTTCTTCTGCGATTTCAACGAGATCGAAGGCGCCGTGCGGAACGGGCAGGTGACCTGCCCGGTCGGCGTGTTTCCTGCGCCGGGTCTCGAGGACGGTCCGGCCGTCGTCTGCGTGCGGCCGCAGGGGGTGAGGCTCAAGCCTCCGGGATTCTGCCTTCCGGGGCGTGTGGTGTCACGTCGCTTTCTCGGCGAGGTCGATCTGGTGCATATCGACGTGCCCGGTCTCGACAGGCCGCTCCAGGCCCGCGTTCACGATCCCGCTGGCGTGAAGGAGGGACAGGATGTGGGCATCGAGGTTGATCCAAAGGATGTCCTTGTTTTCGCCGCGGCCGACGCATAGGTTGACCGCGAGTTCTTATTCCAAAGCCGCGCCTCTCGGGGCGCAGGAGGATTGCCATGGGTGGCGCTAGTATTTGGCACTGGATCGTTGTGGGTCTGATTGTTGTCCTGCTCTTCGGACGCGGCAAGATCTCCGACATGATGGGCGACGTCGCCAAGGGCATCAAAGCCTTCAAGAAGGGTATGGCCGAGGACGATACGGCAAAGCCCGTCCAGCCTGCCGAACCCGTGCGCACGATCGATCATCAGGCCGGCGCCACCGGCGCTCAGACGAATGCCGCCACGACTGATCACAAGGTCGGTTGATTTCTTCCAGGGTAGCAGCCGCTTTCCTGCGGCTGCGGTGAGTTGAGGCAGGGTCGGGGCCACGCCATGTTGGACATGAGCTGGGGTGAGGTCATGGTGATCGGCGCCGTTGCGCTGATCGTGATTGGCCCGAAGGACCTGCCGCGCGCCCTTCGGACGGTGGGACAGGTCACGGGCAAGCTGCGCCGCATGGCCGCGGAGTTCCAGGGCCAGTTCAACGAGGCTATGCGCGAAGCCGAACTCGACGAGGTCAGGAAGCAGCTTCAGGGCGTGAACGACTCCGTTTCCACTCTCAACAGCACGAGCTTCAACCCGATCCAGACGATCCGGGACGAGCTCAAGGGCGCTGTGGAGAAGCCAGTGACGGCCACGCCCGAGCCGCCCGCTCAACCGCCGGCGGGAGATGCCGCAATCCAGGCCATCGTCGAGGGGAGGGAGCCTGCGCCAGTCGCCACGCCGGCCGCCGATCCGCTCATCGACCTGCCGCCTCCTCCCCTGGACGACCCGGCGGAGGCGATTGCCGAATCCCTGCGCCGCGAGGCGGAAATCGAAGCTCGGAAAGCGGCTGCAGCCGTCGAAGCCCCTGAAAAATCGGACGCAAAAGCCTGATGACCACCGCCCCCGTTGAAGAGGATGAGGTCGAGGCATCGCGCGCGCCTCTGATCGAGCACCTGACCGAGCTGCGCTCGCGCCTGATCAAGGCGATGGTGGCCTTTGTCGCCATGTTCTTCGTCTGCTTCGCCGGCGCGAAGTACATCTACAATGCGCTGGTCTGGCCCTACATCCTCGCCGTCGGCTCGCCGGAGAAGGCGCACCTCGTCTATACCCACGGCCTCGAATACCTGTTCACGCAGATCCAGGTGGCGACCTTCGGCGCCGGCTTCCTGGCGTTCCCGGTCATCGCCGTTCAGATCTACAAGTTCGTGGCGCCTGGCCTCTACAAGAACGAGCGGCGCGCCTTCCTTCCGTACCTGGTTGCGACGCCTGTTCTCTTCGCCGTCGGCGCGGCCTGCGTGTATTTCATCGCCATGCCGCTGCTGATGCGCTTTTCCGTCGGCATGCAGCAGCTGGCGACGGAAAGCGGCCCCACCATCGAGTTCCTGCCGAAGGTCAGCGAATACCTGTCGCTGATCATGACCCTGATCTTCGCCTTCGGCATCTGCTTCCAGCTGCCCGTGGTGCTGACCCTGCTGGCCCGGGCGGGAATCATCGATTCGGAATTCCTCAAGAGCAAGCGGCGCTATGCCATCGTCTTCGTCTTCATCCTAGCCGCCGTCCTGACCCCGCCGGACGTGATCAGCCAGTTCGCCCTTGCGATCCCTACCTTGCTTCTTTACGAGGCGTCCATCTTCTCCGTCCGCCTGGTGGAGAAGAAGCGCGCGGAAGCCGAGGCCGCGCGCGCGGCCGAAGGATAGGCTTTTCAAGCCACTGGAAGGCCGCTCATCCTCGGCGTGAACAAAGGAGCGGTCTGTGCTAAGGGCAGGCTGCTTCGTTTTAGGCAGACCCGAGTCAGTCCCATGCACGACATCCGTTCCATCCGCGAGAATCCCGCGGCTTTCGACCAAGGCCTCCGGAACCGGGGCATGGAGCCCTTGTCCGCGCAGCTGATCGCCCTCGACGATGCCCGGAAAAGCGCCGTCTCCGCCCTGCAGGCCGCCACCGAGCGCCGCAACGCCATGTCCAAGGAAATCGGCCAGGCCAAGGCCAAGAAGGACGAGGCCCGCGCCCAGGAACTGATGGCCGAAGTCGCCCGCATCAAGGAAGCGATGCCCGCCCTGGAGGAGGCCGAGCGCGCCGCCGACAGAGCCTTGCTTGAGGCTCTTGCTGCCATTCCGAACATCCCGAAGGAGGACGTTCCCGTCGGTGCCGACGAACACGGCAACGTGGAGCGCCGCCGCTTCGGCACGCCTCCGACGATCAACGGCGCCAAGCAGCATTTCGAGATCGGCGAGGCGCTCGGGATGATGGATTTCGAAGTCGCCGCGAAGATGTCGGGTGCGCGCTTCGTTGTCCTGAAAGGTCAGCTCGCCCGCCTGGAGCGTGCGCTCGGCCAGTTCATGATCGACCTGCACATCACCGAGCATGGCTACACGGAAGTGAACCCGCCGCTGCTCGTGCGTGACGACACCATGTTCGGCACGGCGCAGCTGCCGAAGTTCGAGGATGATCAGTTCTGGGCTTTTCCCGGCAACTCCCTCGAACAGGCTGTTGCAGCGGCATTGGAAGGCCAGCCGCGGGAGGCTGTCCAAAAGATCATCAAGGACAGCCGCTACGGCATGATCCCGACGGCGGAGGTCACGCTGACCAACCTCGTGCGCGAGCAGATCCTCTCGGAGGAGGAACTGCCCCTGCGCTTCACCGCGCTCACCCCGAGCTTCCGCGCCGAGGCAGGCTCCGCCGGACGCGACACGCGCGGCATGATCCGCCAGCATCAGTTCGTGAAGTGCGAGCTTGTCTCGATCACGACGCCGGAAACCTCCGCCGACGAGCATGAGCGCATGCTCACCTGCGCGGAGAACGTGCTTAAAAAGCTTGAGCTGCCCTTCCGCACCATGACGCTGTGCACGGGAGACATGGGCTTCTCCTCGACCAAGACCTACGACATCGAGGTGTGGCTGCCGGGGCAGGGGACGTATCGCGAGATTTCGAGCTGCTCTGTCTGCTCCGACTTCCAGGCGCGCCGCATGAACGCCCGCTATCGCCCGGCTTCCGAGAAGTCGCCGCGCTTCGTGCATACGCTCAACGGCTCTGGCCTCGCGGTCGGGCGCACGCTCGTCGCCGTTCTGGAGAATTACCAGAACGAGGACGGCAGCGTCTCGATCCCGTCCGCGCTGCAGCCCTACATGGGCGGCCTCACCCGGATCGAGCGGCAGGACTGACATGCGCATTCTCTGCACCAACGACGACGGCATCCATGCCCCGGGGCTGAAGACCCTGGAGACCATCGCGCGCCAGCTCTCCGACGATGTGTGGGTGGTGGCGCCCGAGACGGACCAGAGCGGCGTGGCGCATTCCCTCTCGCTCAACGATCCGCTGCGGCTGCGCGAGATTTCCGACCGTCACTTCGCCGTGAAGGGCACGCCGACCGATTGCGTCATCATGGGCGTGCGCGAACTGATGCGCGAGCACAGGCCCGACCTCGTGCTCTCCGGCGTCAACCGGGGACAGAACGCGGCAGAGGACGTGACCTATTCCGGGACCGTGGCCGGTGCCATCGAAGGCACGCTGCTCGGCGTTCCCTCCATTGCGCTCTCGCAGGCTTATGGTCCGGGAAGCCGCAACAATCCCAAATGGCATTGCGCGGAGCACCATGGTCCGAAGGTCATCCGCAGGATCCTCGATGCGGGCATCGACAAGGGCATTCTCGTCAACATAAACTTCCCCGATTGCGAACCGGAAGACGTTCAGGGCACATCGGTGGTCAATCAGGGACAGCGCACGCAGGAACTCCTGCGTCTCGATGCCCGCTTCGACGGGCGCGGCAATCCTTATTACTGGATCGCCTTCGAGCGTGGCCCCTTCACGCCGGGCAACGGCACCGATCTCTGGGCCCTTGCCAACCAGCGCATTTCGGTCACGCCGCTGCGCATCGACATGACGGATGAGCCGACGCTCACGCGCTACGCGCAAGCCTTCGAGTGAGGCCGATCCGATGGAGCAGGAGCCCTTCTTCTCTGAAGCGGAAGCGCGCAAAGAGCAGGAGGCCATCGACACTGCATCCTTCCTCCTGTCCCTGCTCGCCAAGGGCATTCGCAATACGCCGCTGTTGCGCGCAATGGAGCTCGTGCCGCGCGACGTGTTCGCGCCGCGCCGGTTTCGCGATCTCTCCCGCACGGACATCGCCCTGCCGCTTCCCTGCGGGCAGACCATGACGGCGCCGGGCACCGTGGCTGCGATGCTGGTGGCCCTGGGCGTGGAGCCGGGCCAGCGCATTCTCGAGGTGGGCACGGGCACCGGCTATGTGACGGCGCTTCTCGCGCATCTCGGCGCGGAGGTGACGAGCGTCGAGCGGTTCAACACTTTGGCCGAAAGCGCGGCACAGCACCTCAAGATCGTCGATGCCGGCAAGGTGCGGCTGGAGATCGGCGATGGCCTTGCGGTGCGGGTGCGCGAGCGGTTCGACCGCATTCTTCTCAACGGCACATGCCCTGAAATTCCGCCGAGCCTCATGTCGCTGCTCGGCCCGGGCGGACGACTTGTCGGCGCGCTGACGCAGGAAGGCACCCCGCGTCTGGTGCAGATCGATAGGTCGGCGGACGGGACGTTTTCTCGGAACCTCGGTGCGCCGTTGCGCATTTCTCCGCTCGCCACCGGAATTGCGGCGACACTCTGATCGAATCGAAAAAATTTCACGACACGGTTACGACATTTTTCTTGGCGTCAACCCTTGCTTAACCTGAACAGGGTTTTAATCGCCCCATCGAGTTGCGTGCGGTTGGGGTAATTGAGTCATGCGTATGCGTGTTGGTTCTGGGCATTGGGTTGCGGTGTCGCGGATCGCTCTGGTGAGTTTGATCGGCTCTGCTGCGGCAGCCTGTAGTGGCGACAGCACGCGGCTCTCGGAGAACCCGTTCTCGAACCCCTTCGCCAACAGCGAGCGCGTCGCGCCCGGCACGCCTACGGCCTCTCAGGCGGCTCCGTCCTATGCGGCGGCTCCGGTGCCGACTCCCTCCGTTCAGGCGCAGGCGCTTCCCCCGGTTCAGGCTCAGCCCCTGTCGCAGCCCTCGCGCGTGGCATCGGCTCCCGTCTCCGCGCCGGTCCAGCAGCCTCGCCCGGCGGCGATGGCTCAGCCGGCCCCGCAGCCGAAGGTGCGTTTCGTCGATCAGACCAAGGTTGCGGTCAACAACGAACCTGCTCCCGTCGAGCCTGCCCGGCAACGCGTGCGGCCTGGAATGCCGAACCCGACGCAGGCCCAGGCTCCGCAGGCCGCGCCGGTCCAGGCTAAGCCTGCTCCTGTGCAGCAGGTCGCCTCGGCCACCAACGAACCTCTGGTATCGCCTGCCCGTCCCGTCGAGCCTCAGAAGATTGCAGCCGTCGAGCCCCAGCCCATGAAGCCGGCTCCCGCTGCGCCGCAGACGGTCGCTCCGGCCCCTGCTCCGGCGCCTGCTCCCGAGGCCAAGGCCCCCGTTTCCGAGCCGGAACAGACCGCAAGCCTCTCCGCCAGCAACTTCCGCTGGCCGGCCCGTGGCCGCGTGATCGCAGGCTTCGGAGCGAATGGCGGCAATGAGGGCATCAACATCGCCGTTCCGGAAGGCACGCCGGTGAAGGCTGCCGAGGCCGGCACCGTGACCTATGCGGGCAACGAGGTGAAGGGCTACGGCAATCTCGTGCTCATCCGTCACGACAACGGCTTCGTCTCGGCCTATGCCCATAACGCCTCGCTCAATGTGAAGCGCGGCGAGCAGGTGAAGCGCGGCCAGGTGATCGCCACCTCCGGCCAGACCGGCAACGTGACTTCGCCCCAGCTTCACTTCGAGATCCGCAAGGGCGCGACCCCGGTCGACCCGATGAAGCATCTGGCCGATTGATTTCAACCGCAGTTTGAATTGGCTTTCGAAACCCGGGGGCCGATCAGGCAAGGGGACGGTGGAGCTCAGCCACCGTCCCTTTGTCTTTTACACGTCATCGAAACAGCACAAGCCTCATCCTGAGGAGGAGCGTAGCGCCGTCTCGAAGGATGAGGGCGGAGAGGCTGTAAAGTTGCTTAGATCGCTTTCCCCAGGCGCCCGGCGAGATCCTGGATGAACTGCCAGGCCGTGCGGCCGGAGCGGGCTCCGCGGGTGGTAGCCCATTCCAGCGCCTCGGCGCGGATGACGTCGCGGTCGCCGTCGAGGCCGAGATGGTCCACATAGCCGAAGACCATGTCGAGATATTCGTCCTGGCTGCATTTGTGGAAGCCGAGCCACAGGCCGAAGCGGTCGGAGAGCGACACCTTCTCTTCGACGGCCTCTCCGGGGTTGATGGCGGTGGAGCGCTCGTTCTCCATCATGTCGCGGGGAAGCAGGTGGCGGCGGTTCGAGGTCGCGTAGAAAATCACGTTGTCCGGACGCCCCTCGATTCCGCCCTCGAGCACAGCCTTGAGGGACTTGTAGGAGGTGTCGTCCGCATCGAAGGAGAGATCGTCGCAGAAGACGATGAAGCGATGAGGATCGGAGCGCAGCAGGCCCATGAGATCGGGCAGGGTCTCGATATCCTCGCGATGAATCTCGATGAGCTTGAGGGCGCGCGCCTCAGGCGCCTTCACGGCGTTGATTTCCGCATGGACCGCCTTGACCAGGGACGATTTGCCCATGCCGCGCGCGCCCCAGAGCAGGGCGTTGTTGGCGGGCAGGCCACGGGCGAAGCGCGCGGTATTCTCGGCGAGTTGGTCACGGACCCGGTCGATGCCCCGAAGCAGGGTCATCTCGACCCGGTTCACCTTGGGCACGGGGGCAAGCCGCCGCCCTGCCGCATGCCAGACAAAGGCGTCCGCCGCCGCGAAATCGGCTTGCGGGGCGCCAGCGGGAGCCAGCCGCTCCAGGGCGTCGGCGATGCGCTTCAGGAGGGCCAGGGATTCGGGGGAGGTGAGGTCGGCAGGCATGGCATCCGGCTTCAAGAAACAGTGAGGAGGCCGTGCTTAGCGCAAAAACCGCCCCTTGGTCCATCAAAGAGGGCTTTTCGCCTGGTAAGGAGCCTTGGGAAAGGCCTTCAACTTCATTGATTTCGTCGAGTCGATGGGTATAGTCCGCCCACTTCTAGTCCCGTCTGGCGCGGGTGGGCTGTACACGACGCCTGCCACGCGCCTTTATCCATGGAGAGCCGCTTGTTCATTTCACCCGCTTTCGCACAAGGGGCCCCCGCTGCCGGGGGCGGAATGGATGCCATCATCCAGTTCGTCCCGTTCATCCTCATCTTCGTGATCATGTGGTTCCTGATCATCCGTCCGCAGCAGCGCCGGGTGAAGGCTCACCAGGAGATGATCAGGAATGTGCGCCGTGGCGACACGGTGGTCACCTCCGGCGGCATCATCGGCAAGGTGACGAAGGTGCTCGAGGATTCAGCCGACGTGGAAGTCGAGATTGCCGACAACGTGAAGGTGAAGGTGGCCCGTGCGATGATCGCCGAGGTCCGCAGCAAGAGCGAGCCGGTCAAGGCTTAAAAATCGAAGCCGGTCCTCGGGGACAGCTCCTTGAGGGCCGGTTCGCCGCATTCCATGTGCGGCATGAGTGTTTGAGAAAGGTTGAGCTGACGATGCTGCGCTTCTCGAAGTCGAAGATCATCGCCACGCTGGCGGTCATCATCATCGGTCTGCTGCTGGGCGTTCCGAGCATGATGTCCCCTGAGCAGCGCCAGGCATATCTGAAAGCCGTTCCGAGCTGGGTTCCGTCCTGGCTCGTGCCCTCGCGCGCCATTGTTCTCGGCCTCGACCTGCAGGGCGGGTCCCACGTCCTCCTCCAGGTCGATGAGGCGGATCTCATGCGCACGCAGGTCAACCTCCTGCGCGACGACGTGCGCCGTGTGTTGCGCGACACCCGCGTGGCCTCCCAGAACGGCATCCAGACCGTTCCGCGTGGCGTGCAGATCCGGGTGCAGAACCCCGCCGACCGCGAACGCCTGATGCCGCGCCTGCGCGAACTGGCCCAGCCGACTGCCAACGCCATTCTCGGCCAGACCGGCAATCCCGCCATCGCCATCGGCGACGCGCCCGACGGCACGATCACGATGACCTTTACGGAAGCGGGCATCAACGAGAAGGTTCGCCGCGCCGTCGATCAATCCATCGAGGTCGTCCGCCGCCGCATCGACTTCGGCGGCACCACCGAGCCCAGCATTCAACGCCAGGGCGCGGATCGCGTGCTCGTGCAGGTTCCCGGCCTCCAGGACCCGCAGAAGTTGAAGGAACTCCTGGGTGAAACCGGTAATCTCGAGTTCCGCCTGCTGGCGCAGCCCGGTGCGACCGATGTGGACATGCTCCCCATGCGCGACGCGGGCGGTCAGCGTGTCCCGGTCGAGCGTCGCGTGATCGCCGAAGGCGGCGACCTGACGGATGCCCAGGCGGCGTTCGATCCGCAGACCAACCAGCCCATCGTCAATTTCCGTTTCAACATCCGCGGCGCACAGCGCTTCGGACAGGCGACGACGGAAAACCTCGGGCGCCAGCTTGCCATCGTTCTCGACAACGAGGTGGTGTCGGCGCCGACCATCCAGTCGCCGATCACCGGCGGCTCGGGTCAGATCTCGGGCAGCTTCACCATCGAGCAGGTGAACAACCTGGCAATCATGCTGCGCTCCGGCGCGCTGCCCGCCAAGCTCACCATTGTGGAAGAGCGCACCGTCGGCCCAGGCCTCGGCCGCGACTCCATCGAAGCCGGCAAGATGGCCACCTATGTGGCCGCCATCTTCGTCGTCATCTTCATGTTCGCCACCTACGGGGTGTTCGGCCTCATCGCGAACATCGCGCTGCTCGTTCACGTGGGCCTGATCTTCGGCCTCATGTCGGTGCTGGAGGCAACGCTCACCTTGCCGGGCATCGCGGGCATCGTGCTCACCATCGGCACGGCGGTGGACTCGAACGTGCTGATCTACGAGCGCATCCGTGAAGAGGTGCATGCGGGCCGCTCCATCGTCTCCGGCATCCAGGCCGGCTTCGACCGGGCGTTTGCCACCATCGTGGATTCCAACAGCACCATGGCCATCGCGGCCGTGATCCTGTTCTTCCTCGGCTCCGGTCCCGTGCGCGGCTTCGCGGTCGTGTTCATTCTCGGCATCCTGACGACGGTGATCACCGCCGTCACCCTGACGCGCATGATGATTGCGCTCTGGTACCAGTGGATGCGTCCCAAAGCCCTTCCGTTCTAAGGAGTGAGTATCGTGCGCCTCGTTCGCCTCTGGCCCGAAAACTCCCACTTCGACTTCATGCGCTTCCGGCGCTTTTCGTTTCCGCTGTCGGCGCTGATCTCGGTGGCGACGGCGATCATGCTCCTGACCGTCGGCCTCAACTTCGGCATCGACTTCACGGGCGGCACGCTCATGGAGATCCAGGCCAAGTCCGGCCAGGCCAACGTCGCCCAGATCCGCCAGACCGCCGAAAGCTTCGGCTTCGGCGAGGTGGAGGTGCAAGAATTCGGCGCGGCCGGTGAAGTGTCCCTGCGCTTCCCGACCCAGCCGGGCGGCGAGGCGGCTCAGGCAGCCGTGGTGCAGAAGGCGCGCGACACCTTCGGCAACGAGTACGATTTCCGCCGTGTCGAGACGGTGGGGCCCCGCGTCTCGGGCGAGCTCGTCCAGTCCGGCACCATCGGTGTCGTGCTCTCGGTGCTCGCCGTGCTGTTCTATCTCTGGTTCCGCTTCGAGCGAGAACTGGCGGTGGCGTCCATCATCGGCACGCTGCACGACATCGTGCTCACCATCGGCTTCTTCGTGATCACGCGTCACGAGTTCAACATGACCTCGATCGCGGCGATCCTCACCATCGTGGGCTATTCTCTCAACGAAACCGTGGTGGTGTTCGACCGGACCCGCGAGCTCATGCGCCGTTACAAGAGCATGCCGGTGGAAGAGCTGTTGAACCTTTCCATCAACACCACCATGTCCCGCACCATCATGACCGCCACGACGACGGCGCTCTCGCTCCTCGCCCTCGTTCTTTTCGGCGGACAGGCGATCCAGGGCTTCGCCCAGGTCATGCTCTACGGCGTGGTGATCTGCACCTATTCGGCGATCTGCATCTCCACGCCCATGCTGATCTATATCGGCCTGCGTGCATCGGAGACCGTCAAGGTGCCGGAGGGCAAGGCCGCAGCCGCGGAGTGATGGGATGAGCCCAGGCCGCCTGTATGACGGTTTCGTTCCCGGACGCCATCAGATCGATGCGTACGGCAATGGCGGCTTCCGCTTCGCGGACATGTCCCATCGCGGCTCCATTCTTGCGCTTCCGTCCGGCATCAGGGCCTGGCCGATCGGCTCCATCGGAGAGCTGACGGACGACGTGCTCGAGCCCGTCTTCGCCGAGGGTGAGGAGATCGAATTGCTGCTCATCGGCACGGGCATCGACGTTGCAGCCGTTCCGCAGAGCCTTCGCGCACGCTTCCGGGAGGCGGGGATCGGCCTCGACGTGATGCAGACCGGGGCCGCCGCGCGCACCTACAACATCCTCCTGGCGGAAAACCGGAAGGTAGCCGCTGCTCTCATCGCGGTCGGCTGACATGGCTGATCCGCAATCCAACTTCGCCCATTGCGAGGCGCTGGTCCGGGAAGCGGACCCTGACCGCTATTTCGCGAACCTGATCGCGCCGACGGCGAAGCGACCTTATCTCTTCGCGCTCCACGCCTTCAATTTCGAGATTGCCCGAGTTCGGGAATCCGTGCGCGAGCCGATGCTCGGCGAGATCCGCCTGCAATGGTGGCGCGATGCGCTTCAGGGCGAGGCGAGAGGCGACGTGCGGGCCAACCCCGTGGCGGCAGCGCTCGACGACACCATCGTGAAGTTCCGGCTGCCCCGGCAAGCCCTCGTCGATCTGATCGATGCGCGCATGTTCGATCTCTACGACGATCCGATGCCGAGCCTGAACGATCTGGAAGGCTATGGCGGCGAGACCTCGTCGAGCCTCATCCAGCTTGCCAGCATCATCCTCAACGACGGCAAGGATCCCGGCACGGCGGATGCCGCGGGCCATGCGGGCGTGGCCTATGCCATCACCGGACTGTTACGCGCCTTTCCGATCCATGCGCGGCAGGGGCAGCTTTACGTTCCCGTCGATATCCTGGCGCGTCACGGAGTCGTGCGGGACGATGTCGTCACCGGGCGGGGCGGACCCGGGTTGAAGGGTGCTCTCGCGGATATGCGTGCCATCGCGCGCCGCCATCTCGATCAGATGAGAACCCTGCGCCCGACGATTCCATCTGCCGCTGAGCCCGCCTTCTGCTCCCTGGCGCTCGTCGAGCCCTATCTGAAAGCGATGGAGAAGCGCGACTACGACCCGCTGCATACGCCCGTGGATATCCCGCATTGGCGCAAGATCTGGGCACTCTGGCGCGGGCCGTTTTAGAGAACATCAGTTCCTTGGTGTCATCCCGGACGGAGCGTAGCGCAGGTGCGGGATCGGGTGACGAGTATAGCAGTGTGATCCCCGGACCGCGCAGCGGAGCCTGGGATCCATAACCGCTCACGATGCAGAACAAGGTGTGTCACTGCACGCCCTTTCCTGAATCGCAGCGTTCATGGATCCCCGCCTTCGCGGGATGATATGTTGAGGTTCTAGCGCTTATCCTGCTCGCGATCTCGGATCGCCTGCGGCGTCCGGGATGACAGTCAATGTTACTCCGCAGCCGCCGGCATGTTCGCTGCTGCGAGCCAGGCCGCGAGATCGGCGCGGGCGCGGTCCGTCAGCATCTTCTTCTTTGCGAGGGCCTTCGCCGAGCCGCGCAGGCGCTTGCCGTCTTCCGCCTTCGGGGCGCGGTCGAGCGGCGGGAACAGGCCGAAATTGACGTTCATCGGCTGGAAGGAGCGCGGTCCTTCGTCGATGGTCTCGATGTGCCCGCCCGTGATGTGGTTGATGAGCGCGCCGAGCGCCGTCGTGTGCGGCAGCGGCTGGATGGGACGGCCGAGCCGCTCGGCGGCAGCGAAGCGGCCCGTCATGAGGCCGACCGCTGCGCTCTCCACATAGCCCTCGCATCCGGTGATCTGGCCGGCGAAGCGCAGGCGCGGCATGGCCTTCAGGCGCAAGGTCGGATCGAGCAGTTTCGGCGAGTTGAGATAAGTGTTGCGGTGAATGCCGCCGAGACGCGCGAACTCGGCGTTCTCCAGGCCCGGGATCATGCGGAAGATCTCGGCCTGCGCGCCGTATTTCAGCTTGGTCTGGAAGCCCACCATGTTGAACAGGGTGCCGAGCGCATTGTCCTGGCGCAGCTGCACGATGGCATAGGGCTTCACGTCGGGATTGCGCGGATCGGTGAGGCCGACGGGCTTCATGGGACCGTGGCGCAGGGTCTCGCGTCCGCGCTCGGCCATCACCTCGATGGGCAGGCAACCGTCGAAATAGGGGGTGTTGGCCTCCCATTCCTTGAACTCGGTCTTGTCGCCTTTGAGCAGCGCGTCCACGAAGGCATCGTACTGCTCCTTCGTCATTGGGCAGTTGATGTAGTCCTTGCCCGTGCCGCCGGGGCCGACCTTGTCATAGCGAGACTGGAACCACGCGATGTCCATGTTGATGGACTCGCGGTACACGATCGGCGCGATGGCGTCGAAGAAGGCGAGGGACGTTTCGCCCGTGAGCTTGAGGATCGCCTCTGCCAGGGCAGGTGAGGTGAGGGGCCCCGTGGCGATGATGACGGAGGACCATTCCTCGGGCGGAATGCCGGTGATCTCGCCGCGCTCGATCGTGACGAGCGGGTGTGCCTCGAGAGCTGCGGTCACCGCATCGGAGAAGCCGTCCCGGTCCACCGCCAGCGCGCCGCCGGCAGGAACCTGATTGGCGTCTCCCTTGGCCATGATGAGGGAGCCGAGCGTGCGCATCTCCTGATGCAGGAGACCGACAGCGTTCGTCTCCGCATCGTCCGAGCGGAAGGAATTGGAGCAGACGAGCTCGGCAAGCCCCTGCGTCTTGTGGGCGTCGGTGCCGCGGATGGGGCGCATCTCGTGGAGGATGACGGGAACACCGGCCTGCGCAATCTGCCAGGTCGCCTCGGAGCCTGCGAGGCCGCCGCCGATAACGTGAATGGGTTCGATCTTGCTCATGGTCAAACTCCTGGCGGTCTTGTTGACTCCCCTCGGGGCCTTGGTCAAGTTGCGCCGGTTGCTTTGAGAAAGGTTTGAGGCGCCATGCAATCCCAGCGACCCGTGGTCCTTATTACAGGCGGCAGCCGTGGCATAGGGGCAGCGACAGCGCAACTCGCCGCATCGCGCGGCTATGACGTTGCTATCACCTATCGCTCCGAGAGCGCGGCCGCAGAGGAGGTCGTGGAGATCTGCCGGGCAGCGGGCGCGGAGGCCATGGCCTTTCAGGGTGATGTGGCGCAAGAAGAGGACGTGCTGCGCCTGTTCGACGAGGTGGAGGAGCGCTTAGGGCCGATCTCCCACGTCGTGAACAATGCCGGGATTACGGGCAAGTCCGGCAAACTCGCCGAAACCTCCGCCGAGACGATCCGCGACTGCGTCGACATCAACGTGACGGGAGCGCTCCTGGTGGCCCGCGAGGCGGCGCGCCGCCTGTCCCAGAGCCGGGGTGGCCCTGGGGGATCCATCGTCAACATCTCGTCGGTGGCGGCCCAACTCGGCAGCCCCAACGAATACGTCTGGTATGCGGCTTCGAAGGGAGCCATCGACTCGCTCACCATTGGGCTTGCTCGGGAGCTGGCAACCGAGGGCGTGCGGGTCAACGCCGTCTCGCCCGGCATGACCCGGACCGACATCCACGAGCGCAGCACCCAGGATGCGGGACGCCTGCAGCGGCTCCTGCCGTTCATTCCCATGAAGCGGATCGGTGAGCCGCAGGAGATCGCAGAAGCGGTGCTGTTCCTGATATCGGATGCCGCTTCCTACATCACCGGAGCTATTCTGCCGGTGTCGGGAGGACGGTAGCATTTGGGATCTCGACCGCCTTTGAAACGACGAGCCGGGGATCCGCTGCTCCCGGCAAGGAGGCCCCTATAAAGAAAACGCCCGCTTGAGGCGGGCGAGAATCTTATGCTGCAGTGCAGTTTGTCTTTACGCGACAGCGTGCTCGCGGGCGATGCTCTCGATCTGGAAGCGGGAGATGCCGAGATCGTCGAGCTCGCGGTCCGAGAGCAGGGAGAGCTCACGGACGGTTTCGCGGTAGCGCATGTAAGCGCGGACCTTCGAGAGGATGTAGGACACGAACATTGGAAGCTCCTATCAGTTAGCCGGACCCTGTGACCGGCGGCCTTTGTTCTTGCGTGTGCAATGCAGCATATAGGCCTGTGCGCTGCGAAAGAGGAGCGGTAATAGTGTAGAGCTGTTATGCTTTAGTAGCATAGCGCCTTACTGCCAGGTTAATGGGATTGAATTCCCGGTATGGCTTCATGAATGGGGTTCATGACCTCCGTCCGGGTTCGGGGCAGCGCCTGAGGGTACGTATCCAGCAGCCAAGCAATGAGCTTTTCGCGCACTTCGTTACGCAGGTCGGACGAGGCGCCTGACGAGGCGGCGCTCATGAGGCCCCGGATCTGAAGGGTAGCTTCCTTCGCATCGGTGACGTGCAGGACGCCAACCTGGCCGTCCCAGAACTTGGAGCTCTTCAGGATTTCCATGAACTTGGCGCGGACCTCTTCGATGGGGGTGGCGTAGTCCACGTACCAGAAGACCGAACCCAGA
Source organism: Microvirga sp. (assembly GCA_035645515.1). Classification (GTDB taxonomy): domain Bacteria; phylum Pseudomonadota; class Alphaproteobacteria; order Rhizobiales; family Beijerinckiaceae; genus Microvirga. The sequence continues at coordinate 25,615 of DASQML010000026.1, forward strand.
ATGGAGGTCGACTGCCGGGTCCAGTTCTGGAACGGCTTCTCCATGAAGTAGGAAAGGGGCACGACCATCCGGCGCCAGTCCCAGAGGCGGATCACCACGTAGGTTGTCTGGATCTCCTCCACGGTCCCGAACTCGCCCTCCAGCAGCACCTCGTCGCCGAGGCGGATAGGCTGGGCGATTGCGAGTTGAACGCCCGCGATCAGGTTGGAGAGCAGCGGACGCGCGGCCAGGCCGACGGCAAGGCCCGCCACGCCGGCCGAGGCGAAGAGGCTTACCCCGTATTGCCGCACGGAGGGGATCGTCATGAGAATGGCTGCGAGAGTGACAAACCCGAGGCCGAACACGAGCGTCCGGCGCAGCAGGCGCACTTGAGTCAGGAGCTTGCGGCTGAGAACGCTGTCCTCGGAGCCGCGCAGCGCACGGCGAAGATAGATCTCGGAGGCCGTGTTCACGACGGTGATGGCGCTCCAACCGAGAAAGATGATGAAGCCGAAAAGCAGGCCCCGCTCGATGAGGTTGTAGCTCGCCCCGCGCTCCGGCAGCGCCTGCAGCACGATGCCGAGCCCCAAGACCAGCAGCCCGAGCCTCGTCGGAGGACCGATCCGGTGCAGCAGTTTGCGCCCGAACTCCGCCAATCGTCCTCGCAATGCCAGCCGCAGCGTACTGATGAGGAGAGAGTGGAGGAACAGAAGGAGAAGGGAGGCGACAGCCAGAAAAGCGATGTTGACCAACCAGCTTGGCCACAAGCTCTGCCATCGCCCGAGAGCGTTGGTGAGAGTGATGGTGATGTCCTGCATGGGAGCGCAACGCAATGCGCGAGCAGGCGTTCCGAAAAGAAAGCCCCGGCAGAGCCGGGGCGAAGCGCTGGAAGATAATGGAGGCTTTCTAAAGCACGTAGAAGTCGGCTTTCGTGATCGCCAGTCCGGCTTTCAGCTGGGCAACCTTGACGGCCGACGCAGCCCCGATCCCGTCGGGATCATAGAGCAGGGCGCCCGAGGCCTTGTTGTAGATAATACGATCGGTCGTGTCGTGAGCCCTGGTTCCAACCCAGAAGGCGGCGCTCGAAAGCCAGCCATCCGGCCCAAGGCGCGTGAAGATCCTGTTGTCGAACATGAGCGTGTCGTCGGTCGGGCTGAAATCCGTGATGCTGTCCACATTGTAGATAGACGCGGTGGCGTCGAACACGAAATAGTCGCGCCCAGCGCTGCCTGTCAGTGTATCGGTATCCAGGCCGCCGCTCAGATAATCGCTGCCATATCCGCCGTTCAGGGCATCACGGCCGGTGCCGCCATAAAGATCGTCGTCGCCGCTGATGCCATAGAGCTTGTCGGCTCCGGCGTCGCCGAACAGGATGTCATGGCCGCCATAGGAATAGACCACATCGTTGCCGTTGCCGCCGCGGATCACGTCCGCATAGTCGTTGCCGTAGAATGTGTCGTGACCGCCATTCAGCCTGACGTACCAGCTGCTGCTGTTGAATGCGCTATCGCTGACATAAAGGTCCAAGTCCTTGATCAGCAGAACATCTGCGCCGTAGTTCTCATAGAGCAGGTCGTGAATGACGACTCCATAGCCAGTGTCCGTATACCAAGCGGTATAGCGATCGACGAGGCTGCTGTTGACGTCGAAGACGGCAGAATAGCCGTCATCGTCGATCATGACCGTTTCGACATAAGGGTTGTTCGCAACAAAGGACCAACCTGAGGAGCTGGTGCTCGACATATTGAAGCCGACGCCAGCGGCATTGAACGCCTGAAAGATCGCCATCGCGGCGCACTCCCCTTTGAGTAATCTATAGATCTCATATTGCAGCGGGGAATCTGAATTAAAGCTGCACGGAATCGAAATTGGCCAGACAGCGTTAATGGTCCGTAACCGGTGCCCTGAAGCGGCAACATGAACAGGTATTCATGTTGCCGTGTGCAGTATTAATGCTTTTGATTACTGATCGATCTCGGAACAGAAATTTCAGGTGTGCGTTCTGTCTTCACATTTGTATCACGTGGAGTTGATCCCATGAAGAAGATCGCTATCGGTACGGCTTTGCTGCTGTTGTGCAGCACCGCCTATGCCCAGACCACCACCAACTCGAACACGTCTTCCTCTACGACATCCGACACCCAGGTCCTGCGCAAGCAGCAATCCTCGGGCGACCAGTCCGCATCGCCGAGCAGCGCCCAGCGCAACGACACCACGACCTCTCAGTCGTCCCAGTCGAGCGTGACGACCCGCGAGCAGGGCAGCACCCGTGTCGGCGTCGGAGTGGAAACCCGTGAACGTACGGGCGTGTCGGTTCGCTCCCGCACGGTACGCGAAGTTGAGGAGCCGAGCGTCTCCGTCACCCGCCGCCGGAGCGTGACCGAGATTGAGGAGCCTGCAACCGAAGTTCGCCGCACGGTGATCAAGAAGAAGGCTGCGGCCAAGAAGGTCGCCTTGAAGAAAAAGAAGACCTATAAGGTCGCGGTGAAGAAGCGCCGTTATCAGGTCGTGGACGAGCCGGTGGAGGTCCGTCGCCGCACGGTTCGCCGCTATGAAGAGGTGAACGAGCCGAGCGTCTCCGTCACCCGCCGCACCAGCGTGCGCACTCGCGATACGTCGCCGGATGTGGGCGTCTCCATCGAGAATCGCCGCAGCTCCACCAGCACGTCGAGCCGCGTGAACTCGTCGAACCCGGTTTCGACCACCGGCTCCGTCTCGACCCGCAGCAATGCGAGCGGCAATGCCGCCTCCGATCAGGGCAACGCAGCGTCGACGACCAAGAAGCTGCCGGTCCCGCAGCAGAACGGCTCGGAAGGCCAGGGCAGCAGCTCGACGGCCCAGTAAGCAGCATGGTGTCATCAGAAGGGGCCGGTTTCCGGCCCCTTTTTGCTTGCGGCATCCTGGCGCGTTCAACGATGCGCGGCCATGCCTGAACACGGCCCGTCGGCGCGGTTTGCCTCGGACGTGCGGATTCTCACGTGAACGTGCATTACGATCTCGGTTTCTGGCCTTTGCCTTGTAGCGTCCGAGCGCATCAGCGAAGGCCCTCGAAGATCACCGCTGCGAGACGTTTGACCGAACGTCTCTCCGCGAAACCCGGATCCGCCTGCTTTCCCGCATCGATCGTGTCCACAGGCAAGACAGCCGGAACCAATAGGTATGAAAGGTCTTGTTCTCCTCAGTTCAGTATCGGAGTCATCGGATGAAGAAGCTTCTCGTGACGATCAGCGTGGCGCTCCTGGCAGCCGCTTCCTTCTCCGGAAGCGCAGATGCTCGTCCCGGCAAGGGCAAGGGGCACGCCTACGGCCATGCCAAGAACGGCAAGGCTCAAGCCTATGTGGTCAAGCGGCGGAACAACAATGCCGCTGTGGCTGCGGGTGTAACCGGCGCCATCATCGGCGGCGTCCTGGGAGCGACGGCCCGTCCGGCCTATCGCACCTATGAGCCCTCCTACCGGTATTACGAAGCTCCGCGCCGGAGCTATTACCGCGAGGAATACTACGACGACGGCTATTGAGCCGGAATGACAAAGGGCACCTCCGGGTGCCCTTTGCACATGCCGAGATCCGTGTTCTTCAGCGCTGGATCCCCTGCACTCTGACGACCGCCCGCAGAGGTCCGTATTCGGTCTGCTTTCTGACCTCCAACTGCACGCGACCGCTGGTCTGGTGCGTGAGGGCATCCGAACGCCGATCGCGGGCAGAGCCGACGATGGCCTCGGCTCTGACCCGGCCGCTGACCCGGACGCACGCAGATGCGTCCTGAAGCATCGAGAAGCCGGGCGGGCAGGGCGAAGCCGCCTGGGCGGTTCCGCCCAGGCAGCAAACGGCCGAGAGGACGAGGATCGAGCGTATCATGGCCCCATTCTAAGGCCCTGGGAGCGCGGAGGCAAAGGGTCGGGGAGAATCCTTAGAGCCGGCCCGAACCGGAGCGTCGAGGTGACGAATCCGCGGCGCTGGCGCGGTCGACCTCCACGTGAAACTGTTCCACCTGCGGGCTATCGTCCTGAATGGCGCCGATACGATAGCGATAGGCCATCTCGCCTCCGAGCCACCCACTGAAGAGCAGCAGCAGGGTCTGCAATCCGGAGAGCCACAGGCCCCCTTCCTGAGCGCCAGCCACGGGATCGTCGAGCCTTAAGCCCACATTCACGAGAGCCAAGCCAACCACGACCAGGTTCGCGACCATGTGTGCCCAGGAGATCCAGAGATTGCGCACGCGGTCGATGGACACGAAGTCGATCAGGCCCGGAACGGCCGCCGCCAGAGCCGTCACGATGCCGGCGATGAGCAGCCAATAGGAGGCTTCGGCCCAGAATGGGTTGTCGGTCAGGGAAAGGGCTATGTCGGTCGCAAACGCCCCGATCAGGAACGCAACCGGGAATACGATGAGCATGTGATGGAGCGGATGCCCGGCAATGGCTGCCGTACTCTCCACCCCGTGACGGTGATATCGGCCCATGGGGCTCTCCTTTCGCGAATGCAGGAGAAGAATGCCGCCATACGGGCTTCGTTCCGGGCCGGTCAGCACAAAACCTAAGCAGTATCCCGGAGAGGGCCGGATAGCGCGGGCCCAGCCGGAACCCAGCCGAGCGAGCCATTCCCTGACCTAGGGGCGCCAGGGCGAAGTTCTGCAGCATTCCGGCCAGATCTGCTGCTTCCTGACGATCCCGGTTCGGCCGTCGTTTAGCGGCGGGCGAGAACGACCAGGGCCCTCATACGGTTCTCGAAGCCGCCGTTGCCGAAGCGGTCGACAAGAGCCGCTGCCGCCTTGTCCGTGATCTCGTCGAGACCCCCGGGGGCGCGGGTCTCCAGTTCAGCGCGAAGGGGCGTGCCCTGCACGAGGCCCATGGCAGCATGGCGGGCAGAGGGGGCTTGGCTTGTCTTCTCGACCCGCTCGATGGTGACGGTCTTGAACCCCGCGCGCTGAAGCTCGCCCCGGATTGCGTCCTCATGGAAGTAGCCGAAGGGGGTGCGCTCGATGAATCGGGGCGGGTCGTCGGGGAACAGCGCGATGGCCTGATCGGAAACGACCCTGCTCATCTGATTGGCGTCGAGACTGTCCCAAACGTTGAACAGAAAGACCCCATCGGGTTTGAGCACACGCAAAGCCTCCCGATAGGCGCCCTGCTTGTCGGGAAAGAACATCACGCCGAATTGGCAGACAACGGCATCGCAGAAGCCATCCTCGAAGGGCAATGTCTGCGCATCGGCTTGGCGCCACGTCACATTCGGCGCCTGGAGCTTCGTCTGCGCCAGATCGAGCATCGCCTGGTTGAGATCCGTTGCCATGATCTCAACTTCCGGCGGCAGGGTCTTGGCCAGCATGCGGGTCACGATGCCGGTGCCGGCCGCCGTCTCCAGGATGCGGCCGCGGGCAATGCCCCTCAGGCGAGCCGCAAGGTCTTCGGCAAAGGGCTGAAAGAGAAGAGAGCCGAGATACTGCTCGTAGACTGCAGGAATCGAGCCAGCAAAGGTCGCGTCGGTGGCACCCATGGCCTCCTCCACCGTAGGAACGCTCCATGATCCCGCCGTCAACGAAGGCGAGCAAGAGCCGATCGTGGCTATTATGGCTTATGGCAACGCGTTGGACTGTGCGCTGCAGCACCCCGTACATTACGCTGCGGACATCAAGCGCTTGCTCTCAAGGACGACGCCCGGATCGTGCGCTCGATCCGGGCACTGAGTTCGCCGGTATCGTAGGGTTTGCGCAGGATTGCCAGTCCTTCGTCCATCGCCCGCTGCGCCACGCTGCTGTAACCGGTGGTCAGCAGAACGGGAAGAGCGGGGTACCGCTCGCGGATGAGGCGGGCGAGATCCACTCCGCTCCATTCACCGGGCATGACAATGTCACTGAAGACGAGATCGAAGTATCGGTTCTGGCGCAACAAGTCCAGGGCATCCTGTGCGGTCGATGCGTGGGTCACCCGAAAACCCAGTTCCTCGAGATTTGCGCGCGTGACGTCAGCGATATCCTTGTTGTCCTCTACAAGAAGGATATGGCCCTGGCCCTGCGTCCCAAGAGGACGCGGTTGCTGGGAAGTCTTGTCTGTCGGCGTTTCGTCCGTGCGAGGCAGGTAGATCGTGACGGTCGTGCCGTGTCCGGGCTCGGATTGAATGGTTACCGTGCCGCCCGACTGACGGGCAAAGCCATAGACCTGGCTCAATCCGAGGCCCGTACCCTTTCCGACCTCCTTGGTGGTGTAGAACGGCTCGAAAACATGCGGCAGCACATCGCTCGGCACGCCGGTGCCGGTATCCGTCAGGCTCAGGGCAACGAAGTCGCCTTTCAGGCCGAGTAGGGCCGTATCCGCAATACTGGCGTTCCAGGATTCGATGGTGAGCCGACCTCCCTCAGGCATGGCGTCCCGTGCATTGACGGCGATGTTCAAAATGGCGAGTTCAAGCTCGTTCAGGTCGACCCTGGTGTTCCACAGGCCATCCGGCGCCCTGATCTCGACGACAATGTCCCCGCGCAGGGAGGACCGCAGGAGATCCTTGAGATCCCTCATGTACTGGGCGGGATTGATGACCGTGGTTTCGTGGGTCTGCTGCCGGGAGAAGGAAAGGAGCTGGCGCACGAGGCTCGCCCCCCGCGTGGCAGCATGATCGATTGCCTCGATGGAGCGCATCTGACGTTCATCGAAAGGGTATCGCTTGAGGCGGTCGATATTGCCCTTCACGATCATGAGCAGATTGTTGAAATCGTGAGCGACCCCGCCCGTGAGATGCCCGATCGCTTCCAGGCGCTGCGCCTGCTTGAGGGCGGCCTCCGCAATTTCGCGGCGGTTGACCTCGGCATGGAAGTGCCGGGTGCGCCGCAGGGCGTAGAGGCTGACGAAAAACAGAATGAGAGTGATGGGCACGCCGAATGCGATCAGACCTCGCATGGAGCTCCACAGGTCGCGCCAGATGCCGTCTTCTTCGATGCCGACTTGGACGTAGATGGGATAGTTCGGGACTTTACGATAGCCGATACGGCGCGTGATGCCGTCGAACTGGGATACGGCCGTGAATCGGCCCGCGTCCGGGTTCTGCTGGATCGACATCATGAACGCGCTGGCAGGGTTCAGCTGCATGGAAGCATTGTCGGCCCGTGCCGGATAACGCGCCAGAAACGCACCGTCCGCTCGGATCATGCCGAGGGAATCCGCGATGCCTCTGGCTGCGCGAACATAAAAACTCTGGAAATGCTCGGGCTTGACGGAAATGGCAATAACGCCGTTGAAGGATCCGTCATGGCTTGGACGACGCTGGCTCACCACGAAGAAGCGGGTGCCTCCGATACGCGCAGTGATCGTCTTGCCGATGAACGTGCCGATCTCACCGTTCACATGCGCCGCGAAGTAGTCCCGGTCCGAGTTGTTCAGGTCGGGCGGGACAGGAAAGATCGTGCTCGACACGAGAGGCCTGCCGTTGCGGTCGAATGCCCAGATCGCCTCGATCTGCGGGAGCGTATCCTGGGTCTTCCTGAGGCGCGCCTGGAGGCGAGCCTCCTCGGCCCTGATCTGTTCAGGCGATAGATCCCGCAGGATCTCATTGGTTTCCGCGATGGTGCGCTCGACCGTTTGAAAGGCCTTGAGGGTGTGCTCCTGGATGACGTCCAGAGAGCTCTCGATCCGCTCCTCGGTCTGCTCCCGAAGACGGAAGTAATTGGTCCAGGCCGTATAGGCGAAAAACAGGACAGGACCGATAAGACTGGCGATCACCAGAGCCCGCAATGGCCAGAGGATGTTTTTGCTTCTTGGCTTCACGGCACTCACGAACCAAGTCCCTACTTTGCATCGCTTGTCGAGAAACCCTTCCTATCGCTCGCAGGCTGCTCAGGACACGGCTCGGCAATAAACGCTGCAAGGATATGGAGCAGCTTCCGGAACTATAAAGGGGATCCAAAACCGTTCACGTACAAAGCTCGGCTTACGGCCCCTTTGCCGGTCTTCAAGTCTATTCTGCAGCCTGACGTGTGATCTTTTTCGGCTTTTTGGCCTCTTTGTCTCCAGATGCCTTCTTGAGCGGCCTGCGCTCCAGCACTTCCTTGAGGAAGCGGCCGGTGTGGCTTTCCTTGGACTTGGCGATGTCCTCGGGCGTGCCTTGGGCGACGATCTGGCCGCCGCCGCTGCCGCCTTCGGGGCCCATGTCGATCACCCAGTCCGCAGTCTTGATAACCTCGAGATTGTGCTCGATCACCACCACCGTGTTGCCCTGGTCGACCAGTTCGTGCAGCACCTCGAGCAGTTTCGCCACGTCGTGGAAGTGAAGACCCGTGGTGGGCTCGTCGAGGATGTAGAGGGTGCGGCCCGTGGCGCGCTTGGAGAGCTCCTTGGAGAGCTTCACACGCTGCGCTTCACCACCGGAGAGCGTGGTGGCCTGCTGGCCCACATGCACGTAGTCCAGGCCGACGCGGGCGAGCGTCTGCATCTTCTCGCGGATCGAAGGCACGGCCTTGAAGAGATCGCGCGCTTCCTCCACCGTCATGTCGAGCACGTCGGCGATGGACTTGTCGCGATACTTCACCTCCAGCGTCTCGCGGTCGTAGCGCTTGCCCTTGCATACGTCGCAGGTGACGTAGACGTCGGGCAGGAAGTGCATCTCGATCTTGATCACGCCGTCACCGGAGCAGGCCTCGCAGCGGCCGCCCTTCACGTTGAAGGAGAAGCGGCCCGCCTGGTAGCCGCGCGCCTTCGCCTCGGGAAGGCCCGCAAACCACTCGCGGATCGGCGTGAAGGCGCCGACATAGGTCGCCGGATTCGAACGCGGCGTGCGGCCGATGGGCGACTGGTCGATGTCGATGACCTTGTCGAGATGCTCCAGCCCCTCGATGCGCTCATGCGGAGCCGGGTGTTCCAGGGCGCCGTTGAGCTTGCGCGCCACCGCCTTGTAGAGCGTGTCGATGACGAGGGTGGACTTGCCGCCGCCGGATACGCCGGTGATGCAGGTGAACGTGCCGAGCGGAATTTCCGCCGTCACGTTCTTCAGGTTGTTGCCCTTCGCGCCGACGACTTTGAGCGTGCGCTTGGGATCGCGCTTGCGGCGCTGCGCGGGCACCTTCACGGACATTTCGCCCGTGAGGTACTTGCCCGTCAGCGATTTCGGGTTCGCCATGATTTCGTCGGGCGTGCCCTCGGCGACGATCTGGCCGCCGTGGATGCCGGCGCCCGGGCCGATGTCGAACACGTAGTCGGCCTGGAGGATCGCATCCTCGTCGTGCTCCACCACGATCACGGTGTTGCCGAGATCGCGCAGGCGCTTGAGGGTCACGAGCAGGCGGTCGTTGTCGCGCTGGTGCAGGCCGATGGACGGCTCGTCGAGCACGTAGAGAACGCCGGTCAGGCCCGAGCCGATCTGCGAAGCCAGGCGGATGCGCTGGCTCTCGCCGCCCGAGAGCGTGCCGGAGGCGCGGGCGAGCGTCAGATATTCCAGGCCCACATCCACCAGGAAGGTGAGGCGGTCGCGGATTTCCTTGAGAATGCGGCCTGCGATGTCGTTCTGCTTCTTGGTGAGCTTCTTCGACAGGCTGCCGAACCACTCATGAGCATCCTTTACGGAGAGCGCCGTGGCGTCGCCGATGTCGAAACCGGCGATCTTCACCGCAAGAGCTTCGGGCTTCAGGCGCTTGCCGCCGCAGGCCTCACAGGGCGTCTCGCTCATGAAGCGGCCGATTTCCTCGCGCGCCCAGTCGCTCTCGGTCTCCTTGTAGCGGCGCTCCAGGTTCGGGATCACGCCCTCGAAGGGCTTGCGTACCTCATAGGCGCGCATGCCGTCGTCATAGGCCATCCGGATGCTCTCGCCGTCCGAGCCGTAGAGAATGACGTTGCGCACCTTTTCGGGAAGTTCCGTCCAAGGCTTGGTCATGGAAGCCTTGTAGTGCTTGGTGATCGCTTCCAGGGTCTGGCCGTAATAGGGCGATGTGGACTTTGCCCAGGGCATGATCGCGCCGCGCTTCAGGGAGAGCGTCTCGTCCACCACGAGGGCCTCGTCGATGCGCATCTCATGGCCGATGCCGCCGCAGGTGGGGCAGGCGCCGAAGGGATTGTTGAACGAGAACAGGCGCGGCTCGATCTCCGGGATCGTGAAGCCGGACACCGGGCAGGCGAACTTTGAGGAGAAGACGATGCGCTTGGGCTTGCCCTTCTCGTCCATTTCGTCCGCGTATTCAATGACAGCGATGCCGTCGGCGAGTTCGAGGGCGGTCTCGAAGGATTCCGACAGGCGCGCGGCAATGTCGGCGCGCACCACGATGCGGTCCACCACCACGTCGATGTCGTGCTTGAACTTCTTGTCCAGGGCAGGGGCCTCGTCGATGGCATAATATTCGCCGTCGATCTTCAGGCGCTGAAAGCCCTTCTTCTGGAACTCGGCGATCTCCTTGCGGTATTCGCCCTTGCGGCCGCGCACGACGGGGGCGAGCAGATAAAGACGGGTCTTCTCGGGCAGCTCCAGCACCCGGTCCACCATCTGGCTGACGGTCTGGCTCTCGATGGGCAGGCCGGTGGCCGGCGAATAGGGGATGCCGACGCGTGCCCAGAGCAGGCGCATGTAGTCGTAGATCTCGGTGACGGTGCCGACCGTCGAGCGCGGGTTCTTGGACGTAGTCTTCTGCTCGATGGAGATGGCGGGCGACAGGCCGTCGATCTGGTCCACGTCCGGCTTCTGCATCATCTCCAGGAACTGGCGCGCGTAAGCGGAAAGGGATTCCACATAGCGCCGCTGCCCCTCGGCATAGATCGTGTCGAAGGCGAGCGACGACTTGCCCGAGCCGGACAGCCCTGTGAACACAACGAGCTTGTCACGCGGAACCATGAGGTCGACGTTCTTGAGGTTGTGCTCCCGCGCGCCGCGCACGGAGATCACACGCGCATTCGGGTCGCCCGCCTTGGCGCGGTTGAACAGCTCGTCGAGTTTAGCCATGGCCTGCTTAAGCCTTCAAAGAGGGGAAAACGGCCCTGACAGGCCGGTTCCGGGATATGTGACGTCTGCCCCGCCGATGCAATGCGGCGGATGATTCCAGGCCTCAAATCCTAGAACAAAGAGGGTACGGAGGGCAAGAAGACTCTATTGCGCGGAGCACGCTTCAATGCAGCAGATCACTGTTTTGAAGGTCCTGCCTTTTCCAGCACAGCTTCAATGCCAGCGCCGAGCGGTGCTGTTCCACAGTCTTGCAGGACACGGGTTGCTGCAACGGCATTCTTGTTGCTTGCCACAATTTTGAAACAATATTATATCACTTTGACCATTCGCTCAGTCGTCTCTGCAATTTCCCCAAACCTTCGAACTGGCGGGATATAAAAGGTCAGTATTATGCCAGCAGTATTTTATGATCAGCCCATCGCACCGGCTACAAACGACGCTTATGCCCTCCGGATACAAGATTTCAATAATGCGATTTTTTCCAGGAACGCGACCATAAATTTATCTTCTTCGTCGCAATCCGGAATTTTGCTTCTTGGAAACAATAATGTTGAGATTGGAGGCTATATTTTCTCGAATGCAAGCGGAATTGTGTGTGGGAGCAACTCGGTTATTACCCTCACTGCGACTGCAAGTCTGTATAGTTCAGGTAATCAGGTTATCGAGCTGCTGGGCACGAACAATATCATCATCAATGAAGGCGCCCTTAGCTCGTCTGCCTATGCCGTCACGTCGCTGACGAGCGGTCCCAATACACTTTACAATAACGGCGTGATCCACGCCAGGAACATCATCTCCGCGGACCAGCTTACGGTTGTCAACACTGGCACCATGGTGTCAAGCAGCACCGCTATCTTCGGGGGCAATGAAAACGATCAAGTTACGAACTCAGGATGGATCCAGTGCAGCGCCAGCTTCAATCCAATTGCTTTGAATCTGGCGGGTGGAAATGACGTCTACCATGGAGAGACCGGGCATATCGTCGGCATGATCCAACTCGGAAGCGGGGACGATCAGGCATATGGAGGATCCGGTTCCGAAACGTTCCGGGGTGACGCCGGTAACGACTATCTCGACGGCGGCGCTGGGATTGATACAGCCGTTTACAACACGACCACCACAGCCGTCAGAGTTGATCTTGGCAATACAGGCTGGCAGCTGACAGGCGAAGCCTATGGAACGGATCTTTTGATCAACATCGAGAATGTGACAAGTTTCGGGTCGGGGGGTGACACTCTTATCGGCAACAGCGTCGATAACGTGCTGACGAGCAGCGGAGGCAACGATACCCTCGAGGGTGGTCTCGGCGACGATATTCTCAACGGCGGCAGCGAGGAGGACACAGCACGCTACACGGGTAGCGCCGGCGCTGTCGTGAGCCTTGAACTGCAGGGGCAGAAGCAGAATACGGGCGGTTATGGTCTGGACACTTTGATCGGGATCGAGAACCTTTCCGGCGGCTCGGGCAATGACGTCCTCACCGGCAACGGCGAAGCAAACAGGCTCAGCGGCAATGCCGGTAATGATGCCCTCAATCAGAAAGAGAACGACGGCAATGATGTCCTGGACGGCGGCAGCGGCATCGACGTCGTGAGTTTCCTCGGAGGAACGGGTGCCACCGTCAATCTGGCTCTGACCTCGGCGCAACTGACCGGCTACGGCTCCGACGTTTTCATCGGGATCGAGAACCTCTCCGGCAGCTCGGCCAGCGATCGCTTCACCGGCAACAGCGCCGCCAATCGGCTCAGCGGCAATTCAGGTGATGACACGCTCAGCGGCGGCATAGGCAGCGATACGCTCACCGGAGGTGCAGGCAATGATCAGCTTTATGGCGGCACCGATGCGGGCCGTGACGTTTTCGTGTTCAACACAGCCTTGAGCAGCCGTGACAACAAGGACGCCATCAGGGACTGGAACTACCGATACGACACGATCCAGCTGGAGAACGCCGTCTTCGGGAGGCTCACCAAGACGGGTGTGCTCAACAAGGCGTATTTCGTTCTTGGAGCCGGTGCCAAGGATAGTAACGACTATGTGGGTTACAACAAGAGCACCGGCGATCTATGGTACGATGCCAACGGCAACAAGGCCGGCGGGCAGGTGGTGTTCGCCAATATCGGCAAGAACAAGCCCATCTTCCACTCCGATTTCATCGTGATCTGACGGCCTGAATGCGAAAAGCTTCCCTGTGGCTTAACATCCTATGGGGAAGCTGCTTCTTCAGCTTCTAGGAAAGTTTACGCCGTCGTCCGCCGTTTCCCCGACATTGCGGATTCGATTTTCCTTTCTGGGGAAAGGGGGACGATCCGCTTGTCCTGAGGGTCTTCCTGTTCCACAACAGCTTCACGTGAACAGGAGAATGCGGCGATGGCAGGCAGTGTGAACAAGGTGATTTTGGTGGGCAATCTGGGTCGGGACCCGGAGGTGCGCCGGCTGAGCAACGGCGAGCCGGTGGTGAACCTGCGCCTGGCCACGTCGGAGAGCTGGAAGGACA
>DASQML010000027.1:0-3345 GCA_035645515.1 Microvirga sp.
CTTCGCCTTCTTGTCCGCCGCGTGGCCGTGGAAAGTGCGGGTCGGCGAGAACTCGCCGAACTTGTGACCCACCATTTCCTCGCTCACGAGAACGGGAATGTGCTTCTGACCATTGTAGACCCCGAACGTGAGGCCCACGAACTGCGGGAGGATCGTGGAGCGGCGGCTCCAGATCTTGATGACCTCGTTGCGGCCCGAAGAACGGGCAGCCTCGGCCTTCTTGAGGAGGTAGCCGTCGACGAACGGACCCTTCCAAAGCGAACGTGCCATGACGTGCCTCTATCCTTACTTCTTCCGAGCGTGACGGCTCGACACGATGAACTTGTCGGTCCGCTTGTTCGAACGGGTTTTCTTGCCCTTGGTGGGAACGCCCCATGGGGACACCGGATGGCGGCCACCGGAGGTGCGGCCTTCACCACCACCGTGCGGGTGGTCGATCGGGTTCATGGCAACGCCGCGGTTGTGCGGACGCTTGCCGAGCCAGCGGTTACGGCCGGCCTTACCGATCGAGGTGTTCATGTGGTCCGGGTTCGACACCGCACCGACGCTGGCGAAGCACTGGCCATGGACCATGCGCTGCTCGCCCGAGTTCAGGCGGATCGTCACGTAGCCCTGGTCACGACCCACGATCTGAGCATAGGTGCCGGCGGAGCGGGCGAGAGCGCCGCCCTTGCCGATCTTCAGCTCCACGTTGTGGATGATCGTGCCCACCGGCATGTTGCCGATCGGCATCGCGTTGCCCGGCTTGATGTCGACCTGCTCGCCGGCCGACACCTGATCGCCGACAGCCAGACGCTGCGGAGCCAGGATGTAGGACAGCGCGCCGTCGGCATAGCGGATGAGAGCGATGAAGGCGGTGCGGTTCGGATCGTACTCGATCCGCTCCACGGTCGCCACGTCACCCAGGCGCTCACGACGCTTGAAGTCGACATTGCGGAGGGTGCGCTTGTGACCACCGCCGCGGAAGCGGACGGTCACGCGACCCAGGTTGTTACGGCCGCCCGAGGAGCTCTTGCCCTCGGTCAGCGACTTGACCGGCTTGCCCTTGTAGAGCTCGCTGCGGTCCACGATCACCAGCTGGCGCAGGCCGGGGGTGATTGGTTTGAACGTTTTCAAAGCCATCGGATCACTCTCTCAACCGATCAGAGGCCCGTCGTGACGTCGATGGTCTGGCCCTCTTCGAGGGTCACGACCGCCTTCTTCACGTCCGACCGCTGGCCGCGGGTGCCGCGGAACAACTTCACCTTGCCCTTGGTGACGAGCGTGTTGACGCTCTTCACCTTGACATCGAACAGCTTCTCGACCGCTTCCTTGATCTGCGGCTTCGTCGCATCCGGGCGCACCTTGAACACGACCTTGTTCTGCTCGGAAAGAGCGGTCGCCTTCTCGGTGATGACCGGGCTTACGATCACATCGTAATGGCGCGGGTCCAAGCTCATTTGAAGCGCGCCTCCAGCGCATCGACAGCTGCCTTCGTGAGAACGAGCTTCTCGCGACGCAGGATGTCATAGACGTTGATGCCCTGCACCGGCAGGACGTCGATGTTCGGGATGTTGCGAGCAGCCCGCTGGAAGTTCGTCTCGATCTCAGCGCCGCCGATGATCAGGGCGTTGGCGAGGCCGAGCTTGCCGAAGCGCTCGACGAGAGCCTTCGTCTTGGGCTCGGAGAGCGTCACATCGTCGATCACGACGAGCGAGGCGTCCTTCGCCTTGGACGAGAGCGCATGCTTCAGAGCGAGAGCACGGACCTTCTTGGGCAGGTCGTGAGCATGGCTGCGAACCTGCGGACCGAAGGCACGACCGCCGCCCCGGAACTGGGGAGCGCTCGCGGCGCCGTGGCGGGCGCTGCCGGTGCCCTTCTGCTTGTAGACCTTCTTCGTCGTGCGATCGACGTCGGAACGGTTCTTCACAGCGTGCGTGCCGGCCTGGCGCTTCGCAAGCTGCCAGCGGACGCAACGGGCGAGCAGGTCGGCACGCGGCTCGAGACCGAAGATGGCCTCGTTCAGCTCGACCGAGCCGGACTTGTTGCCCTCGAGCGTGGTGACATCAAGCTTCATCACGCATTCTCCTCTTGGGCCTGCTCAGCCTTGGGGGCCGGTGCAGCGTCGTTGGCCGACCGGAACGCGCCGGGCATCGGCACTTCCTTCGGCAGCTTCCGCTTCACCGCGTCGCGGACGAAGATCCAGCCGCCGGCGACGCCAGGAACGGCGCCTTCGACAAGGATCAGACCGCGCTCGACGTCGGTCGACACGACACGCAGGTTCTGCGTGGTGACGCGCTCGACACCCAGGTGACCAGGCATCTTCTTGTTCTTGAACGTACGGCCCGGATCCTGGCGGCCACCGGTCGAACCGATCGAGCGGTGGGAGACCGACACGCCGTGCGTGGCGCGCAGTCCGCCGAAGTTCCAGCGCTTCATACCGCCGGCGAAGCCCTTACCGGTCGTGATGCCAGTGACATCCACGAACTGACCGGCAACGAAGTGATCGGCGGTGATCTCGGCGCCCACCGGGATGATGGCATCCTCGGAGACGCGGAACTCCGCGAGCTTGCGCTTCGGCTCGACCTGAGCGACGGCGAAACGTCCGCGCTCGGCCTTCGAAACGTTCTTCACCTTGGCCTTGCCGACGCCGACCTGCAGCGCGGTGTAGCCGTTCTTTTCCTTGGTCCGGTGGGCGACGACCTGGCAGTTGTCGACCTTCAGAACCGTGACCGGGACATGCTCGCCAGCATCCGTGAAGATGCGGGTCATCCCGACTTTCTGTGCAATGACGCCTGAGCGCATGTGCGTATCCTCTCGGCGTGTCTACCGAAAGCTCCAAGCCCAACGGCTCAGAGCTTGATTTCCACGTCCACACCAGCAGCGAGATCGAGCTTCATCAGAGCATCAACCGTCTGCGGGGTGGGGTCCACGATATCGAGAACACGCTTGTGAGTGCGCATCTCGAACTGCTCCCGCGACTTCTTGTCGATGTGCGGCGAGCGAAGAACCGTAAAGCGCTCGATGCGCGTCGGCAGCGGGATGGGCCCGCGAACCTGGGCGCCGGTCCGCTTCGCAGTCGACACGATTTCCCGTGTCGAAGCGTCGAGGATCCGGTGGTCGAACGCCTTAAGGCGAATACGAATGTTTTGACCGTTCATGGCTTATCCATTCAACAAGGGAGCGGCCGAGCCGAAACCCGGCCGCTGTCCTTTGATCCTCTCACATTAATCCATCACGGCGGCGACGACGCCGGCGCCGACGGTGCGGCCGCCCTCACGGATGGCGAAGCGCAGCTTCTCCTCCATGGCGATCGGCGCAATCAGCTCCACTTCCATGGTGATGTTGTCGCCCGGCATCACCATC
>DASQML010000028.1:0-34493 GCA_035645515.1 Microvirga sp.
GTCGGCAAGGCGCTGGTCATGAAGCGTTTCCACGCCCGGGCCCGTGGCCGGGGTGCTCGTATCGAAAAGCCCTTCTCGAACCTCACGATCGTGGTTCGTGAAGTTGCCGAACAGGCATAAAGGAGAACCAGATGGGTCAGAAAGTTAACCCGATCGGTCTTCGGCTCGGCATCAACCGGACCTGGGACTCGCGCTGGTTCGCCGGCAAGGGCGAGTACGCCAAGCTGATGCACGAGGACATGGCGATCCGCGAAGCTCTCATGAAGCAGCTGAAGCAGGCCGCCGTCTCGAAGATCGTCATCGAACGTCCGCACAAGAAGTGCCGCGTCACCATCCACTCGGGTCGTCCGGGCGTGGTGATCGGCAAGAAGGGTGCCGACATCGAGAAGCTCCGCAAGACCGTCGCCAAGATGACGGACGCGGATGTCGCCATCAACATCGTCGAAGTCCGCAAGCCGGAAGTCGACGCGACCCTGGTGGCCGACTCGATCGCTCAGCAGCTCGAGCGCCGTGTCGCTTTCCGCCGCGCCATGAAGCGTGCCGTTCAGTCGGCGATGCGTCTGGGCGCCGAAGGCATCCGTATCAACTGCTCGGGCCGTCTGGGTGGCGCTGAAATCGCCCGCCTGGAGTGGTACCGCGAGGGCCGCGTTCCGCTGCACACGCTTCGTGCTGACGTGGATTACGGCGTGTCCACCGCGTACACCACCTATGGTACCTGCGGCATCAAGGTCTGGATCTTCAAGGGCGAAATCCTTGAGCACGATCCGATGGCCCAGGACAAGCGGATGAACGACGAAGGAGGCCGCTCTGGTGGCCGCCGCGAGCAGGCGGCGTAACGGAGAGGTCAGGAGAGGTTTGCCATGTTGCAACCGAAGAAAACCAAGTTCCGCAAGCAGTTCAAGGGCCGTATTTCCGGCACTGCTAAGGGCGGTACGGACCTCAACTTCGGCCAGTTCGGCCTGAAGGCGATGGAACCGGAGCGTATCAACGCTCGTCAGATCGAAGCGGCCCGCCGCGCCATCACCCGCGCCATGAAGCGTGCGGGCCGGGTGTGGATCCGCATCTTCCCGGACGTGCCGGTTTCGACCAAGCCGACCGAAGTGCGAATGGGTTCCGGTAAGGGTTCGCCCGAGTACTGGGCGGCCAAGGTGAAGCCCGGCCGTATCATGTTCGAGATCGACGGCGTGTCCGAGGAGATCGCCCGCGAGGCGCTCCGTCTCGGCGCTGCCAAGCTCCCGATCAAGACGCGCTTCATCCAGCGTATTGCCGAGTAAGGAGAGGGAATCATGAAGTCCAAAGAGCGATTCTCCAACCTCAAGGCGATGTCGACGGACCAGCTGTCGGACGAGCTGCTCAACCTCAAGAAGGAGCAGTTCAACCTCCGCTTCCAGCGTGCCACGGGCCAGCTCGAGAACACCGGACGCGTCCGTGAAGTCCGCCGGGACATCGCCCGCGTCAAGACTCTGCAGCGCCAGAAGGCCGCTGCGGCCAAGGCTTAAGAGGAAATCAAGATGCCGAAGCGCGTTTTGCAGGGCGTCGTTGTCAGCGACAAGCAGGACAAGACGGTCGTCGTGAAGGTGGAACGTCGTTTCACGCACCCGGTTCTGAAGAAGACCGTGCGTAAGACGAAGAACTACCACGCTCACGACGAGAACAACCAAGCTAAGGTGGGCGACACGGTCTTCATCGAAGAGACCAAGCCGTTCTCCAAACTCAAGACCTGGGTGCTCGTCGACCAAGCGAAGGCCTAAAAAGCCGTCTTTTTGGGGTTGTCTAGCAGGGGCGGTCCGTGTATACGACCGCCTCTCTCGACATTTGAAGGGCAGGGGACATCAGATCCCCGTCAGGCGTAGTCCGGGGGGCAATCGTGCCTTGACCCGGAAACCTGTCTGAAACAAAGGAAAGGATCAAAGCCATGATCCAGATGCAGACGAATCTTGACGTCGCCGACAATTCCGGCGCCCGTCGCGTGATGTGCATCAAGGTTCTCGGCGGTTCGAAGCGTAAGTACGCTTCCGTGGGCGATATCATCGTCGTATCCGTGAAAGAGGCTATTCCGCGCGGCCGCGTGAAGAAGGGCGACGTCATGAAGGCGGTCGTCGTGCGCACCGCGAAGGACATCCGCCGCGCTGACGGCTCGGTCATCCGTTTCGACCGCAATGCCGCCGTTCTGATCAACAATCAGAAAGAGCCGGTCGGCACCCGTATCTTCGGCCCGGTTCCCCGTGAGCTGCGTGCGAAGAACCACATGAAGATCATTTCGCTTGCGCCGGAGGTGCTCTAATGGCCGCGAAGATCAAGAAGGGCGACAAGGTCGTCGTCCTGACCGGTCGCGACAAGGGCAAGACCGGTGAAGTCGTGCAGGTGTTCCCGAAGGAAGAGCGCGCGGTCGTCCGCGGCGTGAACCTCGTGAAGCGCCATCAGCGCCAGACGGCAAGCCAGGAGAGCGGCATCATCACCAAGGAAGCCCCGATCCATCTGTCGAACCTGGCCTACGCGGACCCGAAGGACGGCAAGCCGACCCGGGTTGGTTTCAAAGTTCTCGAAGACGGCCGCAAGGTCCGCTTCGCCAAGCGTTCGGGAGACCTGATCGATGGCTAAGGCTCAGGTGGACGGCTACACGCCGCGGCTGAAGAAGCACTACGAGGAAGTGGTGCGTCCGAAGCTCATTGAAGAATTCGGCTACAAGAACCCCATGGAAGTGCCGCAGATCGAGAAGATCGTGCTCAACATGGGCGTTGGCGAGTCGACCGCCGACTCCAAGAAGGCGTCGGTGGCTGCTGCCGATCTCGCGCTCATCGCCGGCCAGAAGCCGGTGATCACGAAGGCCCGCAAGGCTATCTCGCAGTTCAAGGTCCGCGAGAACATGCCTATCGGCGCCAAGGTGACGCTGCGCAAGACCCGCATGTACGAGTTCCTCGATCGTCTCGTCACCATCGCGCTTCCCCGCGTTCGCGACTTCCGGGGCCTGAACCCCAAGTCGTTCGACGGCCGCGGCAACTACGCGATGGGCATCAAGGAGCACCTGGTGTTCCCTGAGATCAATTACGACAAGGTAGAGCAGGTTTGGGGTATGGACGTCATCATCACGACGACGGCCAAGACCGACGACGAAGCCCGCGCTCTGCTGCGTCACTTCAACTTCCCGTTCCGGCAGTGAGGATAGCTGTCCTCAGACGCGGACACTGGAGATAAAAAATGGCTAAGAAAAGCGCTATTGAGAAGAACAAGCATCGTCGTGAGCTGGTGAAGAAGTTCGCCGGCCGCCGCGAACGCCTCCTGGCGATCGCCAACGACGAGTCGAGGTCCATGGAGGAGCGCTTCGAGGCGCGCCTCAAGCTGGCTGAGCTGCCGCGCAATGCGAACCCGACCCGCATCCGCAACCGTTGCGAGATCACGGGCCGTCCGCGTGCGTATTACCGCAAGCTCGGCATGTCGCGCATCGCTCTGCGCGAGCTCGGCAACAAAGGCCTGATCCCGGGCCTCGTGAAGTCCAGCTGGTAAGGGGAGGGCATCATATGATCAACGATCCGTTGGGCGATATGCTCACCCGTATCCGCAACGCGCAGATGCGCCGTCGCGGTACCGTTACAACCCCTGGCTCGAAGCTCCGTGCCCGCGTTCTTGAGGTTCTCAAGAGCGAAGGCTACATCCGCGACTTTTCGCAGACCGAGTTCGGCAATGGCCGGACCGAGTTTTCGATCGAGCTGAAGTACTATGACGGTCAGCCGGTGATCCGCTCCATCGAGCGCGTCTCCAAGCCCGGCCGCCGCGTGTATGCCTCCGTCGACACCATGCCTCGCGTGGCTGACGGCCTCGGCGTTACCATTCTCTCGACGCCGCAAGGCGTGATGGCCGATCATGAGGCCCGTGAGAAGAACGTGGGCGGCGAAGTGCTCTGCAAGGTCTTCTAAGGCCGGCTAGCACAGAACCACGGAGATACCAGAATGTCACGAGTAGGCAAAAAGCCGGTTGCGGTTCCGTCGGGTGTGACGGCCACTGTCGACGGCCAGATGGTGAAGATGAAGGGCTCGAAGGGCGAACTCTCGTTCCTCGTTCCCGAAGAAGTGTCGGTTGCTCTTGAGAACGGATCCGTGACGGTGGCCCCGCGCGACCAGTCCAAGACCGCCCGCGCCAAGTGGGGCCTCTCCCGCGCTCAGGTTGCCAACCTGGTGCAGGGCGTCGCCAACGGCTTCGAGAAGCGCCTTGAGATCAACGGCGTCGGCTACAAGGCCGCCGTTGCCGGCAAGGTGCTGAAGCTGTCGCTCGGCTACAGCCACGACATCGACTACGAGATCCCGGCCGGCATCACGATTGTGACGCCCAAGCCGACGGAAATCGTCGTCAGCGGCATCGACAAGCAGAAGGTCGGCCAGGTCGCCGCCGAGATCCGCGAATACCGCGGTCCGGAGCCCTACAAGGGCAAGGGCGTCAAGTATGCCGACGAGTTCATCTTCCGCAAGGAAGGCAAGAAGAAGTAAGGACGACGTATCATGGCTGAGAAGAAAGGCGCCGAAGATCGCCGCAAGGCTCGTGTACGCCGTGCGATCAGGAAGGCAGCGAATGGACGCCCGCGTTTGTCGGTGTTCCGTTCGTCCAAGCAGATCTATGCCCAGGTTATCGATGACGAGCGCGGCGTGACCGTCGCTTCGGCTTCGACGATCGAAAAGGATCTCCGCGGCAAGCTCAAGACCGGCGCCACCGTCGAGGCGGCTAAGGAAGTGGGCAGGCTCGTTGCCGAGCGCGCAGCCAAGGCTGGCGTGAAGCAGGTGGTCTTCGACCGCTCGGGCTACCTTTATCACGGCCGCGTCAAGGCTCTGGCCGACGCAGCCCGTGAAGGCGGTCTGGACTTCTGATTTCTGAAATTTCATGAACGGGGCGGGGTGGTTTACCTCCCGCCCTGATCGTGCTTTACGGCGGGTATCGTAAAAACCCCTTAGCGAGCGGGCCCGCCGCCCGCGCAAGTGAGAGGTCTCATGGCAAGAGAACCGAGAGAACGTGCTGATCGCGAAGAGCGCGACAGCGAATTCGTGGATCGTCTGGTCCACATCAACCGCGTTGCCAAAGTCGTGAAGGGCGGCCGTCGTTTCGGCTTCGCCGCTCTCGTCGTCGTCGGCGACCAGAAGGGCCGCGTCGGCTTCGGTCATGGCAAGGCCCGTGAGGTTCCGGAAGCGATCCGCAAGGCCACCGACGCTGCCAAGCGTTCGATGATCCGCGTCTCGCTGCGCGAGGGCCGCACCCTGCACCACGACGTGAACGGCCGCCACGGCGCCGGCAAGGTCGTGCTGCGTGCTGCTCCCCAAGGTACCGGCATCATCGCCGGCGGTCCGATGCGCGCCGTCTTCGAGGCGGTCGGCATGCAGGACGTCGTGTCGAAGTCGCTCGGCTCCTCGAACCCCTACAACCTCGTTCGCGCGACCTTCGATGCGCTCAAGAACGAGGACAGCCCGCGCGCCGTGGCTGCCCGTCGTGGCCTGAAGGTCTCGACGCTGCAGGCTCGCCGCCGCGACGCCGATGCCAGCGCCGATGCTGGCGCCGACGCGTAAGGGAGGCTTCCATCATGGCAAAGAAGCCTGCAGCAGCAACCATCACCGTTGAGCAGATCGGTTCGCCGATCCGTCGCGAGGCCAAGCAGCGTCAGACGCTGATCGGCCTCAAGCTCAACAAGCTTCATCGCACCTCGACCCTCGAAGACACGCCGGCTGTTCGCGGCATGATCGAGAAGGTCAAGCACCTCGTGCGCGTTGTCGACGGGCAGTGAGGAGAGCGATCATGAAACTGAACGAAATTCGTGACAACGAAGGTGCCACCAAGAACCGCATGCGCGTGGGCCGGGGTATCGGCTCGGGCAAAGGCAAGACCGGTGGTCGCGGCGTGAAGGGTCAGAAGGCCCGTACCGGCGTGTCGATCAAGGGCTTCGAAGGCGGTCAGATGCCTCTGCACCGCCGTCTGCCGAAGCGCGGCTTCAACAAGCCGAACGCCATTGACCTGAACGAGGTCAATGTCGGCCGCATTCAGCAGGCGATCGAGGCCGGCAAGCTCGACAAGGCCGCTCCGGTCACTGTCGAGGCGCTGGTCGCCGCCGGCCTGGTCTCCAAGCCGCGCGACGGCGTGAAGATCCTTGGCGTCGGCGAGCTCAAGGCCAAGCTGTCCTTCCAGGTCCACGGCGCGTCCAAGTCGGCCGTCGAGGCGATCGAGAAGGCGGGCGGCTCGGTGACCCTCCTGGGCGCCGTTGCGCAGGCGTGAGCCTGAGCCCACATTAATCTAGATCCAAGCGGCGGCCCGCGTCTGATCGCGTGGCCGCCGTTTGTATGATGTGAGTGACTTCACTTTTCAGTTTGACTGCGCTTCCTGGAAGCACGATCAAGCTCAGGCCTTTCAGGTTTGCATGATCCGGACGGACACCGGTTCTTTGGGTCCGGTCATGCTTTCGGTATTCGGGGACGAAAAATGGCTTCAGCAGCCGAACAACTCGCCGCAAACATCAATTTCGGTTCGATCGCCAAAGCCGAGGAATTGAAGAAGCGCATTTGGTTCACTCTCGGTGCGCTCATCGTCTACCGCCTCGGAACCTACATCCCGCTGCCCGGAATCAATCCGGAGGCTCTGGCGCAGAGCTTCCAGAACGCCAGCGGCGGCGTGTTGGGCCTGTTCAACATGTTCTCGGGCGGCGCGGTCGAGCGCATGGCGATCTTCGCCCTGAACATCATGCCCTACATTTCGGCATCGATCATCGTTCAGCTCCTCACCTCCGTTCTGCCTTCCCTGGAAGCGCTGAAGAAGGAAGGCGAGGCGGGCCGCAAGATCCTCAACCAATACACCCGGTATCTGACGGTGTTCCTTGCAGTGTTCCAGTCCTGGGGCATCGCGGTGGGCCTGCAAAGCTCGGGCAATATTGTTCTGACGCCAGGACCGTTCTTCCTGATCTCCACGGTCATCACGCTTACCGGTGGCACCATGTTCCTGATGTGGCTCGGTGAGCAGATCACCTCGCGCGGCATCGGCAACGGCACTTCGCTCATCATTTTCGCCGGTATCGTGGCGAACCTGCCCTCGGCCATTGCGGGCACCCTCGAGCTCGGCCGCCAGGGCGCGATCTCAACCGGGCTCATCCTCGGCGTCATCGTGATGGCCGTCGCCATCATCTACTTCGTGGTGTTCATGGAGCGCGCCCAGCGCCGCCTGCTGATCAACTACCCGAAGCGCCAGGTCGGCAACCGCATGTACGAGGGCCAGACCTCGTTCCTGCCGCTCAAGCTCAACACCTCGGGTGTGATTCCGCCGATCTTCGCCTCGTCCCTGCTTCTCCTGCCGGCCACGATTGCCAGCTTCCAGAGCAGCGACGGTACAGGCATCATCGCCACGCTGACGGCGTATCTCGGCCACGGACGTCCGGCCTATATGTTCCTCTACGCGGCGTTGATCGTGTTCTTCGCCTTCTTCTACACGGCCATCGTGTTCAATCCCACGGAGACGGCGGACAATCTCAAGAAGCAGGGCGGCTTCATTCCGGGCATCCGCCCCGGCGAGCGGACGGCCGACTTCATCGATCAGGTGTTGACTCGCATCACCGTTCTCGGTGCAGCTTACCTGGTCATCATCTGCCTGATTCCGGAGCTTCTTGTCTCCTATGCGGCCCTGCCATTCTACTTTGGCGGCACTTCGCTTCTGATCGTCGTGTCTGTTACCATGGACACGGTTGCTCAGGTGCACGGCCACCTGCTGGCCCACCAGTACGAGGGCCTCGTCAAGAAGGCGAAGCTCAAGGGCGCGCGGCGGCGTTAAAAAGATCGGGCTTCCCGCGGGGCAAGGCGGGAAGCCCTCAAAAGTTGAGGGGAACGTCTATGAGGATCATCCTGCTGGGGCCGCCTGGGGCCGGTAAGGGGACCCAGGCCGTGCGTCTGGTCGAGCGCCTGGGGATTCCCCAGTTGTCGACCGGCGATATGCTCCGCGCAGCGGTGGCTGCCGGTACGCCGGTGGGCCTCAAGGCCAAAGCGGTCATGGACCGGGGCGACCTGGTGTCCGACGATATCGTCGTGGGAATCATCGCCGACCGGATCGAGGAAGCCGACGCCAAGAAGGGCTTCATCCTCGACGGGTTTCCGCGGACGGTTGCGCAGGCCGAAGCCTTCGATTCCATGCTGGCGGCGAAGGGCCTCAAGCTCGATGCCGTCATCGAGTTCAAGGTCGACGAGAGTGCTCTGGTGGAGCGCATCGTGAAGCGGGCCCAGGAGACTGAGGCCCGCGGCGAGCAGGTCCGCAAGGACGACAATCCTGAAGTCTTCAAGACCCGCCTCGAGGCCTACCGTGCCCAGACGGCGCCGCTCTCTGCCTATTACCAGGGCAAAAGCATACTGAAGACCGTCGACGGCATGAAGCCCATCGACGATGTGACCGTAGCGGTCAAGGAAATCTTGGGGCGCTAAAGGTCAGGGGCTTGACGTGTGGGGAAAATCCCGCTAGGGGCATGCCTCTTGCACAAGAACCTGCATATCCAGAGGGTTTCGTAAGAAACCTCTCTGGTTTGCCGTGTTTGCAGTAAACCCGCGCAGGGGCCGGCCTCCACCGGACGCGCGACAGACATCAACGGAAGCTCAGGCTTCATCATATGGAGACGGACGATGGCCCGTATTGCAGGCGTCAACATCCCGACTGCCAAGCGCGTTGTGATCGCGCTTCAGTATATCCACGGCATTGGGCCCAAGAAGGCTCAGGAGATCATCGAGAAGGTCAACATCCCGGCTGAGCGCCGCGTGAACCAGCTGACCGACGCCGAAGTTCTTGCCATCCGCGAAACCATCGACCGCGACTACATCGTGGAAGGTGACCTGCGTCGCGAAGTGTCCATGAACATCAAGCGTCTCATGGATCTCGGTGCTTACCGTGGCCTGCGCCACCGCCGCAGCCTGCCGGTTCGCGGTCAGCGCACCCACACGAATGCCCGCACCCGCAAGGGCAAGGCGAAGCCGATCGCCGGCAAGAAGAAGTGATCGTAGGGCGGCCTGCCGCCCGACGTCTTTCCCGGATGTGATTCGGGGTTCTCGTGCCGAGTGTGGCGCAAGAATCTGAATGGGATGGCCGGGCTTGGTCCGGCCATGACGAGAATTGAAACTCCCGAGCGCCTGGCATGACGGGCGCGTTTGAAGGACCAGAAGAATGGCTAAAGAAGCGACCCGCGTCCGCCGCCGCGAACGCAAGAACATCGTCTCCGGCGTGGCGCATGTGAACGCCTCGTTCAACAACACCATGATCACCATCACGGATGCCCAGGGCAACACGATCTCGTGGTCCTCGGCCGGCGCGATGGGCTTCAAGGGCTCGCGCAAGTCGACCCCCTACGCCGCTCAGGTTGCTGCCGAAGACGCTGCCCGCAAGGCTGCCGAGCACGGCATGCGCACCCTCGAGGTCGAGGTGTCCGGCCCCGGCTCCGGCCGCGAATCCGCGCTCCGTGCCCTCCAGTCGGCCGGCTTCACCGTCACCTCGATCCGTGACGTGACGCCGATCCCGCACAACGGCTGCCGCCCGCGCAAGCGTCGCCGCGTTTAATTCCAAGATCATCCGCGCGTGGGCACCCGCTCACGCGCGTTCCGGTTTCAAGGGTTGGCCTGAAGCTCCCCTTCAAGCCGTACCTCAAGAGGTGTGGTTGTGATCCAAAAGAACTGGCAAGAGCTGATTAAGCCGAACAAGCTCGAAGTTTCACCCGGCGACGATCCGAAGCGTATTGCGACGGTTGTGGCCGAGCCGCTCGAGCGTGGCTTCGGTACGACGCTCGGCAACTCGCTGCGTCGCGTTCTCCTGTCGTCCCTCCAGGGCGCTGCCGTGACGTCGATCCACATCGACGGCGTGCTGCACGAGTTCTCGTCGATCCCGGGCGTCCGCGAGGACGTGACGGACATCGTCCTGAACGTGAAGGCAATCGCCATCAAGATGCAGGGCGAAGGTCCGAAGCGCATGACGCTTCGCAAGACCGGCCCCGGTGCCGTCACTGCCGGCGACATCAACACGGTCGGCGACGTGCAGATCCTGAACCCCGAGCTGGTGCTCTGCACCCTCGACGAGGGCGCCGAGATCCGCATGGAGTTCACGGTCGACACCGGCAAGGGCTACGTCCCGGCCGAGCGCAACCGTGCCGAAGATGCCCCGATCGGCCTGATTCCGGTGGACTCGCTCTACAGCCCGGTGAAGAAGGTGTCGTACCGTATCGAGAACACCCGCGAGGGCCAGATTCTCGACTACGACAAGCTCATCATGACGGTCGAGACCAACGGCGCCGTGACGCCTGAGGATGCCGTGGCCTATGCCGCCCGCATCCTGCAGGACCAGCTCCAGGTCTTCGTCAACTTCGAAGAGCCGCGCAAGGAAGAGACGGCTGCCGCTGCTCCGCAGCTGCCGTTCAACCCGGCCCTGCTCAAGAAGGTCGACGAGCTCGAGCTGTCGGTCCGTTCGGCCAACTGCCTGAAGAACGACAATATCGTCTATATCGGCGACCTCATCCAGAAGTCCGAGGCGGAAATGCTCCGCACCCCGAACTTCGGCCGCAAGTCGCTCAACGAGATCAAGGAAGTTCTGGCCGGCATGGGCCTGCACCTCGGCATGGACGTGCCGGGCTGGCCGCCGGAGAACATCGAAGACCTCGCGAAGCGCTTCGAAGAGCACTACTGAGTTTCTTGAAGCCGCCCTTCACAGGAAGGGCGGCTTCAAATCTGCCCCTCGCCGACAACAGGGCGAGGATCATAAGAGAGACGGCCGTACCTTGGCACGGCGGCCGCTAGATCAAGGAGAGAGCCAATGCGTCACGGTTTCCGTGGTCGTCGCTTCAACCGCACGACCGAACACCGCAAAGCAATGTTCGCCAACATGGCGGCTGCGCTGATCAAGCACGAACAGATCGTCACCACCCTCCCGAAGGCCAAGGACCTGCGTCCGGTGGTCGAGAAGCTGATCACGCTGGGCAAGCGCGGTGACCTGCACGCCCGCCGTCAGGCCATGTCCAAGCTTCGTGACGAGGCCATGGTGAAGAAGCTGTTCGACGTCCTCGGCGCTCGCTACAAGGACCGCAACGGCGGCTACACCCGCGTGCTCAAGGCGGGCTTCCGCTTCGGTGACAATGCTCCGATGGCCGTGATCGAGTTCGTCGACCGCGACGTCGATGCGCGCGGCCAGGACTCCGGTCCGACCCAGAAGACCGAGATCGTCGAAGCCGCCGAGTAATCGGCTTAGGCCTCGTCAGACTTCATCAAGGGCGGTCCTTCGGGCCGCCCTTTTTGCTTGTGAGAGTGGCCTCTGTCCCAATCCTTGGAACTTGGTGTTTCGGCCTCTGCGTTCTATCGATTGCTACAGCTGTAGAAGGGATTCGCCGCCATGCGCTTTTCTCCGTTTCGCCTCTCGATCGTCGCTGCCGTCCTGTCTCTCGGAATAGGAGGTGCGACGGCGCAGACGCAGCGGGTGCTGCCCGAGAGCAAGGCGCAGGTTCAGCTCTCCTTCGCCCCCATCGTGCGGCAGACCTCGGGAGCAGTGGTCAATGTCTATGCCAGCCGCGCCGAGCGACGGCAGAACACGGCCATGGAGGAGTATTTCCGCCGCTTCTTCGGCGATGATGCTCCCGGCGTTCCGCGCGGGCGCTCCCAGAGCTCCCTGGGTTCAGGCGTGATCGTCGATCCGTCGGGTCTCGTGATCACCAACAACCACGTCATCGAGAACATGAACGAGGTGAAGGTGGCTCTCGCCGACCGGCGGGAGTTCGAGGCGGATATCCTGCTGCGCGATTCCCGAACGGACATCGCCGTTCTGAAGCTGAAGGGGGCCTCGAACCTTCAGACCATCGAAATCGGTGACTCGGAAGGTCTCCAGGTCGGCGATATCGTGCTCGCCATCGGCAATCCCTTCGGTGTCGGCCAGACGGTCACCCAGGGCATCGTCTCGGCCCTGGCGCGCACGCAGGTCGGCATTTCCGACTATCAGTTCTTCATCCAGACCGATGCCGCCATCAACCCGGGCAATTCGGGCGGCGCGCTCATCGACATGAAAGGCCAGTTGGTCGGCATCAACACGGCGATCTATTCGCGCTCCGGCGGCAGCATCGGCATCGGCTTCGCCGTGCCGTCCAGCATGGTGCGCGTGGTGCTCAATTCCGCCAAGGGCGGCGCCCGCAACGTGGTGCGTCCCTGGCTCGGCGCACGCCTCCAGCCGGTGGATGGAGACATCGCCACCGGTCTCGGTCTGGAGCGACCCACAGGCGTCCTCGTGACCTCCGTCTACGAGAAGGGGCCGGCTGCCGAGGCAGGCTTGAAACGGGGCGACGTGATCCTTTCCGTCGACGGTCAGCCGGTCGATAACCCGGATTCCTTCGGCTATCGCTTCACTCTGAAGGGCACGCAGGGGCAGGCTCCGCTGACGGTGCTGCGCGGCGGCAAGCAGAGCACGCTCCAAGTGAGGCTCATGCCTCCGCCGGAAGTGCCTGCTCGCGATCCGCTCCGTGGCCGCGCGCGCACGCCGTTTGCCGGGGCAACCCTCGTCAACATGTCGCCGGCTGTTGCCGACGAACTGCAGGTCGACCTGGCAGACGAAGGTGTCGTGATCGCCGATCTCGACGAGCGGAGCGTGGCGGCCAGCATCGGCTTCGAGAAAGGCGACCTCATCGTCGCCATCAACGGGGAGCGGCTGTCGTCCACGAAGGATGCCGAGCGCCTGATCGACAAAGCCGGCGGCTATTGGGAGATCACCGTCAATCGCGGCGGGCGTGTGTTCACGACGGTTCTCGGCCGATGAGCGGGTGGACGATCTCGAACACGCTTTCTCCCGCCGAGATCGAGACGGCCTATCGCTGGATCTCGACGGAGAGCTACTGGGCGAAGGGTTTGCCGCGTTCGTTCTTCGAGCGCTCGGTGGCGAACTCCCTGTGCTTTGCCCTGCGCGATGCCGGCGGCGAGCTGCGCGGCTTCGCCCGGGTGGTGACGGATAAGGCGACCTTCGCCTATCTCTGCGACGTTTTCATCTGCGAGACGATGCGTGGACGGGGAGCTGGGAAGGCGCTGATGAGCGCCATCATGGAACACCCTGAGCTTCAGGATTTGCGGCGCTGGATGCTCGCAACCAGGGATGCGCATGGGCTTTACGCCCAATATGGATTTTCAGCCTTGGAAAACCCTGAAAGGCTGATGCAGCGGCTGGACCAGGACATCTATGCGCGCCTAAGCTCTCAGGCGTCATGAGCGACCTGTTTTCATCCGCCGGACTCGACCAGAGCGCCCCCCGGCCTCTGGCTGATCGGATGCGGCCGCAGAAGCTGTCTGACGTCGTGGGGCAGGATCATCTGGTCGGACCCGATGGCATCCTGACCCGGCTCATCGCCTCGAAATCTCTCGGTTCCCTGATCTTCTGGGGGCCGCCCGGCACAGGCAAGACCACGGTCGCGCGCCTTCTGGCCAACGAGACGGACCTGCATTTCGACCAGATCTCGGCGATCTTCTCCGGCGTTGCCGACTTGAAGAAGGTCTTCGAGGCCGCCCGCCATCGCCGCTCTCTCGGCAGAGGCACGCTGCTCTTCGTCGACGAGATTCATCGCTTCAACCGCGCCCAGCTCGACGCCTTCCTGCCTGTCATGGAGGACGGAACCATCACCCTCGTGGGCGCGACCACGGAGAACCCGTCCTTCGAGCTGAACGCAGCTCTTCTTTCTCGGGCCCGCGTCCTGCTGTTCAAGTCCCTCGACGAGGAGGCCATCGGGAAGATCCTCGCCAGGGCCGAGGAGATCACCGGAAAGGAGCTGCCGCTCGATGCGGAGGCGCGGGCGTCCCTCGTGCGCATGGCCGACGGCGACGGACGCGCCGTGCTGACGCTGGCCGAAGAGGTCTGGCGTTCGGCCAAGCCCGGCGAGACCTTCAACGCCGAGCAGCTGCAGGAGATCATCCAGCGCCGCGCGCCGATCTACGACAAGGGGCAGGAGGGGCATTACAACCTCATCTCCGCACTCCATAAAACCATCCGCGGCTCCGACCCGGATGCGGCGCTCTATTACCTCGCACGCATGCTGGACGCGGGTGAGGATCGTCTTTTCATCGCCCGACGTCTCGTGCGCGCGGCGGTGGAGGATATCGGCCTTGCCGATCCGCAGGCGCTCGTGATCGCCAATGCCGCGAAGGACGCCTTCGATTTCCTTGGCTCGCCGGAAGGCGAGCTCGCCCTGGCTCAGGCCGCGGTCTATCTCGCCACAGCGCCGAAATCGAACGCGCTTTACACGGCCTACAAGGCGGCAACGGCGGTGGCGAAGGAGCATGGCTCCCTCATGCCCCCCAGAACCATCCTCAATGCGCCCACCAAGCTCATGAAGAAGATCGGCTATGGCGAGAACTACCGCTACGATCACGACGAGCCGGACGCCTTCTCGGGCCAGGATTACTGGCCCGAGAAACTGGGGCGGCAGCACTTCTATGAGCCTGTGGACCGGGGGTTCGAGCGTGAGGTGAAGAAGCGTCTCGATTGGTGGGAGAAGCTGCGCCGCGAGCGGCGCGGCGAGGGCGAGCAGGACTGATCATGCAGGCTTATCTCCTCGTCTTTCTCGGCGCCGGAATCGGCGGCGCTCTTCGCCACGGCGTGAATGTCGGCTGCGCCCGATACTGCGGTGTCGGCTTTCCCTATGGCACGCTGGCGGTGAATGTCGCGGGCTCCTTCATCATGGGAGTGCTTGCCGCCTGGCTTGCCTTCAAGGCGGGCGATGGATGGAGCCAACCCCTGCGCCTGTTCCTGACCACGGGCATTCTCGGCGGCTTCACCACGTTCTCCGCCTTCTCGCTCGATGCCGTGATGCTGTGGGAGCGGGGGCAGGCGGGACTGGCGCTCGGCTATGTGGCGGCGTCCGTCGCCCTGTCCATCGCAGGTCTCGCGGGGGGTCTGGCCCTTGCGCGCACAATTGCAGCCTAAGACCTCGATTGCCGCCCGTGCGCTGCTCTGATACCCACGTCTCATGAAGAAAAGCAGTTCAGGACAGAACGGGGCCCGGAGCGGGCGATCCGGCGCGCGGCAGGGCTTCCGCTCGCGCGAGGACAAGCCCGCGCGCAAGGGGCCATCCAAGGGCGCTCCGACGCGGGAGCGGGGTGCGAAGCCGGCGGGCAAGAGCCGTGTCGAGGAAGCAAGGCACGAAAGGCCTGCCGCCAAGGCGCCGGCACGAGCTGCCGATGCGCGCCGCGAACGCCCGGCGGCGAAAGCGCCGACGAGGCCCACCAAGGTTGCGGCACGGCCTGCGGCCGAAGCTCCGAACCGACCGACCCGGGCTCAGGCCAAGGCGGAAGCCCAGGAGGTTCTGGCGACCGGCGTACAGACGCTCGTGGTCGAGCCCGACGAGGCGGACATGCGCGTCGACCGTTTCCTGGTCGCCCGGTTCCCGCAGCTAGCCTTCACCCATATCCAGCGCATCGTCCGGAAAGGCGAGTTGCGCGTCGACGGCAAGCGGGCGCAGCCCAACGATCGCCTCACCGCAGGTCAGAAGGTGCGCATTCCGCCGCTCAAGCTCGACCAGCCGCGGCCCGTCGCGCGCAGTGCTTCCAAGGATCAGGGCGACCTCGAGTTCCTGAAGTCGATCACGCTCTACGAGGACAAGGACGTTCTCATCATCAACAAGCCGATGGGTCTTGCCGTGCAGGGCGGGTCGGGGACGACGCGCCACGTGGATGGCCTGCTGGAATGCATGCGCGACGCGGAAGGGCAGAAGCCCCGTCTCGTGCATCGTCTCGACAAGGACACGGCGGGCTGCCTCGTCATTGCCAAGACGCGTTTTGCCGCCTCTACGATGGCAAAGTCGTTCCGCTCCCGCACCACGCGCAAGATCTACTGGGCGCTGGTCGCCGGTGTGCCGCGCGTGCGGCAGGGCCGGGTGTCGACCTATCTTGCCAAGGAGGGCGAGGAGGGCGATGCGCGCATGAAGGTGGCGCGCCACGGGGACGAAGGCGCAAGCCACGCGCTCACCTATTACGCCGTCATCGATACGGCGGCGCAGAAGCTCTCCTGGCTGTCGCTCAAGCCGGTCACGGGACGCACGCACCAGCTGCGCGCTCACACCGCTCATATCGGCCACCCGATCGTCGGCGACCCGAAGTATTTCGACATCGAGAACTGGGAACTGCCGGGCGGCATCCAGAACAAGCTGCACCTGCTGGCCAGGCGCATCGTGATCGCCCATCCGCGCACGGGCAAGCCCATCGATGTGACCGCGCCGCTGCCGCCTCACATGCAGCAGAGCTTCAATCTGCTCGGATTCGATACCACCCAGTACGATCCCATCGTCGAGGCACCTGAGGAGTAATCCAGCCTTTCCTCTTCCGAGACCCCTCTTGTCGCACTTTTGCCGTGCGCCGAGCGCACCCTTGTCTGTCTTTGTCGTCGGTCGGACGACAAAGACATTGGCAAGGAGGGGATCGATGGAACACAAAGATCTCGACTATCTCCGTAGCGTAGCCGACGTTCAGCCCAAGCCCATGTCCCGGCAGGAGCGGCTGGATCGTTGGATCAGCCTTCTCGAGCGGGAGCCGGAACGGCGCCTGAATTCCCTTGGCGAGATCGAATACAAGCCCCCGGCAGAGCGGGCCCTGGTTCGGGAAGATAATTCTCCCCTGACAATCGCTTACCAGGACCCGATCCTGCGCGCGGATGGCCTTGCGAGCGACAGGCTCGGCGATGCCATGCGCTATTTCGGGCTCTCCGATGGACAGGCGCATTATGCCCTGTGCTCGTGCCTCAGCGGACATACGGCGGAATCCGGTGCTTTCGCACGTCGCTTGCGCAACGTGACAGGCGACGTGGCTTGGCAGCAGGCAATCGGTGCTTGGGCTCTGGCCAGCCTCGCAGTCGGCTTGCCGGCGATCGTGTATCTGCTGAGCTGAGCCTCAGGGCTGAATTTCTGGAACGACCGGGGCAACTCCCCGGTCGGTGCCGTTTGACTGTGGCCTCAAGCTCGACGATGAATGGCGACGCTGCGCTTCAAAGGCCTTCGACCATGCTTCACATCGAGCCCGTAACCCTTTCAACCGACCGCCTCGTTCTGCGCCCTCTAAGCCTCGATGACGTGCCTGCCTTGGGCGAGGCAGCCAGCGACGGCAACCTGTGGGAGAAGAAGACAACCACGGTGCCCCGCCCGGAAGGATTCGAGGAGTATGTGCGAAAGGCTCTTGAACTCCAGGCCGCGGGCCTCGCACTTCCGTTCGCGACGGTGGTGAAAGACGGCAACCGCGTCGTCGGCTCGACTCGCTTCATGAACATCGATGCGGCCCATCACCGGGTGGAGATCGGCACGACCTGGATCGCCAAATCCTGGCAGCGCACCTTCGTGAATACCCACGCGAAGTTCCTCATGCTCCGCCATGCCTTCGAGGCTTTGGGCTGCAATGCGGTCGAGATCCGCACTCATTCGCAGAACGATCAATCCCGCGCCGCCATCGAGCGGCTGGGGGCCAAGCTCGACGGTATCCTGCGTCGTCACATGATCATGCCCGACGGGCATATCCGCGATACCGCCGTCTACAGTATCACCACGGAAGAGTGGCCCGAGGTGCGGGCGCGCCTGGAGCAGCGGCTGGCTCGATAGCCGCTCGAGCGTGGCTGTGCGGCGGAACGCGCCCGCCAGTGTAACGTTGTCCCTCAAAGCAAGAAAGGAGTCCGAGCATGGGCAGCACTGTGCGTGACAACACCGCTGGTCGCCGTTTCGAACTCGAGCGGAATGGACATCTTGCATTTGCCAATTACGAGCGGCGCGATTCGACTCTGGTGATCCGCCACGTGGAGGCGGCTCTTCCTCTGCGCGGTACGGGCGCGGCGAGCGAGCTGATGCAGGGCGTTGCCGAAATTGCCCGTGCCGAAGGATGCAAGATCACGCCGCTCTGCGGCTACGCTTATACGTGGCTGCGCCGGCACAAGGAATATCACGACCTCCTGAACTGATCCTTGGCCTTCTCCGTCTCCCGGGTGTGCCTTTTCGCCGTACTGCGAACTGCGTCAAAAAAGACTAAGGGTCGAACTTCATCGACAAGAAACGAAGTTCGCCAAGGGGGCGTCCGTGACCAATGTGATCGAGAAGGCAAGACAGCTCTTGCGCAGGAAAAGCGTGGCCATAGCCGCCGCCGTCATGGCCTTGGCCGTGGTGATCGCCGCCGTATCCGTGCCTCTCCTCATGTCGGACAAGGTCAACGAGATCGCCTATTCCGAGTTCTCCCGCGAGCTTGAGGCCGGCAAGGTCCGCAGGATCCAGGTGCAGGATGGCGGCTTGGCCGTCTGGACCGGGGATCAGGCGGCCTTCGTCCGTCTCCCGTCCTCTCTTCTGACGGCCCAGACCATCGACCGGGCAACAGCATCCGGCGCGCAGGTGGAGTTCAGGAAATCCGGCATCGATCCCTCCCATGTGGCAAGCTTCGTGATCTCGCTCATCATGGTTGCAGCCGTCCTGGCGCTGGTCGCGGTGCAGGTTGACTTCAAGCCGACCTCCCGCTGGCCGCGCACGGTCAGGAACATCCCGGATCGTTTCGACGACGTGGCCGGCCAGGAAGAGGCCAAGGCCGAACTGCAGGAGGTGATCTCATTCCTGCGCGATGCCCAGGCCTTCGAGAAGGTCGGCGCCCGCATCCCGCGCGGGTTGCTGATGGTGGGGCCCCCCGGAACAGGCAAGACCCTCATCGCCAAGGCGCTGGCAGGCGAGGCTGGGGTCTCCTTCATCGCCGTGTCGGGCAGCGACTTCTCTGCCCCGCTGATCGGTATCGCGAAGGGACGTGTGGCCAAGCTGTTCGAGCAGGCGCGCAGGCGTGCCCCGTGCCTGATCTTCATCGATGAGATCGACGCCATCGGCCGCAAGCGCGGCGGCGGCGGCTCGGCGGCGGATCGCGAGTTCGAGGCCACCCTGAACCAACTGCTCGTGGAGATGGACGGCTTCAACACCACGTCGGGCGTCATCGTGATCGGAGCGACGAACAGGGTCGACGTGCTGGATCCAGCCCTGCTGCGCCCAGGCCGTTTCGACCGTCAGGTGCATATCGGCCTGCCCGACATCACGGGCCGCGAGGCGATCCTCAACGTCCATGCCCGGAACGTGAAACTGGCGGCAGGGGTCGATCTCGCCTCCATTGCCCGCGGCACGCCCGGCTTTTCCGGCGCTGATCTCGAAAATCTCCTGAATGAAGCGGCGATCTTCGCCGCGCGCGAAGGCCTCGCAGAGATCGGGCGGGAGCATTTGGAGGCTGCCCGCAACAAGATCATCATGGGGCTGGAGCGCCGCTCGCTTGCGATCACCAGCGAGGAGCGCAGGCTCGTCGCCGTGCACGAGGCGGGCCATGCCCTCTGTGCCTGCCTGACCCCCGGCTCCGACAAGGTGCACAGCGCCACCATCATCCCGCATGGGCAGGCGCTCGGCCTCGTCATGCGCCTTCCTGAGAACGACCGCTATTGCATTCCGGTTGAAAAGCTCGAAGCCGACCTTATCGTGGCCATGGGCGGCCGTGCGGCGGAGGAGGTGGTCTTCGGTGCCCGCAAGGTCACGACGGGCGCCGCGAGCGACATCGCGCATGCCACCAACATCGCCAC
This sequence comes from Microvirga sp., assembly GCA_035645515.1. Taxonomy (GTDB): domain Bacteria; phylum Pseudomonadota; class Alphaproteobacteria; order Rhizobiales; family Beijerinckiaceae; genus Microvirga. The sequence goes on from DASQML010000028.1 coordinate 19,558, forward strand.
CCGCATGGTCACCGAATGGGGCATGAGCCCCCACATCGGCATGGTGAAGGTGTCGCGCTCGGGCGAGAACTTCCCCCGCGAGGTCGAGCAGGAAATCCGGCGGATCATCGAAGAGATGTATGCCGCCGCAAAGGCCTGCATCGAAGGCAACCGCAAGGCGCTGGACGCGCTTGTCGATGCGCTTCTCAAGCATGAGACCATCGACGGCGAAGAGGTTCGCCGGATCGTGTCCTCGGCCGAGAGGCGCCTGGCCGCCTGACCGGCTTCAGCGCTCCGACAGGGGAGCATCGATCCTGCAGATCACCCCTGTCGGAGCAAAGACGATCTCCACCGAACCATTCAGCTCCTGAGCCAGGCTCCTTTCGATGAGACGGGTGCCAAAGCCGCGGCGCTTCGGCTCCGTTACGGCGGGGCCATTCAATTCCTGCCAGATCATGCTGAGATGCGGCTGCCCCTGCGGGTTCACAATGGTCCATTCAAGCACGATGCGCCCGGCTTCACTCGACAAGGCTCCGTATTTCGCGGCATTCGTTCCGAGTTCCTGAATCGCCATGGCAAGGGCGAGAGCGATGCGAGGCGGCAGGCGGATATCCTTTCCTGACACCTCGAACTGGTTGCCCTCATGTCCCTGGAACGGCTCGATGGCGCGTTCGACGACTTCGCGAAGATAGGCACCGTCCCAGTTTTCGCGGGTCAGGACGTCGTGGGCGCGGGAGAGGGCGAAAAGGCGGCCCTCGACCGCATCGCGAGCCTCCTCGGCCGTGCTCGCGGTGCGAAGGCTCTGGGTCGCGATGGATTGAACGGTCGTGAGCGTGTTCTTGACCCGATGGTTGAGTTCGTTGATCAGCAATCGCTGATGCTCTTCGGCCTTCTTGCGGTCCGTAATGTCCACCGCCACACCGACCGCGCGGCTTGGCGAGCCGTTCTCGGTATCCTGCAACTCCGCCCGCAGGAGAAGCCAGCGATGAGAGCCGTCCGGCAGCACGATCTCAAGTTCGGTTTCCGCATAGCGCTCCCCGCGGGCAATAGCCTCCCGGGCAACCTGCTGAAGATGTTCTTTCTGTCCCGGAGCGTAACGGCTTCTGATCTCGTCGGACGTGGGGGTGGAATCGGCGGGAAAGCCGAAAAGACGGTTCAATTCCGGTGACGACGTGATGCTTCGAGTTGCCATGTCCGATTCCCAGATCGCCATGCGCCCTGCATCGACCGCGAGACGCAAGCGGGCGTTGCTCCTTGCAAGGGCCTTTTGCGATTTCTCGAATTCGGTCAGGTCCGAAGCCAGGACATAGAAGCCGGCGATGCTGCCGTCATCTCTCCGGTCCGGAATGTATTCGGATTTGACGAAGCGGGTACCGGTAGAAAAATGAGCTCGCCATTCGTGACTGACGTGCTCGCCTCTCAAAACGGCATCGATGAAGGGTTTAACCCGGCTATAGGCTTCCTCGCCGACCGCATCCCGCAAGTGGACGCCGTAGAGGCTTTCCGGGGTTCGGCCCATCCAGGAAATATAAGCCTTGTTGTTGAAACGGTAGCGCTGATCCGCATCGACATAAGCGATGAGGGCAGGCAGGTTGTCGGCGATCTGCCGGAGCTTCTTCTCGCTCGCTCGCGCCCTCGTCTCGCTCTCGCGCAACCTTTTCTCGCTCACTTGAAGAGAGGCCTTCGAATCCTGGAGCGTCTCGATGCGGGAGGCAGCCGAGGACATTTCCTGCACATGGTCACGGTGGCGGGCTTGATGGAACATGTCGGAGGCCTGGGAAACGGCACTCTGATCGCACAGCTTGGCGCGCAATTCCCGATTTTCGCGCTCCAGTTCCTTGATCCGTTGCAGGAGGGTGTCTGTGTCCTCAAGAGCAGGCTTTTTCATCTTATCGTTGTGCCTGTGGGAGTTTGGCCGTGTGCAGGAAATGGAATCGAGACGCCGGGAGACGAAAGCGGAGCATCACGGCTCGATCATTTTTCGAATTCGGCTGGTGAGGACGTCCACCGCGAAAGGCTTGGTGATCATTTCCATGCCGGGCTCCAGAAAGCCTTGGGCGACGGCGGCATTCTCCGCATAGCCGGTGATGAAAAGGATCTTGAGGTCCGGGCGGCGCTCACGCGCATGATCCGCCACCTGCCGTCCGTTCAGGCCAGGCAGGCCTACGTCCGTCACGAGCAGATCGATGCGTTGGCGTGATTGCAGGATCCGGAGAGCCGATGGGCCGTCCGCGGCTTCCAGGGCGATGTAGCCCAGGTCCTTGAGCACATCGATGATAAGACCCCGCACCACAGGCTCATCCTCGACGACGAGGACGGTCTCGCCGGTTTCGGCGCGCGGCACTTTGGCGGGCACAGCCGAAACCGTCTCCTCCTCGGCTTCGCCCCGGTATCGCGGCAGATAAAGTTTCACCGTGGTGCCCGTACCGAGCTCCGAATAGATGTGGGCGTGCCCCTCCGATTGCTGGGCGAAGCCGTAGATCATCGACAGGCCCAAACCCGTGCCCTGGCCGATCGGTTTCGTCGTGAAGAACGGATCGAACGCTCGCGCCATGACGTCGGGCGTCATGCCGATCCCGGTATCGGTCACGGAAATGCAGATATATTCCCCTGGGGCCACGCTTTGATGGCGGGCGGTATAGGCGGCATCCAGGTTTGTATTCGCGGTCTCGATGATCAGCTTGCCGCCGTCCGGCATAGCGTCGCGGGCGTTGATCGCGAGATTGAGGATCGAGCTTTCGAGCTGGTTGGGATCGCACAGGGTCAGCCAAAGCTCGTCATCGGGCGTAACTTGCAGCTCGATGGTTTCGCCGAGGGTCCGCCGGAGCAGGTCCTCCATGGATTTCACGAGCTTGTTGGCATCGACAGGCTTGGGATCGAGCGGTTGACGGCGCGCGAAGGCAAGCAGACGGTGAGTGAGCGCGGCTGCACGATTGGCCGAGGTCATGGCGGCTTTCACGTAGCGCTCCACATTGTCGGTGCGGCCTTGAGCGATCCTGTTCTGCAGCATGTCGAGGGAGCCGACGATGCCCGTCAGCAAGTTGTTGAAATCGTGAGCGATGCCGCCCGTGAGTTGCCCCACGGCTTCCATCTTCTGCGCCTGGCGCAAGGCTTCTTCGGCTTGCCGCAGGGCTTCCGCCGCATCCTTCTCGGCGGTGACGTCCCGGCCGACCGCATGAATGAAGGCCTCGTCGGGAACGGCGATCCAAGAGAGCCAGCGATAGGAACCATCCTTGTGGCGATAGCGGTTCTCGAAGCGCATCGTGGTGATGCCGCGCGAGAGTTTCTCAACCTCGGCCAAGGTGCTCTCGATATCATCCGGGTGGACGAGATCGAGGAACCGGGTTCCGACCAGTTCGTCTTCTCGCCATCCGAACAGGGTCGTCCAGGCAGGATTGATGGCGGTGATCGTGCCGTCGAAACGTGCGACGAGCATCACGTCGGTGGAAAGGCGCCACATGCGGTCGCGGTCTGCCGTGCGCTCGGCCACCAGAACTTCTAGGTTCTCGTTGAGGGCGCGCAGCGCCTGCTCGGCCTGGATCTTCCGCAGCACCGAACCTGCCGCTCGTGCGAGGGCCTCAAGGGTAGCAATCTCGTTCGCGCTCGGCGTGCGCACCTCCGACCAATAGGCGCCGATGGCTGCCGTGGCTTCCCCGTCACTGAGCAGGGGAACCATTACGAGGCTTTTGATGAAGGTCTGTTCGTAGAGTTCCTGCGGCAGACGAGAATCGAGCCGGACATCGGGCACCACTTGTGTCGTCCGATGATGCATCGCCCATCCGGAGATGCAGGAGAACATTGGAAAGCGCTGTCCTTTCCAAAGCGGCTCGGTGGAGGTCTCGGCCGCGTAGAAGCACTGGTCGCCCTCCCGCAGCACGATCGCGACGCCATCCGCGTTGGACAACCGGCGTGCCGCTTCGCCAACGATCTCCAGCAGATCATCCAGGGAATGCGCGGAAGGGGCTCTTTCGATGGCTTCCGCCAGCAGTTCCAGGCGCCTGTTGCGGTCCTGAACCATTTGCTCCGCGCGCTTGCGCTGTGCGATCTCGCTCTGTGAGGCCTGGAACAGGCGCGCATTGTCGATGGCAACCGCAGCCTGGCTTGCAATGCCTGTCAGAAGGTGTTCGTGCTCTTCGGTGAAAACACCTGCCTGTTCATGCCCGAAGAACAGCCCACCGAGGATCTCTCCGGAGCGGGAGACCACCGGTACCGCCAGATAGCTGCGAACCGGCAAATGACCTTCAGGCATGCCCTGGTGAGGGCTGTTGTGGCCATAGCGCGGATCCTTGGTGATATCGTCCGAGCGCACGATGCATTCGCCGTTGAACGTAGGGGCGAAGATGGGCGTATTTCGCGGCATTCCGAACTTTGCGAAATCCTCGTGCGAAGCGCCGGTGAGGGCGTACAGCATGTAGCTTTCGCCCTGCTTGTCGAGCACGTTGTAAAAGAACGCGCCGAACTGCGCGCCGATCAGAGCCGCGCCCGCGTCGGTCGCTTCCTGGACGAGCTTGTCGAGATCGAGCTCCGACGCCAGTCGCGTGCCGACCCGGTTGATGATCTTGAGGCGCTCCGTCTCCCGGGTCAGAGCATCCTCGGCCATCTTGCGGGCGGTGATATCGGTATGGACGCCCACCCATTCCCGGATGGTGCCGTCAGGACCCAGGGCGGGAATGGCGCGGATCGAGAACAGTCTCCATTCACCGCCCCGGCAAAGGACCCGGTGCTCGAAGGTGAAGAGTTTCTTGGCTTCGACAGCCTCCTTCCAGGCCGTGATCGTGGCCTCACGGTCGTCCGGGTGAATCACCTGCGCCCACCCGTAACCCTGATAATCCTCATAAGACTGGCCGGTGAGAGCTTCCCATCCCGGTTGCTCGCCCCGCATCTCGCCCTGAGGGGTATTGGTCCAGAGGATGCCGTCGACGGCCTGGACGGCGGCCCGGAAACGCTCTTCGCTCGCCTGGAGGGCTTCCGTGGTCCTCTCCATGGTCTCAGAGGCCAGGCGCTGCTCGGTCCGGTTGCGCAGGATCTTGAGAAAACCGAAGATCTTGCCGTCGGGCGCCTTGAGCGGCAGCACCTCTCCCTGACCCCAGAACCGGGTCCCGTCCTTGCGCAGGTGCCAACGCTCGTCCGCTCCCCGTCCCTTTGTGAGGGCATTACGCATTTCCTGGGCCGGGATGCCCAACGCGCGGTCTTCGGGCGTGAAGATGATATGGAGCGGCTGCCCGCATGCCTCGGCCTCTGTCCAGCCCAGCACGTTGGAGGCTCCGGTATTCCATGAGGTGATCAGGCCTTCGAGATCCGTGGTGATGATCGCGTAGTCGATCGCGCTATCCAGGATGGCCTGGAGAAAAGCTCCTTCTTCCGGTTGTCCGGATTTCTGGTCAGTCAGGACGTCGAGCGCTTCTCTCAAGTTCTTGCTGTTCATGATCCTGTTGCTCGGCGCAAGCCTAAAGATTTTAAAGCGGGGAGGGCCGTTGCCAAGGACCGCTCGGACATCTCGAAAGGTTGTCGCTTCAACCTTTGCGGGACGGCCAAGGTTCCAAGGCCAAGCCGGTGGCGAGGCCAGGAGCCCGTTTCGGGGAGAGTAAAAAATGGGTGGAGGCATCCGAGCAGGAAGCGAGGCTCCTGCGCAAGATACGGATGTGTTTGGCAAATCAGTACGGCTAATTCGTGTCGAAGAAGCTCGTCCTCCTGGCGGAGAGCAGGTTTATTGACTATGGTGCTGTCTCAAAATGTGGGGCACCGGGTCATGAAGCGTATCATTCAGGCCGCTTTCATCATTGCCGTCGGGCTGACGGTCACCGCCTGCGACAAATGCGGCAACTGGAACATCAACACTCCCCGGCTCTGCCAAGGTTCCGTGCCGCAACGCTGATTGCATCGCTCCGATGCTGGAAGCGCCGATGAACTCGACAGCGCCGGGGCGGACCACCTCGACCGTTGGTCCCGTGCGGAAGGGAACCCGGGTGGTCCATGACAGCCCTGTCGAGCAGGGCGATTGTTCTTTCCCCGGATTCTGGCTAACCAAGGAAAGCTGATCCCCCGTCCGAGTGCTTCTCTCGTGAAACTCGTTCTCTTCGATGTCGACGGCACGCTGGTCGCCAGTCAAAACATCATTGCGGCTTCTGTGCGCGAGGCTTTTCTTGCTCTCGGCATGACTCCGCCGAGCCGGGAGGCATCGCTCTCTATCGTCGGGCTCTCTCTCGTCGAGGCGTTCAGGGTGCTGGCGGGCCCCGAGGCGCCGGCCGAGGCGATGGCCCAGGCCTACAAGGATGCCTACAGCGTCCTGCGCCTTGATCCGGCCAACGATGCGCCGCTCTTTCCCGGGGCCAGTGAGTGCATAGGGCGACTGAAAGACCGCAAGGATGTTCTGATCGGCCTCGCGACCGGCAAGGGACGCAGGGGCGTTGCCATGCTGATCGAGCGGCACGGTTGGGAGGGGGTCTTCTCCACCATTCAGACGGCCGATGACGCGCCTTCCAAACCCCATCCGGCCATGATCCTCCAGGCCATGGAAGAGCTTGGGATCGCGCCTGCTGACACGGTGATGATCGGCGATTCCAGCTACGACATGGTCATGGCGCGGGAAGCCGGGGTTCTACCCATCGGCGTATCATGGGGTTTCCAGCCGGTCTCCAGGCTCCTGGAAACGGGGGCGGAGCGCATCGTTGGCAGCTATGCGGAGCTTGACGCGGTGCTGCAGGCTTTCCTGTCTCAACCCTCGCATGTTCCTGCTTAAGCGCCTATGTCTTGCCCATGACAGACTCACGCGACTGGTTCCCATCACAGGACGAGCCGAACCCCATGCGGGCGGCTCAGGCCGGCATGAAGCCCACCCTGCCCAAGCGCTTCTACAAGGAAGCGAGTGTCGAGGAGCGCGAAGGGCTGTTCCACCTGACCCTTGACGGACGTGGCGCCAAGACGCCCGGCAAGCAGGCGCTCGCCGTTCCCTCCCGCGCCCTTGCCGAAGCTATGGCTCGCGAATGGGCCGGGCAGGGGGCTGAGATCGACCCGTCCACCATGCCGATCACGCGCATCGTCAATTCGGCCATCGATGGTGTCACGCCGCGTCGGGCAGAGGTGGTCGACGATCTCGTCCGCTATGCGGGCACTGATCTCATCTATTACCGGGTGAGCGAGCCGGCACGGCTGGTCCAGTCGCAGGACACGACCTGGAATCCGATTCTCGATTGGGTCAGGGACAGCCATGGCGCCCGGTTCACGCTGGCCGAGGGCGTCATGCATGTGACGCAGCCGGACGAGGCGGTCGCCGCGATCCGGTCCGTGATCGAGCGGATCGACTCGCCCTTCGCGCTCGCAGCCCTCCACGTGATGACAACGCTCTCCGGCTCGGTGCTGATCGCGCTGGCCCACGCGGTCGGGCCGCTGGACGCTGAACAGGCCTGGAAGGCCGCCCATGTGGACGAGCTCTATCAGGAGAGCGTGTGGGGTGAGGATTACGAAGCCATGGAGCGTCGGCGGAAGCGCGAGGCCGACTTCATGGCAGCCTCCGAGGTTTTCCGCCTTGTTAGGACCTAAACAAAAAGCCGCCGGCGCATCCTGTCTCCGGCGGCTTTCTGGGATTGTCTTGGCTGTTTAGGCGCGCCGGAAGCTGATGCCGCACTTCTTGCGGATCGAAGCCTGCTCGATTGCCTGCATCTGACCTTTCAGGTTCGCCAACTCGGCGGTCTTGGCGTTGTCGCCGCCCACGAAGAATGCTGCCGGCCAGAAGACGACGAGGGCAGCGGTGGTCGCCACCACGTCTTTGGTGCGCTGAGAATCCTGAGCACCGGCCGCCGCCGCTGCTGCGGAGCTGACCCGCTGCGCTTCGATGCCGAGCTCACGGCAGCTGTAGCTCGCATAGGCAGCACTCGACACCCAGGCTGCCGATACGTCCTCCGAGCGGCTGGCGCAGCCTGCGGCCGTGAGGGAGAGAACGGCGGCAAGGGCCACGAAGGTCTGAATGGTCTTCACTGCGTGCTCCTTTGAAATATAGTTGCATTTGACCTCTAAGGTGAGCAGGCCTGGCGGTAAAGTGCGGCGGAGCACACTCCGATAGTGGGATTTTGAGGCGGCTACGGCTGTGCTAAGCGGGAGGCCATTCATCATCCCGGCACCAGGGAACACCCATGAAAGACATTCTCGAACGGCTTGAAGAGCGGCGGGCCCAGGCCCGCCTCGGCGGTGGCGAAAAGCGCATTGAGGCGCAGCATGCCAGGGGCAAGCTCACGGCGCGGGAGCGCATCGAGCTCCTGCTCGACAAGGGCTCGTTCGAGGAATTCGACATGTTCGTCGAGCACCGCTCCAGCGATTTCGGCATGGAGAAGGTGAAGATCCCCGGCGACGGCGTCGTCACCGGCTGGGGCACGGTCAACGGCCGCACGGTCTTCGTCTTCGCCAAGGACTTCACGGTGTTCGGCGGCTCCCTTTCGGAAGCTCATGCTCAGAAGATCACCAAGATCCAGGACATGGCGCTCAAGATGCGCGCCCCCATCGTCGGCCTGTTCGATGCGGGCGGCGCCCGCATTCAGGAAGGCGTGGCGGCGCTCGGCGGCTATGGCGAGGTGTTCAAGCGCAACGTGATCGCCTCCGGCGTGATCCCGCAGATCTCGGTAATCATGGGCCCCTGCGCCGGCGGCGACGTCTATTCGCCTGCCATGACGGATTTCATCTTCATGGTACGCGACCGCTCCTACATGTTCGTCACCGGTCCGGATGTGGTGAAGACCGTCACCAACGAGACCGTGACCTCGGAGGAGCTTGGCGGCGCGAAGGTGCACACCACCAAATCCTCGGTGGCGGACGGCGCCTACGACAATGACGTGGAGGCGCTCCTCCAGGTGCGCCGCCTCATCGACTTCCTGCCTGCCAACAACATGGACGGCGTGCCTGAGATCCCGAGCTTCGACGATCCCAATCGCACCGACGACAGCCTCGACACGCTGATCCCGGACAACCCGAACAAGCCTTACGACATGAAGGAGCTGATCCTGAAAGTCGTGGACGAGGGCGATTTCTTCGAGATCCAGGAATCCTACGCCCGGAATATCATCACGGGCTTCGGGCGCATCGAGGGCCGCACGGTGGGCTTCGTTGCCAACCAGCCGATGGTGCTGGCGGGCGTTCTTGATTCCGACGCTTCCCGCAAAGCCGCGCGCTTCGTGCGCTTCTGCGATGCCTTCAACATCCCGATCGTCACCTTCGAGGACGTGCCGGGCTTCCTGCCGGGCACGGCGCAGGAATATGGCGGCCTCATCAAGCACGGCGCGAAGCTGCTGTTTGCCTATTCCGAGGCCACCGTGCCGCTGGTGACGGTGATCACCCGCAAGGCCTTTGGCGGCGCTTATGACGTGATGGCCTCCAAGCATATCGGCGGCGACGTGAACTATGCCTGGCCCACCGCGCAGATCGCCGTGATGGGCGCCAAGGGCGCGGTTGAGATCATCTTCCGCCAGGATCTCGGCGACCAGGAGAAGATCGCGGCCCGCACCAAGGAATATGAGGACCGTTTCATGTCGCCCTTCGTTGCCGCCGAGCGTGGTTACATCGACGAGGTGATCATGCCGCATTCCACAAGGCGGCGGATTGCGCGGGCGCTCGCCATGCTCCGGCACAAGGAAACCGAGCGGCCCTGGAAGAAGCACGACAACATTCCGTTGTAACCATGCCAGCTCCATGCGACCGCTCCTGGGTCTCCACCGCCATCCAGATCATCGAGGCGGATTTCAACCGCTCGTCGGATACGCACCTCTTGCAGGTGCCGCTGCCGGCGGTGCCGGGCGTGTCGCTTTATCTGAAGGATGAATCGACCCATCCGTCGGGGAGCCTCAAGCACCGGCTGGCGCGGTCGCTGTTTCTCTACGGGTTGTGCAACGGCTGGATCGGGCCGGAGACTACGATCGTCGAGGCATCGAGCGGATCGACTGCGGTGTCGGAAGCGTATTTTGCGCGCATGCTGGGCTTGCGCTTCATCGCCGTGATGCCGCGTTCGACCTCTGCCGAGAAGATCGCGCAGATCGCCTTCTACGGCGGCGAGAGCCATTTCGTGGATTCACCCGCCGCCATGTACGAGGAGAGCGCGCGCCTCGCGCGAGAGCTCGGCGGCCATTACATGGACCAGTTCACCTATGCCGAGCGGGCGACGGATTGGCGCGGCAACAACAACATTGCGGAGTCAATCTTCAGCCAGATGGCGCAGGAGGAATATCCGGTGCCGAGCTGGATCGTGGTGGGCGCGGGCACCGGCGGCACCTCGGCCACGCTCGGGCGCTATATCCGCTACCGCCGCCTGCCGACGAAGCTCTGCCTCGCCGATCCGGAAGCGTCCGTGTTCCACCGGCATCTGGCGGATAGCACCGTGTGCACGGTTTCCAACCCGCCTTTCGTCATCGAAGGCATCGGCCGTCCCCGCTGCGAACCTTCTTTCGTGCCGGAGCTCATCGACCGAGCCTACGCCGTGCCGGATGCTGCAAGCATCGCGGCGGCGCGCGTTCTCTCCCGCCGTATCGGGCGGTCCTGCGGCGGTTCCACGGGCACCAATCTCTGGGCCGTGGCCCAGATCGTTAGCGAGATGGTGCAACGGGGAGAGAAGGGCTCAGTCGTGACCCTCCTGTGCGATTCAGGCGACCGCTACCGCTCCACGCATTTCAATGACGATTGGCTGAAAGAGCGCGGCATCGACATCAAACCTGCCGAGGAAGCCATTGAGCGCTTCTTCGAGACGGGTGTGCTTTAAAACGGAAAGTAACACGCACAGCTTCATCCTGAGGAGGCGCGCAGCGCCGTCTCGAAGGATGCTCCAGTGTGCTCTGGAACCATCCTTCGAGACGCAGACTACGTCTGCTCCTCAGGATGAGGTGAGAGTGCTTGAAGCCGATTGTCTGCCGCGTTCGGCAAACCACTTCACAAGCAGCTGAAGATCCGTCTGCGACAGGCCATGCCCGGTGGGCAGCACCTCGTGCTGAACGTCCGCTCCCATCGAGGCGAGCGATGTGGCAAGGCGCGACGAGTTGTCTGCCGGAATGATCGGATCCATCTGACCCGAGATCATGAGCACGCGCTTGCCGGCAAGGTCCGCCTTCGGAGTGTCGCCGAGGGGCACCATGGCGCGTAGCAGTGCTGCTCCCGCGAGCGCTTCAGGTCGCAGCATCAGCATCGCGGCTGCGATGTTGGCGCCGTTGGAAAATCCGAGCGCAACCGGGGCCTCCAAGCCGTAGGCCCGTCGGGCCTCCGCAACGAAGTCAGCCAACTCGTTGGCGCGAAAGCGCACGTCTTCCTCGTCGAACACGCCTTCCGCCAGACGACGGAAGAAGCGTGGCATGCCGTTTTCCAGGATCTTGCCGCGCGGAGAGAGCAGGGTGGAGCCGGGCGAAACCATGCGGCCGAGCGCCAGCAGATCGTTCTCGTCGCCGCCGGTGCCATGGAGCAGCAGCAGGGGCGGGCGGCTCGTATCGGCGGCGGGCTCATAGCGATGGATGAAGGACAGTTCTGTCATCGGGGGCTTTCTCCCTCTCCCGGAGCAGTGCCGGGAGAGGGGTTCTGTTCAAGCCAGTTCAGGCAGATGGGCTTCGATCTTCGAGCGGTTCGGCTCGAGGAAGGCGGGAAGCTTCAGCTCGCTGCCCAACCGCTCCTCCGCCTCGTCGGCGGCGAAACCCGGTTCATCGGTGGCGATCTCGAAGAGAATGCCGTTCGGCTCGCGGAAATAGACCGAGCGGAAGTAGTTGCGGTCCTTCTGCTCCGTGGTGTGGAGGCCGTGATTTTCCGCCAGCTTCTTCACCATCTCTCCCTGGTCGGCATCGTCCATTGCACGGAACGCCACGTGATGGACCGAGCCGCCGCCCATGCGCCCCGGCAGGAACCCGCCGACGCTGCGGATATCGACCGTGCTGCCGAGGGTGGCATCGCTCTTGTAGCGCACGAGAGAACCCTCGCGGGCCACTTCGCGGAAGCCGAAGACGTCGGTGAGGATCGAGCCGGTGGGTTCTCCATTCTCGACGAGCAGCGTCACGCCCTCAAGGCCGCGGATCGCATGCTCGGCGGGGATCTCCCCCGTCGTCCAGACGTCCTCTGTGCCCGCATCAACGACCCCGACGAGGGACAGGCTCATGCCGTGCGGATCCTTGAAGGTCAGCACGCTCTGGCCGAAGCGCTTCTCCAGCGCTCCGTGCTCGACACCTTGCTCGATGAAGCGATGCATCCAGTAGCCGAGGGATGCCTCCGGCACGCGGAAGGCTGTCTCGGATGTCGAGCCGACGCCGTTGCGTCCCGGAGCGACGTGCTCCCAGGGGAAGAAGGTCAGGATCGAGCCCGGGTTGCCGTGGCTGTCGCCGAAATAGAAGTGATAGGTGCCGGGATCGTCGAAGTTCACTGTCTTCTTGACGAGGCGGAGCCCCAGGACCCTCGCGTAGAAATCGAGGTTGCGACGGGCCGGGCCCGCGATGGCGGTGACGTGATGGATGCCGTGGTGCCGCATGGCTCTGGTTCCTTAACGGGCAGGCGCAAAAGTGCGCTGCATGCCAGGGACATAAGTACCACCGCTGCGGGAGGAAGTGCGGAAAGAGCAACCTTGCGGGATTGCAATGTCCAAGGGGGCTTGCCCCCAAAGGCGCACCATTGCTGGACAATTCCGGCCGTCAAGAATCCGGCAACCAAAGACACTCAACAAGGCTTAACCTCAACGGCGATTCAGCATGTCGCGTTAACGGATTGCGGCTGCGCCTCGTGTGACACTCCTTCCCATACAAGAGATCAACCGGCTGGGCTCATGCAAAGGCTGGAGGGAGTTAAAGGGCATGTTGAAGGATAGCTTGCGCGAATTCATCGACGGCGCAACCGAGCGCAACTTTATCTCTGCGGATGACGTGAAGACGCTCACCAGCGAGGTCTTGGCTGAGGGCATTACCAGCCGCCTGGAGGTGGAGTCGCTTCTGGCACTCGACCGGATGGTCGAAGCCGAGGAGGCCTGGGGCAGGGCCCTCACCAAGCTCGTCGTGGACTACGTGGTCTGGAAGCGGGCCCCGCACGGAGTCGTCGGCAACGACGACGCCCTGTGGCTCGCTACGGTCCTTGAGGTCAGCGGCCCCAGCGCGAATGCCATGAACATCGCCTATGCCGTCATGGACGAGGCAGGCTCCGTGGATGCGGCGCTTCTCGATTTCATCATGCGCGGACGCCAGCAGGCGCGGCAGAGCCTCATGGCGGCCTGAAGGCTCAACTCAACCTAATCTAAAAGCTAAACGAAGCCCCGCTTCCCGAATGCGCCGATGTGCAGTAACGGAGGTGGGGCTTTAGTTTTTAGGGTGGAGCATCCGAGGCTCATGTTCGACAAGATCCTGATTGCGAACCGCGGTGAGATTGCGTGCCGCGTGATCAAGACCGCCCGGCGCATGGGCATCAAGACGGTGGCCGTCTATTCCGATGCCGACAGGGACGCGCTCCATGTGGAAATGGCCGATGAAGCCGTCCATATCGGGCCGGCGGCCGCCGCGCAGTCCTATCTGGTGATCGAAAAGATCGTCGAGGCCTGCAAGAAGACCGGCGCCCAGGCGGTCCATCCGGGCTACGGTTTCCTATCCGAGCGCGAAGCCTTCCCCAAGGCCCTGGCCGAGGCCGGCATCGTCTTCATCGGCCCCAATCCCGGCGCCATCGCCGCCATGGGCGACAAGATCGAGTCGAAGAAGGCGGCTGCGGCCGCGAAGGTCTCCACGGTCCCCGGCTATCTCGGAGTCATCGAGGGGCCGGAGCAGGCGGTGCAGATCGCCAATGAGATCGGCTATCCGGTGATGATCAAGGCCTCGGCCGGCGGCGGCGGCAAGGGCATGCGCATCGCCTATTCGGCCGACGAGGTGGCCGAGGGCTTCGCCCGCGCCCGGTCGGAGGCGGCAAGCTCCTTCGGCGACGACCGCGTCTTCATCGAGAAGTTCATCACAGATCCGCGGCACATCGAGATCCAGGTGCTCGGCGACAAGCACGGCAACGTGATCTACCTCGGCGAGCGCGAATGCTCGATCCAGCGCCGGAACCAGAAGGTCATCGAGGAGGCGCCGTCGCCGCTCCTCGACGAGGCGACGCGCGCCAAGATGGGCGAGCAGGCCGTCGCCCTCGCCAGGGCGGTCGGCTACGATTCGGCCGGGACGGTCGAGTTCGTGGCGGGCCAGGACCGGTCCTTCTACTTCCTCGAGATGAACACACGCCTGCAGGTCGAGCACCCCGTGACGGAGATGATCACCGGCATCGACCTCGTCGAGGAGATGATCCGGGTCGCCGCGGGCGAGCCCCTGCGCTTCAGCCAGGCCGACATCCGCCTCGACGGCTGGGCGGTCGAGAGCCGCGTCTACGCCGAGGATCCGACGCGCAATTTCCTGCCCTCGACGGGGCGACTCATCACCTATCGGCCGCCGGCCGAAGGTCAGCGCGACGGCGCCACGGTCCGCAACGACACCGGCGTGACCGAAGGCGGCGAGATCTCGATCTTCTACGACCCGATGATCGCCAAGCTCGTCACCCACGCCCCCACCCGCCTCGAGGCGATCGACGCGCAGGCGCGGGCGCTGGACGCCTTCGCGATCGAGGGCATCCGGCACAACATCCCGTTCCTGTCCGCATTGATGCAGCATCCGCGCTGGCGCGAGGGCCGGCTCTCCACGGGCTTCATCGCCGAGGAGTTCCCGGGAGGCTTCCAGGTGCCCGCGCCGGGGGGCGAGGCGGCCCTCGTCCTGGCCGCGGTCGCGGCGGCGATCGACCATCTCCTCAACGAGCGCAAGCGCTGCATCTCCGGCCAGATGCGCGAGCCGCGTTTCGTGCGTTTCGAGCGCGAGCGCGTCGTCATGCTTGGCGCCGACCGGCACGAGGTCGTGGTCGAGGACATCGACGGCGGCATCGCCATCGTCTTCGCCGACGGAGTCTCCTGGCCGGTCGAGTCCGGCTGGCGCCCGGGTACCCCGGTGTGGACCGGGTTC
>DASQML010000029.1:0-1569 GCA_035645515.1 Microvirga sp.
GGCAGATTGTCGGCTAGGTTTGACGAACCGATCCGTGGCTCCTTTCCGAGTTCTGGCGATCCGACCTTGTGCGCCGGATGCTCGGGACTCCGATTTTGAGATTTCGGATATGGATGGCTTAGGCAGTTTACCGGGTGCAGAGCACAGCACCAAGGTCGGATCTGTTCTGGTGCCTTGAACTGCACCCCGTTTTGACCGGACAGGTGGCATAGCCGATAAGGCATAGGCTTACGCCTATGAATACGACTATGTCTTCAGATCCTGGGTCCCGAGTTCCCCCTGTCAGCCGTGTCGAGGTGATCACATCGGTGGAGCGCCGCCGGCGGTGGCCGACAGCCGAGAAGGTTCGCCTCGTTGAGGAGGCGATGCAGCCGGGAATGTCGGTGTCCTATGTGGCGCGCCGGAATGGCGTCTCTCCAAGCCTTCTGTTCTCGTGGAAGCGCCGCATGCTCGAAGGTGGCTTCGAAGCGGTTCGAGCCGATGAAGACGTGGTCGGCGCCTCTCGTTTGAAGGAGCTGGAGAAGCGGGTTCGTGAGCTGGAACGGCTGCTCGGCCGCAAGACCATGGAAGTGGAGATCCTGAAGGAAGCCCTGGACCTCACGCGGGCAAAAAAACCGCTGTTGCGGCTGCCGTCGTGGAACGCCGACGAGGAGACTTCCCGATGAGGATTTTTGCCGATACGATCGGGGTCGCTCGGTCCAATCTCCATGAGCAGCTGCAGCGCCCACCCAACCCGCGCGGACCGTATTGTAAGCCAGAGGACGTCGAGCTGCTCCCTGCCATCCGGCAGATCGTCGACGAGCGGCCCAGCTACGGCTATCGCCGCATCACGGCCGTTCTGAACCGGCAGCTTCGGGCTGCAGGTTCGTCGGTCGTCAATACCAAGCGGGTGCTGCGCATCCTGCAGGCGAACGGCCTCACGCTGGAGCGCCATACGGCCCGTCGGCCCGGGCGCACGCACGACGGCGTCGTTGTCGCGCTGAAGTCCAACGTCCGCTGGTGCTCCGATCACTTCGAGCTCCCCTGCCGGGACGGTTCAGTCGTTCGGGTGCTCTTCGCCATCGACGCCTGCGATCGCGAGATCATCGCCTGGTCGGCGACCACCGCCGGCATCTCCGGCGAGATGGTGCGCGATCTGATGGTCGTCTGTGTCGAGCGGCGCTTCGGGACCACCAAGGCGCCCATCCCGGTCGAGTGGCTCTCCGATAACGGCAGCGCCTACATCGCTGCCCAGACCAGCGATACCGCTACCGCACTAGGTCTGCGGCTCGCCTTTACGCCGGTTCGCTCACCCGAGAGCAACGGCATCAGCGAAGCCTTCGTGAAAACGCTCAAGCGGGACTATGCGCGCCGCTCCATCCTGCCCGACGCCGCTACTGCGATCGGGCTTCTGCCCACATGGTTCGAGGACTACAATGAAGCTCACCCGCACTCCGGACTGAAGTTCCTCTCCCCCAGAGAGTTCCTTCGCCTCAGTGCTTAACCGCAGCCGCTGCCGGTCCGGTCAAACGGGGTGCACACCAGGCGCGATCGAGCAGAGGCCGAGATGCGGGCAGTCTCGTTATCGGC
>DASQML010000030.1:0-148753 GCA_035645515.1 Microvirga sp.
GTGTCGACCTGGCCGTTGAGGAAGCTGTCAAGGATCTCCAGGCCCGGGCCAAGAAGGTTTCAACCAATGACGAGATCGCCCAGGTCGGCACCATTTCGGCCAATGGTGATACCACCATTGGCCAGATGATCGCTCAGGCGATGCAGAAGGTCGGCAACGAGGGCGTGATCACGGTCGAGGAGGCCAAGACCGCCGAGACCGAGCTCGACGTGGTCGAGGGCATGCAGTTCGACCGCGGCTACCTGTCGCCGTACTTCATCACCAACGCCGAGAAGATGGTCGCCGAGCTTGAGGACCCCTACATCCTCATCCACGAGAAGAAGCTCTCCTCGCTGCAGGCCATGCTGCCGATCCTCGAGGCCGTGGTGCAGTCCGGCAAGCCGCTGCTGATCATCGCCGAGGACGTGGAGGGCGAGGCGCTCGCGACCCTCGTGGTCAACAAGCTGCGTGGCGGCCTGAAGATCGCCGCCGTGAAGGCGCCGGGCTTCGGCGACCGCCGCAAGGCCATGCTCGAGGACATCGCCGTTCTCACCGCCGGCCAGACGATCTCCGAAGACCTCGGCATCAAGCTCGAGAACGTCACGCTCCCGATGCTCGGCCGCGCCAAGCGCGTTCGCATCGACAAGGAGAACACCACGATCATCGACGGCGCCGGCAAGAAGCAGGACATCGAGGCCCGCGTGGCTCAGATCAAGGCGCAGATCGAGGAGACCACCTCGGACTACGACCGTGAGAAGCTGCAGGAGCGTCTCGCCAAGCTCGCTGGCGGCGTCGCGGTGATCCGCGTCGGCGGCGCGACCGAAGTCGAGGTGAAGGAGAAGAAGGACCGCGTGGACGACGCGCTCAACGCCACCCGCGCTGCGGTGGAAGAGGGCATCGTTCCCGGCGGCGGCACGGCTCTGCTGCGCGCCAAGGCTGCCGTTGCCAAGCTCACCACGGACAACCCGGACGTGAAGGCCGGCATCAACATCGTGCTGCGCGCTCTCGAGGCTCCGATCCGCCAGATCGCCGAGAACGCCGGTGTCGAGGGCTCGATCGTGGTCGGCAAGATCACGGAGAACAGCTCCGACACCTTCGGCTTCAACGCCCAGACGGAAGAGTTCGTGGACATGCTCCAGGCCGGTATCGTCGATCCGGCGAAGGTCGTCCGCACCGCTCTGCAGGACGCTGCCTCCGTGGCAGGCCTCCTCGTCACCACCGAGGCCATGGTCGCCGACGCTCCGAAGCGTGAAAGCGCTCCGGCCATGCCCGGCGGCGGCATGGGCGGCATGGGCGGCATGGACTTCTAAGTCCTTAGTCTCACAGGTCGAACAAGAAGCCCCGGAGAAATCCGGGGCTTTTTTATTTCAGAAATTGACAGGGAATTGTAACTTGATAACATTAGGAAGATTTATCTATCTGGAGCGGGAACATGACCGTCTATGTGATCGACCGTACGCGGCCCTTACCGCCTACTCATGAAAGCCATGACCATGCTCTCGACCTCTTAGACGGCGATACGGTCATCCTCTCTCAGGGAGCATCCATCGAGGCCTTCGGGGGAGGGGCAGATGGTATATCCGGAGGGCTCGGAACAACCCTGCTCATCGACGGGATGGTGTTCAGTTCCTATGCAAACGGCATTTCAACCAACGGCACGATTAACGTTGGGGCTTCCGGTTCCGTTTATGGAGAGTGGTCCGGCATCGCGATGACGGAAGACTATCAGGGAAGCAGACCCAACACTCTCATCAACGCTGGTAGTATCTGAGGGCTCTACTCCGGGGTGTCGCTCAGCGGAGATCAAGCAGTTATCAATAACTCCGGCACCATCGAAGGCGCTTACATCGGCATCGAAGGCATTTTCGTCGGTTCTGGACCCGAAGAAAAGCTGGTCATCAACAACACCGGAGTGATCAAAGGACCCGACGGTGCGATCTTCGGCGTAACGCGGGGCCAAAACATCATCAGGAACCAGGGCCAAATAGAGGGCGACATCTTCCTTGGTGACGGCAACGATGTTTACGACGGCCGAGGGGGTACGCTTCAAGGTGTTATCAACTTGGGCAAGGGTGACGACACAGCCTTCGGCGGCGATGGCTCGGAAACATTCTTTGGTGATGGAGGCCACAATTTCATCGACGGAGGTGGTGGCGTCGATACTCTGAAATTTGCCTATGACGGCTATCAGTATGGCGTACCTATCAGCATCGATCTGAGGAATACAGAGGAGCAACAGGTCAATACAACAGGCTATATCGCATGGTATGAGGTTCGAAACATTGAGAACCTGATCGGCAACATGAGAGATGACAGGTTCACGGGCAACGACGTCGCGAACATGTTCGTCGGCGCAGCCGGGCATGATCTGCTTGATGGCCAAGGCGGTAACGACATGCTGAACGGGGGCGTCGGAAACGATACCCTCATCGGTGGTGATGGAACCGACATTGCTATCTTTTCTGGCGCACTTTCAAACTACGTGATTAGAACCGGGCAGGACGGTATGATCGAAATCGTCGATCTGCGTGGCTCGGGCGATGGTCTCGATCGGTTAAGCGGTATCGAGTTCGCGATCTTCAGCGATACGATCTTCACGTTGCCACTGGTCCCCGCCAGGCCCACAACGCCCGATACGCCCTCAGTGACCAATCTCTCCTTCAAAGGGGGCAGCAAGGCCGACACCTTCGTGGGGGAGAGTGGGCATGACTACCTCAACGGCGGCTTGGGCAACGACAAGCTGACTGGCGGCGAGGGGCAGGATACCTTCGCCTTCACTACGAAGCTCGGTTCCAGGAACGTGGACAGGATCGTGGACTTTACGCACGCTGACGACACGATCAGGCTGTCGAAGGCGATCTTCAGCAAGCTGCAGAAGGGCGTCTTGTCCAAGGACGCCTTCTGGGTTGGGCCGAAGGCGCACGACAAAAGCGACCGCATCATCTACAACGAGACGACGGGTGCTCTGTCCTATGATGCGGATGGCACGGGCACGAAGTATGGCGCGATCAAGTTTGCCCAGCTCAAGGCGAACACGTTCTTGAAGGCCGACGACTTATTCATCGTGTAACTGATGGGCGATGTGCTGGTGAGCATAAACGAAAAGGCCCCGGAGAAATCCGGGGCCTTTTTGGTTCGTTCTGAGGACATCAGGCTGTCCGGTTCGTCTGCGCCAGCAGCCTGCTCAGGTACGAGTTGCGCTTGGTGATGAACTGCCGAAGGAGCATCGGATATTCCGTCTTGACCGCGGCCTTGACGGATGGATGCTCGGCAAGGGCCTTTCGCCACTGGGCGATCTTTGGTTTGTCCGCGAGGATGCCGAAATCCGCGATCTCGTCGAAGGTATCGAAATAGCGGAAGACGGGCGCGAACACTGCGTCCACGAGTGAGAAGGCAGCGCCATCGAACCAGGGAGCGGCCTTCACGCGTTCTTCGAGCCGAGCGAACCGCTGCGCCAGAAGCTGGCGCTTGGCCTCGAATGCCTGCTCGTCGGGGGCAGAGTAGAAGCCCCCGATATCGTTCAGCACGGTCGAGCCGAATTCCATCCAGGCCCGGTGATCCGCGCGCTTGAGCGGATCGGCCGGATGGAGTTTGGGCTCGAGCGTCTCCTCCAGGTATTCAAGGATGACCGCAGATTCGAAGATCACCGCATCGCCGACCTGCAGCAGAGGAACTTTGCCCAGCGGTGAAATCGCTTTGAACCAGTCCGGCTTGTCGGCAAGATCGATATCGATCCGCTCGAAGCTCTGCCCCTTTTCAGCCAGCGCAATGGCGGCGCGCTGGACATAGGGGCAGAGAGGAAAGCTGACGAGCGTCAGGTTTGCCATGACAATCTCACGCCGCCTGCTTCAGCAGGCCCTCAGCCGCAAGCGCTTCCTGCACCTTCGGCCGTGCGGCCACCCGGGCCTGGAAGGCGCTCAGGTTCTTGTAGGACGAGATGTCGATGGCGTGGAAGTTCGTCCAGTTCACGACGGTGAAGAGGTAGGCGTCGGCAACCGTGAAGGTCTCGCCCGTCAGGAACGGCTGCTTGGCGAGGGTCTCGTCGAGATAGGCGAAACGCATGGCGAGGCGTTCCTTCGTGGCGGACTTCACCTCTCCCGGAGTGGTGGGGTTCCAAAGCGGGCCGAAGCCCTTGTGGATCTCCGAGCTGATGAAGGTGAGCCACTCGACCAGGCGGTAGCGTTCCGTGGTGCCGTTGGTCGGCGCAAGACCCGCATCGGGTTTCTGATCGGCGAGGTACTGGAGGATCGCCGCCGCCTCGGTGAACACGGAGCCGTCCTTCAGGGTAATGGCAGGCACATAACCCTTCGGGTTGATGTCGCGGAAGTTCGCGCCTGTTTCCGTGACGTGCTTCGACAGATCCACCCTCTCGAGCGTGATGGACAAGCCGGCTTCGCGGGCTACGATATGGGGTGCGAGCGAGCAGGCGCCGGGAGCATAATAGAGCTTCATGGGGGTCGTTCCTTGTGTGAGGGGAGACGTTAAGCTGCGGCCTTCAGCGAGGCCGGGGTGGAGACGAGAGGGAGGCGGGCGGAGGGACTGAGGGCGTAGACGCCATCACCCAGCAAGGCCTGCGCCACGGAGAGCACGATCAGGTACAGCGGATATTCCCAGCCGCCGCCGGATGCCGAGAACACCCAGCCGTTGCCGGAATGGACCCAAACGGCTCCAGCGAGAATTGGCAGGAGGCCGAGGGCGACCCAGCGGCTCTGTACGCCAAGAACCAGCAGGACGCCGCCGATCAGCTCTGCGAAGAACGTGGCATAGGCCAGGAACGCGGGAAGGCCGAGTGACTCGAAGTACTGCGCCGTGCCCGCAAGGGTGAAGGTCATGTACTTCAGGACCAGGCTGTGGGCGATGAACATGACGCCCAGTGAGACCCGGAGGAGGAGAACACCATAGGCGGTGCTGGGAGAAGAAGTGTTGTATGACATCGGAAAACTCCATGCAGATGCATAGATATTTGTATGCACTTGCATGGAAATGTCAAATATGATGCAATTGCATGGAAACAGGGGAGACTTTGCCGTGCTGCAAGACGTTCAAGAGCCATCGGACGCCGTGACGGATGTCTGGGTTCGCCTGATCCGGTCCGGCAGGGAAGTCGCAGGCAGGATCGAGACGGAGCTGAAACGGGCAGGCTTTCCTCCTCTGACCTGGTATGACGTGCTGCTGCATTTGAAGCGCCAGGATGACGGCCGCTCCTCTCCACGGGCCATCGAGGAGTTTGCCCTCTTCGAGCAGTACAACCTCTCGCGCCTCTTGGATCGCATGGAGGCGGAGGGTCTCGTGCGCCGCATTCCCTATCCGGGAGACAAGCGGCGGCAACTGGTCGAGATCACCGAGGAGGGCCGGGCGCTCCAGCGGCGCATGTGGAGCATCTACGGACCGTCCATCAATCGCTTCATCGGCGATAAGCTCACCGACAGGGAGGCCGAGCAATTGGCGGCTCTGCTGCTGAAGCTGAGGACGAGCAAGAACGGACCGGGTTGCTGAGCGTTCATGGGAAGACGGCTAAATTCCAGCGGTCAATGAGGGATGGTCCGTGGCGGCACGCTTCTCTTCACTGTTCAGCCTGCATTGCAGCATCGCGGCAGGCTTGGCGATCCTCACGAGCCCGATCCTTCTCCAGGCTCCTCTTGCCGCGGTTGCGCAGTCCACGTCATCTCCCCGACAGAGTTCCGCGTCGATCCGGACGCCTGATTTCGATGAGAGCGTCCGCTGGTACCAGGAGAAGCTCGGTTTCCGCCTCATCACCAATCAGACCTTCGTTCAGGGGCGCATGGCGGTCCTGGAGCGAAGCGGGCTTCTGGTGGAAGTCAGCGAGGTCGACCGCCTATTCCAGGAAAACCGCGATCCCCATGCTACAGGCGGCATCGCTGTGACGCCGGTGCCCGTCATCAGCATTCTCGTGCCCGATGTGGACGAGGAAATCGCCCGCCTGCGCAAGGCCGGCGTCGAGGTGCTTCAGGAACCGGCGGACGAACTCGAAGGCCGCTACCGCACGGCGCAGATCCGTGACAACGGGCGCCACAGGATCGAACTGCGGGAGCCCATCGACGAGAACGGTTTCAACGCCATGGGGCGGTGACAAAAATTTCGTGGGGCCTCGATGGAATAAGTCCGAGGCACGGGGTGTCTTAAAGGGCGTGGTCACCACAGATCCCAAGGAGGACACCATGAAGCTGCTTTTCAGTTCCGCTCTTCTCGCCGGAATGCTCGTTGCCGCCGGAGCCCTGGCGCAGGGCATGGCCCCTGCGAAAGTGGCGGATACGAGCAAGGGCAAGGCGCTCGTCGACGCCAAAGGCATGACGCTCTACACCTTCGACCGCGATGCCGCCGGCAAATCGAACTGCAACGGCCAATGCGCCCAGAACTGGCCGCCGCTGATGGCCGATGCCGGTGCCTCCGCCTCCGGCGACTGGAGCGTGGTCACCCGTGACGACGGCTCCAAGCAATGGGCCTACAAAGGCAAGCCGCTCTATCTCTGGGTGAAGGATACCAAGCCCGGAGAGGTCACGGGCGATGGGGTGAACAACGTCTGGCACATCGCCACGCCGTAAGCCTTGCAAGGTCGTGCGGGCTCATCTTTGATGGGGCCTGTCTTTGAGAGTTCGACGGTGGACGAGATCGCCTCCCTTCTCGAACCGCAGATCCCAGGCTTGCGCCGCTATGCCTGGGCGCTCCTGCGCGACGATGAGGCGGCGGACGATCTCGTCCAGGACACCCTGGAGCGGGCAATCCGCTACTGGCCAAAGCGCCGCCGCGACGGCGACCTGAAGGCATGGCTCTTCGCCATCGAACGCAACCTGTTCATCGATGCCCTGCGCCAGCGGAAGAAGCAGGGGGTGCAGGTCGAGGTCGAAGCATTGGAGGATGCTCCCGCGCCGACGGAGACTCCTGAGGGTCATGCGGTCCTGCGCGATGTTCTCACGGGCCTCGACGCCCTGCCGGAAGAACAGAGGTCGGTGCTGCTTCTCGTCGGTGTCGAGGATCTGTCCTACGAACAGGCCGCGCAGGTTCTGGATGTTCCGCTCGGCACGGTGATGTCGCGCCTCAGCCGGGCGCGCGGGCGGTTGAGGGAATTCATGGATCACGGACGCAGCGCCGTCCTGAGGAGAGTGAAGTGACGGGCGAGCGACCCATCGGAGAGGACGATCTGCAGGCTTTCGTGGACGGGAGGCTTGAGCCCTCGCGACTGCCGATGGTGAAGGCCTTTCTCGCTTCCGATCCGGCACGGGCCGAGCAGGTCGAGCGCGAGATCGCGCAGCGCGACGCCTTGCGGATGCGTCTCGCCTTCAAGGTGCAGGAGCCGATTCCCGCCCGACTGCGTGTCGCCAATCTCGTTGCTGCGCAGGGACGGCCGCATGGGCTTTACCGACGCGGCCTTGCGGCAGCCGTTGCGTGGCTTGCCCTGGGCGGTGCCTTCGGTGCCGTGGGCGGCGCTTGGTGGGGCGGGCGGCATCTACAGCCTGCACCGCAGATGGTTGTTGCCGACAATGCCATTGCGGCGCACCGCATCTATGTCAGCGAGCGTCTTCATCCAGTTGAGGTTCCTGGCGATCAGGAGGCTCATCTGGTGCAGTGGCTGTCGCGCCGCCTCGGCAAGCCGTTGGTCGCACCTGATCTGAAGGCGCAAGGCTATCGTCTCATCGGCGGGAGGCTTCTGCCCTCCGATCGCGAGGCGGCGGCGATGTTCATGTACGAGAACCAGAGCGGCAATCGCCTCACTCTCTACGCCCGTTCCAGCGGGGGAGAGGGGGAGACTGCCTTCCGCTTCGAATCCCAGGATGGCATTTCGGCTTTTTCATGGATCGACAACGGGCTGTCCTACGTGGTGTCGGCGAAAGCGGAGCGTGAGCAGCTTCTGCCGATTGCCGAGGCGATCTATCATCAGTTCGAAGCGGCAAGCGGCCCCGCGAAGGGCCGCTTGTGAAACGAATTGGCTTTTCTTGCACTCTGAACAGAGCCTCATCCTTCGAGATGCAGCCTGACGGCTGCTCCTCAGGATGAGGGTTGTTTCCTGTCAGCCAAAGACCGCAGGGTCGGGACCGACGCGGCCGTTCCCGTCATCCATCGCGTCGATGATGCGCATGTCGTCCGCATCCAACGTGAAATCGAACACGTCGATGTTCTCGCGAATGCGCGACGGCGTAACGGATTTCGGAATGACGATGAAGCCGCTGTCGAGATGCCAGCGCAGGATCACCTGAGCAGGCGTCTTGTTGTACTTGCGCCCGATGGCGGCGAGCTTCTCATCGGAGACGAGCCTGCCCTGTCCGAGCGGCCCCCAGGATTCGGTCGCGATGTTGTGCCGAGCGTGGAAGGCGCGCAGGTCCTTCTGCTGGAAGCGCGGATGCAGCTCGACCTGGTTCAAGGCGGGCACGATCCCGGTCACGTCGATGAGGCGCTGGAGATGCGCCACCGTGAAATTCGACACGCCGATGGACTTCACGCGCCCTTCCTCCTTAAGGCGGACGAGCGCGCGCCATGCATCGACGTAACCTTCGCCGCTCACGCCCGGCCAGTGGATGAGGTAGAGATCGATATAATCGAGTTTCAGACGCTTCAGGCTCTCGTCGAATGCGATGAGCGCGGCATCGTAATTGCGCTTGTCGTTCCAGACCTTCGTCGTGATGAAAAGGTCGCTGCGCGCCACATCCGTTCGGGCGAGCGCTCGGCCGACGCCTTCCTCGTTCTCGTAGATCGCGGCCGTGTCGATGGAGCGGTAACCCGCCGCGACAGCCTCTGCAACGCAGGACACGGCCTCTTCGTTCGAGACCCGCCAGACGCCGTAGCCGAGCTGCGGCATGATATTTCCGTCATTCAAGCGAAGGGATGGGGCGGTGGGCATCGACTGCTCCTCAAAGACGAATAAAAGGGTGCGGGACAGTATGGGGCAAAGTGTACATTGTTGGGCTGGAGCCTGCCAAGGCAAGGCGGTCCGGTTCATCGGGCAGGTTCCGCACAAAAAAGGCCGGGCATGAGCCCGGCCTGATGAGCGAACAGGGAAGAACGCGCAGATTACCAGCTCGTCAGAACCGAACCCTTGAACTTCTCTTCGATGAACTTCTTCACCTCCGGGGTGTGGTAGGATTCGATGAGCGCCTTCACCCATGGCTTGTTCTTGTCCTCGCTGCGCACCGCGATGAGATTCACGTAGGGACCCTTCGGGTTCTCGCGGGCGATGGGATCCTTTACCGGGTCGAGGCCTCCGGCGGTGGCATAGTTGGTGTTGATGACGGCGGCATCCACGTCGGGAAGCACGCGCGGACCTTGAGCGGCCTCGATCTCGACGAACTTGATCTTCTTCGGATTGTCGACGACGTCGAGCGGAGTGGGCTTGAAGCCGACATTGTCCTTCAGCTTGATGAGGCCCTTGTCCTGCAGCAGCAGCAGCGCGCGGCCGCCATTGGTGGGATCGTTCGGGATGGAGATGGTAGCGCCGTTCGGCAGGGCATCCAGGCTCTTGTGCTTCCTCGAGTAGATGCCGATCGGGAAGTTCACCGTGAGCGCGACGCTCTCGATCTTGAAGCCGCGGTCGGCCACCTGATTGTCGAGGTAGGGCTGGTTCTGGAACGAATTGGCTTCGATGTCGCCGGCGGCCAGCGCGGCGTTCGGCACCACGTAGTCGGAGAACTCGATGATCTTGATGTCGAGGCCCTTCTGCGCCGCGATCGGCTTCACGGCTTCGAGGATCTGCGCGTGCGGGCCGGGAGTGGCGCCGATGCGGACAACTTGCGTCTGCGCCGCGGCAGGGAAGGCGGCAAGGGAGAGGAGGGCGGCGAAGCCCAGTTTCTTCAGGGACATGGGGTGCTCCTTGTGCGTGGTCCTGAGAGAGGCGAAACGATCAGCCGTGGCGGATGCGCTTGTTGAGGTGCCGGGCGAGGCGGTCGCCGATGCTCTGCACGGCCTGCACGAGCACGATGAGCACCACGACCACGGCGAGCATCATCTCCGGCATGAATCGCTGGTAGCCGTAGCGGATGCCGAGATCCCCAAGGCCGCCGCCGCCGACCGCCCCCACCATGGCCGAGAAGCCGAGGAGCGACACGATGGCAAGCGTCAGACCCAGCACGATGCCGGGCAGCGCTTCGGGAATGAGAACCTTCAGCACGATCTGCAGCGGCGTGGCGCCGAAGGCGCGCGCGGCTTCCACGAGCCCCTGGTCAACCTCGCGGATCGCCCCTTCGATGAGGCGCGCGATGAAAGGCGTCGCAGCGATTGTCAGCGGCACGATGGCGGCGCTTGTGCCGATGGAGGTGCCCGCAATCAGACGGGTGAGGGGAATGATCGCGACGACGAGGATGATGAAGGGTGTCGAGCGCGTGGCGTTGACGATCACGCCGAGCACGCGGTTGATCCATGGGGCCGCGAACAGCTCGCCCTTGCCGCTGGTGGCGAGAAACACCCCGAGAGGCATGCCGAAGATGGTGGCGATCAGCGCCGAGACGCCGACCATGTAGAGCGTTTCGCCGGTGGAATTGGCGATGAGGCGGATCATCTCAGGCGACATGGCCGAGCACCTCCGTGTCGAGTCCGTATTGCTTCAGAAAGTCGAGGGTCTTGAGCGAAGCCGCCGCCGGCACGCTCACGACAAGGGTGCCGAACGGGCGGCCTGCGATCTCGTCCACTGCACCGGAGAGGATGTTGGCTTCGATGCCTTCCTGGCGGGCGAGCCTGGCGAGAACGGGATCCGTCGCGTGGGGCCCGCGGAAGCCGATGCGGATGACCGTCTGGCTGTTCGGGCCTGCGTTCTCCCGGAGACGGCTCTGCACGTAGGGCGGCAGCTCGCGGCCCGCTTCGTCGCCGAGGAAGGAGCGCGTCACCTCGTGCTGCGGCCGGGTGAAGACGTCGAAGACATCACCCTGCTCGACGATGCGGCCGCCCTCGATCACGGCGACCTCGCGGGCGATGGTGCGGATGACTGCCATCTCGTGGGTGATGAGCAGGATGGTGAGGCCAAGCTCCTCGTTGATCCTGGCGAGCAGGTCGAGAATGGAGCGGGTGGTCTCGGGATCGAGCGCGGAGGTCGCCTCGTCCGAGAGCAGCACCTTCGGCTTGGTGGCAAGGGCGCGGGCGATGCCCACGCGCTGCTTCTGGCCGCCGGAGAGTTCGGACGGGTAACGGTTGCGCTTGTCGGAGAGGCCGACGAGGGCAAGCAGTTCTTCCACGCGGGTGGTGATCTCCGCCTTGTCGTATCCTGCGACCTCCAGAGGCAGCGCGATGTTTTCCGCCGCCGTGCGGGAGGAGAGCAGGTTGAAATGCTGGAAGATCATGCCGATGGAACGGCGGGCGTGACGAAGCGCGGATTCAGGCAGAGCCGCGATGTTCGCGCCATCCACGATCACCTTGCCGGAGGTGGGCTTCTCGAGGCCGTTCACGAGGCGGATGAGAGTGGATTTGCCGGCGCCGGAGCGGCCGATCACGCCGAGGATCGAACCTTGGGGAACGACGAGGTCGATCTCGCGCAGGGCCGTGACGGGTTGGCCGTCCCGTCCCGGGAAGGTTTTCGAGATCTTCTCCAGGCGCACGATGGGCTCCGCCGGGATCAGGCGCTGCGACGGCTGGTCGCCGAGATATCCGAGAGGGGCATTCATGAGAGTCCGGCCTTGAGGTCGCTTTGAAGGTCATTTCATGGGTCGGTACGACACATGGGACACGGTGTTCTCTATGTCAACTGAAATGTTCTTTAAACAGGATAGTCTGTTCTGAAGAACGTCCTTGACCGAAGGGAATGCACAGCAGGGAGAGGGGGCGCGACATCACAAACCGGGGATTGCCCTCTGCTGACGGACATTTCTCCTTTCTTTCGCCATGAGCGCAGTTGATCGGGCTGCGCTATGTTCCTATGGAGCCGAGGAGCGGTTCCCCGTCAGGAGAAAAGAATGATCAAGGCGAGCATTGCGCTGGCACTCGTAGGGTTGGGCGTCCTCGGTGCCTCCCTGTCAGGAGCGGTCGAGGTTCCGTTCTATCTGCCGCTGTCGACCTTAGCACTGGCCGGGATCCTCTTCATCGGCCGCGGCATCCCGACCTTTCTGCGCATCTTCCTGGTGATGCTCGCGGCCACGCATCTCGTGCTGGTGCTGCTCGTCGTCGGTGCCGTGCTGGGGGCCATCACGGGCGATTACACGGGCTATGTCCCGCCGCCTTCCGCTGCTCTTGGAGCGACGGCATTCGGCGCTCTCATCTATGGCTTGTCTTATGTGCCCGTGATCCGCACCGTCTGCCGCATTGCCGATCGCTATCTCGAATCCCAGGCCGATAGTGTGATCCGCATTCCGTTCATCGGCCCTGTCCGGGCGCGCGAGGGCACCATCGGCACATGGATGATCGCCATTCTCATCGCGATCAATCTCGTTCAGGTCGCGCTCAACGTTCGCCTGAGCTTCTTCTCACGCGACATGTTCAATGCCCTCGAGGCAAAGGACGCGGCAGCCTTCTGGTACCAGCTCTTCGTCATCTTCACCCCGCTGGCTGCCGTGTTCGTGGCCATTGCCCTGACGGAGGTGCTGCTGCAGAACGTTCTGACCATCCGCTGGCGTGCATACCTCAACACCTATTATGTCGGCGAGTGGCTGGGCGACGGTGCGCATTACCGGATGCAGCTGATCGGCCGTGGCGCGGACAACCCGGATCAGCGCATTTCGGAAGACCTGCGCAAGTTCGTCGAGAGCACCTATTCGCTCTCCGTCGGCCTCATGAACCAGGCCGCAACTCTTGTGTCGTTCGTCGCAATTCTCTGGACCATCTCAGCCGGCTTCACCTTCCCGGGGACGAACTATGAGGTGCCTGGCCTTCTGGTCTGGGTCTGCGCAGGCTATGCGATCCTCGGCACCTGGGTCACCCATCTCATCGGCCGTCCCCTGATCCCGCTCAACTTCGAGCAGGAGAGGGTGGAGGCGAATTATCGCTTCTCCCTCGCACGCTTGCGCGAATACACGGAGCAGGTGGCGCTTCTCTCCGGCGAGCCCGCCGAGAGAGAAGGATTGGCCAGGCGCTTCGGCCACATCGTCGACAACTACATGCGGATCGTGGTTCGTCTCATCAAACTCAATACCTTCACCTCCGCATACTTCCAGGCCAACGTGGTGGTGCCCTACATCCTCACCGCGCCCTATTACTTCGTCGGCAAGATCTCGCTCGGCCAGATGCAGCAGGTGGTCGGCGCCTTCTCGCGTGTGGAGTCGGCGCTCACCTACTTCATCCAGATCTACACCACGCTCGCGGACTACAAGGCGGTGCTCGACCGTCTCACCACGTTCGAGGGCGCCATCGCATCCGCCCAGCGTGTCGGCGGCGAGAGCAAGCTCGCGATCACGCCTGCGGCCAGCCGCGAGCTTCGTCTGAAGAACCTGGACGTGCGCCTGCCCGACGGCCGCTCGCTCATGCACGCGGATGGTCTTGCCTTCCGCCCTGGCGAACGCACGCTGATGACGGGCCCTTCCGGCTCCGGGAAGTCCACCCTGTTCCGCGCCATCGCGGGCATCTGGCCTTTCGGCGAAGGCGAGGTTCTGGTGCCCCAGGGCCAGAGCATGATGCTGCTGCCGCAGCGGCCCTACATTCCCATCGGCACCCTGCGGGACGCGGTGACGTATCCCGGAGAAACGAATGCCTACAGCGACACTGAGATCGCCGAGGCGCTACGCGCGGCAAAGCTCCCGCAGATCGCTGATCGACTCGACGAGGAACGCGCCTGGGGGCAGACCCTGTCGCTCGGCGAGCAGCAGCGCCTCGCGGTGGCCCGTGCGCTTCTCGCCAAGCCCGACTGGCTGTTCCTGGACGAGGCGACCGCAGCCCTCGACGAGCCCACGGAAGCCGAGATCTACCAGGTGATCAGGGAGAAGCTGCCGCAGACGACGGTGGTCTCCATCGGCCACCGTTCGACGCTCGCCGCCTATCACGACCGGCGCATCGATCTGAAGCGGGCGGAGAACGGCCTCTCGACCCCTGTCGACGTGATGCAGCCTCAGCCGGCGGAGTAGACATCGCGTCATGCCGGACGGCGTGAGCCGATCCGGGATTGTCGGCAGAACATGGCGCTGGAAACGCAGCTGTCATCCCCGCGCAGGCGGGGATCCATAAACGCTGACGGTGCCGAACTGAGTGAAGGTCGTGGTTATGGATCCCGGGTTCCGCTGTGCGGCCCCGGGATGACAGCGTTCTGCTCGTTGCCCGATCCTGGATATCCATTTCGTCCGGCTGACGCCTCCCTCGCCACGCAACAAAAAAGGCCGGCAGCGATGCCGGCCTTTTGCATAGGGATGGACGGGGCTGCTTACAGCGCGCGCTCCAGGCGCAGCTCGCCGTTCTGGCTCTTGATGATCAGGGTGCGGCCCTGGATGTCCCACTTGCCGGAGGTGCGCAGCGCCATGAGGAACGCCTGCTCGACGGCCTGGGCGGCCTTGTCGCAGGTTCTCTTCGTCAGGGCGAACGGGGCTACGGCGAGGCCCTGCTCGCGCAGCGGGTAGGCCGTGGTGGAATAGTTGTTGCAGCCGGAAAAGCCCGTGGCGCGCAGCTGGTCGTCGAGCTTGAAGCTCGGGCGCTCGGCGCCGCCGAAGGGCTTGCCGTTCAGGCTCACCGCGATCCAGGACGAGCCCAGGGGGAAAACCTTGCCCTGTGCGCCTGGCTGCGGGACGGCCTTGGCATCGACCTGACGGGTCGGGCCGATGGGCCGGCCGAGCGTTTCCGCCGACTGCGCATGAGCAACGGACGTGGTGATGGCGAAGGCTGCCAGAAGTGCTGCCAATCGAAGGGCGTTCATCGGAACCTCTTCATCATAAAAACGCGGGAACCATAAGAGGCCTTGCCGTTCGAGGCAACGCCTTGAGCGATATTGTCCTAGGATACGTTGACCATGAGCCAGCTGAAGCCTCCCTGAAGAGGCTCCAGGCCGTCATTTCTGGCCGATCCGCTTCAGAAGCCGTTCGGTAAGGGCATTGGTGGGGCGGAACAGGTAGTCGAAGGTGCGGACGGTGATGTCGTGGGCCCCGAGCTCCTGCAGCGCCGCCACCACGTCGAACATCGATGATGCCGGACAATGGAGCACCACTTCGCGCCCGAGCGGGGCGCCGAAAGGCAGGCTCGCGCCGAAATCCCGGGCAAGGGCAGGGAGCGAAGAGGACTTGGCCGGATCGAGGCAGGCGCGGATCTCCCGGCTCTCGCGCGCCTCTTCCTCTGCGGCGATGCGCGTCAGCACGGACTTCGCGGCGGCCCGTGCCCGGTCGCTCCAGGGTGCGCGGGCGGAGGCCACGAGATTGGCCTCGGAGCGCAGCATCACGCCGTCGTCGAGGATCTTCAGGGCATTGGCGGCGAGGGTCGCGCCGGTGGTGGTGATGTCCACGATCAGCTCCGCCGAGCCTGCGCCCGGGGCCCCTTCCGTCGCCCCCAGGCTCTCGACGATGCGGTAATCGGCGATGCCTTTCTCCGCGAAGAAGCGGCGGGTCAGGTTCACGTATTTTGTGGCCACCCGCATCTTGCGGCCATGGCGGGCGCGAAGATCGGCGGCAACCTCGTCGAGGTCCGCCATGGTGCGCACGTCAATCCAGGCCTGCGGCACGGCCACCACCACATTGGCATGGCCGAAGCCGAGCGGCGTCAGGAGCTCGACGGCTTCGTCCGCATCCGCAATCTGCTCCCGGATCAGGTCCTCGCCGGTGATGCCCAGATGCGCCGCGCCTGTGGCGAGCTGATTGACGATCTCGGAGGCAGACAGGAAGGCCACCTCCACGTCGGGAACGCCTTTGAGCGTGCCGCGATAATCCCGCGCGCCGCGCGACTGGGAGAAGACCAGGCCTGAACGGGCGAAGAACGCGGCCGCGTTTTCCTGCAGGCGGCCCTTGGAGGGCACCGCCAGGATGAGAGGGGAATCGGTCATCAGGGCCTCTCCACGATACGGTCGAGCCAGAAGGAGCAGCCCACCGCCGGGATCGGGCCCTCGGAGCCGAGGTGCTCCAGCAGCCGGTCATAGCGGCCGCCGCCCACGATGGGCTTGCCGTCGCCGCGGCGCGGATCCTGCACCTCGAAGATGAAGCCCGTGTAGTAGTCGAGATTGCGGGCAAAGGTAGCGGCAAAGGAGAAGGCGCTCACATCCAGGCCGCGCGCGGCCATGAAGCCGGTGCGCTCCTCGAAGAGGCCGATGGCGGCACTCAGATCGAGCCCTGCATCCCCGGCGAGCATCCGCACCGCATCCGCTGCCTGGTCGGGGTCTCCGGAAATTCTGAGGTAGCGCTCCAGCACCTGTCTGGCCTCGTTCGACAGAACGCTGCGGTTGGCCGCGCGGGCGAGGAAGCGCTCGGCGATCTCGCCGGCGCTGCGGCCTCCGACCGTGGCGATGCCTGCGATCGAGAGGATGTCCTCCACGAACGCTTTCGCCGCCTGGGGCGCCTGACCCTCGATGGCGGCGAGAAGGCCTGCGTGCTCCTGGGCG
This sequence comes from Microvirga sp., assembly GCA_035645515.1. Lineage (GTDB taxonomy): Bacteria > Pseudomonadota > Alphaproteobacteria > Rhizobiales > Beijerinckiaceae > Microvirga. The sequence goes on from DASQML010000030.1 coordinate 16,409, forward strand.
CCTGAGCCGTCACTCTCGGAGAGGCTCGCCAGCCCCTGACCGGACACGATGGCGCGGATCACGCGGCGCTTGGCGGCCGGGGCCACGCCCAAGGCGTCGATAAGGGCATGGAGCAGACCCATGTCGCCGAGCTTCACGACCGGAGCAGGGCCGCCGATCAGGCCGAGGCCCTCGAGGGCAAGGCCGAGAATTTCCGCGTCGGCCGCAGCGACGTCCGCGCGGCCGATGGACTCAAGACCGGCCTGCAGGAACTCGCCGCTCTCGCCCTGGCGCATGCGGAAGACAGGGCCGCCATAGGAATAGCCGGAGGGCCGGGCGCCGTGCCGGGACAGATGTTGGAGGCAGACGGGAATGGTGTATTCGGGGCGCAGGCACAGCTCCGTGCCCGCGGCGTCCTGGGTCACGAACATGCGCCGGCGGATGTCTTCGCCCGAGAGATCGATGAACACGTCCGCCGGCTGAAGAACCGGCGGCTCGATACGCGCATAGCCCTCGCGCTCGAAAAGCGCGATCAGCGCAAGAATGGCATCCGTCTCCGTCACTGGCTTTGCCTAATCGTTTTATCCGGCATGCTCTCTAGCAATGCCGGACGGGGAAGGCGACCGTTTTCAGCGAGAAGGGTGAATGGGGACAGGACTTGAAGGGTCAGCTGTCATCCCGGGGCCGCAAAGCGGAACCCGGGATCGTAAGCAGATTGAGCGCTGGAATTTCCATTGTCATTCCCGCGTAGGCGGGAATCCATAAACGCTGGCGCTGCAGAAGAAAGCGAGCGGGCTCCGCTGCCCTTCCTCTAACCCTCGTGGTTATGGATCCCCGCCTGCGCGGGGATGGCGGTATTGCGGTTCCAAGGTCATACGCTGACAACGATCCCGGATCTTGGCTGCGCTCCGTCCGGGATGACATTGCGGATCAGCCCTTCTGGGCCGTATCGCTCTTGGCCTTGGAGGTCTTGCGCTTGCTGTGGTTGCTCGAACGGTGGACGTATTTCACCTTCTTGTCCCCGCTCTTGCCGCGCTCCTCGCCGCCCTCGGCATCGGTGAGGCTGGCGGGCAGGAAGTGGCGGGCCGCTTCCGTCACCACCCCGGCGACGGCGCCTGCGGCGGTCTGGGTCAGGTCCATGCCCTGCGAGCCGGCATCGGCCACGGCGGCACCGGCCTTCTTGGCGGTGCGGGTCTTGGTCAGCGCGGCAGCGGCGGCGCCAGCCGCCGCGATCAACGCATCCGCCAGGATTTCGCGGCCGAGATCCGTGTTGATCAGATCCATCAGGCCCGATTTCTTGGCGCTCTTCGCCAGCTTTGTGCCCGTGCTCTTCTTGTTGCTGCTCTTCTTATCCTTCGTCTTTGCCTTCGGCATGAGTGTCTCCTGATGGTCAAGCTTCGGGAGACAACCCGGAGGAAAGCAGACGGGTTCCAGATACTCTTTCCCTCCCCCTTGCTGGGAGGGAAAGAGAGGTGCGCCTACCCGAAATGCCGGGCCAGAACCTCCCGGACGGCATCCACGATCTTGTCCTCGGGCACCGAGAACTGGGCCGGGCGGGCGGCTTTCCATTCCTCGTTGGAGGAAATGGCGGCGGCCGCCTTGGCCCCTTCGATCAGGTCCTTGATCTCCACTTCGCCGCGCTCGCGCTCGTTGGAGCCCTGGATGATCACGCAGGGGCTCTGGCGGCGGTCGGCATATTTCATCTGCGCCTTCATGCCGGAGGAGCCGAGGTAAAGTTCGGAACGGATACCGGCCTGGCGCAGGGTCGAGACCATGCGCTGATAGGCGGCGATCTGGTCCCTATCCATGACGAGCACCACCACCGGGCCGGGCTTCTCGGAGCCGGACACGATCGGGCTCTTCACCATCTGCAGCGCCGAGAGCAGGCGCGACACGCCGATGGAGAAGCCGGTGGCCGGAACCGGCTCGGAGCGGAAGCGGCCCACGAGGCCGTCATAGCGTCCGCCGCCGCCGACCGAGCCGAAGCGCACCGGGCGTCCGTCCTCGTCCTGCACCTGGAAGGTGAGTTCCGCCTCATAGACGGGGCCGGTGTAATATTCGAGGCCTCGCACGACGGACGGATCGATGGTCACACGATCCTCGTATCCGGAGGAGGCGACAAGCGATGCGATCTCGGCCAGTTCGTCCGCGCCCTCGAGACCGCGGGCGGAAGAACCCACGACCTTGCGCAGGTTCTCGACCGTTGCCGCGTTGTCCGCGCCCTTGGCGGCGGTAAACGCAAGCACGCGCTCGATGGCCTCAGGCGACAACTCGGCGCCCTTGGTGAAGTCGCCGCTCTCGTCCTTGCGGCCTGCGCCGAGCAACTGGCTCACCCCCTCGGGTCCCAAGCGATCGAGCTTGTCGATGGCGCGCAGCACCGTGAGGCGCTGGCCGGCCTTGTCCTCGCCGCCGAGGCCGATGGCTTCGAGCACGCCGTCGAGAACCTTGCGGTTGTTGATCTTGATGATGAAATCGCCGCGCTTGAGCCCGAGCTTCTCCAGCGTATCCGCCGCCATCATGCAGATTTCCGCATCCGCCGCGACGGAGGCCGCGCCCACGGTGTCGGCGTCGAACTGCATGAACTGGCGGAAACGCCCCGGGCCCGGCTTCTCGTTGCGGAACACCCAGCCTACGCGATAGCTGCGATAGGGCTTGGGCAGCGCGTCGAAATTCTCGGCCACGTAGCGGGCGAGGGGCGCGGTCAGGTCGTAGCGCAGCGACAGCCACTGCTCGTCGTCGTCCTGGAAGGAGAACACGCCCTCGTTCGGCCGGTCCTGATCGGGCAGGAACTTGCCGAGGGCATCCGTGTACTCCACGAAGGGCGTCTCGACGCCCTCGAAGCCGTAAAGCTCATAGGACTCGCGGATCGCCGCAAGCATGCGCTCTGTGGCGGCGAGATCGGCGGGGGTACGGTCGGCAAAGCCGCGCGGGGCGCGGGCCTTGATCTTGTCGGCCTTGGACATGGTGGAAACAGCAGCCGTTGAAATAAGGAAAACGTGCTGCGGTCACTACTCCCTGAGGCGGGGAGGAGCAAGAGATGTTGGCATATTTACAATATCCACCGTCATCCCCGGGCTTGTCCCGGGGATCCACGTCTTCCAACGCCGTGGCTCCTCAAACGTGATGGCCGGGACAAGCCCAGCCATCACGACGAAGTTTGGTGAGAGGTCCAGGCTTACGCGACCGCCTTGATCACCTTGGTGAGCTTGTCGACGATCTCGCCGATCTGCTCCTCGGTGACGACGAGGGGCGGGGACAGGGCGATGGTGTCGCCGGTGACGCGCATCATCAGGCCGTACTCGTTGAAGCCTCTGTCCATGGCCTCGAAGGCGCGGGCGCCGACAGCGTCCGGACGCGAGGCGAGATCGATGGCGGCGACCAGGCCGATGGTGCGGATGTCGAGCACGTTGGGCTGGCCCTTGAGGGAATGGATGGCATCGGCCCAGACCGGCTCCAGCGCCTTCGCCCGCTCGAACAGCTTCTCGTCCCGGTAGATGTCCTGGGCAGCGAGCGCCGCGGCGCAGGCAAGGGGATGTCCGGAATAGGTGTAGCCGTGGAACAGCTCGATCATGTGCTCCGGACCTTTCATGAAGGTGTCGTAGATCCCTTCACGCACGATCACGCCGCCCATGGGAACGGTGCCGGAATTCACGCCCTTGGCGAAGGTGATCATGTCCGGGATCACGCCGTAGCGCTCGGCGGCGAAGGCCGTGCCGAGGCGGCCGAAGCCGGAGATCACCTCGTCGAAGATCAGGAGGATGCCATACTTGTCGCAGATCTGGCGCAGGCGCTGCAGATAGCCCTTCGGGGGCGGCAGCACGCCGGTGGAGCCAGCCATGGGCTCCACGATCACGGCGGCGATGGTGGAGGCGTCGTGCAGGGCGACGATGCGCTCGAGATCGTCCGCGAGATGCGCGCCCCATTCCGGCTCCCCGCGCGAGAAGGCCTGCTCGGCGCGGTTGTAGGTGTGGGGCAGGTGGTCGACACCGGCCAGCAGCGAGCCGAAGAACTGGCGGTTCTTCACGATGCCGCCCACCGAGATGCCGCCGAAGCCCACGCCGTGATAGCCGCGCTCGCGGCCGATCAGGCGCGTCCTGCTGCCCTGGCCGCGCACGTTCCAGTACGCGAGAGCCACTTTCAGGGCGGTGTCCACCGCCTCGGAGCCCGAGTTGCAGAAGAAGACGTGGTTCAGGTCGCCCGGCGCGAGCTGGGCGATGCGGGACGCCGCAGCAAAGCCCTTGGAATGGCCGAACTGGAAGGCGGGAGAGTAGTCGAGTTCCGCGGCCTGGGCCTGGATGGCGGCGGTGATCTCGTCGCGGTTGTGGCCGGCATTGCAGCACCAGAGGCCGGCTGCGCCGTCGATCACCTCACGGCCGTCGGGCGTGTAATAATACATGCCCTTGGCGCGGGCGATCATGCGGGGGCGTTGCTTGAACGAGCGGTTGGCCGTGAACGGAAGCCACCAGGCCTCCAGATCGTTGGGCGATGAAATGTCGTTCGCAGCACGAGACTGAGCAGTCATAAGAATCCCCGAAAGTGACTTGGCGGCGGGAGCCTATCAGCCGTTCCGGAAAGCCGCAAAAGGAACTTTGGACGAGAGCCGTGGGCGTGGTTCGGGCCAGATACCGGCCGACACACCTCAGCCCGTCATGGCATGGACCTCGTAGCCCGCAGCGTCGAGGGCACTGGATACTTCGACGCTTTGCGCCCGCGTGACCACGTGCACGCGGCCATGCTCGAGATCCACGTCGACCTCGGCGGAAGGATCCAGTCGCTGGATCGCCTTGGTCACCGCGTTGACGCAGCCCTGGCAGGTCATGCCGTCCACCTGCATCAGCAGGTCCTTGCGGGACTCTTCCATCGGGATCTCCTTTCAAAGCTGTGCGCTTCCGGCAACAGGAGGGCGTAAAGCCGTCTCCTGCCGCAGGCAACGCTTGTGGCCTGACTCCCTGTCGTTACAACATTGTTTCGCTGACTGATTCGCTTGCTTTTGGAACCAGGGGGGCGGGGGCGCTCAAGTGACCGACAAGGCTCATATCGATAAGGAGCTGCGGGCGAAATTGTTCGCTCTCGCGCTCGCCAGCCTTGCCATGGCGGGCGCTGCCGCTGGTCTTCTGCCGACAGAGGCCGTGCTGCCGCTCGTCATCTTCCTGGGTGTTGCAGCCTCGGCAGGCCTGATCCTGACATGGAAGAAGGCGGAAGCGGCTTCCGATCTTGCCCGGCAGGCTGTCGACGATCTGGCCATCGTCACCGAGCGGCTGGCCCGGATCGAGCAGCTTCTCCAGAACCCGACAGCCACGCCCGCTCTGCGCTCCACCATGGCGGAGGTCACCGGCACCGTGGGCCTTCTCGGCGGCGTGGTGCGCGAGCTCGCCAAGAACGTCGCCGCCCAGAACCGCGACGTGGCCGAGCTGAAGGGAACCCTCCAGGGCGTCCCGAGAGCGGAACAGGCCAAGCCTGAAAAGATGGCTCCCGTCCTTCTGCCCCAGACGGCCGGCATGAATCGGCCTGCGCCTCCTCAGGCACCACGCAAGGTGGTGGACGACGAATTGCGGAGCATGCGCCTGATCATGCAGGCTTTTGAGGCCGACAGCCTCGAGCTGCATCTCCAGCCCATCGTGTCGCTGCCCCAGCGCAAGATCCGTTTCTATGAGGCCCTGGCCCGCCTTCGCCTGGCGGACGGCACGCTGCTCGGTCCCGCCGAATTCCTTGATGTTCTCGAACGCCTCGGCCGTGCGCCGGAATTCGACCGCCGGGTTCTCAACCGGGCCATGGCAGTGGCTTATCACCTCATCGCCAAGGGCAGCGAGGCCATTGTCGCCGTCAACCTCACGCCCCATTCCGTACGGACGCCGGGCTTTCTCCGGTCACTTGCCGGAGTCATGAATGCGGCTCCCGAGACTCTGGGCAAGGTGGTGCTCGAATTTCCGCAGGAATGCTGGCGCGAGCTGGATGCGGATCGGAAGTCCGCGCTTGCGGCTCTGCGCGACAAGGGTGTGCCGCTCTCCCTCGATACCGCTACGGATCTCCGCTTCGATGCGCGGGAGCTGGCCGATCTCGGCGTACGCTTCGTGAAATTCTCCGCCGAGCTTCTCGTGGCGGCGGAGCAGGATGAGAACCATCGCTACGGACCGGAACTCGGGGTGCGCGATCTCGCCTCTGCGCTGCGCCGGGAAGGCATCAGGCTCGTAGCCGAGCACGTGGAGCGGGAGGAGATCGTGCCGGCCCTCACCGAGATCGGGGTGCCGCTGGCGCAGGGCTTCGTCTTCGCTGCACCCCGCGCGGTCAAGGCCGAGGTTCTGGCAGCGCCTGCTCCCGAGAGCGCGCCGCCTCTCCTGCGGCGTGCCGGATGAGGCGGTCCGGTTGACTTAAGGGCCGCGAGGGCCTACCCGCCCGGGTTCACCACCAGCGAGATTCCATGACTGCCTCTTCCCGTCCCGCTCTCGTCGAGGGCCTGAACTCTCTTGCGGAGAATTACGACCTCATCCTGTGCGACGTCTGGGGCGTGCTGCACAACGGCGTGAAGGCCTACGAAGCCGCAGGCGATGCCCTGACGCGCTTTCGCGCCAAGGGCGGGCGCGTCGTTCTCGTTTCCAACGCGCCCCGTCCGGGCGCGTCGGTGGGCACCCAGCTCGACAGCTTCAAGGTCCCGCGCACCGCTTACGACGCCATCGTTACCTCTGGCGACCTGACCCGGCTCGCTATCGAGGAGCGCATCGGCCAGATCGTCAACCACATCGGCCCGCCGCGCGACATGCCGATCTATAACGGCCTCGATGTCCGCTTCGGCTCCATCGAGGAGGCGGATTACGTGGTCTGCTCCGGCTTCGACGACGACGAGCACGAGACCGTCGAGAATTACCGCGGGCGGCTCGAGGCGATGCTTCGCCGTAACCTGCTCATGGTCTGCGCCAATCCCGATCTCATCGTCGAGCGCGGCCATATGATCCTGCCCTGCGCCGGCGCGCTCGCCCTTGCCTACGAGGAGATGGGCGGCGCGGTGTTCTATGCCGGCAAGCCGCACGCGCCCGTCTACGAGAAGGCTCTCGCCGTCGCCTCCGACCTAAACCATCGCTCCATTCCCAAGAATCGTGTTCTGGCCGTGGGCGACGCCATCCGTACGGATATCGCAGGTGCAGCCGGGTTCGGCATCGACTCCCTGATGATCGCCCGCGGCATCCACGCCAGGGAGCTTGGGCTCCATGAGGGCGGTCTCGTCTCCGATCACGTGCAGGATTGGGTCGATCGTCAGCCCGTGATGCCGACTGCGATCATGGATGTGCTCGCTTGGTAGGCGATTGCATCGGGCGGCATCCCAAGCGGTCCGCAGGATCGGGAAGGGGATCAGCGGCGAGGTGCGGCGCTATGGATCGCCGTCTCCTCCGCTGCGCTTCGGCCTGGAATGACGAAGAGAGAATTTGCCCCTCCCTTGACCCTGTGGCCCGTTGAGGTAGAGACCCGCTCATGCCCGCCGATCCGCCTCTTGTCCCGGCCTCGTCATCCTTCGCGATCTGCCGCGATGGCGAAGCCGTGCCCGAGGGGCTCAAAGGAGCCGTGGCGGCCATCGGTAATTTCGACGGCGTGCATCGAGGGCATCGCCACCTCATCAACCTGACGCTCCAATCGGGCAGGCCTGCCGCCGTTCTCACCTTCGAACCGCATCCGCGCAGCGTCTTTCAACCCGACAGGCCTCTGTTTCGCATCACGCCCGAGGCGGTCAAGCTCGCAATCTTCGCGCGCCTCGGCCTCGCAGGCGCCTTCGTCCGCCGCTTCGATCACGCGCTTGCGGCTCTCACTGCGGAAGAATTCGTGAGCCTTCTGACGCATGAGATCGAACTGTCCGGCGTCGTCATCGGCCACGATTTCCACTTCGGGCGCGGGCGCGAGGGCAATCCCGAGCGCATGAAGGAGCTGTGCGAAAAGTTCGGCCTCACCTGCCTTGTTGCTCCCGCCATCGTGGACGGCTCCAAGCCCGTGTCTTCCAGCGCCATCCGCGCGGCCTTGGAGGCAGGGGATGTCGCCCATGCCAACAGGCTTTTGGGCTACCGCTGGTTCGTGCGCGCCGAGGTGCGGCACGGCGACAAGCGTGGACGGGACCTCGGCTATCCCACCGCCAACATGCGTCTGCCCGACGATTGCCGGCTGCGGCACGGGATTTACGCGGTTCGTGCCTCTGTCGATGGAAAGCCCGTCGACGGCGTCGCGAGCTTCGGCCGCCGCCCGACCTTCGACAACGGCGCCCCCCTCCTTGAAACGCATCTCTTCGATTTCAAGGGCGACCTCTATGGCAAGCTGCTCGACATCGAATTCATCGGCTGGATCCGCGGCGAAGAGCGGTTCGACCACATCGAGGCGCTGATCGCGCAGATGGACCGGGACTCGATGGACGCCAAGCGGATGCTTGCTGAGGATCACACCGCGTCGATGATCGCTTAGACATCCCGTCATCCTGGACGAAGCGCAGGAAACTCAACGCTGTCATCCCCGCGCAGGCGGGGATCCAGAACCACGACGGTTCAAGAAAAGGAGCTGCGGCTTCCGCTCGCTTCATTCCGCCGCCTCGGCGGATATGGATTCCCGCCTGCGCGGGAATGACGATGGAGGCGGGAATGCCGGACAGAACGCAGGGATGACGGCGTTGAGTTTCAATGCCCCATCCTTCAAACGATCCCAGGTTCTGCTCCGCAGCCCCGGGATGACCGCACCCGGTTCAACGCGCAGCCTTCAGCGCCCTCGCGGCCATCGCATAGCCGCCCATCGCGCCATCGACGAAATGCACGTGATCGCTGCGCCTGGGCGAGGGCACGAAGCAGGTCATGAAGGCCGATTGCTGCCGGTGCAGGCCATAGCGGGCGATGCCATTTTCCTGCGCTTCCGCAAGCAGGCCTTCCAGGCGGTCCGCAAGGGCCGGCGTGCAATCCAGGGTCATGCGCAGGCCGTCGTCGAATTTGCGGAAATCCGTGTTCTCGACGAGCTGATTCTGATAGCGCAGTGGATCGAAACGGCCGACGGGCCGCCCGAGCTTGAAGATCGTGAAGGCTGTAAGGCGCTGCGCTGCGAGCTTCGCCTTCGCGGAGAGGCTTCCACGCTTCACGGTTTTGGCCTCGACGGCAAACCCTTTGAAGGGGCCGGAAAGCGGCGGGCCGCCATCTGGGATGGGCCTGCGGGCTTCCTTCGGATTGTCGGCGAGGGTGAGAATCTGGGCGATGAGCCCTGCGAAGGCCTCTGGAGCGCTCCCGGGAGCGGGAACGGCGATCAGCGAGAGGATGACTCCCTTCTCCGAGAGCAGTTCGTCGAAACGGCAGGACAGGCCGGTCAGATCCGGCATGGTGCCGGGCGGGGCGGGCATGACCGCGAAGGCGCCTTCCTTCATGCGGCGCTCGGCAAAGCTCAAGCCGCCACCGGCGAACATGGCGTAGGTGACGTCGCGGGAGGCAGCGAAGCGAGCGATGCGTACGTCATAGCCTTCCGCCCTGATGGCCGAGACCGGCACGAGGGCAACCCGCAGAGTAAAGCCGAAAGCATCCTGGGCCCAGGCCGCGACGGAGGCCAGCGCCTCGCGGGCGATCTCGGCCTGCTCGGGCGGGACGGCGAAGCTCGCGCCGTCGCCCCCGAACACGAAGGGAAAGTCCTGACCGCCCAGCCGGTTGGCGAGCGCTGCGATCGTGGAGGCGGCGGCCGTGTTGACCTCCTTGTAGCGCCCCGCCGCGATGACGGCGGTGGAGTTCACGATATCGCTGAGGCCTAAGGTCCAGCCGTCCGGCAGGGGCGTGTAGACGGCGGGATCGGTGAGCCTGGAGAACGGGTCGACAACAGGCAGGAGGGCGTAGAAGCCCGCATCGTCCTGCGTGTCGGCATCCCGTCCGCCCGTGTCCATGGCGCTCTAACGAACCGCTTCGCCCTCAGGGGCACCCCGGCCGAGATCGTCCGGCAGCGGATCGCCTTCGGCCACGAAGCGCATGGAGACGGAGTTCATGCAGTAGCGCTCGCCGGTGGGGGGAGGACCGTCCGGGAAGACGTGGCCCAGGTGCCCCTCACAGCGGGCGCAGCGGATCTCGGTGCGGATCATGCCGTAGCTCGTGTCCCGCACGAAGGCGATGTGGTCGCGATCGATCGGGTCGAAGAAGCTCGGCCAGCCGGAGCCGGATTCGAACTTGGTGCCCGACTTGAACAGGGGCAGGCCGCAGAGCCGGCAGCAATAGGTGCCCTTGTCCTTGGCATCGTTGAAGATGCCGCAGAACGGCCTCTCGGTGCCGTGCTCCAGAAGGACGCGGCGCTCCTCGTCGTCGAGATTGTCGACGAGGAGGCGGAACTGCTCGGGGGAGGGAGGCGTCAGGTCGAAGCCGGCGCGGGAGCGCTTGCCCGCCGTGGTTGTCATCTCTGCCATGGATCAATCCTAACCTGTCAGGGTCGTGGTCCTATAGATAGGGAGCCAGGGCCCAAATCACCACGCTTTATTATCCGGCGCGGCGCTGCTAAAAGGCTCCCATGCCCATGGTTTTTCAGGCTCATCGGCCGGCCCGCATCCGGCCTTCGCGAATTATCGGCCCGGCCCTCGCGGGATCCGCGAAGGTCCGGGATGTCTGCCGTTCGCTTTAAGAATTTAGCCTGAATTCAGCCCCTGGACCGGGGGCTGCTTGGATCGATTGACCGCTATGACCGACAAGCCCGAAAGCGCCGCTCGCGACTATTCCGAAACCCTCTTCCTGCCGCAGACCGAGTTTCCCATGCGGGCGGGCCTGCCCCAGCGTGAGCCGCTCTTCCTGGAGCGCTGGAACGAGATGAAGCTCTACGAGCGCCTGCGTGAGACCCAGAAGGGCCGCAAGCGCTTCGTGCTGCACGATGGCCCTCCCTATGCCAACGGCAACATTCATATCGGTCACGCCCTCAACAAGATCCTGAAGGACCTGATCGTCCGCTCCCAGGGCATGCTCGGCTTCGATTCCAACTACGTGCCGGGCTGGGACTGCCACGGCCTGCCGATCGAGTGGAAGATCGAGGAGGAGTATCGCGCCAAGGGCAAGAACAAGGACGAGGTGCCGATCGTCGAGTTCCGCCGGGAATGCCGCGCCTTTGCCGAGAAGTGGATCGACGTGCAGCGCGAGGAGTTCAAGCGCCTGGGCGTCGGCGGCGACTGGTCGAACCCCTATCTGACCATGTCCTATGACGCGGAAGCGCAGATCGCCCGCGAGATCATCAAGTTCGCCATGAGCGACCAGCTCTATCGCGGCTCGAAGCCGGTGATGTGGTCCTCGGTCGAGAAGACCGCGCTTGCGGAAGCGGAAGTCGAGTATCACGAGAAGACCTCCACCACGATCTGGGTGAAGTTCAAGATCACCAACACCCTCGACGGCGATCTCGACGGCGCGTCGGTCGTGATCTGGACGACGACTCCCTGGACGATCCCTGCGAACCGCGCCATCGCCTATGGCGAAAACATCGCCTATGGCCTCTACAAGGTCACAGAAGCGGCTGACGACAACTGGGCGAAGGTGGGCGACCGCCTCGTGCTCGCCGACAAGCTCGCCGCCGACGTGTTCGCCGCTGCGCGCGTGGCCGGCTACGAGCGCGTGAAGGACGTGCTGCCGGTGATGATCGAGCGGTGCGCGCATCCGTTCCGCGGCCTTGAGGGTGCGAACGGCTATTGGGATTTCGCGGTCCCGATGCTGACGGCCGATTACGTCACCGACGATGCAGGCACGGGCTTCGTGCACACCGCGCCCGGCCACGGTGCGGACGACTACAACACCTACGTGAAGTATCGTGACGTGTTCGCTGCCTGCGGCACGACGGAGGTGCCGCATACCGTGGCGCCGGACTCGTCCTATTTCCCCAACATTCCTTTCTTTGCGGGGGAGCGCATCTATGACGACAAGGGCAAGGATGCGGGCGCCAACGAAGCGGTGATCAAGAAGCTCGTGGAAGTGGGCGCGCTGATCGCGCGCGGGCGTTTGAAGCACCAGTATCCGCACTCCTGGCGTTCGAAAGGGCCGCTCATCTTCCGCAACACGCCGCAATGGTTCATCTCCATGGACAAGCCCCTCGACGGTAAGGGAGATACCCTCCGTCAGCGTGCTCTCAATGCCATCGAGAAGACCCAATGGGTGCCGGAAACCGGCGAGAACCGCATCAACGGCATGATCGCCAACCGTCCCGATTGGGTGGTGTCGCGCCAGCGTGCCTGGGGCGTGCCGATCGCGGTCTTCGTGAAGAAGGGCACCAACGAGATTCTCAAGGACGAACGCGTCAACGCGGCCATCGCGGAAGCCTTCGAAAAGGAAGGCGCGGATGCGTGGTATGCCGACGATGGCTCGCGCTTCCTCAAAGCCGGCGGCTACGATCTCAACGACTTCGAGAAGGTGAACGACATTCTCGACGTGTGGTTCGATTCCGGCTGCACGCATGCCTTCGCGCTCGAGAGGCGCCCCGATCTGCATGTGCGCCGCAAGGTCGACGGCGGACCTGACCAGGTGATGTATCTCGAAGGTTCGGACCAGCATCGCGGCTGGTTCCACTCGTCGCTGCTCGAGAGCTGCGGCACGCGCGGCCGCGCGCCTTACGACATCGTCGTCACTCACGGCTTCACGCTCGACGAGCAGGGCCGCAAGATGTCGAAGTCCCTCGGCAACACGGTCGCTCCGCAGGCGATCATCAAGGAATACGGCGCGGACATCCTGCGCCTGTGGACGGCATCCGTCGATTACTGGGACGATCAGCGCATCGGCCCCGAGATCATCAAGACCACCGCCGAGACCTACCGCAAGCTGCGCAACACGATCCGCTGGATGCTGGGCTCGCTCGCCCATTTCCGCGAGGCGGACAAGGTCGCCTACAAGGATATGCCGGAGATCGAGCGCTTCGTGCTGCACCGCCTCGTCGAACTCGACGGCGAGATGCGGGAAGCCTACTCCACCTACGACTTCAAGCGCGTGGTGGCGCTGCTGAACTCGTTCATGACCACGGACCTGTCGGCCTTCTACTTCGACATCCGCAAGGACACGCTCTACTGCGATCCGATTTCGAGCGTGGCGCGCAAGAGCGCGCTCACCGTGATCGACCAGACCTTCCGCTGCGTGGTCGCCTGGATCGCCCCGATCCTTGCCTTCACGGCGGAGGAGGCGTGGCTCGCGCGCTTCCCGAATGCGGAGTCGGTGCATCTCGAAACCTTCCCGGAAGTTCCGTCCGAGTGGCGAAACGAGGCGCTCGCCGAACGCTGGGCCAAGGTGCGCCGGGTGCGCCGCGTCGTCACCGGCGCGCTGGAGATCGAGCGTGCGCAAAAGCGCATCGGCGCGAGCCTTGAGGCGGCGCCTGTCGTGCACATCGCCGACGAGAGCCTCTTCCAGGCGGTCCAGGGGCTCGACATGGCCGAGATCTGCATCACCTCCGCCATCCGGGTGGAGCAGGGCGACGGCCCCTCGGACGCCTTCCGCCTCGACGAGGTGAAAGGTGTCGCCGTGGTGCCGGAACTCGCCAAGGGCCGCAAATGCGCCCGCTCCTGGAAGGTCTCCCCGGAGGTGGGCTCCGATCCGGAGTATCCGGACGTGACACCCCGCGATGCCGCGGCCCTGCGTGAGTGGGATCGGCTGAAGGCGGCTGCGGAATGAGCAAGGGGAACGATCCCGATATGCCGGCTCCCGGTGCGAACGCTCCCGAGGCCGCTCCGCAGCGCTCCCGCGCTGCGGCCAAACCGCCTGCGTCCAGATCCCGAGCATCCAAGGCCCGTGCGACCCAACCAGGCCTGTCGGCAGCCGCGATCCTGGGTTTCTCGGTGGCCCTGGTCACCCTGATCCTTGATCAGGCCACCAAGCTCTACACTCTGTTCGTCTTCGACCTGCCTGTGAAGGAACCGGTGGAGTTCGCACCCTTCATCAACCTCATCGTGGTCTGGAACCGGGGCATCTCCTATGGCCTCTTCCAGCAGGATGGGGATCTGGGCCGATGGATCCTCGTCGTGGTGTCGATCCTCGCCTCGATTGGCCTGTCGGTCTGGATCCGCCGGACGACGGCCAAGCTCCTGGCCGCTTCCTTAGGTCTCATCGTCGGCGGAGCCATCGGGAACGTGATCGACCGCCTGGCCTATGGGGCGGTGTTCGATTTCATCCAGTTCCAGATCGGCAGCTGGTCCTGGTACGTGTTCAACGTGGCGGATGCGGCCATCGTTGCGGGGGTAATCGGATTGCTTTATGACTCCTTTGTCCTGGAGGCGAGGCGGGGGCGCTAACTCCTCCGTGTCGGACAAGCTGCCTTATGTTCGCCCCAAAGAGCGATCAGGCGTTCCAGGCTCAATGAGAAAGAACGGTGGGTGTGCCATGAAGGGAATGAAAATCTTGTGCCGCGCGGGGGCTCTGGCGCTCCTGGTCGCTGCTTCCCCTGCCTTGGCGGAGGAAGGCGAGGCCGTGAAGAGCCTGCTGGGCAGCATCGGCATCATCCCCAAGGAGAAGGAGCCGATCATCTATAACGAGCGCGCGCCCCTGGTGCTGCCGCCGAAGATGGATCTGCCGGCTCCGGCTCCCCGCAAGGCCGAGGCGAATGCCAATTGGCCCAAGGACCCGGACGTGGCGGCCCGCCGCAAAGCTGCGGCCGAGGCCAAGACCCCCTACACGAGTTCCGAGCTCTACAAGCTGAGCAACGGGGACCGTCTGGACATCGACGAGATTCGCGCCGGCCGCAACCCGAACAACCGCGTCACCAGCCCGCCTCCTCTGGTGGGGGGCCAGGCCGAGAACAGCCGCATGACGCCGGATGAGCTGCGCTCCTTCGCCACCGACAAGAAGGCGGAGCTTTCGGGCGACGGCCTGGAGCGCCGCTACCTGAGCGATCCTCCGCAGGGCCTTCTCAAGGCTGCCGGCGGCGCGCCCCTCAAGGCCTCCGCCGATCCGAAGCCGATGGGCGACCCGGACAGCCCGTTGGCCTTCATCGAGCAGCAGCGGCGGCGCCAATAGTCACCGCAGCCCAATGTCTCTCTTCTTCAGGCGAACGGGCACCCCCGCTTCGCCTGAATACGTTCTAGGGGCCGTGCAAAGCCAAGCCTGATCTGCTTTCCGACGCCGCCTGCCGCACCGCGTGAAAGCCTCCTGCCTCGCTTGCGTGCTTCCCCAATTGGACTATCCCCGTAGGGATTATCCTGCGAAACGATTTGATGCCTTTAAGGTTGAACCGATATGAAGACTGCCTCCAAGCCCCTTCTCAAAGCCGACGCCTCGTCCTTCGGGCGCACGGAAGGCAGCGGCCCCGATCTCTCCTCCTTCACTCTCGACAATGGCCTCGACGTCGTGGTGATCCCCGATCACCGTGTGCCCGTCGTCACGCATATGATGTGGTACCGCAACGGCTCGGCGGACGATCCGATCGGCCAGTCGGGCATCGCGCATTTCCTCGAGCACCTGATGTTCAAGGGCACCGAGAAGCATCCAGCCGGTGAGTTTTCCAAGGTGGTCTCCGGCCTCGGCGGCCAGGAGAATGCCTTCACGTCGTTCGACTACACCGCTTATTTCCAGCGTGTCGCGCGGGAGAACCTGAAGGTCATGATGGAGTTCGAATCGGACCGCATGACCAATCTGCTGCTGGAGGAATCCGTCATCGGTCCTGAGCGCGACGTGGTGCTGGAAGAGCGCCGCATGCGCGTAGAGACAGATCCGTCCGCCCAGCTTTCGGAGGCGATGGCGGCCTCGCTCTTCGTGCATCATCCCTACGGCATTCCGATCATCGGCTGGATGCACGAGATCGAGACGCTCAACCGCGATCATGCCCTCGATTACTACAAGCGCTTCTATACGCCGGAGAACGGCATTCTCGTCGTCGCCGGGGACGTGACCGCCGACGAGGTGCGCCGCCTGGCGGATGCCACCTATGGCCGCATCGCTCCGCAGGGCAAGCGCCCGGTCCGTGTGCGCCCGCGTGAGCCGGAGCCGGTGGCCGCGCGTCACATCACGGTCGCAGATCCGAAGGTCGAGCAGCCGACGCTGCAGCGGCTCTATCTGGTTCCGTCCTGCCGCACGGCCACGCAGCGTGACTGCTACGCCCTCGAGCTTCTGGCCGAGGTGATCGGTGGCGGCCCGACCTCGTATCTCTACCGCAAGCTCGTCATGGAGCGCGGCATCGCCGTGAACGCCGGCGCCTGGTACATGTCCTCCGCCATGGAAGACACGCGCTTCTGCGTCTATGCGGTTCCGGCAGAAGGCGTTTCTCTTCCCGCGCTCGAGGAAGCCGTGGACCAGGTGCTTAGGACCATTCCGGCCGAAGCTCTCGATTCCGACGCCATCGAGCGCGCCAAGACGCGCCTGGTGGCCGAGACGATCTATTCCACCGACAGCCAATCGTCGCTCGCGCGCATCTACGGCTCGGCTCTCGCCATCGGGGAGACCATCGAGGACGTGCGTCGCTGGCCGGTGGAGATCGAGACGGTGCTCAAGGATGATCTCGCGTCCGCCGCCGAGCGCTATCTCGTCGCCCGCCGTTCCGTGACGGGCTATCTGCAGAAGTCGGCATCCTGACCGCCTGCTCACGATTTGAGGTAATGATGACCGCTTCCGTCGAAACCCTGTCTTCGTCCCCCACCAGCGTGAAGGTTCTGACCTCCGCGGGCGGCGTCGAGGCCTGGCATGTCGAATCCGACGTGGTGCCGCTGATCGCGGTGTCCTTCATCTTCGAGGGCGGATCGGCGCACGATCCGCAGGACAAGCCGGGCGTCGCGCAGATGCTGGCGCGCCTGCTCGACGAGGGCGCGGGCGAATACGATTCCGACGCCTTCCAGGAGCGTCTGGCGGCGCGCGCCATCGAGCTCTCGTTCAACGCGGGCAACGATGCTCTCGGCGGCTCCCTGAAGACACTCGTCAAGCATGCGGACGAGGCGTTCGAGCTGCTGCGTCTGGCCCTGGTCGAGCCCCGCTTCGATCAGGATGCGATCGAGCGCGTGCGTGCCCAGACGATTGCCGGCCTGCGCTATCAGCAGAACGACCCAGGGGTGATGGCCACGCGGCGCTTCTTCGAGGAAGGTTTTGCAGGTCACCCCTACGGGCTTCCCACCTCCGGTACGCCCGAGAGCGTGGCCGCGATCACGCGCGACGATCTCGTTGCCATGCATCGTGCCATGATCGCGCGTGGACGCATGAAGCTCGCCGTTGTCGGCGCTATCGACTCCGACAATCTGTCGGCCCTGCTCGACAGAGTCTTCGGATCGCTGCCCGAGGCTGAGCCGCTGCCCGTCATTCCAGCCGCCGCGCTGCAGAAGATCGGTTCGCGCATCGTCGTCGATCTCGACGTGCCGCAATCGGTGATCCGGTTCGGCACGCCCGGGATCGCCTGGCGCGATCCCGGGTTCATCCCGGCCTATGTGCTCAACCACATCTACGGCGGCGGTTCCTTCACCTCGCGCCTGTTCCAGGAAGTGCGCGAGAAGCGCGGCCTTGCCTACACCGTCGGCACGTCGCTGGTGAGTTACCGCGCGGCCTCCATGACCTGGGGCTACACCGCGACCAAGAACGAGCGCGTCCTGGAATGCCTCGACGTGATCGCAGGCGAGATGGCGCGCCTCAAGGAGGAGGGGCCCACCGACGAGGAGCTCCAGAAGGCGAAGGACTACCTGATCGGCTCCTACTCGCTGGGCTTCGATACTTCCACGAAGATCGCCCACACTCTGGCGCAGATCGCCTTCGAGGGCCTCGGCATCGATTATATCGGCCGCCGCAACGCCCTGGTGGCCTCCGTCACGCAGGCGGACATCCGCGAGGCGGCCAGCCGCGTCTTCGGCGACGGCCGGATGCTCACCGTCATCGCAGGACGGCCGACGGGGCTTTAAGATTTTCGTCTTGAGCTAAAAAGGGAGCCTTGCGGCTCCCTTTTTAACGCGGCGCACTGTCCGTCAGATTAGACGATGTAGAAGTCCTTGTAGGTCAGAAGAAGGTTTTTCTGAACTGTCGCAAAGGCGATGGCCTGAGCTGAACCCGATCCGTCGGCGTCGTAGGAGAGCGTGCCTTTTGCGCGATCATGGATGATGTAATCGTTGCTGTCTCGGGCCTTGTCGATTGCAAAGAATCGGTGGTCCAACACCTTCGGCGAGGCCGAGAAGCCGGATCCGAGCTTCTTGAAGACCGCGTTCTCAAGCTGAATCGAATCGTCCGTAATGTTGAAGTCGAGGACTCTGTCGACGTTTTTCGCTGATGGGGCAGTGTTGAAAACAAAAGTGTCAGATCCGACGCCGCCCTTAAGGATGTCGATGCCCAAGCCGCCATTGATTTTGTTATTTCCGGCATTGCCCAGGATCGTATTGCTCAGTCCATTGCCCGCCAGACTGATAGAGTCTCTGCCAATGGCCGTCAGGTTCTCCACGTTCGAGCCTAGAGTTCGGCTTACGGTGGTGTAGACCCTATCAATACCACCTGATGTGCTCAGCTCGATTGTCTGGTCGCGGACATCGTCGACATAGTAGAGGTCGCCGCCGGCCCCGCCGCTCATGTAGTCGGCGCCGACATAGCCGTTGAGAACGTCGTTGCCGCCCAGGCCGTAGAGATTATCGTTGCCGATATCCCCGTTTATCCTTTCGGACTTGGCGGAGCCTGTCCGAGTGAAGCTAGGATCCGCCAGCATATAGAACTGATCGCTGAACTGAGCGAAGTTGATGCTCGTCAGTGTATCCGTGCCGTCGCAAGCATCTCGATTATCCGCAATGGTGAAGCTGCCGTCAGCGTTTTTGGTGATGGTATAATCAGTCTTACTGCCGCTGAAGACGGCAGTATCGATGCCGTCGCCACCGTTGAGCACGTCGTCTCCGGCGCCGCCTGAAAAAGTGTCCTTGCCGGCGTTGCCCCAGAGATGATTGACGCCGATGTTGCCGCTAAGCCGATCGTTGCCCGAACCGCCCTTGGCATTCTCGATCAGCGAACGCGTATCGCTGTCGTGGAGAAGGGCATTGTAGACGTTGCCGCGGGCATACCATTGTGTTGGATAGGGGAAATAGCCGTAGGTTGATCTCTGTCCATCGCTGAAAGTCGAGTAGCCTCCGGGAGCGAGGTCGAGAACGAGGTTAGTCGAGTAGTTCGACAGATCATAGGTGTCGATGCCGCCGCCATCCCAGATCGTCTGGAAAATGTTGTTCTTGACGAAGGTGCCCGTGGCATCGGTTGCTCCCTCGCGTCCCTGCGATATGCCGTCGACAAAAACCTCGCCTGTCGTCGGGCTCCACGAGTATGTGTTCCCTTCGTCGCGGAACGTATAATTGGCGCCGTACATCTCCTGCAGGGCAGCGATATCAAGCATCATGAACGTCTGAGGGTGGCCGTAAGAGAAACCTGACTCCGGGCCGGACACCTCATCCGTGGGCGTGACATAGGGTGCGCCCGAATACGACATGATGGTGTATTCCCAGAAATCCTCGTTGAAGGGAACGTGCACATCTTCCTGCTCGTGAAGGTCAAAGCTATGCTTCAGACCGAGGGCATGGCCGAACTCGTGCAGCATGATGTAACTGCCGTAGCTGCCATTCGCTGGAGTAATGTATTCGTCATAATTCTGGCCGAGCCACACGTCGCCCTCGCGGTTCCCGAACTTCTCTCCCGGATAGTACGCCCAAGCGGTGGAGGGTTGTGACGACGTGGCGATTAGCATGTGTGTATCGGCCGTCGGCGCAGCATCCTTGACCAAGGTCAGGTTCGTGAACCCCATGATCGGGGTCAGTGTCATCGCGTGGACGCTGCCTGAACGCACTCCGGTGATGAATGCATCAAAGGTTTCCTGCGTGAATTGAGAGACAGGAACGAAATTCTTGTTGTACTCCGTGTCGGCGGTGGATCCGCCATAAGGCGATGCATAAGGAGTGATAGTGGTGGGGAAACCGTAATGGATGGTGGTTCCTGGCGGCCATTTGTAGCCTGACATTACTCCATCGATATAGGCGTTTCCTGTGCGGTTGGGATCGTAGATCCCGATAATGCTGGGAGCGGGACTAGTTGCAGTGCTGATGGCGAGATCAAGGCTGCGGATTTCGGATGAAGAATGCATAATCGTTCTCGACTAAAAAGCTATTCAGATTGTTGTAAAGTCAGGGAGCAGAGCTTCGCGAAGCGCAGGATCATCATGCGTTAGTAGACGACGTTGAAGTCTGCATGAGTGAGGGCTGTTCCAGCCTTGACTTTGAGGAAGTCCATTGCCGCCTTGGCACCTGAACCATCTACATCGTAGGACACGACCCCTGTCACCTTGTTGTAAACGATGTAGTCGTTCCTATCTTTGGCGGCGGTGCCGATCGTGAAGAAGTCTCGGTTGAGAGTACCAAGAGCGGACACTTTCGGAAATGTGAAGAACTTTAGCTGAATAATGTCGTCGATCACGTTGAAGTCAGTGATCGTATCCACATTGCCGCTGTCGAGAGGGTTATTAGAGCCGAAAGAGAATGTGTCTTTTCCCGATCCGCCGCTAAGGATGTCGTTTCCAAGCCTGCTATCGATCAGGTCGTTGCCTGCCCCACCGCTGATGCGGTTATCTGCATTGTTGCCGGTGACCGTGTTGTTGAGCGCATTGCCGGTGAGCGCGATCGCGCCAGAGCCGGATCCGGTCAGATTTTCTACGTAGGCTGCCAGAGTGTAGCTGGTCGACGAAACGACTCGGTCTGCCGTGCCGCCCGTGGGGGTCTCGACGACGCGGTCTCCTGCATTGTCCACATGGTAGGTGTCGTTCCCCGTGCCCCCGACCATGTAATCGACGCCTTCCCTACCGTTGAGAACGTCATTGCCGCCATAGCCATAGAGCTTGTCGCGGCCCATATCGCCCGTAAGCATTTCGGATTTCGCTGTTCCCTGCCGGGTCAGGCTCAACGGCTCCGCCAGGGTCACGACTTGATCGCTGAACTTGGCGAAATTGATGCTGACTAGGATGTCTGAGCCCTCACCATTTGTGCGCGTGTCAGTAATGGTGAAGCTGCCGTCTGCATTTTTTGTGATAGTATAATTAGCCTTACTGCCGCTGAACACGGCAGTGTCGTAGCCGCTTCCGCCGTCGAGGATATCGTCGCCAGCACCGCCTTCGAAGGTGTCCATGCCGGCGTTGCCCCAGAGATGGTTCTTGGCAATGTTGCCCTTGAGCGTGTCGCCTCCAGTTCCGCCCTTGGCGTTCTCGATTAGAGAGCGGACATCGTCATGGTAGAGCATGGCATTGTAGACATTGCCGCGAGCGAAGAAGTTCTCATTGTGAATATCGCGCCCGATATACATGCGCTGTTCGTCGCTGAAGGTGGAGTACTCCCCCGGCCTGAGATCAATCTTGAGATTGGTGACGTAATTCGACAGGTCGTAAGTATCGACGCCGTTGCCATCCCAGAGTGTCTGAAAGATCTTGTTCGTGCCAGCGCCAGGAAGCGGCTCGCCGGAATTGGGGGCTAGGCCATCTGCGACAGTGCCGTTGAGAACACCATCGACATAAACGGCGCCGGTGGTCGGGCTCCATGTATAGGTATTATTCTCGCTGCGGAAATTGTAGTTGGCACCATACATCTCCTGCAGGGCGGCGATGTCCAGCATCATGAATGTCTGGCTGTTGTAGTAGGTCATGTTCTCGAATTCAGGATAGCTCCCGCTCGAGCCGCCATTAGCTGCAACAGATACTGGCAGTTCCACGTCTGGAGCGTTGTAATACGTCATCAGCGTGTATTCCTTGAACTGCTTGTCCTTGGGAATATCCATGTATCCGCTGTTCAAGCCGAGAGCTTTTCCAAGTGTCCAAAGATGCGTGTAATAGGCCCAGGATCCGTTGATAGGGTTCTGCAGTTTATGGGCTGCGCCGTAAGCGCCGCTATTGCCGATCCAGATATCGCCGTCTGCGCCTCCGCGTGAGGCGTATTCACCGGGGAGAAAGCCGATGGCGAAGGGCGCGAGCGACGACATGCCAATGCGTATGTCTGTGCTGTCCGTGGCCGGATTCGTCTGAACGAAGGTAAGATTCGTGAAGCCCGAGACGGGCGTGAGGATCATGGAGTTGCCGGCCAATGTTGACTGGCCGGTGAGGATGCCTTGGAAGGCCTCCATCGATCTTATGGAAACGGCTTCAAAATGATAGTGGGGATACTGGCCGTAATAGTCGTTTATGGCATCTCCATAAACAGCAGCGGACTGGGCGAAGCCGTAGGTCACTGGACCGCCATTCCATTTCCACCCCGAGAGGAGAGGATCGATATAGGCGTTGCCAGTTTTCGTGCCGTCGTAAATGCCCGTTGCCATGGGAGGTGTCCTGCTCGTGTTGTAACGTATCATGATGTCTACGAGGGGCAGGTTCCCTTACGCAAGCTGAGCCGTCGGCCCACGATGACGCAGCTCTCTGAATAGGGGGTACATGCGAGATCCACGGGTTAGAGAGATATGGTAGGTCTTGATCGAAGACTGCTTAAGCCCTAGCCCTCAGGCGAATGCCGCCCTAAAGTTCCGCTTCTCTTCCAAAACGAGTCGGAGTACCCGCATGGCGCTGCAGCAATCGATTGATCTTGCCTTGGAATCCTCGATCGGGGAGGGCGGACTTTCGCAAGGAGCTTTCGACGCGGCCCTTGAGGCTGTGGGCCAAGCCATGAAGCGGCTTTCCGAGGACGATGCGTCAGGCCGCCTGCCGCTGCTGCACATGCCGCGCACGACGGAGGATCTCGCCGCCGTGAAGGAGGCCGCCGCCTGGCTGCGTCGGGATGCGACGGACGTGGTGTTCCTCGGCACCGGCGGCTCCAGCCTCGGCGGCCAGACGCTGGCTCAGCTGAAGGATTATGCGGTGCCGGGCGCCGGCCGCTTCACGGAGAGCCCGCGCGTTCACTTCCTCGACAATCTCGACCCTCTCACCTTCGATCACGTGCTGCATAAGCTGCCTCTGTCGTCCACACGCTTCGTGTCGATCTCGAAGTCCGGTGGCACGGGCGAGACCCTGATGCAGACGATTGCCGTGCTCTCCGCCCTCGACAAGGCCGGTCTGAAGGCCCTGCCGAAGGATACGTTCCTCGGCCTCTCAGAGCCGCGGAAAGACGGCGGCCGGAATGCCCTGCGTGACCTCCTGGAGCCGGAGGGCGTGCGCTTCCTGGAGCATCACACCGGCATTGGCGGCCGCTATTCCGTGCTCACCAATGTGGGCCTTCTGCCTGCGGCGGTGCTCGGTCTCGACATCGCCGCCATCCGCCAGGGTGCGGCGGAGGCCTATGAACCCTTCTGCAACGGCAGTGCTGCCAAGGACGCGCCGGCGGCTCTCGGAGCCGCGCTCAACGTGGCGGCTGCGAGGGAAGGCAAGGGCATTGCCGTCACCATGGCCTACGCGGACCGCCTCGAGCGCTTCACCCGCTGGTGGGTGCAGCTCTGGGCCGAGAGCATCGGCAAGGACGGAAACGGCACGCAGCCCGTGGCCGCCATAGGCCCGGTGGACCAGCACAGCCAGCTTCAGCTTTATCTCGCGGGCCCCAACGACAAGCTCTTCACCGTCATGACCACCGGCGTGGCCGGACAGGGGCCCCTGATGGACGAGAGGCTCGCCAAGCGCGCGGGCGAGCCGGGCTTCGGCGGAAAGCGCATTGGCGATCTCGTGGCGGCTCAAGGCCGTGCCACGGCCGATACGCTGGCCAAGAATAGCCGTCCCACCCGCCGCATCCATATCGAGAAGCTCGATGAAGGGGCTGTTGGCGAGCTGCTCATGCACTTCATGCTGGAGACCATCCTCACCGGCTATGCGCTCGGCGTCGACCCGTTCGACCAGCCCGCCGTGGAAGAAGGAAAAATTCTCGCCAAGCAATACCTGGCGCAGGGATAGCCAGGGAAGTCATCCCGGGGCTGCGCAGCAGAACCCGGGATCGCCTGACGAGAAGAGCGCCTCATCCTGGCAGCGATCCCGGATCGGCTGTCGCCGTCCGGGATGATGGTGGACGGGTGCGGGAATAACGTCGCGGCTGCTGGCATCCGTGGTGCTCCATCCCTATCTTTCCTGTTCCGAATCCCCTGGTCAGAAGCGCCTCATGCCCGTCCGCCGCCTCGATCCCATTCTCGTCGACCGCATCGCCGCGGGCGAGGTTGTCGAGCGGCCTGCGGCGGCCGTGAAGGAACTCGTCGAAAACGCCATCGATGCGGGTGCGTCCTCTATCGAGATCACCGTGGAGGCGGGGGGGCGCCGCCTGATCCGCATCGTCGACGACGGGCAGGGCATGACGCCCGAGGATCTGGAACTCGCCGTCGAGCGGCACGCCACCTCCAAGATTCCGGATGGTGATCTGTTTTCCATCGGCACGCTCGGCTTCCGGGGCGAGGCCTTGCCCTCCATCGGCGCCGTGGCGCGCCTTGCGATTACCACGCGTACGGCGAACGCGGAAACCGGATCCATGATCGTGGTCGAGGGCGGCATGAAGCACCCGGTGCGGCCAGCCTCCGCGCCCAAGGGCACCCGGGTCGAGGTGACGGACCTTTTTGCCGCCACGCCTGCGCGCCTGAAGTTCTTGAAGAGCGACCGCTCCGAGGCGCAGGCCGTGGCGGAAATCGTGAAACGCCTCGCCATTGCGCATCCGACCGTGCGCTTCACGCTTTCGGGCGAGCACATCACGTCCTTCACCTATCCGCCGGAGGAACCCGGCGAGCACGGCTTCCTGCGCCGTCTCTCGCGCGTGCTCGGCTCGGACTTTCACGAGAACGCCATGTCGATCGGCGTGGAGCGCGAAGGCGTGCGGCTCACGGGTTTTGCGAGCCTGCCTACCTATCATCGCGGCACCTCCACCTCCATCCATTTCGTCGTCAACGGCCGTCCCGTGCGCGACAAGCTTCTGCTTGGCGCGGTGCGTGGAGCCTATGCCGACGTGATGGCCTCCGACCGTCATCCCGTTCTTGCGATGATGATCGAGCTCGATCCGCGCGCGGTGGACGTGAACGTGCACCCGGCGAAGACGGAAGTGCGCTTCCGTGATCCCGCTTTCATGCGCGGTTTCGTGGTCGCTGCGATCAAGGAGGCGATCAACCGCTTCGGCACGCGCGCATCCTCGACTGTTGGCACACGCACGCTGGAGAGCCTGCGCCCGCAAGGTGCGCTGCCCTCGCGGCCGGCTTATGGGCACCATCGCCCCTCCATCATCCGACCGTCGAGCGGCTTCGCCAATTGGCAGGCGCCCCTCGATCCGCCTTCCTACGCGCCGGCGTCCGGCCTCGCGGAAGCACAGGCGAGCCTGCCGGATCTCGCGACACCCTCCGCCGACAGCCGCGCGACGCTGAATGAGGTCGAGCCGGAAATGGAAGCGGCGCCCCTCGGAGCGGCGCGGGCGCAGCTGCACGGCACCTACATCGTCGCGCAGACGAAGGACGGCATCGTCATCGTCGATCAGCATGCCGCGCACGAGCGCCTCGTCTATGAGCGCCTGAAGCGCGAGCGCGCGTCAACCGGCATCGCGCGCCAGCTGCTGCTCATCCCCGAGGTCGTGGATCTCGATCCCGTCGACGCGGATCGCGTGCTGGCGGAAGCTTCCATGCTGGAGGGCCTCGGCCTCGTGGTCGAGCCTTTCGGCCATGGCGCACTGCTCGTGCGCGAGGTGCCGTCGGCGCTCGCAGGCGGGCGGATCAAGGCGCTGGTGCAGGACGTGGCCGATGCGCTCGCGGAATGGGGGCAGGGCGCCGCCAATCCCCTGGAGGAGCGTCTCGATGCCGTCCTCTCGCGCATGTCCTGCCATGGCTCCATCCGCGCCGGACGCCGCATGCGTCCGGAAGAGATGAATGCGCTGCTGCGTGAGATGGAGGCGACGCCGCTCTCCGGCCAGTGCAATCACGGACGGCCCACTTACGTGGAGCTGAAGCTCACCGACATCGAGCGCCTGTTCGGACGGCGATAGGCCTCAGCGAAACGGGCGCAGCCGGATTGCAGGCGCGCCACGCCCCTCGCGCTCAATCTCCACACGCAGCCGTTCAGCCTCGCTCCGGGTTGTCTCGCCAGCCTGAGCGATGGGGCGCGCCTGATCTTGCCGATCAAGCGAATGGATGAAGGCAACGCCGATCATCCCTTCCTCTCGCCAGCACAGCCGCGCACGATGAACCTGCAGTTCATGCGCAGCGATGAAGAGATCGAAATCGTCGGGCACATGATAGCGGCTATCGATACTGATCCTCGCGCCGTCGGTTGAGATCTCCTCCACCATGCAGGTAATCATGGTGTCGGGATTCACCACGATCTTCGCGAGATGCTGGGCGCGATAACGCCGGGCCTGCCGACGATTATCGCCAGGATCGTGGGAACTCATCGTTCCGATCCCTTTGTGAAGGAGATGTCGTCTCTCACGTTAATCCCGCGCCTGCAGCTCCCACAAACGTTCTGAGGGGGTAGCCAGGAAGAACGCAGGTCTCCCTCAGGAGTTCAGTGCTCGGAGCCTGCCGGTTCGCGGCACAGTTGAAACGGCAGGAGGTGCTCCATGACAGCCATGACGGTCGGCTTACGCGGCATTCCGGGAACGGAAGCCTGTATCGGATGGGCAGGCGCTCACTCCGTCGTCATCGACCGTCCGGAGGGAAGGGCAGGCGGCCAGGGGCTCGGCTTCAATGGCGGACAGCTGCTCGCGCTCGCCATCGGCGGATGCTTCTGCAACGATCTCTATTACGTCGCTCACGAGATGGGCATCACGCTGACCGATGTTGCCGTGGATGTGACGGTGACGTTCGACGGCAATCCGCTGCGCGCGACGTCCGCCGCCGTGCAGATTGCGGTCGAAGCAGCCGACGAGAACGCCGATCTGGCGGCTCTCGTCCGCAAGGCGCAGGAAACATCCACCGTGAGCAATTCCATCTCACGCGGCGTTCCCGTCAGCGTCTCGCCGCGGCTCTGAGGCTACTTCCCGCGCGAAGGCCCTTCGCGCTCCGCCGACTGCGCCCAGATGTTGAGCCCGCCTTCCGTGGCGTAGCGGTCGATCTCGCTGAGTTCGTCGGCCGTGAACGACAGGTTCTGCAGGGCGCCGACGCAATCCACCACCTGCTCGGGCCTGCTCGCGCCGATGAGGGCGGAGGTCACGCGCCCGCCGCGCAGCACCCAGGAGAGGGCCATCTGCGCAAGCGTCTGCCCGCGTCTCTGCGCGATGTCGTTGAGGCTGCGGATACGGGCGATGTTCTCTTCGCTCAGGAACCTCGTCTGCAGCGACTTGCCCTCGGCCGCGCGGCTGTGCTCGGGGATTCCATGGAGATATTTCGTCGTCAGCATGCCTTGGGCCAGGGGCGAGAACACGATGGAACCGAGGCCCAGATCGTCGAGGGTGTCGAGCAGCCCGTCTTCCTCGATCCAGCGGTTGAGCATGGAGTAGCTCGGCTGGTGGATGATGCAGGGCGTCTTGAGTTCGCGCAGGATAGCGAGGGCTTCGCGCGTGCGCTGGCTGTTGTACGAGGAAAGGCCGACATAGAGCGCCTTGCCCTGCCGCACGGCGGAATCGAGCGCCATCATCGTCTCTTCCAGAGGGGTTTCGGGATCGAAGCGATGCGAGTAGAAGATGTCGACATAGTCGAGCCCCATGCGCTTGAGGCTCTGGTCGAGGCTGGAGAGCAGGTACTTGCGGCTGCCCCATTCGCCGTAAGGTCCCGGCCACATGCGGTAGCCCGCCTTCGTGGAGATGACGAGCTCGTCGCGATATCCCTGAAATTCCGTGCGCAGGATCTCGCCGAACAGCGTCTCCGCCGAGCCGGGAGGCGGGCCGTAATTGTTGGCGAGGTCGAAATGCGTGATGCCGCGATCGAAGGCCGTGCGGCAGATCTCCCGCGCCGTCGCCGCTGACTTGTCCTCGCCGAAATTGTGCCAGAGGCCGAGCGAGATCGCAGGCAGCTTCAGGCCGCTCCGGCCGCAGCGATTGTAGAGCATTGCGTCATAGCGCGTTGCGGCAGGCTGATAGGCCATGGCTTCCTCCGGGACATTTTCGTGCAGCAGGCTGGCACAGGGGACATAGCTGTGTCGAGAGACGGGCAAGTCCAGGTCCACAGGCTCAGGGCTGCTTTCCCGGAAGCTCAGCCATGGACGCGCGATTCCAACGCGCCAGCATCACCGCGTTGCCCGATGCCTCTGTCGGAGGAGTCTCATGAGCAAGATGTCGTGGAACCCTGTTCTCCTGCGAACGGGCCTTGTTATCGCGCTGATCGGATCGACCCTGACGGGAGGCGGCATCCGGCTGATCCTGCTCGATGGCTCCTTCTCACCCCATGGGTGCGGCGCGCCTTGAGAGCCACGCCTACGAGATTAGGCGGCAGTATCTGCTCGTCGTTGCCAGCGGCCACGGATCGCTCGGCACGAAGACAGGCGATTACCTGATTGCCTATTCGCTGCCGAAGGAGCGCTGACGCAATCAGAACCGCGTGATCACGCTGATGCCGAGCCCTTCGAACCTGTCCATGGCCATGAGGGCCTCGGGCGCATCCGCGAGGCTGATCCTTTTGCCGACGAGCTTTTGGGGCATGAGCTTGCCGGTCTCGATCATGTTCATCATGGCCTGGTAGCGGAACGCCTGCATGCCATGGCTACCGAGGATTTCGAGTTCCCAGCCGATCACGCGATCCATCGGGATCTGCGGCCGCGCGTGATCGCCCAGCATGAGGCCCACTTGAACGTGACGCCCGCGACGTCGGAGGTTGGCGATCGAGTTGAAGCAGGTGGTGGGGTGACCCAGCGCATCGATGGACACATGCGCGCCGCCCTTCGTGATCTCGCGCACGGCCTCGACGACATTGGGGACCTCGCGTGCGTTGATCGTCGCCACCGCGCCCATCTGCCTGGCGAAGTCGAGCTTTTCCTGCGTGAGATCGATGGCGACCACGTTTGCGCCCATGGCGGCGGCAATCATGATCGCCGAGAGGCCGACGCCGCCGCAGCCATGCACAGCCACCCAATCTCCCGGCCCCACGCGGCCCTGGTCGACGATGGCGCGGAACGAGGTGACAAAGCGGCAGCCGAGGCTCGCAGCCGTTTCGAAATCGAGGCTCTCGGGCAGAGCGACGAGGTTCGTGTCGGCGTAGTCCACCGCCACGTATTCCGCAAACGAGCCCCAGGCCGTGAAGCCCGGCTGGAACTGATGCTCGCAGACCTGATGGTTGCCCGAGCTGCACTCGAAGCAGCGCCCGCATCCGCCGACGAACGGCACGGTGACACGATCGCCCTTCTTCCAGCGCGTCACTTGGCGCCCGGTGGCCAGAACCGTGCCCGCCAGCTCGTGCCCCGGCACATGCGGCAGCACGATATCGGGATCGTGCCCCATCCAGCCGTGCCAGTCACTCCGGCACAACCCTGTTGCCTCCACCTTGATCACGACACCTTCAGCAGACGGCGTCGGATCCGGCACGTTCTGCACCCGCGGCGGCTGACCGAATTGCTCAAAGAGAACGGCCTTCATGCAAAGCTCCTGAAACTTCCAAACAAGCGTAAGGCGAAATCATGCGCTCTCAAGGGATTTCAGCATGTTCAGCATTTCCCGTAAGCCGCGTGTGAGAGGTTTGTCTCGCCTGACCACGATGCCAATCTCCCGATGGCATCTTGGAGAGAGAGATCGTGCGATCAGCGGAACGCGCTCCTTGTCGGCCCGCAAGGCCAGTTTCGGCAGGATGGCATAGCCGAGACCTGCGCCGACAAGCTCCTTGATGGCTTCGACATTGCCGAGTTCCATGACTGGCTTGGGCGTCATGTCTGCCTGCGCGAACCAGCGGTCGATGACTTTGCGCGTTTGTCCGTCGGAGTCGTAGAAGACGAGGGGAAGTTTCGACAAGTTCGCAGCGGACATCGTTCTTGGAAGATCGGAGCTGTCCGTTGGAGCGACGAGCATCAACTCGTCTTTGAGAATCGGTATGATGTCGAAAGCACGGCTGTAGACCGGCAGGGTGATCAGACCGATGTCGAGCGTATTTTCCTCCAGGGATTTCACGATGCTCATGGCGCTCTTCGTGCTGACCACGATCTCGAGGGAGGGGAGGCGCCGCTTCAACTCCCGCAGCAGCGGCGGAAGCAGGTAGATACAGGCTGTCGGGCCGGTTCCGAGCCGGACACGTCCTACGGCGCCGGTCGAATATTGCGCCATGCTGTTGATGGCATCCGCGACGCATTCCTCGATGTGCCGGGCATGAAGCAGGAGTTCGGAGCCCGCAAGGGTCGGTGTTGCTCTCTTTCCCACCCGCTCGATCAAGCGGACGCCAAGACGCGCTTCAAGTTGCTTGATCTGCAGGCTCACGGCCGGTTGGCTGAGGTCCAACCGGTCGGCCGCCGCCGAGAAGCTGCCAAGCTCGATCACGTGGGCAAAGGTTCGCAGGTGATCCAGGTTGAGGGGGTCCATCTCAAAGTTTTTCTAATGCTTCGCATAATTTGCCTATGCTTCATTAATGCATAGAGTTCGAGCAAAGTCATCGCCATGGCCATCGGGCTATGGAGGCTTGAGATGTTGGAGCTGCGTGGAATTATCGGCGGTCTCGTCAGAGAGGCCGTTCTCTATCTGGCAGCCTCGCCGGATTCATATCTCCGACAGCGCGCGGCTTTGCGAGAGCTTGACGATCGCCTGCTGGCAGATATCGGGCTGAACCGGAGCGATATTCGGAAGATGCGGACCGGCTTCTGGACGAGCCTTCGGATTCGTCTGGCCTCGCGAGAGCCTACGAGCGCCAGCGCCCGAACACCACCTTCGTCTCTCCGTAGTCCCGTCGCTCGATCTCGTCGAAGCCTTCGGGCAGCGTGACGTCGACGCCCTGCGCCTCTTCCACGATGACGAGCGCATCGGGCGTGAGCCAGCCGCCTTCGGCGCAGGATCGCAGGGCCTTCGGGGCGAGATCCTTGCCGTAGGGCGGATCGCAGAACACCACGGAGAAGGGAGCATTGGGAGCGGCGTCGCCCATGCGCGTGGCGTCCCGGCGGAAGAGGCGGGTAGCACCGCCCGCGCCGAGGGCCTCCACGTTCTCGCGGATGATGCCGCGGGCCTGCGCGCCGTCGTCGACGAAAAGCGCGAAGGCCGCGCCGCGCGAGAGCGCTTCGAGCCCCATGGCACCGGTGCCCGCAAACAGGTCGAGCACACGCGCGCCCTCGATGGGGTCGTCGTAGCCGTGCTGCAGAATGTTGAAGATCGTCTCGCGCAGGCGATCCGAGGTCGGTCGAATGGCGTCCGAACTCGGCCCCTTCAGCGAGCGGCCGCGCCAGCGCCCGCCCACAATTCTCATGGCATGATCCCTCGTCTCAGGAAGTCTCTCCAGAAGCCCTCATCCTGAGGAGGACCGCAGGTCCGTCTCGAAGGACGAGGTTGCTGGTTCCATAGGTTCAGCGACGACCGCGCGGTCCGCCTTTCGAACCACCCTTGGAGCCGCCCTTGAAGCCGCCCTTGGATGCGCCACGCGGGCCTCCCTTGAAGCCGCCACCGCGAGCGCCGCCACGCGGGGGACCGTCCCCACGCGGAGGACCACGGCGCGGACGCTCGTCGCTTCCCTCGTTGCGAGCGCGGAAGGGCCTGTCGCCCTGAGGTCTGCGCGGGCGATCCTCCCCACCTTCGCGGGAGCGGAATGGACGCTCGCCTCCCGTACGGCGCGGACGCTCGTCCTCGTCGCGACGAGGACGGCCTGGGCCGGCCTCGCGGCCCCGACGGGCTGGTGCCGCATCGCGGTCGTCACGGCGGCGCGGGCGCTCGTCGCCACGGGCTGGGCCACGGCCCTTGCGGGGCGCGGGAGCCTCTTCCTCCTGCGGCTGGCGCACGAGGCGCTCGACCACGACCTTGCGGCCTTCAGGGGACGCAATGGCGCCGATGCGCTCGCGCGGGCGCGTGGCGCTTGCGGCGCGTGCCTCGCGCGGATCGGCGCCGCGGCGCGGCGCTTTCTTGCGGGGTGTCTCCTCTTCGCTCTCGCCTGCGCGCCACACGCTCTTCTTCGCTTCGAGGCGTGAGGGACGCTTCTTCGGCTCTTCCTCCTCGCGCTCGAAACGATCCTTGCCGCGGGTGCGGAAAGGCTTCTCGTCATCGCTGCGGCGGCGCGGGCGCTCGTCTCCGCCACGGCCGAAGCGGGCAGGGCGCTCGTCGCGATCATGACGCTCGTTCTTCGACGAGCCGAAGGGCGCGATGGGCTCGCGCACGGGGCTCTCGAAATCGACGCCGGCCTCGGCGGCAAGGGAAGCGCCGAGCTGGTCCTTCAGAACCTTCGTTCTGACTTCCTCGACGAGGCCCTGTTCGAGATCGCCGAGCTGGAATGGGCCGAAGGACATGCGGATCAGGCGGTTCACCTGCATGCCGAGATGTTCCAGGATGCGCTTGATCTCGCGGTTCTTGCCCTCGCGCAGGCCCATCGTGATCCACACGTTGTCGCCCTGCACGCGATCGAGGCGCGCTTCGATGGGGCCGTACTCGATGCCGTCGATGGTGATGCCGTCGCGAAGCCGATCGAGATCGGCCTGGGTGATGTCGCCGTGCGCACGCACCTTGTAGCGGCGCAGCCAGCCTGTATCGGGATGAGCGATCACGCGGGCCAGGCCGCCGTCGTTGGTGAGCAGCAGCAGGCCTTCGGTGTTGATGTCGAGACGGCCCACCGCCACCACGCGGGGCAGGTCCTCAGGCAGGTTCTCGAACACGGTCGGGCGGCCTTCGGGGTCGCGGGCTGTGGTCACGAGGCCGCGGGGCTTGTGGTAGAGCCACAGGCGCGTCCTCTCCTTGGTAGGCAGGGGCTCGCCGTCCACAGTGATCGTGTCGGCGGCGGTCACGTTGACGGCGGGGCTCTCCAGAACCTTGCCGTTGAGGGTCACGCGGCCTTCCGCGATCATGGCCTCCACGTCGCGGCGGGAGGCGACGCCCGCGCGGGCGATCACCTTGGCGATGCGCTCCTCGCTGGGCTCCTGGGAGACTTCCGCCTGAACCTCGGCACGCTCCTCGCGCGGACGGCGCGGACGATCCTCGCCGGAACCGTCGAAGCGGCGCGGACGGTCGTCACGGTCACGGAAAGGCCTGTCGCCTTCAGGCCGGGGACGGCGCGGACGCTCGTCGTTGTCGCGGCTGCGGAAGGGCTTGTCGCCTGCAGCGCGGGGCTTGCGGGGGCGGTCGTCCTCGCCTCGGGTGCGGAAGGGGCGCTCGCCGCCCTCGCGGGATTTGCGGAAAGGCCGGTCACCGGAAGTGCGGCCACGGTCGGAGCGTCCCGAGGAACGGCCCTTGCGATGATTGTCGTTGCTGTCGGTCATGGGAGCCTGATAGCAGAGGAGAGCACGAGAAGCGAGAGCGATGGACAACGCCGAGCACAATCCGCTTGATCCCGGCAGGGGTGATCCTGGGCAGGATCCCATGAGCGTGGCCTTCGCCGAGGCCCGCGCCGCTGCCGCGCGCGGAGAGGTGCCGGTGGGAGCCGCAATCGTCAGGAACGGCTGCGTCGTCGCCTCCGCCGGCAACCGCCCCCGGGAGCTGCGCGATCCATCCGCCCATGCGGAGATGCTCGCCATCCGCCGCGCCTGCGAGGCGCTGGACGACGAGAGGCTCCCCGGCTGCGATCTCTACGTGACGCTTGAGCCCTGCACCATGTGCGCGGGCGCGATCTCCTTCGCCCGCATCCGCCGGGTCTATTACGCGGCGCACGATCCGAAGGGGGGCGCGGTGGACAACGGCGTGCGCTTCTTCGATCAGCCCACCTGCCACCATGCCCCGGAGGTCTATGGCGGCATCCGCGAAAGCGAGGCGGCAGCGTTGCTGAAGGCGTTCTTCGAAGGGAAACGCTGAAGCAAGGCCTTCAAGGCACGCCCGGCGCGGATCGCTCCGGGCGTGCCTTCGATCCGTTAGCGAGACCTAGCGGTTAGTATCCGTGGTGCCGGTCTTGGAGATCGAGCTGCCACGCTCGTCATCCACCTCCACTTCGGTCTTGCGCACTGTATCGGAGATCGTTTCCGTCCGCTGATCGGCCTCCTTGCGCACGACGACTTCCTCGACGACGCGGGCCTGTTTGCTGACGACAGCCTCTTCCGCCCGCTCCTCCATCTCGATGGTGCGCTCGCGGAAGAGATCGCCGTTATCGCGCATGGTCGATCCGTGCATGGTGCCTTCCACGGGACGGCGCTCCACGGCAACGCGCTCTTCGGTCAGTGAAACCTGCTCCTGCACGGGACGTTCGATCACATGGGACCTGATGCGCACGCGGCCATGGCTGACCTCGCGCTTGCCCACATGGAGTTCTTCCTCGGCGACAGGAATCACCTCGTCTCGCCCATCCGCGATGTCGCGGCTGCGATTGTGCGTGGTGTCCCGGTCACTTATTTCAGTGCCGCCGAGCATTCCGGCGGAGGTTGTCATGGAAGCACCGTGCATGTCGCCAGCGCCGGAGCCGGTCCAGCCTTCGGTTCTCCAGTCTTCCTGACGCTCGTCGAGGTCGAGAACGTCGTCGTTGTCGAGAATGTCCACGACGCGGCTCACCTCGTCATCGTCACAGCGTACGGCCACGAGAGCGTGACCCCGGCGTACACCTTCTGCATAAGCATGGGCATCGTCGCCAGGAACGCCGTTGCTCGTGAGATAACGGGCAACCCGGTCTTCGCCTGTCACGCTTGCATCATCGTCAAAGCTGCTCGCGCCATCCCAGAACCGATCTTGGCCGGATTGCGTGAAGAGGCAGATTTTGCCTTGAGAAATTCCGGCATCCTCCAGTTCGCGGATGACGGAAGAGGCTTCAGCGTCGCTGGTGTACAAGCAGGTCACGGTCTTGGCCATTCGAAGTCTCCATAGGCCAGCCATGGCGTGTGGCGTGGCAATTGGTTGGAAAACTGCTGCTGAAAATCTCCCGGCAACAGACGCACTGACCTACCAATTGCTGCTTATCGACTTCGTTCCAAAGCTGCGGTGTTCACCGCATGATTTATGATTTCTTGTCGAGCTTGTTCTCTTCCGGAGGAAGACGCTCGACGATCGCGCGCTGCCTGCGACGCTTCACCGGAACTTCGACGTCTTCTGTTGTCACTCGCTTCCTGATGTGCAGCTCTTCCTTGAGAATGAGCCGCTTTTCGACGACGAGGACCTCTTCCAGAACAGGAATGATGGTGACGCCATTTTCGGTGCGTATGGCCGGCGCCTGGTCGATGGCCCTATCGACCGGTACACGCTTCACCTCGACGGTTTCCTCCTCAAGGGAGGCCTTGGCCATATCCTCGATCACGTCGACGACGGTGCGAACACGAACTTTTCCTGTCGTGACCTTTCGTCCGTCCAGATGAAGCTCTTCTTCGATGATCGGGATGATTTCGGTGTCAAGCTCCGCTTCCGGCGGAGCTGGCGAATGGGGAGAGCGCTTTGTCATGAAAAAGGATCCTGTCTGCCGCTTTGAACGTATCGCTCGCAAGACAGGTTCCGGAGCAGGACGATGTGCCATGCTCACAAGAGCCGGCCACGGATCCGATGCAGCGGATGTCAGCGTCAGGATTGCAGGAATTCCTGCAGAGCTTCCAGCGTCGCGCTCGGGTTCTCCTCCGCCACGAAATGTCCCGAGGTCACGCCGATCCCACGGGCCTTGGGCGCGAAGCTCCTGTGCCAGACCTCCAGGGGCTGCCGCTCGCCGCCGACGGGGCCGCTGACGAGATAGTAGTCGCTCCAGATCAGATAGACAGGACACTCGATCTGCTTGCCGATGGCGAGATCCGCTTCGTCAGCCTCGATATCGCGCGTCGCTCCGGCTCTGTAATCCTCGCAGAATGCGTGTATGCGCGTGGGATCGTTGCAGCTCTGCCGGTAGGATTCGAGCGCTCGCGGATCGAACGCGTCGAGATCGCCTGCCGCCGACCATGCCTTCATCAATCCTTCGAAATAGGGAAGGGGATCGCGCGTAATTTCCTCTTCCGGTTTCGGATAGGCTTGGGAGAGATAGCCCCAATGCGCCTCCGGAATCTTGCCTGTACGCATCTGCTCCCACACGTGATAGGTGGGCAGAATGTCCAGAAGGGCGAGGCGCTCCACGCGGCCGGGATGATCGAGCGCCAGGCGATAGCCCACGCGTGCGCCGCGATCGTGGCCGGCGACGGAGAAACGCACATGGCCCAGCGCTTCCATCACCTGGATGACATCCTGCCCCATGGCGCGTTTGGAATACGTCTCGTGTTTCGTGTCTCCTTTCGGCGCCACGGACCAGCCGTAGCCTCGCAGATCCATGCAGACGACCTTATGGGTTTCGGCGAGCGCCGGCGCAAGGTGATGCCACATGACATGGGTCTGCGGAAAGCCATGCAGCAGAACCAGCGGCGGACCATCGCCTTTCGAGCGCGCGAAGATGCGCCCGATATCCGTATCGACCCAATGGCTCTCGAATCCGGGAAACAGGTCGTCGCTCATGAATCGTCACTCACCGGTTGTGGAGAGGAAACATTTCTGAACCTAGAGCATCATGCGGAAAAGTGGATTCCACTTTTGGGTCCACTGCTCCAGCAAAGAAGATCCGTTTGTCAGCCTTGCTCGCGCGCAACCGCACGCCAGCCGATGTCACGACGGTAGAATCCTTCGGGCCAATCGATTCTTGAAACAGCATCGTAGGCCTTCGCCTGAGCGTCCGCGATGGTCTTGCCTAACGCTGTTACGTTCAGCACGCGTCCGCCATTGGCGATGATCTTTTCGCCATCCTGTTTGGTGCCGGCATGAAAGACGATCACATCGTCGAGCGCTTCGGCCCTGTCGAGACCTCGGATCTCGGAGCCCTTCTGCACCGTTCCGGGATAACCTTTCGCGGCCATGACCACGGTCAGCGCCGTCTTGTCGGACCAGTTCAACGAAACGCTGTTCAGTTTGCCGTCGCATGCTGCAAGCAAGGCCTCGACGAGATCGGACGTGAGGCGCGCAAGCAGCACCTGCGTCTCGGGATCGCCGAGGCGCGCATTGTATTCGATGAGCTGCGGCCCGTCCTTCGTGAGCATGAGACCGGCGTAGAGAATGCCCTTGTAGGGGCTGCCGCGCGAGGCCATGCCCTTCAGGGTTGGCTCGATGATCTCGCGCATGACCCGGGCCTGAAGTTCCGGCGTGAGGATGGCAGCCGGCGAGTAGGCGCCCATGCCGCCGGTATTCGGTCCCTCGTCGCCGTCGAAAACGCGCTTGTGGTCCTGCGCCGTGCCGAAGGGAATGGCACTGGTGCCGTCGCACAGGGCGAAGAAGCTCGCCTCCTCTCCTTCGAGGAAGGCTTCGATCACCACCTCGGCTCCCGCAGCCCCGAGCCCGCCGCCGATCATCATGTCGATGGCGTCCTCCGCCTCCTCGAAGGTGGTGGCGACCACCACGCCCTTGCCGGCGGCAAGGCCGTCGGCCTTCACGACGATGGGCACGCCGTAGTTGCGCACATAGGTCTTGGCCGCGTCGGCATCCGTGAAGCGGCGATACGCAGCGGTGGGGATGTTGAACTCGGCGCAGAGATCCTTGGTGAAGGCCTTGGAGCCTTCGAGCTGCGCGGCAGCCTTGCTGGGGCCGAAGGCCTTGATGCCGGCTTCCGTCAGATCGTCCACCAGCCCCGCCACCAGAGGAGCCTCAGGCCCCACCACCACGAAGCCGATGGCCATGACCCGGCAGAAATCGATCACGGCTCTGTGGTCGGTCACATCGAGGGCAACATTGGTGCCGACTTGGGCCGTGCCGGGGTTGCCGGGGGCGATGAAGAGCTTCTCGCAGAGGGAACTCGACGAGAGGGAGCGGGCCAGGGCGTGTTCGCGGCCGCCGGAACCGATGAGAAGGATGTTCATGCCTTTAAGCCCTCCGTAGCGTCGCCTGGGCTCTTAGCCGCTGGAGGGTCTTTCGCCTACCCCGAAAATACCTGAGGCTCAGCCCGTCCCGGCTGCGTCGTTCCGGCAGTGGACAAGGGGTGTTTCGCTGCGGATTGAGGCCGGACACCGGCTACGCCGCCCTTGGCAGAGGGGGGAGGGACCGATTAGGTTCTCCTCATGTTCGCAGAAAAAGCTCCCTCCAACGCCCACGAATGGTCGGTTTCGGATCTCGCGGGCGCTCTCAAGCGCACCCTTGAGGACGCCTTCGGTTTCGTGCGCCTGAGGGGCGAAGTATCGGGTTATCGCGGCCCCCATTCCTCCGGCCACGCCTATTTCTGCCTGAAGGACCAGAATGCCCGCATCGATGCGGTGATCTGGAAGGGGTCCTTCGCCAAGCTCAAGATCCGCCCTGAGGAGGGAATGGAGGTCATCGCCACCGGGCGCATCACCACCTTCCCGGGTTCGTCCAAGTACCAGATCGTCGTCGATTCGCTCGAGCCCGCCGGCATCGGCGCGCTCATGGCGCTCCTTGAGGAGCGCCGCCGCAAGCTCAATGCGGAGGGGCTGTTCGCCGCCGAGCGCAAGCGCCGCCTGCCGTTCCTCCCGCGCGTGATCGGCGTCGTCACCTCACCCACCGGTGCGGTGATCCGCGATATCCTCCACCGGCTGGAGGATCGCTTCCCCCGCCACGTGCTGGTCTGGCCCGTGCGCGTGCAGGGCGAGACCTGCGCGGCGGAGGTGGCCGCCGCCATCCGCGGCTTCAATGCCCTTGAGCCTGGCGGCAAGGTTCCGCGACCGGACGTGCTCATCGTGGCCCGCGGCGGCGGCTCCATCGAGGATCTGTGGGGCTTCAACGAAGAGATCGTGGTGCGCGCCGCTGCCGAGAGCGAGATCCCGCTCGTCTCGGCGGTGGGGCACGAGACCGACACGACGCTCATCGATTACGCCGCCGACATGCGCGCGCCGACGCCGACCGGCGCCGCCGAGATGGTGGTGCCGGTGCGCGTCGAGCTGATGGCCGACGTCAACGATCTTTCCCGCCGCCATACGGAGACGATGCTGCGCCTGATCGAGCGCCGCCGCTCCGACCTGCGGGCCACCGCCCGCGCGCTGCCGACGCCGGAGGTGTTGTTCTCCCCCAAACGCCAGCGCCTCGATCTGGCTGCGACGAGGCTCTACCCTGCGCTTGCGCGCAATGCCCGTGGCCACGAGGAGAAGCTCCTCAAGGTTGCCCGCCGCCTCACGCAGGTGTCGCCGGTGGCGAATGTGGCGCGCATGCGCGCCAAGCTCGATGCGGTGGGCTCGCGCCCCTACAACGCGGTGTGCCGCTTGGTGACTCTGCGCGAGGAGACCCTCAGGCAGCTCGATCGACGCCTCGTCGTTTCGCGCGAGACGCTGCTGCGGGCGGAGCGCGCGCGCCTTGCGCAATCGAACGAGCTCACGCAGCGCGCGGCCGAGCGTCTGGTTCCCGCCCTCAAAGGCCAGCTCGCGCGCAAGGCCGACCGGCTGGAAGCCGTGTCGAAACTCTTCGACAGCTTGAACTACAAGTCGGTGCTCAAGCGCGGCTTCGCCCTCGTGCGGGACGCGGAGGGCCAGCCCCTGCGCTCGGCGGACGCCGTGCTCGACGGCCAGGCTCTCGTTCTCGAATTCGCGGACGGCAAGGTCGATGCCACCGGCGGGCGCATCGGCTCGCGGCCGAAGCCCGCAAAGCCGAAGCTCGTCGTGAAGGAAGAGCAGGGCGCGCTGTTCTAGGGAATGGTGTCCGAAACGGATAGACGCGCTTCAGGCTTTCATCCGATGGTTCCTGTAAGAACGCATTGAAAAGCGCGGGCATCGCACCCTTATAAGGCGCAATGGAACAAGCGATGGCGTTGATGATGAACAAGCACGAGCGTAGCGGCGGCGAGGCCGTGGTGCAGTATCTCGACAGCAATCTCCGGATCGTGAAGCCGGGCGCCTTCGTTCGCTGCGCCGTGACCGGCGAGGCCATTCCCCTGGACGAGCTGAAGTATTGGAGCGTCGAGCTGCAGGAGCCCTATGCGTCGCCGGAGGCGGTCATGATCCGCGTCTCCGGACAGAAGCCCGCCTCGTCCGACAGCCGGTGACATCAGGGGCGGCGCAGTCGCCTCTCGCTGATCTTGCGCAGGATGAAATTGCGCAGGGATGCTTCGTCGTCGACCTGCAGGCGCACAGGCAGCGCGGTCAAACCCTCCCATGCGGCCGATCCGTTCGAGCCGACGATCCGCGCCATATCCTTTTCCGTCGTCACCACCTGCAGATCGCCCGCTTTGGCCACGCGGCGCAGATCCTCGAGATCGCCCCTGTTGTAGGGATGATGATCGGGAAACGCGCGGGCCTCCGTAACGATGGCACCGCAGGCCCGCAGGGTTTCGAAGAATTTCTCGGGCCTGCCGATGCCCGCGAAGGCGAGAACCCTCTGGCCTTTCAGCTGCTCGGCGATCTTGGGATCGGGTGTGAGGCTGCCCTTGAAGACGCGCTTGTTCAGGAGGGCGGCCAGACGGGCAACAGCGTCGCCCGCAGTGCCCTGGCCGACCACCAGAACCGCATCGACGGTAGGCCATTGTGCATCCATCGGCGCACGCAGGGGGCCGGACGGCAAAGACAATCCATTGCCGATGCCAGTTGCGCCATCGACCACGGCAATGGTGCAGTCCTTCTCGAGGGAAGGGTTTTGTAGGCCGTCGTCCATGATCACCACGGTCGCGCCGATCTCATGGGCCAGGCGCGCGCCGGCGGGGCGGTTCACGGAAACGATGGTGGGAGCCATGCCTGCAAGGAGGATGGGCTCATCGCCGACATCCGCGGCCCTGTGATGGGGCTGAACCTGAACCGGGCCGCGGAGTGTTCCTCCGTAGCCGCGCGTCAGGAAGGCCGGGTTTTCGCCCGCCGCATCGAGTATCTCGGCGGCCAGCAGGGCCGTCGGCGTCTTGCCGGCACCGCCTGCGGTGAAATTGCCGATGCAGATGACCGGAATGTCGGCCCGTTCTGCCTGTCGCTTCATCCGCAATCCGGAGATGGTGCCGTAGATGAAGCCTGCCGGACGAAGCAGGTGGGCCAGGAGCGAGATGCGGCTCTTCCACCAGAAGGAAGGCGCACGCATCAGCGTCGGGCCCCGAGCTTCGCCTGCACGATGAAGGGCTCGATGGATTGCATCGTGCGCTCGACCGCGCCGCCCAAGGCCTGCACGGCCTCTCCGGCGGCCCGCGCCATGTCGCGGGTGAGTGCCGTGTTGCTCAAGAGCTCGCTCACTGCCCGCGCCAGAGCCGTCGAGTCCTTCACCATCAATGCGCCGCGCGCGAGGTCCATTGCCCCGTAGACGTCCTCGAAATTGTGAACATGCGGTCCATGCAGAATCGCCGCGCCGAGCTTCGCGGGCTCGATGGGATTCTGCCCGCCATGGGCTACCAGGGACCCACCCATCAGCACGATGGGGGACAGCCTGTAGAACAGCCCCATCTCGCCCACCGTATCGGCCACATAGATGTCGGTGGCGCGGTCGGGATGAATGCCCTCGGAACGGCGGCCGGCGCGCAAGCCCGCCTGCGTGGCGATGGCCGCCACATCGGGTCCGCGATGCGGATGGCGGGGAGCGATGATGGTGAGCAGATGCGGATGCCGCTTGGCGAGCGCCTTGTGAACCGCGACGATGACGCCTTCCTCGCCCGCATGGGTGCTCGCGGCAAGCCACACGGGCCGTCCGGCGACGAGGCCGGAGAGATGCGCCACCACGCGCGGATCGGCGGGAGGCGGCGCAGCATCGAATTTCAGGTTGCCCGTCACGACGACGCGCGGGGCGCCGAGGCGGGCCAGCCGCTCCGCATCGTCCTGCGTCTGGGCGAGACAGAGGGCGAATCGCTCGAGCAGGCTCTTGATGATTCCAGGGAGCTTCTGCCAGCGCTGGAACGAGCGGTCCGACATGCGGCCGTTGACCATCACGAGGGGAATGTGCCGCTCGTCGAGGGCCATCACCGTGTTGGGCCAGATTTCGGATTCCGCGATCAGGGCCAGGTCCGGCTGCCAGTGATCAAGGAAGCGGCGCACGTAGCGCGGCACGTCGAGGGGGACGAACTGATGCGCCGCGCCAGGGGGCAGACG
The DNA here is from genome assembly GCA_035645515.1 of Microvirga sp. Classification (GTDB taxonomy): domain Bacteria; phylum Pseudomonadota; class Alphaproteobacteria; order Rhizobiales; family Beijerinckiaceae; genus Microvirga. Next base: position 58,148 of record DASQML010000030.1, read on the forward strand.
TCGTGCAATCAGGGAGGCCGAAGTACGGGTGCCCGAAGTCACGAGTACCGCAAGCCCGCGCTGGGTCAGGCGCTCGACAACGGGGAGCAGCGAGAGGGTTTCGCCGATGCTCGCGCCATGCACCCAGATCAGATGACCTTTCGGCCTCTGGCGGCTCGGGTAGCCCTGGCGTTCGCCAAGCCGGGTGCGGTCCTCGCGTCCTTTCCGCTGCCGCCACAGGAGGAGCCCGAGAACGGCCGGTTCGAGAAGGGTGGTAGCAGTGCGATAGGCCCTGAACAGGATCGGGGTGCTCATGCGCGCGAGCCTCCCGCGAGGGCCGGAGCGGTCTTGGCGCCAGGATCCCTGGAGCCCACAAGAGCATAAGCCCGTTCGTGAACGGCATCGAGATCCCGTTCCACCTGTTGGCGGAAGGCTTCGAGAGCCGTGGCGTCAGCATCGCGGGGCACGTGGATCGGCTCGCCCAGAACCATGGCGCCGCGCCCGAAGGGCAGGCCGATGCTGGCCTTGTCCCAGCTGTCGAAATCGATGCGGCGGCTCGTCACCACGGCCACGGGCACGATGGGCCGACCGGACATCTGCGCAAGAGTCACGATGCCCTGGCCGCAGATGCGGGAGATCTTCGGAACGTCAGCGGTCATCACCACCATCTCGCCGCCCGCGAGCGCCTTCAGCATCGCGCGCATGGCCTGGACGCCGCCCTTCTTGCGGATATCGCGGCCCCGCGCGCCCGAGCCCCGGATCGCGCGGATGCCGAGATGGCGCAGCGCAATGGCGTTGAACTCGCCGTCGCCGGAGCGGGAGACGAGGCTCGCCGCGCGATCTTCAGGCCGTTTGGCGAAATGGATCATGAAGTGCTGCCCGTGCCACATGGCGGCGATCACGGGCATCTGGGGGCCGATCCGGTCATAGGCATCCGCCGGTTCCATGACGAACCGGTTCGTACGCTGCACGAACTTGAGATAGCCCGCGACCAGGAAGCCCAGCGTCTCCTGAACCGGCCGCGAGCGCGTGATGCGTTTGAGGAGCCCCATCGTGATCCGTGAGTGTTTTAAGCCTGCGGCTCCAGCAGGCGGTGCAGGTGCACGATGAAGTAGCGCATATGTGCGTTGTCGACGGTGGCCTGGGCCTTGGCCTTCCAGGCAGCGTGCGCCGACGCGTAGTTCGGGAAGATTCCGACGATGTCGAGATTGGAGAGATCCTTGAAATCGACGGATTCAAGGCTGGTGAGCTCGCCGCCGAAAACCAGGTGAAGAAGCTGCTTGCCAGGCGTGTCGGTCATTGGATTCAGAACTCTTCTGAAGGAATGCGGGATCGGTATGTTGCGGTGAGGCAACCTATTTCAGGTCCTCATGGCCCCAATAGCACGAGGATGCAACCGTGACGCAACGGCAATCATCTCATCGTGACGGGGATGAGGCTTGTTGTAAGTGGGCGGCATGCCTGCGAAATCCGTCAAAAGCCCTCCGGCCTCCCTCAGGATGAGATCGGCCGCGGCGATATCCCAGTCCTGTGAATTGTGGGAAACAAGCCCGACATCGATGGAGCCCTCCGCCACGCGGGCGAGCCGCAGGGCCAGGGAGGGCACCTTGGGCAGGCGTTCGACGGGGCCTGTCCTGCGCTCGAACCGGTCCACCAGAGGCTTTGGACCCGCCACGCGGGGCAGGGCAGAGGCGGCGGCTTCGGGCAGTTGCAGCTTGTCTTCATTGCACCAGGCGCCGCCGCCGAGAACCGCCTCGTAAAGACGGTCGTGAATGGGCGCATGGAGAACGCCGAGCACCGGCAGCCCATCCTTCACGAGCGCGATGGACACCGCCCAGTCGGGATGGCCCGAGGCAAAGGCGCGGGTGCCGTCGATGGGATCCACGACCCAGACGTGACGGCGCTCCAGGCGCGAGGGATCGTCCGCCGTCTCCTCGGACAGCCAGCCGGCTTCCGGAAACAGGCCAGTGAGGTGGTCCTTCAGGAACGTATCGAGAGCGATGTCCGCTTCCGTGACCGGCGAACTCTGCCCCTTGTACCAGAGCCGCGCCGCCGTCTGCCGGCCTTCGCGAAAGTAAGGCAGCGCCAGGGCTCCCGCACGGCGGGCGGCATCGCGCACGGCCGCGGCCAGATGGTTGAGGGAGGGAGCGGAAGAGGACGGCATCGATCTCAAGATGGGAGGGTGGCGTGAACGATGCCAGGGAAGGCACCAAAGAAAGCCGGCATCATCCCCCGCAGGACGATGTCACAGCAGGGCATCGGCGACCATGGCGGCGAAGAGGATCAGCCCCGCATCCCGGTTGGAGCGGAAGAGGCGCAAGGCGCCCGCCCCGTCCGAGCGGTCGATGCGGAGCACCTGCCAGCCGAGATGGAGCGCGAAGAGGATCAGCCCGACGAAGGAGGCGGTCCCTACGCCCGCCTGGACGAAGGCTGCAATCATGAGGACGACGGTCAGGCCGTAGCAGATCGCCACGCCGAGCTTCACCCGCTCGCCGAAGAAGCGGGCGGAGGATTTGATGCCGGCGATCTCGTCGTCCTCGATGTCCTGCAGGGCATAGATAGTGTCGTAGCCGACCACCCAGGCGACGCTGGCGAGATAGAGCACGAACGCGGCAGGGCTCAAGGAGCCGAAGGCCGCGGCCCAGCCCATCAGGGCGCCCCAGGAGAAGGCGAGGCCCAGCACGATCTGCGGCATCCAGAAGAAGCGCTTCATGAAAGGATAGAGCGCCACGACGCCGAGCGAGCCGAAGCCTGTGAAGATGGCGAAGGTGTTGAACTGCAGCAGGACAAGAAGGCCGATCAGCCCCTGAATCCCCAGGAAGACGAGGGCGCCCTTCATGCTCACCTGGCCTGAGGGGAGGGGGCGCTGGCGGGTGCGCTCCACGCGGATGTCGAGGTCCCGGTCGACGATGTCGTTGTAGGTGCAGCCTGCGCCCCGCATGGCGATGGCGCCGATCAGAAACAGCAGGCAATGGAGCGGGTCGGGCCAGGACTGCCCCGCCGCGATGGCGGCCAAAGCCGCCGACCACCAGCACGGGAGCAGCAGAAGCCACCAGCCGATGGGGCGTTCGATCCGCGCCAGGCGCAAGTAAGGGCGAAGGCCCACCGGAGCCCACCGGTCGGCCCAATGGCCGCGCACGGCATCGGGAAGGGAGGACGCCGCCTGGCGATCCATCGTTCTTACGTCCGGCTTAGAGAGCACCCTTCGGCACGGTGAGCGTACCGGTCAGGCCGCCGCCCATGCGGGGGCCGCCCTGCTGGGCCTGCTGCTTGGCGCGCTTTTCCATCTCGGCCACCTTCGCAGCGGCGCTGCAGGCTTGGCCCTTGATGGACTGTACGCGCTTGTTGTCCTGCTCGAAGCTCTGCACCACCTGGTCGGGGACCTGGCACCAATCCTTGTTGGTGGACATCCACTTCAAGGCGTTTTCGCCGTTGCTGGCGAGCTTGGTGAGGACCGTGCAGGCCGGGCGGGGATCCACGTTCTTCTTCTTGCCGCCGCCGGTCAGGTCCGTGAACTGCTTGACCAGGGACTGGCGCTCCATCAGGAGCTTCTGGCCGTCCTGGCAGACGGCCGACTGGGCGAAGGCGGGGGCGGATGCGAAAATGCCAACGGCGGCAAGCGCGGCCATCAAGGTCGAACGGATGTGCGTCATGGCAGAAACCCTCGTAAAGCCCGCGACGTCTCGCCGGCCTGTGCTCTGTTAACAGGGAACGGCCCCAAAGGCCAAGGGGCGATTGGTCGCCGGGTTTCCAAGCTGTGCCGTACCGCACCTGAATTTCACATGAGCGGCGGGGCCGGTCCTCTCCCCACGGCGCCTCGAAGTTGATAAAGCTCCGGTGCTCACCCGATCAAGGTTTCCATGGCCGAATACGATTTCAACGCCCCCCGTCTCTTCGTCGAGTCTTCCCTTCGGGAGGGGGCGAGGATCACCCTCGACCGGGGACAGGCCAATTACCTGTTGAATGTCCTGCGCCTGAAGGACGGCGAGAGCGTGCTCATCTTCAACGGGCGGGACGGAGAATGGCGCGCCGACATCGCGGTCGAAGGGCGAAAGTCCGCCGATCTGGTCTGCATTGCGCAGACCCGGACGCAATCGGTCCGGCCCGATCTCGTCTATGCCTTCGCGCCTCTCAAGCATGCCCGCCTCGACTACATGGTCCAGAAGGCCGTGGAGATGGGCGCGGGCGTTCTTCAGCCGGTCATCACCCGTCGGACCCAGAGCACCCGGGTGAACCTCGAGCGCATGCGGAGTAATGCGATCGAGGCGGCGGAGCAATGCGGGATCCTCACAATTCCCGAGGTCCGGGAAGAGGAGAATTTAGAAAGGTTTCTCAAGGGGTTGGAGAAGGACCGCGTCCTGGTGTTCTGCGATGAGGATGCCGCCGTCGCAAACCCTGTGGAAGCCCTGGCCAAGCTTGGGAACAAAGGGTCAGGCGTTGCCGTTATCGTGGGCCCCGAAGGAGGGTTTACCGATCAGGAGAGAGCGCTTGTCGCCGCCCACGAAAGTTGTGTTCGCGTATCGTTGGGACCGCGCATCCTGCGAGCCGATACCGCCGCAGTGGCAGCCCTCGCGATCGTTCAATCCGTGCTCGGCGACTGGAACTGACGCACCCATCCGACGATGGGTCACGCCAATTCGTCTCTAGCATCAGAAGCTTAGCAGTTTAACGCCGATTCGCCCCACTGGCGCCCCATTCGGGCGGAGTTTGATGCGGCATCAGGCCTGCCTGCGTGCAAGGGTCATTTGCAAGGGTCATTCCTGATAAGGACATAGAGGAAACCGGGAAATGAGCTGGGATTTCAAGTTCGGCATCGAGGAAGAGTATTTCGTGAACGATGCCGCGAAGCGGGATGTGGCCAAGGGCCGGATCAAGGAGTTCTTTGCCTCCTGCCGCGAGCAGCTCTCGGACGACATCCAGCCCGAGATGCTCGAACCCCAGATCGAAATCGCCACCAGGCCGATGACGGATTTCGCTCAAGCCCGCTCGCAACTCGCCGCCATGCGTTCGTCGGTGGGTGCGATCGCCCGCGACTACAACCTCGCGATCATGGCCTCGGGCACCCATCCGCTTGCCGTCTGGGCGCGCGTGCGGCCCAACGCGCAGCCGCGCTACGGCAAGGTGATGCACGACCTGCAGATGCTCGGCAGCCGCACGGTGCTGTGCGGCATGCACGTGCATGTGGAGGTGCCGGATCTCGCCGCGCGCGTGGACATCATGAATCGCATCCAGCCCTATCTCCCGCTGCTGCTGGCGCTGTCCACCTCGTCGCCGTTCTGGCAGGCGCAGCGCACGGGTCTCCTCGGCTATCGCCTGGCGGCCTATCGCGAGCTGCCGCGCACGGGCCTGCCGGACCTCTTCGAGAATGCCGGCGATTACCAGCGCTACATCGACACCCTCGTGGCCGCGCGGGCCATCGAGAACTCGAGCTATGTGTGGTGGGTGATCCGCCCCTCGCTCAAGCATCCGACCCTCGAGCTGCGTGTCGCCGACAGCTGCACGCGCGTGGATGACACCATCGCCATCGCCGCTCTCTATCGCTGCCTGGTGCGCCACGTGAGCCTCGACCGTGCGCTCAATGCCGGACAGACCGGGGCTTCGCGCGCCATCAACGACGAGAATTGCTGGCGTGCGATGCGCTACGGCATCCATGGCAGCTTCGTGGACGAGAAGAGCCGCAGCGCCAAGCCGGTGCGGGAGCTTCTCGACGAGGTTCTCGACATGATCGCGGACGATGCCAGGGAGCTGGGCTGCGAGCGGGAGGTGGACCTCGCCCGCTGGATCGTGGCCCGGGGCACCAGCGCAGACCGGCAGCTCACTCTCTACACCGAAGCCATCGGCCGCGGCCTGTCGAATCGGGATGCCCTGGCCAGTGTCGTCGATTGGCTTTCCGCCGAAACCGTCGGGGATCTGGTCGTCCGCCACTGAGGCGCCGTCTGCGGCCCCACACTTTGTGGGGCTGCTCCTCATTGCAGCTTGGCCTTAACCCGCCTATCTAGTCTCGATCCTTGAGTCGGCGCGCCTTGAACGCGCTTTTTGGATGATGAGGTGATGTATGGCGCGGGACGTATCCGATACGACCCCCATTGGCGCGCGTTCCGAGCTCGTCGCGTGGATCGCTGAAGGCGAGAAGCCGCGCGAGGCGTGGCGGTTGGGCACCGAGCACGAGAAGGTTCCTTTCTACAAGGCCGATGCTTCTCCCGTTCCCTATGAGGGCAAGGGCATTCGTGCCCTGCTCGAAGGGCTGCAGGAGCGCACGGGCTGGGAACCCATCATGGAGGACGACCATCCCATCGGCCTCTTCGACGAGACGGGCGGCGGCGCCATCTCGCTCGAGCCCGGCGGCCAGTTCGAATTGTCCGGCGCGCCGCTGAAAACGCTTCATGAAACGGCTCGGGAAACGGCCCGGCACATCGCCGATGCGAAAGCTGTCGGCGAGACGCTCGGCATCGGCTTCCTCACGCTCGGCATGAGTCCGCTCTGGACCCGGAGCCAGACGCCGGTGATGCCCAAGAAACGCTACCGCATCATGACGAACTACATGCCGAAGGTCGGCGGCCTGGGTCTCGACATGATGTACCGCACGTCGACCGTGCAGGTGAATATGGACTATGCGTCCGAGGCCGACATGGTGAAGAAGCTGCGCGTGTCGCTTGCGCTGCAGCCCATCGCCACGGCGATCTTTGCGAACTCGCCCTTCACCGACGGCAAGCCCAACGGCTTTCTGTCCATGCGCTCGCAGATCTGGCGCGATACGGACAAGGATCGCACGGGGATGATGGCTTTCGCCTTCGAGGACGGTTTCGGCTACGAGCGCTACGTGGATTGGGCCCTCGACGTGCCGATGTATTTCGTCAAGCGTGACGCCACCTATCACGATGTCGCCGGCGCCTCCTTCCGCGATCTTCTCGCGGGCAAGCTCGCGCAATTGCCGGGCGAGCGTGCGGTGCGTTCCGACTGGGCGAACCACGTCTCCACTCTGTTTCCGGAAGTGCGCGTGAAGCGCTATCTCGAAATGCGCGGCGCAGATGTGGGCAGCCCCGAACACATCGTGGCGCTCTCCGCCTTCTGGACCGGGTTGCTTTATGACGATGCAGCCCTCGACGGCGCGTGGGAGCTCGTGAAGAGCTGGAGTGCCGAACAGCGCGAGCAGCTGCGCGCCGATGTGCCGAGGCTCGCCCTGAAGGCTGTAGTCGCCGGACGCTCCGTGCAGGACGTCGCGCGCGATGCTCTCGCGCTCTCGCGCGAAGGCCTCAAGCGTCGGGCTCATCAGGACGAAACCGGGCAGGACGAGACGAAGCACCTCGCCTACGCGGAAGAGATCGTCGAGTCAGGCCGCACGCGGGCCGAGCGGCTGTTGGAGCTCTATCATGGCGCCTGGAATGCCTCGGTCGCGCCAGCCTTCAGGGAAGAGGTTTTCTGACCCTCCTGTGTCCTGCGCCGGAGCAACGACGTTCGCCGATATCGGCGTCGACAGGCTGATCTCTCAGAACGATATTTTCATCAGCTGATCCGGAACGGGTGGAACGGAGAGACCTGCCGAGGTTCTTCGCTTAAGCCGCTTTCTCGATGGCGACGCGGTTGCGGCCGCCCTGCTTGGCGCGATAGAGCGCCTTGTCGGCCATGTGGATGAGATCGGCAGGGCCGGTGTGGGAGCGGTCGAGGGCGCGCACCCGGGTTACGCTGCCGATGCTGATCGTGAGAATGTAGGACGGAGCATTGGCTTCGTGATGCACGGCCAGCGCCTCCACCTGCGCACGGATGGTCTCCGCAACCGCCGCCGCTCCCGCTTCGTTCGTATTCGGCAGCAGCACGACGATCTCCTCACCGCCGTAACGGGCCACGAAGTCGCTGGGGCGGTTCACCGCGCTGGCGATCACACCCGCCACCTTGCGCAGGCAATCGTCGCCCTGCTGATGCCCGTAGACGTCGTTGTAGGCCTTGAACTGATCCACATCGATGAGCAGGAGCGAGAGCGGTGTCCCGTCACGGCAGGCGCGCAGCCACTCCGTCTCCAGCCGATGATCGAAGGTGCGGCGGTTGGCGAGGCCCGTCAGCCCATCCGTGGTGGCCAGCACAGCGAGCTCGGATTCCACCTCTTCGCGGCGGCGCAGTTCCTGTGCGAGCCTCCAGCCGAGCACGCCGATGATGGAGACGAGGACAGCCACACCGACGGACCGGATCTGGAACTCCTTCGTCCAGTTCGCCAAAGCCTGTTGCTCGCTGACGGCAGTCAGCAGAACGACGGGATAGACATGATTTCTCTGGTAAGCGGCGATGCGCTTTACGCCGTCGATGGGAGAGCTGTAAACGCCGGATCCATACGGGCTTCCTTCCACCATGAAGGCCGAATTCGGCCGCTCAACACCGATCACCTGATCGGTATAGGGGTAGCGCGAGAGGATCTTCCGCTCGGCCATGCTGACCATCGCAATGGCACCGCCCGGTCCCAGATCGATGCGCCCGAAGAAATTCGCGAAATAGCGCGGGGGAATGCTGACCTGGACGACGCCCCCGAAACTGCCGTTGGGCTTGTTGAGGCGTCGTGACAAGGTGATCACCCAATCGGCCCCGAGGGGATCGCGAATGATCGGGCCGAAGAACCACTTCCTCTCCGGCGAGTTGGCGTGGTGCTGGAAAAACACCTGATCCTTCACATTCACCGAGGTATGGCCCGGGAGCGAGCTGCTCAGAACGAAGCCGTTCTCTCCATAGACGGTGAGAGTCTTCAGGGCCTGCAGGGTCTGAATGCGCTCGGACAGGAACTCCTTCATCCCGATTATGACCTCAGGGGTCGTCCCCTGGCGCTCGATGCGGTCAACCATGTCGACCATGATGGCATCGGCCAGGTTGAAGGCGTCCTCAGCGTGCTGGGCGAGGGACTTGGCGAGGTTCTTCATCTCGCTTTCGATCCTGACGAACTCCTGGTCCCGCTCGCTCCAGTCCCGCCACCCTTCGAGGCCGGCGATGGCAAGGCAGATGACCGCCACGAAGATCTTGAGCCAGAATGACGAGGAGCGGGTTCTGCGCGGCGGGGATACCATCTGGCTCAGTCTCCGCTCACGGGGCCGCGAATTTGAGGCCGAGGATGCCGGCGACGATCAGTCCGATACAGGCCAGACGCATGACAGTGGCCGGCTCGCCGAGAAGAACGATGCCGAGGAGCGCAGTCCCAACCGTTCCGATGCCGGTCCAGACCGCATAGCCGGTGCCGACCGGCAGAGTTTTGAGGGCAAGCCCCAGGAGCAGGACGCTCGCCACCATGCTCAGTGCTGTCAGAATGGAAGGGACCAAACGGGTGAAGCCATCGGTGAATTTGAGACCTATCGCCCATCCGATCTCGAAAAGGCCCGCAAATGCCAGGTAAACCCACGCCATTCCCGCTCTCACGTCACCGGCCGGTGATCCATTATTATCCGCATTGATAACGCGAGGGCCCCCTTGCGCCGCTTGAATATACAGAGGGTAATTATGCGGCTCAATAGAGGCAAAAGTTGCAGATTTACCTCCAGGATCGCGCCCGGCCCCGGCCGCCAAAGCCCAGGCCCTCATTCCTGAGGTCGATCGGAGGGCTTCAGGGAGGCGTAAGGATTGAACGGGGCATAGATCTGGTGCTTCCACGCATCCCCGCAATTGACGCAGATCGAGCGGATCATATGGTCGCTCTGCTCAAGGCGCCTGAGCAGCTTCTCCTGCCGCGCCTGGGCCTCGTTCTGCTCGGATTCATAGCCCGAGGGCCGGACGGTGAGCCGCATGCCCTGGCCGTTCGACGCGCTCTGGGCAAAAGCGGACCCTGACAGGGCCACCAGAATGGCTGCTGCGATAACACGGCGCATCGGACTCCCCCTCGGCCGATTGAAGCTATCCTGAGTGGATGCCACGCAATGCTATTCCGTCAAGACGGAATGCGGGATTGAGACCATTGGAAGCAGCTCCTTGTCAGGCAAGGCAAAAGGTTCCTTTCGGGAGTGAAAATATTTTCCAGTGCCAAGGACGCGGCCCTCCCTGTTCGGAGAGGTGGTGCGGGAACTGTGCCGCCTAAATGGCCCAGCTTGAAGAAACCAAGCGGGCTTTGCATGACCCATTCCAATCGCGATTCGACCGGAGCTTCGTCTTCTCCCCACGGTTCGTTCGTCCGGTCCACGGCAGTCACGATCTTGCTCCTCCTGCTCTCGTCCGCCCTTGCCGGCCCGGCGGCGTGGGCAGGCTGCTCCAGGACCGGCCCGGACGTCTTCTGTTCGGGAGTGACATCGGTCACGGATGCGCCGATTGCGGAGGTGACGAATGGAGGGAGAATTATCATCGAAGGCAGCGCTTCGGTGAGCGGCGGCGTAGGATACGGCGTTGTCGGCACCGGCGAGGCAACGGCGCTTACCAATCGTGGAGCCTTGACCACGAGCGGTGCTTCTATCGACGGAATGGAGGTGCTTGGAGACGGACATTCCATTCTCAACGCAGGCAGCGTCTCGACATCGGGCAACTCGGCCAGCGCTCTTCATGCGGTCGGCAACGGCAACAGCCTCGTGAATGCCGGAACGATCGGTACGGCGACCGGCACCTCCGCCATGGGCATCTTTGCCGAAGGCAACGGGAACAATCTGATCAACACGGGCGGCATCACGACTCATGGGATGGGTTCCGAGGGTCTCTCGGTTTACGGAAACGGCAATACGCTGACGAACGGCGGGTCAATCGTCACGACCGGTCCCGTGGCCAACGGAATGCGCGCTCACGGCGACGGCAACACCCTTATCAACGAAGCGAACATCTCCACATCGGGCGTCGAAGGGCGCGGCATCAAGGTGGATGCCGCCACCGGCAATCTCATCATCAACCGCGGCACGATCGAAACAGCCGGCGAGCGCGGCTACGGAATCTGGGTCGCGAGCAGGGCAGGCGAGACAACCACGGTTGTCAATGAGAGAACAGGCATCATCCGCAGCTTAGGCGATAAGGTGCTCCAGTTCGATGCCGGCAACGAGAGCGTTCGGAATTTCGGCTTTTTGGGCACGTCCACCGGGGGCGCTGCTGCCGATCTCGGCGCGGGGAACGACACGTTCCTCATCGGCGCGACCTCCCGCATCGTGGGCTTTGTCGAAGCCGGCGAGGGCATGGATACTTTTGCTCTCGGAGGATCGGCCAATGCAGCCTTCGATGCTGCTCTCATCGGCCCAGGCGCCGAATACAGAAACTTCGAGACCTACAGAAAGCTCGGCACCTCTACCTGGATCCTGAGCGGAGCCAACAGCGGCGCCATGCCGTGGCATGTCCAACAGGGAAGTCTCCTGGTGACGGGCAGCGTGGGGGGAGCCGCCATGACGGTCTATGACGGAGCTCTCCTCGGCGGGGACGGCACCGTCGGCAGCATCGCCGCCCTCCCGGGCAGCACCCTGTCTCCGGGCATGAACGGCATCGGCTCCCTTGCCGTCACCGGCAATGTGCTGATCGCGGACGGAACGATCTACAGGATCGATCTCAATGCCTCGCGCCAGAGCGACCAGATCGTGGCCGCTGGAGCCGCGACCGTCCAAGGGGGCACGGTGCAGGTCCATGCACGTCCGGGTGCCTACAGGCCGGGAAGCCGCTGGACCATTCTCACCGCCGATGGAGGCGTCACGGGCCAGTTCGCCGGCGTCACGACGAACCTGGCCTTCTTCCGTCCTGTGCTGAGCAAAGACGGAAAGCACATTTATCTGAGCCTTCCCCGCATCGACGAGGCCGGTCCGGGAGGTCAGCCCGCGCCGTCTCCCGAAGCTTCACCTGTTGCTTTCGATCTCGGCACGATCCTCGTGCATGACGATCTCTTCCGCGCGGCCGTGCTTTGCCGCTTGCGCTGCTCGAGCGGAGGGCTTCCGTCCGTGGCCGTTTCGGACATCGTGACGGCGGACTACGCCGCCGACTTGCCGATCAGCAGGAAGAGCGCTGCTCCGATCGCCATCCGAGTCCCGCAGACGACCCGCGACTGGGCCCTTTGGGCAAAGGTGATCGGCTCGTGGGGATCGACCGAGGCGACGCCTGGTTCTCAAGCGGTGAACCGCAGCACGACAGGCCTCGTCGTCGGTGCCGATGCAGGCTTCGGAACACCCTACAGAATTGGCATCGCAGCGGGCACCTTCTCGACGGATCTCGACTTCGCCTCTCTGTCTGCGGATGGAAACGTGGAGAGCCTGCATATCGGCCTCTACGGGTCCGCAGCTTTCGGCGCGCTGAATCTGCGCGGCGGGCTGGCTTACGCCCATCATGAGGTGGACACCACATTCTCTGCCGCCTATGCGTCGAACCGCTTCAGCAGCTCCCTGGATTCGTTCCAGGCGTTCGGAGAGATCGGCTATGCGATTGCGCTCAACGATCGGGTCGTGATCGAGCCTTTCCTGGGCCTGGCTCATGTGCACATCGCCGGCAGCGGCGTGCGGGTGGATGATTCCGATGCAGTCACCGGCAAGATCCAGTCCTTCGACACGACCTATACGACGTTGGGAGCGCGCGTGATCGCCACCATGCCGACACAGGCAGGAAATGTCACGTTCAAGGGTCTGCTGGGCTGGCGTCATGCCTTCGGCGACACGGTGCCGAAAGCGACGTTCTCCTTCGCAGGAGACGATCGCCCGCTTCTCGTTACCGGCGCGCCGGTCGACAAGGATAGCCTCGTGGTGGAAGCAGGCTTGAACTGGGAGGTTTCGAAGAGCACGACGCTCAGCGTTTCCTATACCGGCGCCATAGGCCGACGGGATCAGGAGCATACCGTCAGGGGAGGGCTGACAATCCGCTTCTGATCCCAGGACACCGGCGGCGCGGACTTTTGCCAGAACCGCGCCGCCGATGGATGAACGTCAGATCACGACGAAGTCGTTGTAAGTGATGGCCTTGTTGGCACCGATGTTGGCAAACGCCACCTGCCCGCCGGCCTTGTTGCCGTTGGCGTCGTACCACAGGTCGCCGGTGGCCTTGTTGTAGCCCACGAAGTCGTTGCTGTCCTTGGCCGCAGCCCCGATGACAAACGAGGCCTTGCTGAGCCCGCCCGTCTTGGTGAGCTTCTTGAACACCGCGTTCTCGAGCTTGATCGTGTCGTCGCGATAGTTCCAGTCGAGGATCCGGTCCTTGTTGGATGAACTGCTCGGCGCCGTGGTGAACACGAACACGTCCTTGCCCGTGCCGCCATAGAGCACGTCGCTGCCTTTTCCTCCATTGAGGATGTCGCTGCCGCTCAAGCCCTTGAGGGTGTTCCTGGCGCTATTGCCCGCGAGCGTGTTGGCAAGCGTGTTGCCGGTGAGCGCGATGGCGCCGGAGCCGAGGCCGGTGAGCTTCTCCACATAAGCGCTCAGCGTATAGCTGACGGAGCTGCAGACCAGATCGATGCCGCCGAAATTGGCTTCGGTCACCACGTCCCAACGGCTGTCGACGTAATACGTATCGTTGTTGGCACCACCCTCCATGCGGTCGTTGCCGGTGCCGCCATTGAGCACGTCGTGCCCGGCGCCGCCCCACAGCGCGTCGATGCCGGCGGCGCCGTTCAGCGTATCGTTGTGGTAGCCGCCGTCGAGCTTGTCGGCGATCGCGGTGCCGTTCCGAACAAGGCCGGTCGTGTGAGCCGGACCGGAATAATGCGTCGTGATCGTTACATTGGCGGGCTTGTGCTGCGTCGTGTAGTCAGTCCACGACACGCCGCGCTCTTCCATCGGGTTCTCGAAGGAGTAGTAGCTCCAGATGAAGGAGCCCGCGAGCCATTGCCCGCCGTAATTTTCCATGACCTTGAACAGGGCGTTGTAGCAATCGACCTGCTCCTGAGGGTCGTATTCACCGGTGCCGCCGAAAGAGCCCGGGTCCCTGTTCGCGCCATCCATGCTGCGATAGCCGACCTCGGTGAAAATCACCTTCTTTCCGTATTGCTCCGACAGCGACTTGTAGTAATCGACGACGGACATGTTCCCGTTCACTTCACGCACCCAGGAATTGAAGTGCGGCTTGATCCAGGCGTCGACGATCTGATCGACGGTCGGGTTGTTGACCGTGGAGGACGGGATGTAGGCGTCGGTGCCGATATAATCGACCTTATCCCAGAACCCGACATCCTTCACCGTCCAGTAAGTGGCGGCATAGGTGACTTTGCCTGAATAAACGGCGCGCACCGCGTCGATGATTTCCGCCCATTTCTGAGTGTAGGTCTTGCCGTCGCTGCAAACCTTAGTCGGATCAATCATGCTGTCCATTTCGGTGCCGACGCAGAGCATTGCCGCGCCAGCTTCCTGAGCTGCCTTGGCGTACTCCACCATCATGGCCTTGTAGCTCTCGAACCAGGCTTTGGGGTCCGTAGGAGCGAGTTCGGCGCGCCAGACCCGGTTGTTCGTTTCGAGATGTGGCTTGACCACAACTTCAAGTCCGCGGGCCTTCGCGGCAAGAATAGATTGCTTGACCTGCTCGAAGGTGTCGCTCTCGTTGTCCCAGGGATTGTTTGGATCGCCGAGATGCAGCTCGACCGAGTTGCTGAACTTGTCGGTCTGGAAGAAGTTGGGGATGATCGTGACGGTATTGGCACCCGTGGCGACGAGCTGATCCAAGGCTCGGAGGCCGGTTTCAGTAAGAATCTGGCCGTTCCAATAGGAGGGCAAAGTCACGCTTTCCCATTCGAAGATTTGGCCTGTGCTCATGCCGACGCCCCCGTTCCCGCACCCCACGGTGCGCAATCTTATGATGTGATTGTATTAGAATAACATATCATTAAAATCTGCCATTAGGCCGCATGGCTTAGTGCGGCAGTACAGGGTTGAGTAAGGATCGCTTCTTAAAACCTTAAGTTGCTTCAACCTATCAGCGCGCCCACTGGACATGTATGACCAGCAAAATCATTTCTGACAGGCTTCTCTTTCATATCCTTCCTGTAACCTTGATCGAGAGTGGAAGCGCGGAACACGCGAACGAAGAAGGCCGGCGCAGCCCTGGGCCGGCCTTCTTGTTTCCATGGGATCGAACGGCGGAACCGCAGCCCCGAAATCAGATCTGCCGCACGGCGCCCTTGGCGGCGCTGGTGGCGAGCATGGCATAGGCCTTGAGAGCGGCGGATACCTTGCGCTTGCGCGGCTGGGCAGGCTGCCAGCCTTTCGCGTCCTGCTCGGCGCGGCGGCGCTCGAGTTCCGCTTCGTCCACCGCGAGATTGATGCGGCGGTTCGGAATGTCGATCTCGATCCGGTCGCCGTCGCGCACGAGGCCGATGGTGCCGCCTTCCGCCGCTTCCGGCGAGACGTGACCGATGGAGAGGCCCGAGGTGCCGCCGGAGAAGCGCCCGTCCGTGATGAGTGCGCAGGCCTTTCCGAGGCCCTTCGATTTCAGGTAGCTCGTGGGGTAGAGCATCTCCTGCATGCCGGGTCCGCCGCGGGGACCTTCGTAGCGGATGACGACGACATCGCCGGCCTTGACCTTGCCGTTGAGGATGCCGCTTACCGCATCGTCCTGGCTCTCGAAGACGATGGCCGGACCGGAGAACACGAGGATGCTCTCGTCCACGCCTGCCGTCTTCACGATGCAGCCGTCGAGGGCGAGGTTGCCGAAGAGAACGGCAAGGCCGCCGTCCTTCGAGAAAGCGTGCTCCGCATCGCGGATGACGCCGCCTGCACGGTCCATGTCCACGCTGTCGTAGCGGCTTTCCTGGCTGAATGCGGTCTGGGTCGGCACGCCGCCCGGAGCGGCGCTGAAGAACTCGTGCACGGCGTGGCTGTTGGTGCGGCGCACGTCCCACCGGTCGAGGGCCGCCTTCAGGCTTTCCGAATGGACCGTCGGCACGGATGTGTCGAGAAGGCCCGCCCGGTCGAGCTCACCGAGGATGCCCATGATGCCGCCGGCGCGGTGCACGTCTTCCATGTGCACGTTGGCGATGGCCGGAGCGACCTTGCACAGCACCGGCACGCGGCGCGACAGGCGGTCGATATCCGCCATCGTGAAGTTCACCTCCGCTTCATAGGCGGCAGCCAGCAGGTGCAGCACCGTGTTGCTCGAGCCGCCCATGGCAATGTCGAGGGCCATGGCGTTTTCAAAGGCGGCGAAGTTCGCGATCGAGCGCGGCAGAACGCTGGCATCGTCCTGCTCGTAGTAGCGGCGGGCAAGATCGACGATCAGGTGGCCGGCCTCCACGAAGAGGCGCTTGCGGTCGGCGTGGGTGGCGAGCGTCGAGCCGTTGCCGGGCAGGGAAAGGCCCAGCGCCTCAGTGAGGCAGTTCATGGAGTTGGCTGTGAACATGCCGGAGCATGAGCCGCATGTGGGGCAGGCGGCACGTTCGATGGCCTTGATGTCCTCGTCCGCCACCTTGTCGTCGGCAGCGGCGACCATGGCGTCCACGAGGTCGAGCTTCTTGGTCACGCCGTTGAGCACGACCTTGCCCGCTTCCATCGGACCGCCGGAGACGAAGACCGTCGGGATGTTGAGGCGAAGCGAGGCCATCAGCATGCCGGGGGTGATCTTGTCGCAGTTGGAGATGCAGACCATGGCGTCGGCGCAATGGGCGTTGACCATGTATTCCACGGAGTCGGCGATCAGCTCCCGCGAGGGCAGGGAGTAGAGCATGCCGTCATGGCCCATGGCGATGCCGTCGTCCACCGCGATGGTGTTGAATTCCTTGGCAACGCCGCCGGCCTTCTCGATCTCCCGCGCCACGAGCTGGCCCAGGTCCTTCAGGTGGACGTGGCCCGGCACGAACTGGGTGAAGGAGTTGACCACGGCAATGATCGGCTTGCCGAAGTCGGAATCCTTCATGCCTGTGGCCCGCCAGAGGCCGCGAGCGCCCGCCATGTTGCGGCCGTGGGTGGTGGTACGAGAGCGATAGGCTGGCATGGGGCTTGTCCCGGTCTTCGAAATTCTTGAGCCAGTCTTGTTCGACCGAAACGAAACGACATGCAAGCGCTTTTGCTGCCACCTTTAGGCGCAGAATGCATCCCTGGGCTGCGCTTTCACGCAATTTTCTTACTTGCCGGTCTTCGGATTGAGCGTTCTGAACCGGCCAAGCCCCGTCCGCGTTGGTCCGGCAGCGCAGCCGGAAAGGGCGAGATCATGGTACCGGAGACCGATTGGGATGCGACGGCCCACCTGCAATACGAGCCGATGGGCACGCCGAAGGGCAGCACGCCGCCGCACGGCAGTGACGTGATCGAATTCTCCTCCCTTCGGGAAGCCATTCACTGGGCCATGACCAACGAGGCTCCGGCGGGCATGCATGCGGTGATCCGGACCGCCTCCGGCGAGGTGCTCGAGCCGAGCCATCTGGAGGAGCTCTGGGCCAGTCTGCAGGGACCCTAGATCCAGCCGAGGCTCAAGGCTCCGACCGCGAGATATCGGCCCGCCTTGGCCAGCGCGACGAGCAGGATGAAGACGGGCAGGGGCTCGCGCAACACGCCTGCCACGATCGTGAGCGGATCGCCAACGATCGGGACCCAGCTGAGCAGCAGAGTCCAGCGCCCGTAGCGGTGATACCATCCCTCCGCCCTTCTCATCTGATCGCGCTTGACCGGAAACCAAGGGCGATTCTCGAAGCGGCTGAAGAAGCGTCCCAGGAACCAGTTCACGATGGAGCCGAGAATATTGCCGAGGCTCGCGACGAGGATGAGCAGCCACCAGGTGTATTGCTCCGCCACCAGCATGCCGAACAGCACGGCTTCCGACTGGAAGGGAAAGATGGTGGCCGAGAGGAATGCAGCGGCAAAGAGGGCGCCGTATTCGGCAAGATGCGGCATGAGGCTCGTCGGTGAAGATCGCGGGGATGCACGCGATTAGCATGCCCTCCCGCTCACATCCACATCGCGCGTCAATCCAGCGGGCGGCCGCGCGTCTCCGGCATCACGACGACATAGACGAACAATCCAAGCGCCGTGAGGCCGATGAGGTAGGCGGACACGTAAGACACGCCGCCCAAGCCGTGCAGCCATGCGGTCATGATCGGCGCCGTGCCGCCGAAGATCGCAGCGCAAAGCGTCTGCGGAATGCCGATACCCGATGTGCGCACATAGGTGGGAAACAGCTCCGCAAGGATGGTGCCGGCCACGGCGCTGTTGACGGCGATCAGAAGCGCGCTCACGAGGGCAACGAACAGATAGGTTGCGAAGTCGGGCGTGCCGGACAAGAGCGACAGCAGTGGATAGGTGAGAAGCACGAAGCCTGCGGCCGACGCGACGAGAAATGGCTTTCGTCCGTGACGGTCCGACAGCCAGGCGAAGAGCGGGATTCCCGCACAATAGACGGCCAGGGCGGCCATGTTGCCGGCAAGGCCCAGGGAGCGGTCCAGCCCGCCGATCATGTTCGCGTAGGTGGGCAGGAACACGAGCCAGAGATAATAGTGCACGCCGATCAGCTGGATGGCGAAGACGATGAACGACTCCTTCGGATGTCGCGCCAATGTGCTGAAGATTCCCGCGACGGTGATCGTCTGCTGCGCGCGCGTCCTCAGGAAAGCAGGCGTTTCCTGCAGGTTGCGGCGCATGAACAATCCGTAGAGCGAAGCCAGGCCGCCGATCAGGAACGGTACGCGCCATCCCCAGAGGGTGAGCGTCTCCTGCGTGAACAGGGAGGTCGTCAGGCTGGCGACCGTGGTTGCCGCCAGAACGGCCAGGCCGACCACCATGTATTGCGGCGAGGCTGCAAGGGCGCGATGCCGCCGCGGCGCATGTTCGTTCAGGAATGCGATGGCGATCTGCGCCTCCCCGCCGGCGGAGAAGCCCTGCAGGAGACGCGCCGCGACGATCAGCAGGGGAGCCGCGATGCCGATCTGATCGTAGGTGGGGCACAGGCCGATGACGAGGCTGCCGGTGCCCGCCATCAGGATGGTGGCCGAGAGAAGTGTCCGGCGGCCGTATTTGTCGGCCAGCGGACACAGCACGATGGCGCCGATGGGGCGTCCGAGAAACCCGATGGCGAAGGCCGAGAAGCTGGCGATGAGCGCGGCGGTCGCGCTGCTTGCCGGAAACATCTGCCTTGCAAAGACGGCGGCCAGGAAGCCGTAGATGGACCAATCGTACCATTCAATGAAGTGCCCGACGGATCCCCCGACGATCGTCCTCGCCTTGCTCGGCGTGTCTGCCCCTGCTGGAGCGTTGACGGCAAGGGAGGCTTCGGCGTTGTCGCTCATGACGTGTTCCCCCAAACTGGTTTCCCCTGCGGGAGACCTCGCCGGTCATTAGCCGGCGTATTTCTTGATAGGTTATATTATTTATAGAGCAGTGATAGTGTTTTTGGGCCGCCGGTCAATCATTTTGCGTGGCTTCCAGGCTTTCCGGGGCTTGGTTCCCGGTGCTTGCATCCGCTCCCGAAGGTGAACTACGGATGGTGCACCCGGTGCGAGGCGGCAGCAGAGGCCTTCGTTCGACCTCTCCCGGGGCAGCACCTTCTTTCCTAGGACGCATCTCTTGGAACAGTTCGACGTTGTGGTGATCGGCGCCGGAGCCGCAGGCATGATGTGCGCGGCGGAAGCGGGAAAGCGCGGTCGCTCGGTACTTATCCTCGATCATGCGGACAAGCCCGGCGAGAAGATCCGCATCTCCGGAGGCGGGCGGTGCAACTTCACCAACCTCAATGCCGCGCCCGCCAACTACATCTCGCAAAACCCGAGCTTCTGCATCTCGGCGCTCCGTCGCTATACCCAACGCGACTTCATCGCGCTCGTGGAGCGCTATGGTATCGGGTATCACGAGAAGACGCTCGGCCAGCTGTTCTGCGACGGTTCCTCGCGCCAGATCGTCGATCTCCTCCTCAACGAGATGAAGCAGGCAGGCGTCGAGCTGCGCCTGCACACATCGGTGACGCAGGTGGACAAGACGGGCGAGGGCTTCCACCTCCAGCTCTCCCATGGGGCCGTGCGATGCCGCTCCCTCGTGGTGGCGACGGGCGGCAAGTCGATCCCGAAGATGGGCGCAACCGGGTTCGGCTACGATCTCGCGCGCCGGTTCGGCGTAAACGTGCTCGAGACACGGCCCGCGCTCGTTCCGCTCACGCTGGAGCCGTCGATGCTGGAGCGGCTGTCTCCTCTGGCAGGCGTCTCCGTCGACGCGGTCGTTGCCTGCGGCAAGACGAGGTTTGCCGAGGCGATGCTCTTCACCCATCGCGGCCTGAGCGGTCCGTCGATCCTGCAGATTTCGTCCTATTGGCGTGAAGGCGCGGAGATCGTCGTGTCCATGCTGCCCGGGGTGAACCTGTTCGAGGAGCTGCGTGCGGCGCGCGCGCGCAACGGCCGGCAGGCCCTTCAGACGGCGCTGGCCGAGTTCCTCCCCAAACGCCTCGCGCAACTCATCGCCGAGACGGAAAAGGGACCTCCCAACCTCGCCGATTATTCCGACAAGCACCTGCGCCGCATCGACGAGGCGGTCAACCAATGGCGCTTCAAGCCTGCGGGCTCGGAGGGCTATCGAACGGCCGAGGTGACCCTGGGCGGCGTCGATACGCGCGAGCTCGATTCCAGGACCATGGAGGTCAAGTCGGTTCCGGGCCTCTACATGATCGGCGAGGTGGTGGACGTCACCGGCTGGCTCGGCGGTTACAATTTCCAATGGGCCTGGTCGTCGGGATGGTGCGCGGGGCAGGCGGTGTGAGAGGCTGGCTCGGTTCATCCTCCGGGCATCGCACTCAGCGCATGCCTGCCATCGCTCGAAACCTCGGCCCCCGACCCTAGCTCTTGGGAGCCCGCGCCCGACGATCCGTCCCTGACCAGGAGAGCTCCCATGCAGACACGCCAACTCGGACAATTGAAAGTCTCTGCCATTGGCCTCGGCTGCATGGGCATGTCGGAATTCTACGGGGGCAGGGACGAAGATGAATCCATCGCCACGATCCATCGCGCGACCGAGCTTGGCGTCACCTTCCTCGATACGGCCGACATGTACGGCGTAGGCCACAACGAGGAACTCGTGGGCCGTGCGATCGAGGATCGCCGCGACAAGGTGGTGCTTGCCACCAAGTTCGGCAACGTTCGCGGCCCCAACGGCGAGCGCCTCGGCATCAGCGGCAAGCCGGACTACGTGCGCCAGGCATGCGAGGCGAGCCTCCGGCGCCTGAAGGTCGACGTGATCGACCTGTATTATCAGCACCGCGTCGATCCGGACACGCCGATCGAGGATACGGTCGGCGCCATGGCCGATCTCGTGCGCGAGGGAAAGGTGCGTTATCTCGGGCTCTCCGAGGCCGCGCCGCAGACGATCCGCCGCGCGCATGCGGTCCATCCCATCGCGGCGCTGCAGACCGAATACTCCCTCTGGAGCCGCGATCCGGAGAGCGGGATCCTCGACACTGTGCGCGAACTCGGCATCGGATTCGTGCCCTATTCACCGCTCGGGCGCGGCTTCCTCACGGGACAGATCAGGAGCATCGACGATCTCGCCCCGGACGATTTCCGCCGCTCGGCGCCGCGCTTCCAGGGCGAGAACTTCCAGAAGAACCTCGATCTCGTGCATGAGATCGAGGCGATGGCGCGGGAGAAGGGCTGCGCGCCCGCGCAGCTCGCGCTCGCCTGGGTGCTGGCGCAGGGCGACGACATCGTGCCGATTCCCGGCACGAAACGCCGTGCCTATCTCGAGCAGAACGTGGGCGCTCTCGATGTGGGGCTGACGGCGGAGGATCTCGATCGCATCGACCGCATCATCCCGCCGGGTGCCGCCGCCGGGACGCGTTATGCCGCGTCGGGCATGCAGACGGTGGGGCGGTAATCAGGCTCAGGCCGCGGACGACTCAAGTCCGTCCGTCTCGTAAAGCCGCCGGATCAGCTCGTTCACCTCTTCCTGGGTCTGGTAGATTCCGAACCCGATCCGCAGGCGGTCCCCGCGCACGTCCGTGACCACATGGATGTTCTGGAGCGTGCGGTGCGCCGCCTGGGCCTTCGGGGTTTCGAAGGTGAGAAAGTTGCCGCGCCGCGCCTCGTCCCGGGGCACGACGAGGCGGGCTTCACTCAGCAGGGCGCAACCGGAAGCCTGTTGGAGAAACTGCTCCTGCAGCGCCTTCGCATGGGCATGGATGATCGCCGGCGTGAGGCCTTCCTCCCGCAGCCAGCGCATCACGGCATTGAAACGATAGAGACCCGATGGATCGAAGGTGGAGCCCATGAAGCGCCAGCCGTCGCTGCTGTAGCCGACTTGGCTCCCCTGCGCATGGGTGAGATGGCCGAAGGCGGCATACCAGCCCGTGTCACGCGGGCGCGGTCCCCAATCCGGCGGGCAATGCATGAAGCACGCCCCTTCGCCTGTCATGGCATATTTGTACCCGCCCGCGAGATAGAAGGCTCGGTCCGCGACGCTGCTCAAGTTCGTCGGACGTGCCATGAAGCCATGGTAGCCGTCGATCACCACCATCGCACGCTCGCCCGCCGCTTCCACCAGCTTTCGCACATCTGCCGCGAAGCCTGAATTGAAGAACACCTGGCTGACGAAGACGAGATCGGCATCGGTTTCGCGCGCAGCTGCGGCGAAGCGATCCTCGAAGCTCGCAAAAGGCTCCGTCGCCACCCGTGTGACGCTGACGGCGTTGCCTTCCTCCAGGCGCGCGATCTGCCTGCTGAAGGAGTGGAACTCGCTGTCCGAGGTCAGAATGCGAATGGGTCCGTCACCCGGAAAGCAGGACAGGATGCGCTTGAGGAATTCATGGGTGTTCGGGGCAACCGCGATGGTACGGGGATCGGGCAGGTTCAGCTGCTCCGCCACATGCGTGCGGAACTCCTCGAAGACGGGGCCGAGCACGCGCTCCCACTTGTCGTCGATGAGCCGCGCCGCATCATCCCAGGCCTGGAGATGCGCCTCGCGTGTCACGTCAGGCCAGGGATGGTGACTATGCGCCGCAAAATGCAGGCGCTCCGGTTCGCTCTTGAGGAAACGGGAGAAGTGCGAGCGGAGATCGAGCATGGTGACGCCTGTTGACTAGAGCTGGCCCCGCACGGACCAGAGCTCCGGGAAGAAGGACCGCTCCAGCGCCTTGCGCAAATACGTGACGCCGGTGCTGCCGCCGGTGCCGCGCCGCATGCCGATGATGCGCTCCACGGTCTTCATGTGGCGGAAGCGCCATTGCTGGAACGCGTCTTCGAGATCCACGAGCTCTTCCGCCAGTTCGTAGAGATCGAAATGTTCGCCGGAATGGCGGTAGATGTCCTCCCACACGGCTTCCACGCCAGGATGGGCAACGTAGGGCTGCGTTACGTCGCGATTGAGCACCTCGTGGGGCACGAGATAGCCGCGCCGCGCCAGGAGGCGCAGAGCCTCGTCGTAAAGGCTCGGGGCCCGATAGGCCGCGTCCATCTGGGTTGCGATGTCGCTGCGGTGCCGGTGCGGCGCCATCTTCATCTCGTCCTTGGCGCCGAGCTTGAATTCGACGAGCCGGTATTGCCAGGACTGGAAGCCGGATGAGCGGCCGAGCGCCGGACGGAAGCTGAGATAATCTGAAGGGGTCATGGTGGAGAGCACCGTCCACGCCTGGATCAGCTGTTCCTGGATGCGGTTGATCCGTGCGGTGCACTTGAAGGCGGGCTGCAGTTCGTCGGCGCGCAGATGGGCGAGGGCGGTATCGAGCTCGCGGTTGAGGAGCTTGAGCCACAATTCCATCACCTGATGAATGGTGATGAAGAGAAGTTCGTCGTGTTCGGTCGTCAGGGGCTTCTGGGCCGAGAGGAGCGTATCGAGCTGGAGATAATCCCCATAGCTCATGCCGTCCTCGAAATCGGTGTGGATTCCCTCCGTGTCGGCCGCCATTCCGCCCTCCCTGGTCTGACCTAGGCCCCAATCTCTTGTTTCCTCGGGGGCTGAGGAAGGGAGATAGGGCATGGGGCGAACTATGTCACCAGGGGCGCGTGGATGGAATTGGCATCGGCGCCGCGAGAGGGTAGGTTGCGGGCCGATTTGACCTCTTTCTGGAGAACCTTGCCTATGGCCGATGCGCTTCCCGACCGCCTGTCCACCAATCCCAACAGTCCGTATTACAACGAGGAACTTCTGGCCAAGGGCGTGGGCATCCGCTTCAACGGGGCCGAGAAGACCAACGTGGACGAGTACTGCGTCAGCGAGGGCTGGGTCCGCGTGATCGCCGGCAGCGCCAAGGACCGCTTCGGCAATCCCATGACCATCAAGCTCAAGGGGAAGGTGGAGCCCTATCTGCAGTCCACGGACTGAAACCGGCCCCGCCCTGCACCGAAACGGCGGCGCGGGGCTGGACAGGGCGCGGGCGCGCCCAACAATGAAGGACAAGCTTGCTGAGAAGGGCGTTCTCAAGAAAGGCTTGTCCTGCATGGCCTCACGGCGGGGTGATAGGCGGATCCGGATGATCGCTGTCGCGGCGGCCCTTCTCAGTGGACCGCAAGCGCTGGCGCACAGCTGGTATCCGGCCTGGTGCTGCAACGACCACGATTGCCGCGAACTCATCGCCGCCAGAGGCGAAACGGTGCTCGAGACAGAAGACGGCTACCGCCTGTGGGACGGGCGCTTCGTCGGGCGCGAATACACCAAGGCCTCGCCGGATTCGAAATTCCACATGTGCGAGGAGCACACGACGAAGGCGATCATCTGCTTCTTCGTGCCTCAGGGACAGTCGTGAGGGTGCTCCGCGCCGTCACGGTCTCCTGCCTTTTGCTGTCCGCAGCCGTCGTTTCCTTGTCCGGGCCGTCGAACTCACAGACGCCGGCAGAGGCATTTCTGGAAACCGCAGGCCCGCAGGGCTTGCCCGCCATCGGCAAATGGATGCTCACCGCGCAGGGCGTGCCCTCGGATTGGCTGGGCGAGGTCTATCAGGGCCGCATCCTGCGGGAGCCCATCAACGTGATCATCGTCGACAAGGCTGCCGCGAGCCCGGACGATGCCGTCGCGCGCCTGCTCAAGGCAGCCGCGCAGGCCGGCTACCCGGTCCGCTTCGGCCACTCCACCGGCTATCAGGCCGTGATCGGCGCGGAGCTTCATGCGCAGCTGCCGAAGGGCTGGGACGATGCCTTCTCCGACGAAGTCTTCGAGTTCAGCAACAATCACGGACGCATCTTCGGCCCGTATCGATGGGAGCAGGCCTATCTCTTCACGGGAGCCTTCAGTCGCGAGCGCGTGGACCCCTTCCGATGGCCGGGGCACCGCTACGCATCCTTCAATCAGGCACGAGACGATTTCGCTGAAAAGCTGGATCGGAGCACCGCTTACAAGGCATCGGGCTCCGTGCCGCTCGACAACGCTCTTGTGGACGATCCCACACTTACGACCGGCGATCACGACGGCAGGGCCGTCGTCCTGCGTGTTGGACCCTAGGCCATCGCGCCTGAAAGGAAACCTGCGAACGCCTTCGGATCCACGTTGCCGCCGCTGATGATGATGCCCACGCGCTTGCCCTTGCAGGGCGCGACGCCATGAAGGGCCGCCGCGGCAGCAAGGCAGCCGGTCGGCTCGACGACGATCTTCATGCGTTCGGCGAAGAAGCGCATGGTGTCCACCAGCATCTCGTCGGAGACCGTCAGCATGTCGCTCACCAGCGCGCGGATGATCGGAAATGTCCTCTGGCCGATATACGTGGTCTGCGCACCGTCGGCGATGGTGACCGGCACGGGAATGCGCACGATGGAGCCTGTGCGGAAGGATTGCTGCGCGTCGTTGCCGGCCTCCGGCTCCACCCCGTAAATGCGGCAGGAGGGCGAGAGTGCCTGCGCGGCCAGGGCCGAGCCTGCGATCAATCCGCCGCCGCCGACGCAGACCAGCAGCATGTCGAGAGGGCCGACTTCCTCGATCAGCTCCTTCGCCGCCGTGCCCTGGCCCGCGATCACGTCGTCATGGTCGTAGGGCGGAATGAGCGTGAGGCCACGCTCGGCCGAAAGCCTGCGGCTGATCTCCTCCCGGTCCTCCGTGTAGCGGTCGTAAAGCACCACCTCGCCGCCATAGCCCTTGGTGGCGGCCACCTTCATGGCCGGCGCATCCTTGGGCATGATGATGACCGTGGGTACGTTCTGCAGCTGACCCGCATAGGCGATGGCCTGCGCGTGATTGCCGGAGGAGAAGGCTACGACGCCGCGCTGCTTCGCATCGTCCGAGAGCCGGGCAATGGCGTTGTAGGCGCCGCGGAACTTGAAGGCGCCGCCCCGCTGCAGGTTCTCCGCCTTGAAGAAGAGCTTGGCACCGGTGCGCTCGTCCGCGGTGCGGGAGGTGAGAACCGGCGTGCGGTGGGCCACGTTGGCGATGCGCCACGCCGCCGTGATCACGTCGTCATAGGTGGGAAGACCCGGCTTGCCGGCGGCGGAGGATTCGACTGCGCTGGCGGGAGAACTGGTCATGGTTGTCATCTGTTCCTGGAATGGGTCAGCCGGCGCTTGAATGGTCAAGGTCGCTGAAGCAGGCATACCACTTATGGGAGCTTGTACAAGCTCACCAGTGGATGCAAGGTCGCTTGGGGGCCCGTGAGGAACACGGTCCGACCGTACGCTACGACAAGAAGCCTTACGATCCGGTCTGACGCACCGGCTGTGCGCCCGTGTAGCCTCCATTCGAGGAGGTGGTCATGGCCACGTTTCAGCAAAGCCTGCGCTATGTGTTCTACGGCGGCGTCGAGGGCGCCTACCAGAACCAGGATCTCGGCAACGACGATTTCATCTCGCCGATCTACGGCGCCAATGTCGGCGGGTACAAGGAAGGCGAGCTGATCAGCGGCCATCTCACCTTGTCCGGCGAGGCTCTGGCGCAGGTGACATCCGTACCGCCCGGAACGGTGATCGACCTGAACAGGACGACGCCGGGCATCAGCTTCTTCTTCGAGCAGCCCCGCGTCGGGGATTATACGCAGGCCAACATCGTCACGACGAATATCCGCATCGTGCTCGGCAGTCCGAGCGCGCCGCTTCCGTTCCTGAGCCTGACCGTCTTCGACGGCGCCGACGGTCCTGACGTGGACATCCGCGAGAGCTTCGTCGATATCCGCGACGACAACGATGCGCAGGCCCGCGCCGATGGGGTGTGGCTGCCCGCGGGCATCAAACCGCTCGTTCTCAGCGGCACGAACGGCGACAACGTGTTGCGCGGCACGGCGCAGTACAACTTTCTCAGCGGCGGCAACGGCGACGACGCGCTGATCGTGAAAGCGGGAACGGGCTGGGTCTGGGGCGGCTTCGGCCGGGATACCATCAAGGGACACGACAGGGGCGACTTCCTGTTCGGCGGTTACGGCAACGACAAGATCCTCGGGCGCGGCGGCAACGACCTGATCCGCGGCGGCGACGGCCGCGATGATCTCAGGGGCGAGCAGGGCAACGACACCGTGGACGGCGGTACCGGACACGATACCGTCAAAGGTGGCAGCGGCAACGATCTCCTCGGCGGCCAGGGCGGCAACGACCTGATGCTCGGCAACGACGGGC
The DNA here is from genome assembly GCA_035645515.1 of Microvirga sp. Classification (GTDB taxonomy): domain Bacteria; phylum Pseudomonadota; class Alphaproteobacteria; order Rhizobiales; family Beijerinckiaceae; genus Microvirga. The sequence continues at coordinate 85,440 of DASQML010000030.1, forward strand.
GGGATACTCTTCACGGCGGCTACGGCAACGATGTCATCAACGCCGGGAGCGGGAACGACTGGATCTACGGGGGATGGGGCGACGACCTCCTGAGAGGCGGCCCGGGCGAAGACATCTTCCTGTTCTCGTCCGGCGACGGCGGGGGCCTCGACACCGTGGCCGACTTCACGCCGGGCCAGGACCTCATCACGATCGAGAACGATCTGTTCGAAGATTTTGCGACCATGCTGGCCAACCACACGGCGCAAGTCGGCAACAATGTTCAGATCACCTACGGCCTGGGATCGGACTTTTCCGTCATCACCCTCAGAAACATCAGGATTGCCCAATTGAGCGCTGACGATTTCGGCTTCTCGCCGAACGGGTGACGATCGGTACCGGAACGCACGCCCTTCTCATCCGTTCTCCGCTGAAGCAATCGCCTAAAGGAGGCATGCCATGGATCTGTGGCGGATGATTTTGTCGGAGCACGCGAACATCGAGGAGCTCTGCCGCGAGGTGCTGGAAGCCACCGGAACGGGCCCCAACAGCCGTGCTGAGCTGTTTGCCGATCTTGAGGACGAACTGGACCGTCACATCACGGCCAAGCAGAACGTTCTCTATCCTGCGCTCGCCCGCGACGGGCGTACGGAAACCTATCTTCACGAGCTCGACGAGGAGCACAACGACATTCGTCGCCGGCTCGATGCGCTCTCCGCGCATCCTGACAAGAACAGCCGGCAATGGGCCCTCGACTTCAAGGAACTCGTGGGCGTGATCCGTCATGCCTTCAGCCTGGAGGAGAATGGCGCTCTGGTCGCCGCGCACGGCGTCATCTCCGCTCGCGAGGCAAACGAACTCAGGCGCGCCTATGAGCGCGAGAAGATCGCATCCTATGAGGCCTCCCGCTGGCACATGCCGCAGGCAATGATGCCGAGCCGCTACGGCATGCCCACGGGCATGACCTTCGGCATCCTGGCCGGCGTGCTCGCCATCGGTGGCGCGGCGCTGGCCTGGAGCATGTCGCGGAGCGGCCAATCGCGTGCGAACCGTCCCTTGCGTCCCGCCCCCCGCCGTCCGCAGCCGCCTTTCCCGCTCGACAGCGGCGTGGTCGATCGCTCCTTGAGCCGCCGCGGCATGGAAGGCCGCGCGTCCTCCGGAACGAGGAGCATGGCAGGCGGCATGGGCTCGTCCAATATGGGATCGTCCGGCGGCATGGCTCCTTCACGTTCGACGGGTGGCGCATCCGGCAGCGCCGACCGATCCATGCCTGGAGACACGGGGGCGGCCGGATCGGGCGCGGGTTCTGACGAGCCCTGGTTCAATTCCGCGAACCCGCCCCACGCTCCCTCGGGTCTCTCGTCGCCGCTCCAGCCCGGCGGAACTGTTCCCGGCACCAGCCCGGCATCCTCGGTCGGATCCGTCGGGACCGGCGGCGGCCCGACCGAGAATCGCGACACGGGTTCGATGAAGGGGGAGGGGCGCTAGGCCTTCCCGTGACAAGCCGCGCAGCGGGACTATATCCTCGGGCGTTCCATTCGTTGTGAAGAGAGACGCCCGATGGATGATGCGGTCTGGCCCGAGCTGTCCTATCCGCAATGGCGCCAGACCGCTGCCACCCTGCAGCTCTGGACGCAGATCGTCGGCAAGATCAGGCTGGCGCTGACTCCCTGGCTCAATCACGGCTGGCATGTGCCGCTTTATGTGAGCGCACGTGGGCTCACCACGTCGCCCATCCCGGCCGGGCGCGAGATCGTCGAGATCGAGTTCGATTTCATCGCGCACCGGCTGCTCGTGCGCACGAGCCGGGGCGATGAAGGCATTCTCGCGCTGGAGCCGCGCAGCGTCGCCGAGTTCTACGAGGAACTGCTCGACCTTCTGCGCGGCATCGGCGTGCATGTCGCTATCAACGATATGCCGAACGAGGTTGCGGATCCCATCCCCTTTTCCGAGGACCGCATCCACGCGAGCTACGATGCGGATTCAGCCTACAGGTTCTGGCGCGTGCTGGTGCAGGCGGACCGCATCTTCAAGCTCTTCCGCAGCTCGTTCCTCGGCAAAGCCTCGCCGGTGCATTTCTTCTGGGGCAGCTTCGATCTTGCCGTCACGCGCTTTTCGGGGCGCAAGGCGCCCCCGCATCCCGGCGGCGTGCCGGGTCTGCCGGACGCCGTCACGCGCGAAGCGTATTCGGACGAGGTGAGCAGCGCAGGCTTCTGGCCGGGCAGCGATGCCTATCCGAGGGCTGCCTTCTATTCATATGCCTATCCGGAGCCACCGGGCTTTCGCGAGGCAAAAGTCCCTGAGGGCGCTTTCTTCGACACCACTTTGAGCGAGTTCATCCTGCCCTACGACACGCTACGCGAGGCAGGCGATCCCGATAGGTTGCTGCTCGACTTTCTCGGCAGCACCTATGCTGCCGCTGCGGACGCCGCCGGGTGGGACCGCGCAGCGCTGGAATGCGAGATGGGCGCTCCGGCGCGCGTCAGGCGGGTCTGAACCTTATTCCGCAGCGAGGGGATGGCTCAGCGGACCGTCGATGATCACCTGCGGGCAGAAGCGGGAGCAGCGCTCGATGCGTCCGTCCACCTTGTAGATGCTGCGCAGAAGGTCAGGCGTGATCACCTCTTCCACGGAGCCGCAGCGGACCATGGTGCCGTCGTCGATCACCATCACACGGTCGGCCACCCGCATAACCTGATTGAGATCGTGCACGGCCACGATCACGCAGATGCCGCGCTCACGCGCCAGGGACTTCACGAGGGCCAGAACCTCCACCTGCCGGTGAAGATCGAGGGCGCTCGTCGGCTCGTCGAGCAGCAGGATCTTCGGATCGCGCACGAGGGTCTGAGCCAGCGACACGAGCTGCCGCTGGCCGCCGCTGAGCTCGCACAAGCCCTTGAAGGCGATGGCCTCGATCCGCAGAGCAGCCACGATTCCATCGACGGTTTCGAGATCCAGGTCGCTCACGTGACGGCTCAGGCTGCCCTGCTTGCGGGCGAGCAGGATCGACTCATACACGGTCAGCACCGTGTTCACAGAGGTATCCTGCGGCATGTAGCAGATCGTGCCCGAGGCAGGATCGAGGGAGGCGCCGGTCAGGTGAATGCGGCCGGGTCCGTCGAGAAGGCCCGCGATGCGGCGGAACAGGCTCGACTTGCCGGCGGCATTCGGGCCGATCACTGCCGTCACCTCTCCGCCTTGAAGGATGGGCGTGGTGATGCCGGAGAGAACGTCGACCGTGCCGTAGCGAACGCCGACATTCTCGAGTTTCAAGGTGGCTACCATGCGCGCCTCCGCGTGGTCATGATGAGGCTGAAGAGGAAGGGCACGCCCACGAGCGCCGTGATGATGCCGATGGGAAAGATCGTGCCCGGCACGATGGTCTTGCTGATGACCGACGTGAGGGAAAGGATCGTTGCGCCGGCCAGAACGGAGACCGGCAGGAAATAGCGCTGATCCTCGCCCACCAGCATGCGGGCGATGTGCGGGCCGACGAGGCCGATGAAGCCGATGGTGCCGACGAAGGCGACTGGCACGGCGGCGAGCAGGCTGATGATCATCATCGTCTCGAGCCGGAGCCAGCGCACATTGACGCCGAAGCTCGCCGCCTTGTCCTCGCCGAGGCGCAGAGCCGTCAGCGCCCAGGCGCGGCGCATGAAGAGCGGCAGCGACACCACGAGAACGATGGTCGTGATCGCGAGCTTCGGCCACGTGGCGCGCGTGAGGCTGCCCATGGTCCAGAAGACGACGGCAGCAAGCGCCTGCTCGGAGGCGAGATATTGCACGAGGGCGAGCAGGGCGTTGAAGGTGAAGACGAGGGTTATGCCCAAAAGCACGATGGTTTCCACCGTCACGCCGCGCTTCTGGCTCATGAAATGGATGAACAGGGCCGCGCCCATGGCCATGAGAAGCGCGTTGATCGACACCACGTAATCGATGGCCCAGGGCAGGAAGCCGACGCCGAAGACGAGAGCGACGGAAGCGCCGAAGCTCGCGGCGGCCGAGATGCCGAGGGTAAAGGGGCTCGCCAGCGGATTGTTGAGGATCGTCTGCATCTGCGCGCCCGCTGCGGAAAGCGCTGCGCCAACGACCACGGCCATCAGCGCCACGGGCATGCGGATGTCCCAGATGACGACGCTGATCTGCTGCGAAACCTCGGGCGATCCGACGAGCGCCAGGATCACCTCTCGCATGGAATAGCGGGCTGGGCCGAGGCCGAGATCGGCGATCACGGACAGCACCATGACGATGACGAGCGCCAAGAGCACGAGCTGCTTGCGACGCACGAGGGCGCGGTAGACACCGCGCCCCTGCTGCAGAGAGATGGCTGGAGAATGAGCCAAGGGATCAGTCCTTGTCCTTCAGGGAGACCCAATACCCGGTCTTGTAGGGAACGGGTAGGAAGCGCTCGTACAGCGTCTTCATGGTGGCTTCCGGGTCGACGTCCTTGAACAGCTCGGGATGCAGCCACTTCGCCATCGCCTGGATCGCCGCGAACTGGTACGGGCTGTTGTAGAACTGGTGCCAGATCGCGTGCACCTGGTTGTCGCGCACCGCCTTCACGCCGGTATAGGCGGGGCGCTTCATGAGGTTCGCGAGCTTCTGGCGCGCCTTCGCCTTGTCGGCGCCAGAGCCGACGCCGACCCATGCGCCGCCGGGCACATAGAGCTCCCAGTTGGAGCCGGTGACGATCACGTGGTCGGGATTGGCCGCGATGATCTGCTCGGGATTCACCACGCCGAAGGTGCCGGGGATGATCTTTGCCGCGAGATTCTGGCCGCCTGCGACCTCCACGAACTTGCCGAAATTCTCGTTGCCGAAGGACATGCAGCAATCGTCGGAATAGCCGCCCGCGCGCTCCATCATCACCACGGGTCTCGCCGGATTGGCCTTGGCGAGGCGCTCGGTCACGAGGTCGATCTGCGACTTGCGGAAGGCGATGAACTCCTCCGCGCGCGCTTCCTTGCCGAACAGCTTGCCGATCAGGCGCATGCTCGGATCGGTGTTCTCAAAGGGCTTCTCGCGGAAGTCCACGAACACGACGGGAATGTTGATCTTGGCGAGCTTCTCGATGAGCTTGGCGTCGTCCGTCGCGGTCTTGGCCTCGACATTGAGCAGGATCACGTCGGGCTTGAGCGAGACCGCCTGCTCCACATCGAACGTGCCTTCCTTGAAGCCGCCGAAGGTGGGGATCTTCGCGATCTGCGGGTATTTGGCGAGATAATCCCTGTAGCCGTCGAGGTCCGCCTTCTCGAGATCGTCACGCCAGCCGACCACACGCTTGAACGGCGCATCCGTGTCGAGGGCGGCGACGAAGTACATCTGCCGCCCTTCTCCCAGAATCACCTTCTCCACCGGCACCTTGACCTGAACCTGGCGGCCGGTGATGTCCGTGACGGTGACCGTATCGGCGGCCTTGGAGGGCAGGGGCAGGAGCGCCGTCAGCGCCAGCATGGCGCCAAGAGCGAGTTTGTTCAGGTTCATGAGTGCCTCGCGTTCGAAATGAAAGCGCGGCTCCATTATGGCGATTACAGGTATCCTGCAAGGAATATCTTTTAGAATTACTGTAAGGAGAGACAGTATATATCCAGTTTAAAATATTTCTATTCTGCAGTTTGTAATCATTATAGTTTGACTGCCGGAATGATGCACACTAGAGCTGCGCTGAATAATGGATTTCAGAGCAGCTGACATAACGCTGTCCTCATCCTGAGGAGCCTGCGTAGCAGGCGTCTCGAAGGAGAAGCCAGCGTTCTCTGGAGACGCTGCGTCCTTCGGGACGGATTGCTGACGCAACCCTCCTCAGGATGAGGCTCATGACAGCTTTGTCAGCTGCTTTCCGACGAGTGCTGCCATGACAGATGCATCCGTGATGTCGAACTACTCCCTTCGCGACGAGATCCGCGATTACTGGTCCGCGCGGGCGGCCACCTTCGACACCCAGGTGGGACACGAAATCTTCTCCGAAGGAGAGCGGCGGGCCTGGCATGCGCTGTTCCTGCGCCATCTCGGCCCGGGTGCCGGCCGCAGGGCGCTCGATCTCGCCAGCGGCACCGGGGTGATATCCCACCTGCTGCATGATCTCGGATTCGACGTCACCGGCCTCGACTGGTCGGAGGCGATGCTTCAACAGGCAAGAGCGAAAGCCGCAAAGCGTGGCTCCAACATCCGCTTCGTCATGGGCGATGCGGAGCGCACGCTGGAGAAGCCGGAGAGCTACGAGGTGCTTGTCACGCGCCATCTCGTGTGGACGCTCGTCGATCCCAAGGCGGCGTTTCGCGAATGGCACAATCTGCTCAAGCCCGGCGGCAGACTCCTGATCGTCGACGGCGATTTCGTGTCGGATACATTCGCCAGACGCCTCATCCGCTTCATCGAGCGGTTTCTGCCAGGAGCAGCCGGTGCTCCGCATGCGCCCAATGCCATGCGCGAGACGCATGAGCGGATTCTGAGCCAGGTGTATTTCTCGAAAGGTGCACGCGCCGAGGAGGTGGCGGCTCTGCTGCGCGAGGCGGGCTTTGCGAAGATCAGCATCGATTACGACCTCAAGGCCATCCACCGCCAGCAGGCCAAGAACCTGCCGTGGCTGAAGGGCTTCGAGCGCGCCACGCAGCACCGCTATGCGGTAGTGGCTGAAAAGGCTTAAGTCTCCTTGAGGTTCGTGCCCCAGCGGCGGTGCAGGAAGCGCTCCCAGGGCGAGAACAGCAGGCGGTCGACGAGAAGGCCGATCACGACGATCACGATCATGATGCCGATCACCTGCTCCATGGCATTCAGTTCGCGCCCGTAATGGAGCAGGTGGCCGAGGCCGAAGCCGGTGAGGATCGTCACGTAGATCTCCGCCGCCATCAGCGAGCGCCAGGCGAAGGCCCAGCCCTGTTTCATGCCGCTGACGAGGAAGGGCAGCGACGCAGGCAGGATCACCCGCGTCCATTTGTGAAAGCCCTCCGAGCCCATGGTGCGCGCGGCGCGGGCATAGATCGGCGGGATGTTCCTGGCCCCATGATCCGTGGCGATGATCACCGACCACACGGTGCCCATGACAACGACGAAGAGCATGGCGCCTTCCGTCTGCCCGAACCACACGAGGGCGAGCGGCACCCAGCACACGCTGGGTAGGGTCTGGAGCCCCAGGGCGAGCGCGCCGACGGTGTCTTCCAGAAACTGCGACGTGCTGGTGAGAAGCCCGAACGGCAGGCCGATGAGCACGCCGGCGATGTAGCCGATCAGGAGGCGCTTCAGGGTCACCCAGGTGGAATCGAGAAGCGTCCCGTCGAGAAGCGCATACCAGATATATTCCGCCACATAGATCGGCGAGGGAAGCAGGACGGCGGACCAGCGCCCGCTGCGCACGGCGAGTTCCCAGATCAAGAGAAGGCCCGCGAAGAAGAGGAGGGCGACAGCAAAGCGTTTCATTCGGAGACTGCTCCGCTTGGAGTGCCTTTCAGCGCGGCCGCGATCTTGAAGGCGTAGGCCGCAAGCTCGGGACTGTTGATGTCGCGCGGGCGGGGCAGGGGAATGTCGAAAATCCGGTCAATGCGCCCCGGCGAGGGCGACATGAGCACGATGCGGTCGCCCAGGCACACAGCCTCGCGCACATTGTGCGTGACGAACACGATGGTCTTGCGGCTTTCCATCCAGATGCGCTGGATGTCGTCGTAGAGCTGGTCGCGCGTCATCGCGTCGAGTGCGGCGAAGGGCTCGTCCATCAGGAGCACGTGCGGATCGGGCGCGAGCGCGCGGGCGAGCGCCACCCGCTGCTTCATGCCGCCCGACAGTTCATGTACGTGGGCGTGCTTGAACTTTTCGAGACCGACGAGATCGAGATATTCATTGGCGATCCTGCGGCGTTCCGCGTTGGTGAGATCGGGTCTGAGCTTGAGGCCAAACATCACGTTGCCGAAGGCGTCGAGCCAGGGAAACAGCGCGGATTCCTGGAACATCACCAGGCGCTGCCGCCCGGGACCTTCCACCACCTTCCCATCGGCGAGGACGCGGCCCTGGTCGGGCTTGGTGAGCCCCGCGATGATGTCGAGAAGCGTGGACTTTCCGCAGCCTGAGGGGCCGAGCAGGCAGACGAACTCGCCCTTCGCGACGGAGAGTGACACGTTGTCGAGGGCCTGCACGATGGCGCGCTTGGGCGTGAACCATTTGGACACGCCCTCGATCTCGAGCTTGGCCCGACGGGTCTCGGGCGGAACGGCAGGAGACGCCTCCATCAAGGCGCCTCGATCAGCCGGCCGAGATCCGGCGTGCCGCGCAGGAAGCCCACGGCCTGCGCGCTCGTGACGAAAGACTGGAACGCGGAGAGCGTCACATCGGCCGTGATGGTCATGCGCGAAAAGGCGCGGGCGACGAGTTCAGGCGCCATGTCCACCTTGAACGTCGCCTGCAGTTCTTCCCGCGCGAGGCGCTGCGCTTCGTCCGGGTTCTGCTTGATCCATTCCGTGAGCTCGCGATGGGCCGCCACGAAGCGCTTCACGAGATCGCGGTTCTTGGTGAGGGCGTCTGCGCTGGAGACGAGCACGGTGGTGATCGCGTCCTTCTCCTCCACCAGCACCTTGCCGCCGGCTTCCGATTCGAGGCGGGACACCCACGGCTCCACGGTCCAGACCGCGTCGAGCTGCTTCGACTGGAACAGGGTGAGCTGGTCGGGATTGGAGGTGGGCACAACCTGCGCGTCGCCGCCTGTCTGCGTGATGCGCAGGCCCCCGGCCACGAGCCAGGCACGGGCGGCCACGTCCTGCGTATTGCCGAACTGCGGCGTGGCGATACGCTTGCCCTTGAAGTCGGCGGCCTTCGACAGGGTCGAATCCTTCTGGACCACGAGGGCCGAGCCGCCGTTCACCGCGCCCGCCACCACGCGCACCTCGTCCCCGCGCGAGCGCGCATAGGCGTTGAGCGCCGGGTTCGGCCCCACATAGGTGAGGTCCAGGGAATTGGCGAAGACCGCCTCCATGGCGCTGGGGCCTGCGTTGTAGACGTACCATTCGATCCTGGTGCCGGGGCCGAGCCGATCCGCGAACCAGTTCCTGCCCTGGCGCTCCATGGCCCGGGCCACCAGGGCCTGCACGTGGGTGATGTTGGGAAAATGCCCGACCCGAAGGGTTGCGCCCTGCGCGAAGGCAGGGGCATAAGCCGCCAGCGTGGCCAATGCCGCGAAGAGGGAAAGCCGCCATCCATGTCGCATCGGTCATTCTCCTGTGACGGAGAAACAGGCTAGGCGATCCGGAAGCAAGGTCAATGGCAGGGGTGGTTCCTCATAAGGCGAGAGCTGCGCCTTCTCCCTTGCGCTGCCGCGGGAATCATGAGGGAATCGGACGGGGGCATCCTGTGGAGAGGGAGGCCGTCATGCGAAGCTATTACGTGTTCCAGGCCGTGAGCATGCCTGGCCTGCGCGGTTACACCGACGAGCCGCGCGCGGACCTGTTGCCGCCGGAATACGGGCCCTGGATCATGGCCCGGGAAATCGGTCCCGACGGAGAATGGGATCTCGACACCAGCCGGGCGGTGGTGGCCGCCGGCATCCTGGAGAACGGCTACTATCTCTCGGGGCCGGTCAACCAGCCCGCACCCCGGTCCATCATCGAGAGCGACCGCGTGGAGGGCACGGCGGTCTACGACCGCGACAACCGGCAGATCGGCACCATCAAGCGGCTCATCATCGAGAAGGTGAGCGGGCGTGTGCTCTATGTGGATGTCACTTTCGGAGGCCTGTTCGGATTGGGCGTGCATCATCACACCATTCCATGGGACAAGCTCACCTACGACACGGAGCTCGAAGGCTATCACACCGACGTCACGGAAGAGCAGCTGCGCGGCTCGCCGCTCTTCACGCACGAGCGCGAAGGCAAGATCGGGAAAGACCGTGAGCGGGAGATGCGGAACTACTGGCTCAATCGGCCCTAAAACGCTCACGCCAACGCTATAACCTGTGTTTTGTTTGCCACTGATCCGCCATATCACGGGAATACCAACCGCATTCTTCGTTCTTGTTGAAGTGGAACAGCGTGCGAGTATCACCATGCATATAGCCAATCTCCAAGCGGTCCGCCGGTCGCGCGGTGTTGCAGCGTTTCAATGGCTTCGTGTCGTCATCGTGCTCGCGCTGGCCGGGGGCGGCGCATTCGCAGTTTCCCTCTCGACGGACCATCGGGATGCATCGTCCGGCATCACCGCAGCCGACGTTCAGGCCGCGAGCAGTCCGCGCATTTCCGACACAAGCACCGTGACGGCAGAAGCATCGGCGCAAGCATCCTCGACACAGGTGGCAAGCGCGGATGCAGGCGTTTCCGATCTCACCGTCGATCATGCCATGGACATGGGCTCCTCCGCAGAGGCCACGCCGCAAGCCCTTGCTCCCGAAAAGCCTGCCATGGCGAGCAGCGATGCGCCTCCTCACGAGGCGAAGCAGGCGAGCGCCCACGAACCGCCGCCGCCCGCGGCGCCTGAAATGACAGGCGCCGTGAACGTCGCGAGCATCGCAAGCAATCCGCCGGCCGACGATCTCATCGATCTCAATACGGCATCCTTCGAACAGCTCAACACGCTCAAAGGCACCGGTCCTCTCGGCCGCGCCATCATCAAGGGCCGCCCCTACGCCTCGGTGGAGGATCTGGTCAAGCGCAAGATCATCCGCCGCACGGCCTACGAGAAGATTAAGGATCAGGTGACGGTGCGGTGAGGGGGACGTATCCCCCAACGAGCGGAGATGATGCGCAGCCCATCCATCGTGCCGCCGGCATGGCCGGGCTCGTTCCGGCCATCCACGTCTTTGAATTGTCACGCGCATGAGACGTGGGTATCCGCATCAAATGCGGACATGCGATAGGAGGCTGGAAAAGCCCCTCACTCCTCCGGCCGTCTGAGCGCGCCCTCGATCATTGTCACTCGTCCGATGAGTTCCGGCGGTGGGTTGGTCCAGTCGACTTCCCTAGGCTTGCGGTCGTGCCGGTAAATCATCCAGCGACCGCGTCGGTCCTGGTACACGCCGTAGATCAGGTGGCCTTCGGGCTTGCGTGAGAAATGAACGAGGTCGCGCAGGCCGCGCATGACGAGCCATGTGATGCCAAGCGTGGTGGCGGGAATGGCGATGAGCCACAATCCTTGAATGGGTTCGGGCCAGGTGTGAAACTTCGAGAGCCAATCGGCCACGATGCTGTAGGGCTGGTCCATCGCTTTCAACTCCCCTTCAGGTGAAGCGACCACCAGCAACACGCTGGTGGCCGGGGAGTTGAGAAGCCGCCCAAGGACGACCGCGCTGTCCTTTAGGCTTTCGCCCTGGACATGCGACAGCGCCTCCCCGACCGTAAGGTTGGGAAGGCATCGTTAGCGGCGGATGCTTGCGCCGCCTTGGGTCGGGGTTTTCACGCCCCAGAACCGGGTGCGCCCGGCTCCAGGGACGAGATAACACGTAACAATACTCGCGGGTCAATGGGATTGAGCACTCGCGTCTCCACGGCAGCACCGTCATCCCCGCGCAGGCGGGGATCCAGAACCACAGCGGCTGGAGCAAAGGGGCTGCGGGAGCCGCTGGTCTCATTCTGCACTGGCAGCGGTTATGGATTCCCGCCTTCGCGGGAATGACAGGGAAGGGTTTATCTGTCGCGCAGGCCGTCTCAATCCCGCTGCGGCTTGGTGGTCGCGCTTTCCGTCAACTTCGGAAGCTCCTGCGTCATCCAGGCGACCATCTCGGCGCGCGTCCTGAGGTGGGATGGCATGGGGACGAACGGCGCGTCCGCGTCCTGGAAATCCGGGTTGCCGCCCGCTTCCGGCTCGAAGGGCTCGGCATAGGGAACGATGGGGGCTTGCCTGCCGAACAGCAGGACGAGCAGGGACAGCATCCCAAAGGCGCCAACGAGGACCGAGAGGAAGTCGAGGGTGAGGCCAGTAATCACGGCGCGTCTCCAGCAGGAACCCGTATGATAGCAGCTATCCCACGCCGGTGAGTAGCTCCGTCTCACATGGGTGTTTGCAGGCGGCTCGAAAACCTCTCTTTCTCGATGAATGATCCGGATTGAAGGAGGAGCATCCGTTTGGAGAGTTTGATTCCTCCTTCCAAATCCTCCGCCGTCGTTCTTACACCTTTATTCGGCTCCCTCCTGAACGGTCGTCATGACATCGAAGTCGTCATTCGCTCAAAGTCGTGGATCCCCAGCCTCAGGCCGAGGATGACGGGAGGGGCGGCCGGGACAAAGCTCCCCGTCATTCCCGCGTAGGCGGACCCGAGGGGCCGCGCCGGATGCGTGGAAATCCATAAACATCGAGGGTGCAGAATGAGGCGGGCGGGAACCGCCACACCTTTCCTTGGACCGCTGTGGTTCTAGGTCGTGAACTCATAAAAGATCTTTCATCTGCAGGGAGTTGAAGATTCACCTCCCGCTTACAGCCCGCCGCCCAGCAAAGTGGATGCTCGAAACGCTTATAGCGTGGCCCGCACAAGTGCGTCCGTCTCGTGATCAGCCGGATACAGCATCTCAAGTGCGAGTTCTGACAAGGTGATGTCGGTGGCCGTACCAAAGATTGTCACTGTACTGAAGAATGACAGATCTCCAAGGCTGCTACGGATCCGCAACGGCAAGGCGAGAGCATGATGTTCGTTCGTTACCCGCTTGGAGACGCTCATCCCTGACTGATTGTGCAAGCCCTCAGCTTCGTGGAGGAGACCTGCCAGACGTTGATCCCCGCTCAACTCGAACTCCCGCCTAAGGCGGGTCAACAGGTGCTCCGCCCATTCTTTGTAGTTGAGGATGCGCGGCGCCAATCCCCTAGGATGGAAGGTCAGCCTCATAACATTGACTGGCGGCTCAAGCAGGGACGGGTCGATCCCATCGTAAAGCCCCGGAAGCGCACCGTTCGACAAGATCACGTCCCAGTTCCGATCAATGGCGAACGCCGGATAGGGTTTGTGCGCCTCAATGATCTTCTCGATGGCCGAGCGCAGGAGATCGGATGGTGGGCTCTTATAGAGCATGTCCTCGAAAGCTGGAGCATAGCCGGCAGCAAGCAGCCAGGTGTTTCGTTCGCGCAGTGGGATATCGAGATCTTCCGCCAGTCGAAGAATGAGGGAGCGGCTTGGTAACGAGCGGCCCAGCTCGACAAATCCGAGATGACGGGTGGACACATTGGCGCGAAGTGCCAGCTCCATTTGCGTCAGGCGGCGACGCTCCCGCCATGTCCGAAGATGCGTGCCAAACGAACTTGTCACTTCAGTCATCCCTGCGAGTCCTTTGAGCCAGCATCCACCTGATTGCAGTGATCATGCCCAAAGAAAACTACCTGTCAGGTAGTAGACCTGACGCAGTTCGGGCGGCTAATCGTCCAACGTACCCTGGCATTGAACGACACCAATAGAAAGGATGAGGGAGTGCCTGTCACCTATTGCATAAAATTTGATGTTGTGCCTGAGCGACGAGAGGAGTTCTTGAAGCTGCTGACCGGCGTCCTCGATGCCATGCGCCTTGAGCCGATGTTCCATGAGGCCATATTGCACGAAGACCCAGCCTCGCCGTTCCGGTTCATGCTCTACGAAACATGGGAGAGCCATGAGGACGTGCTTGATGTACAGCTGGCACGCCCCTACCGCAAAGAATGGCACGCCTCCCTGGAGCGCATCCTTGTCCGTGAACGGGATATCACGGTATGGACCCCAATTCGGAGGGATGGGATTGCCTCGTATCAAGAGGGCTCCTGACGGGCGTCGTAATATTATTCCTTAAAATCGCGACGCGTCGCTCTCTTCCACAGAGACCGGGGCAGTGGCGCTCCCGTACGCTTCAGGTTCGTGTGTGCGTTGCAGAGGGATACTTTGATCCGTAAGGGGCGACCGCTGCTGGGCGCCTACTTCAACAGGCGGCTTGCCATGAGCGCAATCTGATCGATCGCTTCTTCTCGAAACTAAAAGCACTTCCGCCGCGTCGCTACCCGCTAGGACAAGCTCGCCGCCAACTTCCTCGCCATGATCCAACTCGCCTCGATGCGGCTGTGGCTCCGAGCTATGAGTTTACGGCCTAGATCCCCGCCTGCGCGGGGATGACGCGAGGGTCGGCCGTGACTGAGCGCACCGTCATGGCCGCATCAGACGTGCCTCTGCCGTCATGGCCCAGCGTGTCTCGGCTCTCCCCGTCTTCACCCGCTCAAAGGCGTGGATCCCCAGCACGAAGCCGGAGATGACCGGGGAGGATTCTGCGCTTCATCCGCCTTGCGTTCATCGGGCCTGGAGCAAGACCGGGGATAACGCGGTGCCAGGGCTCGCCTGGCCGAAGGGGGGTCATTCCGCCCTGCGCTTGTGCGGGCGAGGGGAGCGGGGGTCGGATCCCGGTGCCTGGGACATCTTTTCGCGCCGCTCAATCGCTTCCTGGGCCAGGCGCCGGATATCCTCCAGCTTCCCTTCCTCGGACAGCCAGAAACGTCCGAGGGTCTTCAGAATCTGTTCGAGCGCCGCATATGGGTCGACGCTGTCAGGCGTTGCAAGCGAGCCTTTCATGGCAATCCCCCTAAAGGTTCGGAGGTTTTCCTCCGATATTTTTGTCCCGGCTATGCCATCACGCGCGAAAGCATGCCGGTCGATGAAGTGTGCGGAATGTTTTTGCGGAATGCAATTACTCCTTTCAGATCTTTGCGTTCGGGTCTTCAGATCTTTCCAAATGCGCAAAGATCCGCCGTCGAATGCTGAGGCTGCCTCCCTTCAGATCCCGCCGCCGTTCTCGAACCACCATTCCCGGACCTCCCAGCCATAGCCTTCCTCCTCCATGATGCGGTTGAGATGCGCTTCGAGTTCGTCGCGCAGCTCGTGAAGGGAACGGGCAGGTGCCTCCTCATCGAAAGCTGTTTCCTCGCGCAGGGACGCAGGATGCACCTGCGGACGATCCGGCTTGATCCTGTCGATGTCCCCGAGCACGCGGGTGAGGCGGGCGAGGGGCTGGAGAGAACGCTGGGCGAGCTCCACCGGCATGTCTTCGAGCGCTTCGGCATGACGCTCGGTGAGCTGCCAGAGCTTTCGCGTGACCCGCTCGCGCGGGCTGCCGGTGCGGGCCGGAACGGCGGCGCCCGGCGGACGGTGCCAGCCCTCCTGCGCCGCATAGCGCGAAACGGTGGCAAGCGACACGCCGATCTCCTCGGCGATGCGCTTGTAGGACCGGGTCGTGCCCTCCACGAGGTCGCGCATCGCAGCAATGCGGGCAGGGGTGAGCTTTTCGCGGGGCGACCGTGAGGGCTTGGCTGGTTTCGGGGATTGGTCAGGCGAAGAGGGACGGGGCGAATGCGAGGTCATGGCGATCAATCACTAAGAACAAAACGTGAACAATATAGCGGATGTGGGAAAACAGTCAAGGTCGGGGTCGGCTCCGGGGCGTCGCCATTGGGGCTGCGAAGCCCAATTCACGGATGTCCGCATGGTATGACGGCCCTTGGGTCTCGCCGCTGTTACCCGGTACTGGCGGGATGACAGTCGAGGTTCACGCGGTCCATTCTGCCGGCGCACCGATTGGCTCGGCCGCACGGGTAGAGCATGAACAAAGGGGCAGCATGACGGTTCTCAGGCGCGCTTTATCGCTGGCATGGCACGGTTTCCTCGTTCTCGCGGCGCTGTTCGTGTTCGTGGGGGCCGGCACGATGGCGGAGATCGCGCTTTATGCCTCGCACTCCAGCGAACGGCCGGCGGATGCGGCGGTGGTGCTGGGCGCGGCGGTCCATACCGACCGGCCATCGCCCGTGTTTGCAGAGCGCATCCGCCATGCGGTGAGTCTCTTTCGGGCGGGACGGGTGAGCAGGATCCTGATGACCGGCGGCCTCGGGCCAGGCGACCGGCGGACGGAGGCTGAGGCCGCGCGGGAGTGGAGCCTGGAACAGGGCGTACCTCCAGAGGCGATCCTGCTGGAGAAGACCTCCCGCACCACGCAGGAGAATCTGGCCTTCGCCAAGCCGATTCTGGAGCGACATGGCGTGAGGCGTGTGCTCATCGTCAGCGATCCGCTGCACATGCGCCGGGCTATGGCGATCGCCCATCGGCTCGGCTTCGAGGCGGAGCCGTCACCGACTCCGACGAGCCGCTATGTGGGATGGAGGGCCTGGAGCCGGTTTCTCGCAGGGGAAACCTATTATCTCACCCGCTGCCGGGTGACCGGGTATTGCTGAAACGCTGTTTTTCAAGGGTTTTCAAGGGCTTCCAGCCCTTTTCCGGGCGTTTCTTGAAACGTCTCATCACCGTTCCAAGGGTGATCGATGACATTTCATCATTTGTGCTGATGGGCCGATGGGCGTAATCCGGAGCGTCCTGAGACCTCTTCGGAACCCTGTCATGACCCAGGCCGCCGCCATGATGTCCGCGCCGGACGCCAAGCGCCTAGATGCAACCACCCTCGGGCTTTACGCCGCCACCGTGTTCCTGTGGGGCGTGAGCTGGATCGGAATCCGCGCGCAGCTCGGCGTAGTGGCGCCGGAGATGTCGGTGCTGTGGCGCTTCCTGCTCGCGGCCGTGCTCATGTGGGGCTGGGTGCTCGCCACCGGCCATCAGGTGCGCTTCGCGCTCGCCGATCACCTGCGCTTCGCGGCGGTGGGCTGCTGCCTGTTCTCGTTCAACTTCATCTCGTTCTATTACGGCGGTTTGAGCGTGCCCTCGGGCCTGCTCTCGGTGGTGTTCTCCCTCGCCTCCGTGTTCAATCTGGTTTTGGGTTTCGTCATCTTCCGCCAGAAGGTGGAGCCGCGCGTGGCATTGGGCGGCGTGATCGGGGTTGCCGGAATCGGGCTTCTGTTCTGGCCGGAGATCACGGGCGCGGGCTTCAACGCCGCGGCGCTGAAAGGTCTCGCGCTGTGCGTGATGGGCACGCTGTTCTTCTGCTCGGGCAACATGATCTCGACATTGGTGCAGCGCCGCGGCGCGCCGCTCCTCTCCGCCACCGCCTGGGGCATGACCTATGGCTGCGGGGTGCTGCTGGCGCTGAACGTGCTGCGCGGCAACGCCTTCATCATCGAGCCGACGGTGAAGTATGTGGGCTCCCTCGTCTATCTTTCCGTCGGCGCGTCGGTCTTGGCCTTCATGTCGTATCTGACGCTGCTGCGCCGCCTGGGCGCGGCGCGCGCGGGCTACACCACGGTGCTGTTTCCCATCGTGGCGCTCACGGTCTCGACGCTGATCGAGGGCTATGCGTGGACGCTGCTCGCCATGATCGGCGTGGTGTTCGCCCTCGTCGGGAACGTGCTGGTGCTGAGCAGGCCCGCCGCGAAATAGGGCCTATTCCGCCGCCACCTGGAACACGGGGCGCGTGGAGCCGAGATTGTCGAGCGACTGCTTGATGTGAAAGCCCAGGGCATCCGCGAGCGGGTTCTCCTCGCCGCGCGTGCGGATCAGGCCGATCTTGCACGAGGGCAGGGCGGGAAAGCCGTCCGTGGGGCCGAGCACCCGCATGCCGGGGCGCACGGCGCTTTCGGGCAGCACGGACACCGCAAGACCCGCGAGAACCGCCGCGCCCACGGCGGTGGAATGCCAGCTCACATAAGCGACGCGGAACGGACGGTCGGCACTCTCCAGCGCTTCCGTCGCGGAGTGGCGCCAGTCGCAGCTCGGGCGGCCGAGCGCCAGCGGGATCGGGCTTTCCTCATGCACGCCGTGGCGGGCTGAGGTCACCCACAGGAGCTGCTCGATGCGCACGATCTCCGACGGGCCGCGCCGGTCCACATGGGTGATGATGGCAAGGTCCAGATCGCCGTGCTGCACGCGCTCGATCAGGTTGGGGGTGGGCTCGCACATCACCGTCACCTCCGCTTTCGGGTTGGAGCGCGAGAAGCGCGCCAGGATCTCCGGCAGGTAGCGGTCGGCGTAATCGTCGGGCAGGCCGAGCCGCACCCGGCCGGTCAGTTCGTGCTCGTTGAAGGAGGCCATGCATTCGGCGTTGAGCCGCACGATCCGGCGGGCATAGTCGAGGAGCCGCTCGCCTTCGTCGGTGAGCTTGGAGAGGCGCCCGTCACGCTCGAAGATCGCCTTGCCGACCCGGTCCTCCAGCCGCTTCATCTGCATGGACACCGCGCTCTGGGTCTTGTGCACGATCTCCGCCGCGCGGGTGAACGACCCCGTATCCGCAATCGCCACGAAGGTCCTGAGCTGGTCGATGTCAAGCAGATGCATGGCTGTGTCCTCCTCATCAATTTCAATGATGATACATATCTCAAACAATCGTTTCAAGTGATGAAACGTTCCGTGGTATAAATTCTCCAAGATAAATTTTTATCAGCAAAATCAAGTACTTAAAGTAGAAGACATGTGACACTTCTTTGGAAGTTTCATGGAATGTCTTTGACAATTCTTTGAATGTTCACGGCTGTTCGTGACGGACCGTGAATGCCGCTTGAGAGCGAAAGGAGATCTGCCATGACCCGGTCCGCAGCACCCGCCACGACCCTCCCTGGATCGAACATCCTGAAGCAATTCGTGCGCTCGCTCATCTCCCTCGCCACGGCTTTCAAGGACCGCCGAGAGGTCATGAACCTCGCCGAGTTCGACGAGCGCATGCTCAAGGACATCGGCCTCACGCGCAGCGACGTGGTGAGCGCACTGGCGGAGCCGATTCATCATCAGCCGTCTTGGGTGTTGGTTCGATGTGTCGAGTGCAAAGCACAGGCTCCCCGACCGGCCGCCTCACGGAAGACAAGACCAGTGGTTCAGCTTGTGAGCCGGGCTTAGGGCTTCTTCGAGCCAGACCCCCAGGCATCATCAAGGATCGTTTGGAGGGACGCAAGATATTGCATCTGCATCTCGCGTCCCTTCTCCACCATCTCACCCCATGAGGACGAGACCGACGGTTCCTGCGGCTTCTCGGGCTCTGGCTCGGGCTTCTGCAGGAAACCCGCCATCATGTCCTGGAAAGGGTTGGCCGCGGGTTTCTTCTGAGCCTCCACGGGCTTCATCCATCCTGCCCACAATTCAGCCCATGGGTTGGCCACATCCGGCTTCGGCTTTTCGGCAGCAGCGGATGAGGTGAAGGACTGAGCGGCCTGGGATTGCGCTGCCATCCACTGCGACAATCCGCCGGCGAGAATGCCTGCATAGAGAGGCAGGATCTGCTGCATGGTCTCGACGCCGATGCCGGCGAAATCCGCCGCCTGATGCGCCACCCGACGGCTGGCTTCATCGGAGCCGAAGAGCTGGTCGAGCAATCGTCTGCCTTCCTGTTGGGCCTGCAGAGAGAAAGACTGACCCGCCATCGACCACAAGTTCTGGTACCCGCCGCTCATCAGGGATTGAAGGAACCGGTTGGGATCGCCGGACGTCATGGCGTGCTGCAGGCCCATGACGAAAGCCGGCATGAAAGCGGCCAAAGCCCTTTGCTGCTGATCGCCCGAGAGGTGGAAATGCCGCGCCAGGGCCTCGAAACCTGCTTGGGTCTGCGCCTGTCGCATCAGATCGAACCAGTTGAACATGGCAGGCTCCTCGAATGATCTGACCCACATGCCGCTTACGGTGTGGGAACAGCTTGCCTCTCCAAACGCCGGATTGTCCAGAAGGCTGTGATGATGGCAGCAATTCCGAACACAATGGACCCAGCTCCGATGCCCACGATAGCACCTTTCGCACCACCGATCTGCGCGCCGTAGTAAGCGAAGGGAATCATGCCGAGCGTGGCTCTTCCCCAGTTGAAGAACGTGGAAAGCAGGGGATAGCCGAGGTTGTTGAAGGATGCGTTCGCCACGAAGACCAGGCTGATGAAGAACCAGATGAAGCCGCTGAGCTGGCAGAAGAACTGCACCAGCTCGGCTGTGAGAGGCGGCGCATTGAATGCAATCACGATGGGCTGCTGCAGAAGAACGAGCAGCAGCCAGACGCTCAGCACATACACGATCATGAAAGTCAGCGAATCCTTCAGCGTCTGCCTCATGCGATCATACCGCCTGGCGCCCCAGTTCTGACCCAGGACAGGGCCGATGGCTCCTGCCAGTGCAAAAACACCGGCAAAGGAGACGGGCGTCACCCGGTCGACGATGGCGGATGCGGCAATCGCCTGATCGCCGAACCGCGCCATGATGCCGGTGAAGAAGGCGTTTGCTGCAGGAGCCGCGAGATTGGTGAGAACCGCAGGGACGGCGATTGCGAAGAAGGGTTTCGCATCGCGCATCACCGATTGCACATCGGGGCGCCCGAGGAGCCTGTGAGCGCGCGTGACATAACGATAGCCGACATAGCAATAAGCCACGCGCGCGATATTGATCGTCCAGGCGGCGCCGTCGGCCTGCAGATCCAGAACGAAGATCGTGACAGGATCGAGCAGCACCGTGACGATGGCAACGGACAGCGAAGCATACATGCTGCGCTTGGCGTCTCCCGCAGCGCGCAGGATGGTCGAGAACGCCATGCCGAGAGACATCAGCACATTCGTCGGCAGGGCAATCCAGAGGAAGGTGCGAGCCGTATCGAGAGCCTGCCCGCTGGCGCCCATCGCCGTCAAGATCTGAGGCAGGAAGATGAGCGCGATCACGCTGACCGCGATTCCGATCAGGCCCATGAGCACGCTGCTCGAGGCGGCAAGCCGCCGAGCGTCATCCGGCTGGCGCGCGCCGAGAGCACGGGAGACCAATGCGCCGATGGGGATCATCAGCCCGACATTGATGGAAACCGTAAAGAACATCACGACTGTCGCGAGGCCGACGCCCGCCGTCATGCTCGGATTGTCGAGCCATGAAATATAGAGCAGGGAGATGAGATCGACGATGAAGATGGCGATCAGGCCCGCAGCCCCCGTTCCCGTCATCACGAGAACGTGGCGCATGGTCGACCCCTGCACGAAGACCGGCGTCTGGGCGCGCTCCGAGGAAAGCGAGTCCATCTAAAGAACCCCCTCGCCGAGAATGTCGCGCGTCTCGGAGCTGAGCGCCTTGGCCTTTCCTGTCGGAGAGGTGAGAGGTTCGGGGGTGATCTTCGCGCCCATCACGAGCTCCGCGCCGCCCATCGCGCCGATCTCCTTCTGCAGGAACAGTCGGGCAATGTCGCGCTTGCGGACGTCCTGAGCCGCACTGGAGGCGAGCTCAGCGTCGATCCCGAGCTCCTCGAGCGCAGAGCGGCCGAAAACGATGGCCGATTCGAACGTCTCGCGAAGCTGATAATCGACGCCGACCTTCAAAAGCCTTACTGCATGAATGCGGTCATAGGCACGCACGAAACTCCTCGCATTCGGGAAGTTCTCCTGAATGATCTCCGCGATCTTCTCGACCGTATCAGGGTCGTCCGTGCACACGCAGATCATCTCCGCCTTTTCCGCTCCGGCCGCGCGGAGCACGTCCAGGCGTGTTCCGTCGCCGTAATAGATCTTGAGACCAAAACGGGCCGCGTCGCGCACGCGTTCCACATTCTTGTCGATCACGGTGGCATTGATGTTCTGCGACAGCAGCACCTGATTCACGATCTGACCGAAGCGCCCGAAGCCGATCACGAGGACACGGCTTGCTGTTTCGCCTTCCTGGCCGAGAAGACCCTCCAGGCCCGGATCATCCATCTGTTCCGGACGGGACTGCAGAGCCTTCTCCACGAGGCTCGAGAAGATGGGGCCGAGCAGCATGGTGATGGCGGCGAGGGCAGTCACGGGCTGCGCCTCGCCTGGCGACATCAAACCTGCTCCAGTGGCAACAGGCAGGAGTACGAAGGCAAATTCGCCAGCGGTGCAGAGCAATGTGCCGGATCGCAATCCCTCGCGCCATGTGGCGCCGAACAGACGTGAAAGCAGGGCGATCAGGATGGTCTTGCCGAGGATCACCACGGGAGCGGCGAGGGCGAGCAGGATCCATTGCTCGCGCACGAGGGCGAGATCGATGGACATGCCCACGCTCATGAAGAACAGGCCGAGCAGCATGCCGCGGAATGGCTCGATATCGGCCTCCAACTGGTGCCGAAAATTTGATTCCGCAAGCAGCAGGCCGGCGAGGAAGGCTCCCATGGCCATGGAGAGCCCGACCTCCTGCATGAGCAGGGCCGCCCCGAGCACCACCAGCAGGGCGGAAGCTGTCATCACCTCGCGGGAGCCGGTGCGCGCCAGGATGCGGAAGAATGGATTCAGCCCGTAGCGGCCGACAAGCACGACAGCGCCGATGGCTGCGATGGTCTCTCCCGCTGCGATCAGCTGATCGAGGGGAGAGGCCGCCTCCACCGCCATGCCGGAGGCGAGCAGGGGCAGGATCGCCAGCACGGGCACGACGGAGAGATCCTGGAACAGCAGGATCGCAAAGGAGCGCTGTCCGTAAGGGGTCTGCAGGTCGTTGCGCTCTCCCAGCATCTGCAGCGCAATGGCCGTGGCCGACAGGGCGATGGCGATGCCCGTCACGAAGGCTGCTTTCGGTCCGAAACCCATCATCGATGCGGCTGTGCCGAGGCAGAGCGCCGTCATCGCCAGCTGGGCAAAGCCCAGACCGAAGATGTCCCGCTTCATCGACCAGAGATGGGACAGCTTGAGTTCTAGCCCGATGATGAAGAGCAGCAGCACCACGCCGAGTTCGGCCACCGTGGCGATGGTCTGCGGATCGCCGACGAGGCTCAGGCCGGAGGGGCCGATGACCACGCCGGCCGCCAGATAGCCGAGGACGGCGGAGAGGCCGATGAACCGGAAGACCGGCACCGCGATCACAGCCGCGCCGCAGAAGGTCAGGACGGGAGGAAGAAAACTGACGTGGGAGGCTGTGCTGGCCATCGGGCAAATCAGATCCGGGTGAGGGGGCCTCCTCTTTCTAGGGAGTCTTTTCCCTTAGGGCGAGTGTTTCTTGGCGGAACTCGCAAGCCTGCTCTCGCTCTTATCCTGAGAAAATCGCTGTGGCTGTCCCCTCCACGCAAGGGGGGAGGGGACAGGTGCGGCACCCTTATCGCCTGACTTTCCAGGGCGGGCCTGCTTTTTGGGAGGTGTTCCTCAGCCGGGCTCAAACCGCGAATAACCGCCGCTCCCGCTTGACAGGAGGGGCCTCCTCTCGCCACATCGCGGGATCATGACGAAGCCAGCCCTCGACATCCTGCTCTGCGCTCCCCGCGGCTTCTGCGCCGGGGTCGTTCGCGCCATCGACGCCGTCGAGAAGGCGCTGGCGATTTATGGGGCGCCGGTCTACGTGCGCCACGAGATCGTGCACAACAAATACGTGGTGGAAAACCTGAAGCGGAAGGGGGCGGTTTTCGTGCGGGAGCTCGACGAGATCCCGGACACGAAGGCTCCGGTCATCTTCTCCGCCCATGGGGTTCCCAAATCAGTCCCCGAGGCTGCCGAGGCCCGCAATTTCTTTGCCATTGATGCCACCTGCCCGCTGGTGACCAAGGTTCATCGCGAGGCGCAGGTGCACCACAAGCGGGGTCGGCACATCATCCTGATCGGCCATACGGGTCATCCGGAGGTGATCGGCACCATGGGGCAATTGCCGGAAGGGGCGGCGACCCTGGTCGAGACTGTCGACGACATTGCCCGGCTCCAGCCCGCTGACCCTGAGAACCTGGCCTTCGTCACGCAGACGACGCTTTCCGTCGACGATACCCAGGACATGGTCGATGCCCTGAAGGAGCGCTTCCCCTCCATCGTCGGTCCGCACAAGGAAGACATCTGCTACGCCACCACGAACCGACAGGGCGCGGTCAAGCGCGTGGCTCCGCAAGTCGACGCCATGATCGTGGTGGGCTCCCCCAATTCTTCGAACTCCCAGCGCCTGCGCGAAGTGGCCGAGCGGGAAGGGTGCCCTGTGGTCCGCTTGATCCTGCGCGCCGAGGACATCGACTGGTCGCTGTTCGGGAACATCCGCAGCCTCGGCATTACAGCCGGGGCTTCCGCCCCGGAAATCCTGGTGGAAGAGATCATCGACGCCTTTGCCGAGCGCTACGAGGTGTCGGTGGAGAGCGTATCGACGGCGGACGAGAGCGTGTTCTTTCCTTTGCCGCGCGAGTTGCGTGAGCAGGCGGCGGAGTAAGCGGTGGCAGTCTATACGGAAGTCAGCGACGAGGAGCTGACGGGCTTTCTCGACACCTACGACATCGGCACCGTGCTGTCCTACAAGGGCATCGCCGAGGGCGTGGAGAACACCAATTATTTCCTTCACACCACCAAGGGCTCCTACATTCTCACCCTCTACGAGAAGCGGGTGAGGGAGGCCGACCTGCCCTTCTTCCTTGGGCTCATGCAGCACCTGGCGACCAAGGGCCTGACCTGTCCGCTGCCGGTCAATAATTGCCAGGGGCAGGCTCTCGGCCGGGTGGCCGGGCGTCCCGCCGTCATCATCACCTTCCTCGACGGCATTGCCGTCCGCCGTCCGACGGCGAAGCACTGCGAAGCCCTGGGAGGAGCGCTTGCGAAGCTCCATCTGGCGGGACAGGACTTTCCGATGAACCGGCCCAATGCCCTCTCGCTCGACGCCTGGGCGCCGCTTTTCGCCCAGGCCGAGGCGCAGGCCGATACGGTCTCCGACGGCTTGGGCGAGCGCACGCGGCGGGAGCTTAGCTTTCTGAAGGATTCCTGGCCGAAGGATCTGCCCTCCGGCATCATCCATGCGGACCTCTTCACGGACAACGTGTTCTTCATCGGCGCCGAGGTGTCGGGGCTCATCGACTTCTACTTCGCCTGTACGGATGCCTTCGCCTACGACGTCGCGATCTGCCTGAATGCTTGGTGCTTCGAGCAGGACGGGTCGTTCAATCTCACAAAGGGACAGGCGCTGCTGGCGGGCTACCAAGCGGTTCGCCGCCTGACCGGTCCCGAGATCGAGGCTTTGCCGGTTCTCTGCCGCGGTTCGGCGATGCGCTTCATGCTCACCCGGCTCGTGGACTGGCTCAACGTGCCGCCGGGTGCGCTCGTGAAGCCGAAGGATCCGCTGGAATACGACCGCAAGCTCCACTTCCACCGGCACGTGAAGCACGCTCGCGAATATGGGCTCGAGGCATGAGCAATCCTGAGCGCGTGATGATCTACACGGACGGTGCCTGCTCGGGAAATCCCGGGCCGGGCGGCTGGGCCGCGATCCTGTTCTTCAAGGGCAGCGAAAAGGAGATTTCCGGCGGCGAGGCCCACACCACCAACAACCGCATGGAAATCAGGGCGGCGATCGAGGGGCTCAACGCCCTCAAGCGCCCTTGCGCCGTCGATCTCTTCACGGATTCCCAATATGTGCGCCAGGGCATCACGCAATGGATGCACAACTGGAAACGGCGCGGCTGGCGCACCGCGGACAACAAACCCGTGAAGAACGAGGACCTCTGGCGCCAGCTCGACGAGGCGGCTTCCCGCCATGACGTGGCCTGGCACTGGGTGAAGGGCCACGCGGACGATCCCGCCAACATCCGCGTCGACGAGCTCGCGGTGGCCGCCATGCAGCCTTTCAAGAAGAGGCGAGCCTAAAACGAAGGCCCTGCCTGCATCCAAGCGGGCGAGGGCCTGCGTTCCAAGACTTTGAAGGGATCAGAGATCCTTCAGGATGTTATCGGCGCCGGAGACCTGAGCCTTGGACGGCGTGTCCTCGATGTTGATGGCCTTTACGACGCCGTCGTCCACAACCATCGAATAGCGCTGGGAGCGGATGCCGAGGCCGAAGCCCGTGCCGTCCATGGTCAGCTTGATCGCCTTGGCGAAATCGCCGTTGCCATCGGACAGGAACTCGATGCCCTCGGCGCCCGTGGACTTGGCCCAGGCATCCATGACGAAGACGTCATTGACGGCGGTCACGAGAATGGCGTCCACGCCCTTCGCCTTGATCTCCTCGGCCCGCTGCACATAGCCCGGCAGATGGTTGCGGTGGCAGGTGGGGGTAAACGCGCCGGGAACCGCCACGAGAACCACCTTGCGCCCCTTGAAGAGATCGTCCGTCGTTTTCGCGATCGGCCCGTCCGGGGTCATGACGCGGAAGGTGACCTGGGGAAGGCGTTCTCCAACCTGAATGGCCATGTACAGAACTCCAAAGCTGAGCGTTTGAGGATTTCTTCTTCCCTAGCGCGGCTGGCTTCCGCCGTCGAGGCTCACTTGCGTCTCGATCGCCCTGTCTCCGGCAACAAGGGTGAGGAGCAGGGGAACGGGGCCCGCCGCATCCTTCGGCTTTTCCTCAACGGTCACGGTGAAGCGATTGTCCGCATCCGCCTGCGATGTCGTGACGTACCAGTTTTCCGGCGCCTCCGCGAAGAGGACGGGCTTCGTGCCAGCCGGGGCGCGGACGGTAATGGAAAGCGCGGGCTTGTTGCCCCCCTGCGCTTGAACGGCGACCACCGCAAGATCCCCTTGGGATCCCAAGGGCTGCGTCTGCGGCACCAGAGCCATGGCCTGCTCGATGGCGGCTCGGTCAGGGCCATCCTGGGAAAGGGAAAGGCTCAGATCCGCATGAGCCGGAATGCAGATGTCCTTGCAGATGCCGTAATCGATGGTCAGCGCGAGCTTGACCGGGTTGCCGGCTGCGGCTGGCTTCACCATGAGCGGCAGGACGACCTTCGAGCTATACACATAGGCCACGCCCGCCGCATCCTCGTGGCGCTGGGGAGCGGGCCAGCGAACCTCGACATGCTCCACGTTCTCGGATCGCGACCAGTCGAAGCTCGGCGGCAGGCCGGATTCGCCGGGGTTGCGCCAATAGGTCTTGAAGCCCTGGTCGAGGGCGATCTCGATGCCTGCGAGCCAGGTCTCGCCTTGTTTCCCGCCGGACAGGAGGCGCACCTTCGAATGGAAGCCCTGCGCCGCAGGGGAGGCGGGAAGGGGCTGGGCCATGCCTGGAAACAAGGACAGGATCAGAAAAATGGCCGATGCGGCGATGCGGAATGTGGTTGTCATGGAACTGACGCCTCCCTGAGGCGCTTCCTTTATGCGTTTTTTCTTCGGGTCTGCCATCCACGATCCCGTGATCGGGTTGTCGGCCCAGCAAGGCAGATTGCGAGACATGAGCTTTCAGCAAATTCCCTATGGCGCCGGTTCCCCGTATCTCGACGGGCAGTTGCTCGTGGCGATGCCCGGCATCAGCGACGAGCGCTTCGCCCGTGCCGTGATTTATATCTGCGCCCATTCGCCGGAAGGGGCGATGGGTATCGTTCTCAACCGGCTTGCCGCAAACGTGACCATGCCGGACCTTCTGATCCAGCTCGAAATCGTGCCCGAGCTTGAACGCATTCATCTGCCGGAGCAGGTGGGGCGCATGCAGGTTCTGCTCGGAGGACCCGTGGAGACGAGCCGGGGCTTCGTGCTCCACTCGCCGGATTACCACATTGCCCAGTCCACCCTTCCGATCGACGACAGCGTCTGCCTGACGGCCACCATCGACATCCTGCGTGCCATCGCCCAGGGGCACGGCCCGCGCAATGCGGTGCTGGCCCTCGGCTATGTGGGCTGGGGCGCCGGACAGCTCGAACTCGAACTGCAGGCCAACGGCTGGCTGAACTGCCCTGCCGATGCGGAGCTGATCTTCAGCACGCCGGCCGATATCCGCTACGAGATGGCCCTGCGCCGCATCGGCATCGAGCCTGCCATGCTGTCCATGGAAGCAGGCCACGCCTGAAGGCCTTATGCAGCTTCGGTTGTTGTCGCGCCCAGGAGCTGACGCGCCTGCAGCACCGACATCGGCTCGCCGAAGACGGGGCCTTGCGCGTATTCGCAGCCGAGCTGGTAGAGTTCGATGGCTTCCGACTCGCTCTCCGCGCCTTCCGCGACTATCTCCATGCCGAGCTCGTGCGCCATCTTGATGATGGAGCGCAGGATGACGGGGTTGCCCGACGCCATCTGGCGCACGAAGGACTCGTCCACCTTGATGGTGTCGAACGGGAAGCGCAGCAGATAGGAGAGGGCGGAATAGCCGGTGCCGAAATCGTCGAGCGACAGACCGGCGCCGAGATCGCGCAGGCGCGCCAGCATCTGCGCCGAATATTCCGGGTTCTCCATCACGAGGCTTTCCGTCATCTCGATCTTGAGGGAGCCGGGAAGAACGCGGGTGCGTGCGATGACGGTCTTCACTTCCTGGAGCAGGTCGTGGCGCAGGAGGTGGTGGCTCGACATGTTCACGCTGGCGAAGATCGGCGGCTCGACTTCGAGCGCGCCTTGCCATATGGCGAGTTCCCGCGCCGTCTGTTCCAGCAGGAACACGCTGAGCTTGACGATGAGGCCCGTCTCTTCCGCAATCGACATGAAGTCCTCGGGCGTGATGGGCCCAAGGCGCGGGTGATCCCAGCGCAGCATGGATTCGAAGCCGGCGATGGTTCGGTCCTCGAGCCGTACGATGGGCTTGAACAGAACTCTCATCTCGTTGCGGTCAATCGCATGGCGAAGATCGCTTTCCATGGTGAAGTGATCGCTGCGGTCCGAGCGCATGGTGGGGCGGAAGACCTCGATGCGGTCGCCCCCGTGACGACGGGCATGAGCCATGGCGATTTCGGCATTGCGCAGCACTTCCTCGCGTCGCGCGGCGATCTGCGGATCGTGCAGCGCGATGCCGATGGATGCGGTGAGGAAGATCTCGCGGTCGGCATAAGTGACCGGCGTCGTGACGATGCGCCGGACCATGTCGGCGAAAGCGATGATGCGGTCGGGCTCACGCTCGGAAAGAAGAATGATCGCGAACTCGTCGCCTGAGATGCGCGCCAGCGTATCCTGCGGTTTCAGTAGGCGGCTGAGGCGGCGCGACAGCGTGAGCAGGATCGAGTCGCCCGCCGTGTAGCCCGAGAGGTCGTTCGCATCCTTGAACTTGTCGATGTCGATCACGAGCACCGTCGGACGTAAAGAGTCGTCCTGGCTCGCAAACACGAGGGCGGCCTCTAGGCGGTCATAGAAGAGCTGACGGTTAGGCAGGCTCGTCAGGTTGTCGTGCACCGCGTCGAGGAGAAGGCGCTCCTCGGCGTTCTTGCTGCTCGTCACATCGCACAGGGTGCCGACAATGCGGATCACCTCCCCGTCGGAGCCGATGACCGGGCGGGCCTTGAGTCGATACCAGTGATGGGCGCTGGATGAGGATCGCAGGCGGAAATCCTGGACGAGACGGCCGCGACGCTGCTCGATCACCGTGTCGAGCGCGAGACGATAGCGGTCCTTGTCGAAGGGATGGATCAGGTCGAGCCAAGCCGAGGCAGGACCTTCGAGCGCGCCGCGCTTCAGGCCGAGCTGATGCTCGATCTCGGGGCTTACGAAGATGTTGTCGGACACCACGTCCCAGTCGAACACGATGTCGCCCGCGCCTGCGAGGGCGAGCGCACGGCGCTCGGTGTCGTTGACGAAACCACGGGTAAAACCGCCGCCTGCGAAGGCGTGCTGCATCACGGTGAAGCCGATCAGCATCACGATCAGCACGAGGCCGCCGATCAGCGCAGGCGGCACGAGATCGGAGGTCAGCTGTCCCAGAACCGTGAAGCTCGCCGCCACCGTCCAGGCAATCAGCAGGAGCCAGGTGGGCACGAGCATGATGGCGCGGTCATAGCCATGCGTCGCGAGATGAATGACAAGCACGAAGCCGATGCCGGCCACCGCCGCAATCGACATGCGGGCCACGCCGGAGGCCATCGATGCGTCGAGGATGGCGAGCAGGAGCAGTGCGCCAAGGAAAGCCAGCCAGAAGGCCGTCACGTGGCTGTAGCGCACGTGCCAGCGGTTCAGGTTGAGATAGGCGAAGAGAAACACGAGCAGCGTGGCTGCAAGCACCGCCTCGGCACCGGCGCGGTAGATCTGCTCGGTCACCTCGGAGATGGGGAACACACGCTGGAAGAAGCCGAAATCGATGCTGGCATAAGCCAGGACCGCCCAGGCGAGTGCCGCAGCCGCCGGGAAGATCAGCGCGCCCTTCACCACGAAGACGATGGTGAGGAACAGGGCGAGGAGGCCCGCAATGCCGATGATGATGCCCTTGTAGAGCGTCAGGCCGTTGATGCGCTCCTTGTAGGCTGCGGCATCCCAGAGGTGCAACTGGGGGAGGTTGTCGGTGCGCAGCTCCGCCACGAAGGTGACGGTGGTGCCGGGATCAAGGGTGATGAGGAACACGTCCGCATCGGGACTGTCGTCCCGCTCGGGCCGAATGCCCTGGCTCGCAGTCACGGCGGCGATGCGCGAGGTCCCGAGGTCGGGCCAGATCACGCCGGACCCTGTGAGCCGGAAATGCGGCGCCACGAGGAGGCGGTCGATCTGCTCGTCAGTGTCGTTGGTGAGCGCGAAGACGATCCAGTCCGGACGGGTGCCGGCCTCACGCGCCTTCACGGCAATACGGCGCACGATGCCGTCTCGGCCTGGAGCCGTGGAGATGCGGATCTCGTCGCCGTCCGACCTGTAGCGCTCGATGGCCGGGGTCAGGTCGATGGCTTTCATCTTCGGGTCGACGCGCACGGACTCCACTGCCCAGCCGGCTGTCGGCCAAGCGAGCCCTATGAACGCCGCCAGAAGGAAGGCTATGGCGAAAGATACGATCCGCACTGCTTCGGTTCTTTCGTCCGGTCCCAAAGGTGAAAGGCGAATTGGTACCGGTCAAGGAGCTTGAGGGCAAGCCGAAGCCTCGACAGGCTCCCACTTGTCCGCATGACTCAGTTGTTATCGTTAACCACGCGCATGGAGTCCCTTTGCGGCGGGATTGAGGAGAAAAGGCTCTGACGCAGCGGAAGACAAAGGCTCGATTGGCCCCTCATCCACACCCCTCGTCATCTCCGGGCTTGGCCTGACCATCCCCGTCATCACTGCCCTCATCCTGAGGAGCAGACAAAGTCTGCGCCTCGAAGGAGGATCCAGAGCGCAGTGAACCATCCTTCGAGACGGCGCTGTGCGCCTCCTCAGGACGAGGGTCGAGCTATGGGAAAAGCGAGGCCCTTCGAGACGCTGCGCTCCTCAGGGTGAGGCTGCGGGTGGCTCCCAAGACGTGGATGGCCGGGTCAAGCCCGGCCATGACGGAGAGTGGCGGGAGCTCAAAAGCATCTGCTTTTGGATTTGGTGCTTTAGCCCCGCAGGCCAGCCCGGATGGTGTCCAGAGAAGGGAGGCCCTTGATAGGACCGATGGCCGCCACGGTGGGGGTCCCCTGCAGGAGGCGGCGTCCCGCTTCGCGCACGTGCTCCTGATCGAGGGCATCGACCTTGCGCACGATCTCGTCGCTTCCCACAATCCGCCCCCAGGACAGGAGCTGGCGCGCCATGCGCTCGATCCGTCCGCCGGGGGTCTCAAGCGCCGTCAGCAGAGCCACCTTCATCTGGGCCTTGGCGCGGACCATCTCGATCTCGCTGATGTCTGTGGTGGCTTGGCGCATGCAGTCGAGCGTGACCTTCGTGAGTTCGCTCACGTCCGAACCGCCCGTGCCCGCCCCAATGCCGAAGAGGCCGCAATCGGAGAAGGGCCAATGGAAGGAATCGATGGAGTACGCAAGGCCCCGGGTTTCGCGCACCTCGTGCCAGAGCCGGGAGGTAAGGCCCCCGCCGAGAATGTGAGCGAAGAGGTGCGTGGCGTAATAGCCCGGATCCTTGAACGAGAGACCCGGCAGCCCCAGCACGATATTGGCTTGCTCGAGCTTGCGGGGAATGCGCCGCTCGCCGCCCGTGTACTGCCCGGTTTCGGGTGAGCGAATGGCCGTCGCGGGCATGGAGCCGAAGAGGCGCTCGGCGGCGTCGACTATTTCCGCATGGCTCACGTTGCCGGCGGCGGCGAGCACCATCTTCGCGGGAATGTATTCGCGGGCGAGAAAGGTGCGGATGGTGTCGGCGTCAAAGCTCCTGATCGTATCGGGCGTACCGAGGATCGGGCGCCCCACCGGCTGGCCCGCGAAGGCCGTTTCCATGAAGGCGTCGTAGATCAGATCGTCAGGCGTATCCTCGACGGCGGCATGTTCCTGCAGGATCACGCTCTTCTCGCGGGCCAGCTCCGCTTCGTCGAACACCGAGTTGATGAGGATGTCGCCGAGCACGTCGAGGGCCACGTCCACATTCTCGCCCAGCACCCGCGCCGTATAGCTCGTGTATTCGACGCTGGTCGCGGCATTGATGTCGCCGCCCACATTCTCGATGTCTTCCGCGATCTGCCGCGCGGAGCGCCGCGTCGTGCCCTTGAAAGCCATGTGCTCGATGAGGTGCGACAGGCCGTGCTCGTGCGCCTGCTCGTGACGCGAGCCGGTGCCGACCCACACGCCCAGCGTGGCGGTGGCTATTTCCGGCATGTGCTCGGTCGCGACCGTCAGGCCGTTCTCCAGCCTCGTGATGTCGACGCGGTTCTCGCGGACGAAATGCTCGTTCATGCAGCCGCGCCTCTGACGGCCCGCGCACGCTCGCGGATGAAGCGTTCCACCGCCGGTTGATCATTCGGGAGAACCGTGAAGCTCTCCTTGCGTCCCATAAGATCGGCCATGTGAGGCGGAAGCGCAGGACGCACTCCCGTGGCGCGCTCGACCGCATCAGGGAACTTGGCCGGGTGGGCGGTGGACAGAGCCACCACGGGCACGTCAGGCTTCGCTCTCAGCAGCGCACGGCCCGCGCGGGTACCGACGGCGCTGTGCGGATCGAGCACGTAGCCGGTGCTACGATAGGTCCGCGCCATCTCGTCGGCGACACTCGCTTCGTTCACGGCCTCAGCCGCGAATTCCTCGCGAATGCGCGCGAGAGGCTCCGCGTCGATCGTGAAGGAGCGCGACTGGTTGAGGCTTGCCATCAGGCGGCGGATCGCTTCGCCGTCGCGGTCGTGAGCTTCGAACAGCAGGCGCTCGAAATTCGACGAGATCTGGATGTCCATGGAGGGAGAGGTCGTGGGCTCGACGCCTTTGATCTCATACACGCCCGACTGGAGCGCGCGCGCCAGGATGTCGTTGGCGTTGGTTCCGATCATCAGGCGGTCGACGGGCAGGCCCATGCGCTTGGCCACGTAAGCGGCGAGAATGTCGCCGAAATTGCCGGTGGGCACGGAGAAGGAGACGGGACGGTGCGGTCCGCCCAGGGCCACAGCCGCGGTGAAGTAATACACCGCCTGCGCCGCCACCCGGGCCCAGTTGATGGAATTCACGCCCGACAATTGCAGCTCGTCTCGGAAGCCGCGATGATTGAACATGGCCTTCACCATGTTCTGGCAATCGTCGAAGGTGCCTTCGACGGCGAGCGCATGCACGTTGGGCGAGGCGACCGTCGTCATCTGCCGCCGCTGCACGTCCGACACCCGGCCGTGTGGATAGAGGATGAAGATGTCGACCTGATCGAGGCCCTTGAACGCTTCGACCGCGGCGCTGCCGGTATCGCCCGAGGTCGCGCCCACGATGGTCGCGCGGGCGCCACGGCTTTTGAGCACATGGTCCATCAGACGGCCGAGCAGCTGCATCGCCACGTCCTTGAACGCGAGCGTCGGACCATGGAAAAGCTCGAGCAGGAACAGGTTGTCGTCGAGCTGCGTCAGGGGGCAGATTGCGGAATGGCGGAACGACGCGTAGGCCTCGTCGATCATGCGACTGAGATCGGCCGCCGGGATGTCGCCGTCCACCAGCGGGCCGAGCACGGCCTTGGCCACGTCCGCATAGGGTTTCCCGGCGAAGCTTCTGATCGTGTCCGTCGTCAGGCTCGGCCACGTTTCCGGCATGTAGAGGCCGCCGTCCCTGGCGAGGCCGGTCAGGAGCGCATCGGAAAAGCCAAGCGCGGGAGCCTCCCCGCGGGTCGAGACATGGAGCACGGTCGATCTCCTGGAAATTCGGCGGGACATTAGGGGGCGCGGGAGGTCGCGGCAAGCCGCTTCTCGCGCCGGATCATCCTTTGACGCGCTTCCACGCAAACGCTCCGAAGACGCCGACGAGGGTGAGGGCGATGCCGTACCAGGTGAGCGCATATTGCAGGTGGTTGTTGGGCAGCGTCAGCTGGGTCTGGCCGCCGCGCGGCCAGCCGCCCGGATTGGGCGTGGCGTCCGCGTCGATGAGGAAGGGAGCCACGGGCTCCAGCCCTCGGGCTTCCGCGATGGCTCGGGGATCCCGCGCGAACCACGTGTTGTGTGTGGGGTCGTCGTTTGGGGTGAAGAGGTTGCGCGCTTCCGGCGCGCGCACGAGGCCGGTGACCGTCACCTCGCCGTCGGGCTGTCCCTGCGGGCGTGTGGCCGGGTTCTTCAGCTCCGTCGGCACGAAGCCGCGGTTGACCATGACGATGGCGCCGGTGCGAAGCCTCAATGGCGTGATGATGTAATAGCCCTGGAGAGGCGCTCCCTGCCGGGTTCCGGGTGCGAGGCCGTAAACCGGCGTTTCCAGATCATGCAGGAAGGTGCCCGTGATGCGGACCTTGCGGAACTCGTCCTGGTCCGCGCGCCAAGTGGCCCACTCCGATTCGGGGGCGATGGAGCCGGGCTCGCCATAGGCCCGGGTCTCGATCTGCTGGATCAGGCTTTCTTTCCAGGCCTTGCGCTGCAGCTGCCAGGTGCCGAGCCCCACGAGGAGCGCAAGGGCGATGATCGTCGCCAGGCCCGGGATGAGAAGAGAGCGGCCCTTGTTCACGCTGGCAGAGATCACTTCTGAATGCGCCCTTCCTCGGCCTTGTGGTGGTACTGAAGCGCCACCAGCATGCCCTTCGACGGCCGCACGAGGGCCAGGCTTAAGATGATGCTCAAGGCCGACCACATCACCAGGTGGAGCCAGATGGGTGGGGAATAGGCGAACTCGACCCACAGAGCCAGGCCAACCACCACGATGCCGACAATCGACATGACGAAGAAGGCGGGGCCGTCGCCTGAATCGGCGAAGGCGAGATCGAGACCGCAGACCTCGCATTGCGGGCGCATCGTCAGGAAGCCCTGGAACAGATGCCCTTTCCCGCAGCGTGGGCACAGCCCCTTGAGACCGGCGACGGCAGGCGAGGGGGCGGCGGGGTCTTGGGCCACGATCGTTCTCCGTGAAAAGCCTCCTCTCAGATGGGGAGGGAAGGCCAAAAAGCGAAGGGCGGCCGATGAGCCGCCCTCCTTCGATCTTGCTTGGTGAGCGGCCCTAGTGGCCGGCGCCATGGCCGCCGAAGCCCCAGACGTAGATGGCGGCGAAGAGGAAGAGCCAGACCACGTCCACGAAGTGCCAGTACCAGGCAGCGAACTCGAAGCCGAGGTGCTGCTTGGGCGTGAAGTCGCCGCGGTAGGCGCGCATCAGGCAAACGGCGAGGAAGATCGTGCCGATGATCACGTGCGCGCCGTGGAAGCCCGTCGCCATGAAGAAGGTGGCGCCGTAGATGTTGCCTTTGAAGCCGAAGGCGGCGTGGCTGTACTCGTAGGCCTGCACGCAGCTGAACACGAAGCCAAGGATAATCGTGAGCCACAGGCCGGCCTTCAGGCCCTGGCGGTCGTTGTGCAGCAGCGCGTGGTGCGCCCAGGTGACCGTGGTGCCGGAGGTCAGCAGGATGAGCGTGTTGAGCAGGGGCAGATGCCAGGGATCGAAGGTCTCGATGCCCTTCGGAGGCCACACGCCGCCGAGCGCCTCGATGCGCGAGTAGAGCTGCGGGTCGCCGGCATAGAGGGCGGCATCGAAATAGGCCCAGAACCAGGCGGCGAAGAACATCACCTCGGAGGCGATGAACATGAGCATGCCATAGCGGTGATGCAGCTGGACCACGCGGGTGTGGGAGCCCGTATTCGCCTCGTGCACCACGTCGCTCCACCAGGAGATCATGGTGTAGAGCACGCCGATGATGCCAGCGCCGAAGATGTAGGCGCCCAGATGCATGCCGCCGAAAGCGATGTCCTTCCACCAGGTGACGAACCCGGAGGCCATCAGGAAGGCGCTGACCGCGCCGATCAGCGGCCACGGGCTCGGTTCAAGAATGTGATAGTCGTGGTTCTTGGCGTGAGCCTCGGCCATTTTAGTCGTCTCCGTGCCTCGATTGTGACTTCGCTTTAAGACGTTTCTGTCCAGCTTGTCACGTCCCTTATTGAACGGTGGGTTTAGTGGATGATGTCGCTTCCGCCACCGGCTTGCCCGCCTTGGACGGGAAGTAGGTGTAGGAGAGCGTGATGGAAGAGATGTCCTTCACGTCGGAATCCTGCACGAGGCGAGGATCGACGTAGAACACGACCGCCGATTCCAGGCTTTCCCCCGGATTCAGGGTCTGCTCCGTGAAGCAGAAGCATTCGAGCTTCGAGAAATAGGTGCCGGCGAGATCCGGCTGCACGTTGTAGGTCGCGATCCCGGTCGCGGGCTTATCACCGGTGTTGGTGACCTTGTAATAGACCGTCGTGGTCTCGCCGAGCTTGACCGTGATCTCGGGCTTCTCCGGGGAGAACCGCCAGTTCAGGCCCGGGGCGACATTGGCGTCGAAGCGCACTGAAATGCTGCGGTCGAGCACTTGCGAGTCGTTGCTGTCGCGTGCAACCGGTGTACCGTCGAAGCCCGTGACCTTGCAGAAGAGGTCGTAGAGCGGCACGGACGCATAGGCGAGGCCGATCATGCCCACCACTACGCCGAGGCAGGCGTAGGCCGTACGGTGCATCTTGCGCTGGGTCTGGGATGCGTCAGCCATGCTTATCTCACAGCGGTCGGTTGAGGACCTGCGGACCCAGCTTCGCAATCGTGACGGCGAACAGCAGGATGCAGAGAATGCCGAGCGTCAGGCCGAGCGCGACCGAGCGCCGCCGGCGTCGCTGCTGCTCTTCGGGAGTGAGGTGGTAGGAGTTCCCCGTCATCCCTGTTCACCCCAGGATCGGATGGAAGAAGCCGAAGCCATGCTCCGCGAGCAGCGTGGCGAACAGCAGGAAGAGATAAAGGATCGAGAAGCCGAAGAGTTGCTGGGCCACGCGCATGGCGGGCTCGCCCTCGCGCAGGCGATAGACCTGGACCGCGAGCGCCAGCATGCCCACTCCGCCGATCAGCGAGATGATGGCGTAAGCCAGGCCGCCGAAGCCTGCGAATACGGGCGCCATCCCGAGGGGGGCGAGAAGAACCGTATAGGCCAGGATCTGGAAGCGGGTGGAATCGGGGCCGGCGACGTTGGGCATCATGGGAATGCCCGCGCGCTCGTAATCGCCGGACTTCACCAGCGCCAGCGCCCAGAAATGGGGCGGCGTCCACATGAAGATGATGGCGAAGAGAATGACGCTGTCCCAGGCCACGTGGCCGGTGACGGCGGCCTGCGCCACGATCGGGGGGAGGGCGCCCGCGGCGCCGCCGATAACGATGTTCTGCGGCGTCGAGCGCTTCAGCCACATGGAATAGATGACCACGTAGAAGAAGATGGTGAAGGCAAGCAGGCCCGCAGCCAGCCAGTTGCTGGCGAGGCCGAGGATGAGCACCGAGCCCACGGAGAGGCTGAGGCCGAAGGCCAGGGCTTCTCCGGGCTGGATCTTGCCCGCGGGGATCGGGCGCTTGCGAGTGCGGGTCATGACCGCGTCGATATCCGCATCCCACCACATGTTCAGGCAGCCCGAAGCGCCGCCGCCGACGGCGATCATCAGAAGCGAGACGAAAGCCAGGACGGGATTCACGTCCGGATGGCTGACGACCATGCCGACGAGCGCCGTGAAGACGACGAGAAACATCACGCGCGGTTTCAGGAGTGCGAAGAAGTCGGACACGTCACCCTGCGAGAGGCCGTTGCTGGCAATGCTCTCGTTCTGGGGCTCGGTCAGAGTGTTCGACAGGGTGTTCATACCAAATGATCTTCCGAAACGCTGAAAGATGAGGCGTCGTGCGCCTCGCGGTGTCGGCTCCTCGCCTGAAGGCTTGGAAACCAAGCCCTCGGGGGAGGAGCGGGCGGCATGTGCCGCCCGGCTCGCTGGATCAGTGGCCCGTATCGACGATGCGGGGCAGGGTCTCGAACTGGTGGAACGGAGGCGGAGAGGACAGGGTCCATTCCAGCGTCGTCGCACCTTCGCCCCACGGGTTGCCGGCTGCCTTCTCCTTGCGGACGAAGGCGTAGATCACGCCGCCGATGAAGACGAAGAGACCCGCGAAGAAGATGTAGGAACCGATCGACGAAACGAGGTTCCAACCGGCGAAGGCATCCGGATAATCCGCATAGCGGCGCGGCATGCCGGAGAGGCCGAGGAAGTGCATCGGGAAGAACAGCACGTTGGCGCCGATGAAGGCGATCCAGAAGTGCAGCTTGCCGATCCAGTCGGGCATCACGTAGCCGGTGATCTTCGGGAACCAGTAGTACATGGCGGCGAAGATCACGAATACGGCGCCGAGCGACAGCACGTAGTGGAAGTGAGCCACCACGTAGTAGGTGTCGTGCATGTAGCGGTCGATCGGAGCGTTCGCGAGCACGACGCCGGTGACGCCGCCGACCGTGAACAGGAACACGAAGCCCACAGCCCATTGCATCGCCGCGGTGAAGCGGATCGAGCCGCCCCACATGGTGGCGATCCACGAGAAGATCTTCACGCCGGTCGGCACCGCGATCACCATCGTGGCGAACACGAAATAGGCCTGCGTCTGCAGGGAGAGGCCGACCGTGTACATGTGGTGAGCCCACACGACGAAGCCGACCACGCCGATCGCCACCATGGCGTAGGCCATGCCGAGATAGCCGAAAATCGGCTTCTTGGAGAAGGTGGAGATGATGTGCGAGACGATGCCGAAGGCCGGCAGGATCATGATGTACACTTCGGGGTGGCCGAAGAACCAGAACAGGTGCTGGTAGAGCACCGGATCGCCGCCCCCCGACGGATCGAAGAAGGTGGTGCCGAAGTTGCGGTCGGTCAGCAGCATCGTGATCGCGCCGGCGAGAACCGGGAGCGAAAGGAGCAGCAGGAACGCGGTGACCAGCATGGACCAGGCGAACAGCGGCATCTTGTGCAGCGTCATGCCCGGAGCGCGCATGTTTAGGATCGTGGTGATGAAGTTGATCGCGCCCAGGATCGAGGCCGCACCGGCGAGGTGCAGGGATAGGATGCCGAAGTCGAGCGCCGGGCCGGGATGGCCTGACGTCGAGAGCGGGGGATAGACCGTCCAGCCGCCGCCGAAGCCGAGGGAGCCCGGAGCGCCTTCCACGAAGAGCGAGCAGAGCATCAGGCCGAAGGCCGAGACCGTGAGCCAGAACGAGATGTTGTTCATCCGCGGGAAAGCCATGTCCGGCGCGCCGATCATGATCGGGATGAACCAGTTGCCGAAGCCGCCGATGAGGGTGGGCATCACCATGAAGAACACCATGATGAGGCCGTGGCCCGTCACGAAGACATTGAACGCCTGCGGGTTCGAGAAGAACTGCAGGCCCGGCTCCTGGAGCTCCAGGCGCATGGCGATCGACAGAAGTCCGCCGACGATTCCGGCCATGAAGCCGAAGATGAGATAGAGAGTGCCGATATCCTTGTGGTTCGTGGAATAGAACCACCGGCGCCAGAAGCCTGGAAGATGATCGTGGTGATCCGCGTGAGCGGCATCAGCTGCATGTGCCATGATGAGACCTCTATGGTCCTTGCTTTCTTAAATTACTGAGCGTTCGCGAGCTTGATCGGAGCCGTGTCTTCCGTGGAAGCATAACGCTGCTTCGCCTCGGCAAGCCAAGCGGCATATTGCTGCTCGCTCACGACGCGGATCTCGATCGGCATGTAGGGGTGTCCGTTGCCGCAGAGCTCCGAGCACTGGCCGTAATAAACGCCTTCCTTCTCGGCCTTGAACCAGGTTTCGTTCAGGCGGCCCGGAATGGCATCGACCTTGATGTAGAAGCTTGGCAGCGCGAAGGCGTGGATCACGTCCGCCGAGGTGACCTGAACGCGTACGACCTTGCCGACCGGAACAACCATCGCGTTGTCGACGCCGAGCAGCCTGGGCTGGTCCGGCTTCAGGGCCGCATTATCGGTGACGAGGTTCGAGTCGAACTTGAAGCCGCCCTGATCGGCCGGGTACTCATAGCCCCAGTACCAGGAATAGCCGGTCACCTTCACCACGACGTCGGCCTGCGGCGGAACCAGCTGCTGACGGAGGAGGCGGAACGAGGGAATCGCAATCGCGACGAGGATCAGCACCGGAATGATCGTCCAGGCGACCTCGAGAAGGGTGTTGTGGGTGGTGCGGGAGGGAACCGGGTTCTTCCGCTCGTTGAAGCGGGCAATGACCACCAGGAGAAGCACCAGCACGAACAGGCAGATCGCGGTGATCAGCCAAACCAGGTAGGTGTGGAAGTTGGAGACGCTCTGCCCCAACTCGGTAACCATCTCCTGCATGCCGGTTTCCCAGGGAGAGGGGCGGCCTGCGGCGGCCCATGCCTCACTTATGCCCAACACAAGTGCGACCGCTGCCGTGGAGAGGGCGGTCACCGATCGACGTCCAGTCTCGATCCGCATCGGCGTTCCAAAGCTCCTAAAGATATGGTGGCCGGGCGGCCACGAAAGCATAAAGGGACAGCGTGGGCGTGCGAATATCGGCGCCCAGCCTGCGCCATCACTTTAGATTTGTGCCAAAGATCACAGGATGCGACGAAGCGCAACGGTTCTGTGGTCGCAATCTGTGCGTCATAGATGCCAAAAGCATTTGTGACCCCCCACTTATCCCCCTCTCGCTTGACATCATGCCCCCTGCCATGGTCCGAACGGCCAAAGATTGGATCGGAGCGGCCGCGCCGCTGTCCTTTTCTCGCTAAAGGGTCAGGAAGGAGAAACCGATGGGCGTATCACGATGGGTCCGCAACGGAGCGGCGGCAGGCTTTGGGCTGATGGCCCTGTGCGCTGCCGGTAGCGCGGGCGCCCAGGGCATGGTGAAGAACACCTATGGCGACTGGCAGATGCGCTGCGAGACGCCCGCGGGCGCCACGTCCGAGCAATGCGCCCTCGTTCAGAACGTGGTGGCGGAGGACCGTCCGAACGTCACTCTCGTGATTATTGTGTTGAAAACCGCCGACGGAAAAAGCCGGCTTCTTCGCGTGGTCGCGCCCCTTGGTATCCTCCTGCCGTCCGGGCTTGGCCTGAAAATCGACCAGACGGATATTGGCCGGGCCGGATTCGTACGCTGCCTGGCCACGGGTTGTGTTGCCGAGGTCGTCATGGAAGACAATCTCATCAATCAGATGAAGTCCGGGCAGTCCGCCACCTTCATCGTGTTCCAGACGCCCGAGGAGGGCATCGGCATTCCCGTGTCGCTGAACGGATTTGCGACCGGGTTCGATGCGTTGCCGTAAGGGTCGCAGAGGCAAGGCGGGGGTTTCGATGGATAAGAATTCGAGGACGAAGGCCGGTCTGGCCGTGGCTGTCCTGGCCGTTTCGGCTCTGGCCGGGTGCGCCGGGTCCGGGGAGGGCATGGGGATCGGCGAGATGCTGCTCACGGGCGGCGCCACGCAGGCTCCGGTCCAGGTCAAGCCGATGGACGACGTATACTGCCCGCCGGTGGAAATCTTCGAAGGCGGAGCCGCGCTGCGCAGCGGCGCTGCCGAAGCCACGCGCAACCAGATCGCGATCAGCAATGTCGCCCGCGAATGCGTCGGCCAGCCCGACGGCTCGACCCTCGTAAAGGTGGGTGTCGAGGCCCGCGCCCTTCTGGGCGTCGGCGGCTCGGCCGGCCGTTACAATGTCCCCGTGCAGATCGTGGTGAAGGACGGCTCGACCGTGATCGCCAACCGCAGCCGCAGCGCCGTTGCCGCCATTCCGGCCGGTGGCACCCAGGCGACTGTGACCGTCGTGGAGGATGGCATCGTGGTGCCCCCCGCCCGGGTCAACAGCTTCGAGATCGAAGTGGGCCTCGGCGGCAAGGGGCGGCGCGGCTGATCAGCGCTCCTCTCGATTTTCGATCGATCAATAGAGGGCGGAGGAGCCTGCCCTCTGGTTGAGCGAGGTGGCGAGCACCTTGTCGATCCGGCGCTCGTCCAGGTCGATGACCTCGAAGCGCCATCCGAGCACATCGACGTACTCGCCCGTACTGGGCAGATGCTGCAGCTCGCTGATCACCAATCCGCCGACCGTATGATAGCTGCGGGCCTCGGGCAGGGTGATTCCCAGGATATCCGCCATTTCGTCCACGGGCATGGAGCCCGCGAGCAGCCATGAGCCGTCTTCGCGGCGCACGGCGTCCGGCTCCGGCGCTTCGCCGTCGGAGCGGAAGGCGCCGACGATCGCCTCCAGAGCGTCCGCCGGGGTCACGATGCCTTCGAAATGGCCGTACTCGTCATGAACGAGAGCCATGGGCACGTCCGAGTCGCGCAGGA
This sequence comes from Microvirga sp., assembly GCA_035645515.1. GTDB lineage: Bacteria > Pseudomonadota > Alphaproteobacteria > Rhizobiales > Beijerinckiaceae > Microvirga. Next base: position 127,400 of record DASQML010000030.1, read on the forward strand.
TCGCCAGGGCATCCAGGGCATAAAGCGTGTCGGGAATGACGGGCGCCTGCTGGACCTGGGCCCGGATGTCCAGCGGATGGCCCGAGAGCAGGGCGGCCAGAAGCGCCCGCGACTGCACGACGCCGATGATGTTGTCGGGAGTGCCTTCGCTCACCGGCAGCCGGGAATGGGGCGTTTCCATCAGGAGATCGCGGATCGCCTCCTCGTCGTCGCCCAAGTCGATCCAGTCCACGTCTGTGCGCGGAGTCATGAGGCCGCGGACCGTCCTGTCCCCGAGGCGCAGGACGCCGGAGATCATGCGCCGCTCCTCTTCCTCGATGACGCCCGCGCTCTCGGCCTCGCCGACGAGCATCTTGATCTCCTCTTCCGTCACCGTTGATCCGTCGTCCGAGGGTGGGCCGAACAGGCTGAAGATCAGACGTGTCGAGGTGTTGAGGAACCAGACGGCGGGGGCTGCGACCTTCGAGAGCACCATCATCACGGGAGCCATCGTGCAGGCGATGCCCTCCGGGTGACGTAAGGCGAGCTGCTTGGGCACGAGTTCGCCGATCACGATGGACAGATAGGTGATGAAGCTGATGACGAGGCCGAAGCCCAGCGGTCCGGCCACGCCCTCCGGCACGCCCTGGCTCAGAAGGATCTGCGCCAGACGGTCGCCGAGAGCCGCGCCCGAGAAGGCGCCCGCGAGGATGCCGACGAGGGTGATGCCGATCTGGACGGTGGAGAGGAACCGGCCGGAATCCTCCATCAGCGCCAGGGCCGTGTTGGCCCCGGAACGGCCCTGCTCGGCCATGGCCTTCAGGCGGGGCCTGCGGGCGGACACGATGGCGAGTTCCGAAAGCGCAAAGATGCCGTTCAGGGCGACAAGAGCAAGTGCGATGACCAGTTCGAGCAACGATGCCAGGAGCTGCCGACCGGATCGGGCCGCGCTTTCCCCCTTCTGTGAATGGTGGCCTAACATGGAGGCTCTCAAGCCTGCCGTCAATTAAAGCGGGGAGATGAGGATTGCGGCGCCCTGTTTTGTTGACAGGATCCCATTTCCTCTTCAGAGCTTATGGCAAGCCGATGATCCCCGCGGAAGAGACCGGGCCTTGCCCGGCGCCGAAGGCGCAACCGCCCCGGAAACGCTCAGGCCAAAGGACCGCGCGGGAGCTGGCACTCTGGAAAGCGGCGACGCTTCACAAAGCGTCGCCCACCGACGGGCGTAACCTGCCGCGCAAGCGGTTCGGGAAATCTCTCAGGTCTCGTGACAGAGGGGGCGCAGAACAACGGGCCGCGAGGCTCGATGAAACGCGCACCTTTGAGGGAACCCGATGGCCGAGCCAGCGCATAGCGACCAGCCGCTTCTGAAAACCCCGCTTCACGCAGAACATGTAGGCTTGGGCGCCCGCATGGTGCCCTTCGCCGGCTACGACATGCCGGTGCAGTATCCCGCCGGCATCCTGACCGAGCACAACTGGACCCGCGAGCATGCGGGCCTCTTCGACGTCTCGCACATGGGCCAGGCCTTCCTCGTGGCCGAGGACAAGAGCCACGAGACCGTGGCCAGGGCCCTCGAGGCGCTGATCCCGGCGGACGTGCTGAATCTCAAGCCCAACCAGCAGCGCTATTCGCAGCTGCTCGACGACAACGGCGGCATTCTCGACGACCTGATGGTCACCCGCGTCGGCGCGCCCGGGCACGAGGGCTGGCTTTATGTGGTCGTGAACGCCTCCATGAAGGAGGCCGATTACGCGCATATCCAGGCGCGGCTGCCGAAGGGGGTTGCGCTCCACCGCAAGGACGGTCTCGCTCTCATGGCGCTGCAGGGTCCCTCGTCAGAGGGAGTTTTGGCGAAGCTCGCCCCTGCTGTTGCCGAATTGCCCTTCATGATGTCCGCGGACGTGCAGATCGACGGCATCTGGTGCCACGTCTCCCGTTCCGGCTACACGGGCGAGGACGGCTTCGAGATTTCCTGCAAGGCGGAAGATGCGGCAAAGCTCTGGAACACGCTTCTCGCCGATCCGGAAGTGAAGCCCATCGGCCTCGGCGCGCGCGATTCCTTGCGCCTCGAAGCGGGCCTGTGCCTCTATGGGCACGATATCGACACCACCACCTCGCCCGTCGAAGCGGGCCTGATCTGGTCGATCCAGAAGCGCCGCCGCGAGGAGGGAGGCTTTCCGGGCGCCGAGCGCATTCAGCGGGAGATCAAGGAAGGTCCCGCCCGCGTGCGCGTCGGCATCAGGCCGGAAGGCCGGGCTCCTGCGCGGGAGGGCACCGTGATCACCACGCCCGACGGGCGCGAGGTCGGAATCGTGACGTCGGGCGGCTTCGGCCCCACCGTCAACGGCCCGGTCGCAATGGGCTATGTCTCAAAGGACGTGTCTGCCGTCGGCACGGATCTTCACCTCGTCGTTCGCGGCAAGCCGCTGCCTGCCAAGGTGGCGGCCATGCCGTTCGCTCCGCATCGTTACAAGCGCTAATCCCAGGGGGACAACATGACCACGCGTTACACCAAGGATCACGAATACATCCGCGTCGAGGGTGATGCAGGCATCGTCGGCATTTCCGACTACGCTCAGGCCCAGCTCGGCGACGTCGTCTTCGTGGAGCTGCCGAGCGTCGGCAAGACGCTCTCGAAGGGCGATGAAGCCGCCGTCGTCGAGAGCGTGAAGGCTGCAAGCGAAGTCTACGCTCCGGTTTCCGGCGAGGTCGTCGAGGTGAACAGCGGTCTCGAAGCCGCTCCCGGCACCGTCAACGAGGATCCCGCCGGTCGCGGCTGGTTCCTGAAGATCCGCCTCACGAATCCCGGCGAGCTCGACGATCTTCTGACGGAAGAGCAGTACCAGGAATTCGTGAAGTCGATTTCGTGATCGCGAGCGGTCACGAAACTCTGCCCTCATCCTGAGGAGGTCGCACAGCGACCGTCTCGATTGATGGTTCAGTGTTATCTGGAGACGCCTCGCCCTTCGAGACGGATTGCTCCGCAATCCTCCTCAGGGTGAGGCTCAGTTAGATCGTCTTAAGGTAGGTATGGCGATGTCGCACGAATACACGGCCACCGTGACATGGACTCGCGGGGAGGGTGAGGCCTTCTCCGACAGCAAATACAGCCGCGGCCACCGATGGTCGTTCGACGGCGGCATCGAAATCATGGCATCGGCATCGCCCTCGGTGGTGCCGCTGCCGCTATCGCGTGAAGATGCGGTCGATCCCGAGGAAGCGTTTGTGGCGGCAGTGTCGAGCTGTCACATGCTCACCTTCCTCTCCATCGCCGCCAAGAAGCGCTTCGTCGTCGACTCCTACAAGGACAGGGCGCTTGGCGTGATGACGCCGAACGAGAAGGGCAAGCTCTTCGTCTCCAAGGTCACGCTCGATCCGGTGATCGAATTCTCGGGCGATAAGATCCCTAGCCCTGAGCAGATCGCCGACATGCATCACCTCGCTCACAAGGAATGCTTCATCGCCAATTCCGTGCTCACGGAGATTGTGGTGGCGGGCATTCCCTCGCATTAAACCAGGGTTTTCAGCCGATGCGTTATTTGCCTCTTTCCGATACCGATCGCAGCGAGATGCTCGCGCGCATCGGCGTCAAAACGGTGGACGAATTGTTCGCCGACGTGCCGAAGAACCTGCTCCTCAAGGAGCCGGTGGACCTGCCGCGCCGCAAGGGCGAGCTGGAGGTGGAGCGCATCCTCTCCCGCATGTCCTCGAAGAACATAACGGCGTCCTCCGTGCCGTTCTTCGTCGGCGCGGGCGCCTACAAGCACCATGTTCCGGCGACCGTCGATCACCTGATTCAGCGCTCCGAGTTCCTCACGAGCTACACGCCGTATCAGCCTGAGATCGCGCAGGGCACGCTGCAATATCTCTTCGAGTTCCAGACGCAGGTCGCGGCGCTCACCGGCATGGAAGTGGCGAACGCCTCCATGTATGACGGCTCCACCGGCACGGGGGAGGCGGTGCTCATGGCGCACCGCGTGACCAAGCGCCGCAAGGCCGTGCTCTCCGGCGGCCTGCATCCGCATTACGCCGAAGTCGTGCGCACCCTCTCCGAGATGGCGAGCGATGCCGTCGTCACCATGCAGCCGGATGTTTCGGGTACCGAGGACATTCTCTCGCAGATCGACGACAGCGTGTCCTGCGTGGTCGTGCAGTCGCCGGACGTGTTCGGCAATGTACGCGACCTGAAGCCGATCGCCGAGAAGGCGCACAAGCATGGCGCGCTGCTGATTGCCGTGTTCACCGAAGCCGTGTCCCTCGGCCTCGTCGCGTCTCCCGGCAGCCAGGGCGCCGACATCGTCGTCGGCGAGGGCCAGTCCATCGGCAATGCGCTGAATTTCGGCGGGCCGTATGTGGGCCTCTTCGCCACGCAGTCGAAGTTCATCCGCCAGATGCCCGGCCGCCTCTGCGGCGAGACGGTGGATGCGGACGGCAACCGCGGTTTCGTGCTCACGCTTTCCACCCGCGAGCAGCACATCCGCCGCGACAAGGCGACCTCGAACATCTGCACCAATTCGGGCCTCTGCGCGCTCGCCTTCACCATTCACATGACGCTGCTCGGCGAGACGGGGCTGAAGCGCCTCGCCCGCGTCAATCATGCGAATGCGATCAAGCTTGCCGACCAGCTGTCCGGCGTGAAGGGCGTCGAGGTTCTCAACAAGACGTTCTTCAACGAGTTCACCGTGAAGCTCGCAAAGCCTGCGGCCGAAGTGGTCGAAGCCCTCGCCGGGAAGGGCGTGCTCGCGGGCGTGCCCGTGTCGCGCCTGCTGCCCGGTGCCGGCCTCGACAACCTGCTTCTCGTGGCCTCCACCGAAGTGAACACCGATGATGACCGCGCGACCCTTGTCGCCGCCTTGAAGGAGGTTCTGTGATGTTGAACCGCCAGGGACGTCCCTCTTCCGCCGGCGAGGCCGGCACCAATGCGCATCCGACCTTTACCGGCAACAAGGCGCTGGCGCAGGTCGAACCGCTGCTCTTCGAGATCGGCCGCTACGACACCACCGGCGTCGATATCGACGAGCCGGAGGATTTCGAGCCCCGCCTCGGCGGCCTGGAGCGCAAGGAAGCCATCGGCCTTCCGGGCCTCTCCGAGCCCGAGACCATGCGCCATTACGTGCGCTTGTCGCAGCAAAATTACGGCATCGACACGGGCCTCTTCCCGCTGGGCTCGTGCACGATGAAGCACAATGCGCGCCTTAACGAGCGCATGGCCCGCCTGCCGGGCTTCTCGGACGTGCATCCGCTCCAGCCGGTTTCCACGGTGCAGGGCGCGCTCGAACTCATGAACGAGCTCGGCCGCTATCTCGTCACGCTCACCAACATGACCGCCGTGGCGCTTTCGCCCAAGGCCGGTGCCCATGGCGAGCTCTGCGGCATGATGGCGATCAAGGCGGCCATCGAAGCACGCGGCGAGGGCAAGACCCGCAACGTGGTGCTGGTGCCCGATTCCGCGCACGGCACGAACCCCGCGACGGCAGCGCTGATCGGCTTCGTGGTGAAGCCGGTTCCGGCTCGCGAGGACGGCTGGGTGCATGTGGAGGACGTGAAGGAGCGTCTCGGCCCGGATGTGGCCGCGATCATGCTCACGAATCCCAACACCTGCGGCCTCTTCGAGCCGCAGGTCGCGGAAATCGCGAAGGCGATCCACGATGCAGGCGCGTACTTCTACTGCGACGGCGCGAACTTCAACGCCATTGTCGGCAAGGCAAAGCCGGGCGACCTCGGCGTCGATGCCATGCACATCAACCTGCACAAGACCTTCTCGACGCCTCACGGCGGCGGTGGCCCGGGTTCAGGACCGGTGGTGCTCTCCGAGCGCCTTGCGCCTTTCGCGCCGGTTCCGTTCGTGCGTGTCGGCAAGGACGGCTTCGAGCTGGTGGAGCAGGCCGCCGACGCGGCCGAGAAGCCTTTCGGCCGCATGACCGCATTCCACGGTCAGATGGGCATGTATGTGCGCGCTCTGTCCTTCATGCTCTCCCATGGCTCGGACGGCATGAAGCAGGCATCGGAGGATGCCGTGCTCAACGCCAACTACATTCGCGCCGGTCTCTCCGACCTGATGTCGCTGCCCTTCGGCAACAAGCCGTGCATGCACGAGGTGCTGTTCGACGATGCCTGGCTGAAGGACACGGGCGTGACCACCCTCGATGTGGCGAAGGCCATGATCGACGAGGGCTATCACCCGATGACCATGTACTTCCCGCTGGTGGTGCATGGCGCGATGCTGATCGAGCCGACGGAATCCGAATCGAAGTCGTCCCTCGACCTCTTTATCGCGACCCTGCGCGACCTCGCCATGGCTGCCAAGAACGGCGACAAGGAACGCTTCACCGGCGCGCCCTATCACGCCCCGCGCCGCCGTCTCGACGAGACCCGCGCCGCCCGCAACCCGATCCTCAAGTGGACGCCGCCCGCGCCGGTGGCCGAAGCGGCGGAGTAAGGCTTCTCAAAATGCAAAATGCCCGGCCATGTGCCGGGCATTTTCTTCTGGTGGATCACTTCGTCATCCCGGGGCTGCGCAGCAGAACATGGGATGACGAGAGTTCGCCTGCGCCTCACCGCTGTCATCCCCGCGCAGGCGGGGATCCATAACCACGACATTAGAGGAAGAATGCAGCGGCAGCCGCCCACTTTATTCTGAGTCATGAGCGGCTCTGGATTCCCGCCTACGCGGGAATGACATGGGAGGTTTAGGGGCTCGATTCTGACAACGATCCTGGAGCGGCTCACAGGTCCGGTGCGCCGTCGTTACATCAGCGCCTGTACCGTTGCAGGCAAGTCCGCCATCCGCTCGATCACGACCTGTGCCCCGGCCTGCCGCAGCCTTTCGGCATGATCCGGTCCGCAATGGCCGCCTCCCGTAAACCCGATCACGCGCATCCCGGCTGCGATGCCCGCTTGGACGCCGGCAGGGGAATCCTCGATCACGAGGCAGTCCTCCGGTTTTGCCCCCATCCGCTCGGCCGCCAGAAGAAACAGGTCCGGCGCGGGCTTGCCCCGTGCGACCTGCGTCGCGCTGAAGATGGCGTTGAAGAGATCGGAGAGACCTGTCACACGCAGCGACAGGGCGATTCGCTCCGGAATGGAGGACGACGCCACGCAGCGTGGATAGGGCAGAGACAGAATGGCTTCCCGTACGCCCACAATCGGCTTCAGGTCCGTCTCGAAGCGCGCGAAGAGGGCGCGGTTGATCCGTTCGGCAAAATCCTCGGGCAGCGCACGGGCATGATCGGCTTCGATCCGCGCGATCATGTCCCTCATGCTTTTGCCCACGAATTGCCGTGCGATGTCGTCGGCCGTGTAGGGCAGGCCGAGATCATTCAGCACATCCGCGTCGACCTGGCAGGCGAGAGGTTCTGAATCGACCAGAACGCCGTCGCAATCGAAAATCAGCAGCATGACTTGTCCTAAATGAAAAAGGCCGCCCGTGAAAGGCGGCCTTTGAATTCGTGGCGATGAAAACGCGGCTTACTGCAGCTTTGCGCGTACGTCGTTGAGGCCCTGGCTCACGAGGGACGAAGCCGTGTCGCCGGTGATCTCCTGGCGCAGCACGCGCTCGGAGACCTTGATGGCGGCGTCGACCGCAGCGGCGCGGACTTCCGCCGAAGCCTGCGCTTCGGCCTGGGCGATCTTCGCTTCGGCCGAGGCGGTGCGGCGCTGCACGAAGTCGGCCATCTTCTCCTGGGCCTCACGGGCGAGGCGCTCAGCCTCTTCCTTGGCGGAGGAGACGATGTCGGCGGCCTCGCGCTCGGCGGCGGCACGCTTGGCCTCGAATTCCTTCAGAAGCTTCTCGGCGTCCTCGCGCAGGCGCTTGGCTTCCGCGAGTTCGTCCGCGATGCGCTTGCCGCGGGAATCGAGCTGGTTCAGCACTTTCCCGGGAACGCCGAGATAGAACATGATGCCCCAGAAGATGACGAAAGCGACGGCAACCCAGAATTCGGCGTTGGCAAACAATTGGCTCATGGGTGCCTCCTGGTCAGGCGTTGATCTGGTCGAGGGCGGACTCGACCGTCTGCGGGGCCGGAGCCTTGCCAGTCAGGCGCTCGATGATGGCGCTGGCCGTCTCGCGGGCGATGCCGCGCACATGGCTCATGGCTTCCGCCTTGCGCGCAGTGATGGTGGCCTCGGCTTCTGCAAGGCGCTTGTTGAGATCGGCCTCGAGAGCCTTGCGCTTGGCATCGCTTTCGGCGGCGAGCTTGGCGCGGGTCTCCTGCGCCAGGGCCTGGGCGCGGCCCTTGGCTTCGGCGAGAGCCTTCTCATAGGCCGCTCCGGCCTCTTCCGCGCGAGTCTTCATCGCAGCGGCCTCGTCGAGATCGCGGGCGATGAGGGAGCGCCGGTTTTCGATGATGCCCGTCAGGCGCGGCAGGACCAGCTTGGACATCAAGGTGTAGAGCACCGCGAAGGTGATCACGAGCCAGAGGAGCTGTCCGGCGTAGGTTTCCGTCGCGAAGGGCGGAAAGCCGACATCCTCGTGAGCGCCACCGTGCGCTTCGGTTGTGGCATGGGTCGTTTGAGCCTGAGCCATGGAGCAGATCCTAGAAGGCTTAAAAATTCTTTCGAGATTGTGCCGTCAGCATGAACAGGACGCACTTTCCCTTGCGCTTTCACATCGTGCCGAAAGCCTCAAGAGGCCGTCTCCTGCACGACGTATCAGAAACAACGATGACGGCGGAAATCCGCCGTCACCCTTGTCGAGGCGAAGCGCCGAGGCGCCCCGACCTCCCGATCACCGTTTTGGAATTAGGTGAAGAGCAGAACGAGAGCGACGACGAGGCAGAAGATGCCGAGACCTTCTGCGAGCGCCGCGCCGATGAAGGCGCGAGCGAACTGGCTGTCAGCAGCCGACGGGTTGCGCAGGGCGCCCGACAGGAAGTTGCCGAAGATGTTGCCAACGCCCATGGCGGCGAGGCCCATGCCAATGCAGGCAAGGCCCGCGCCGAGGAACTTGAAAGCAACCGGATCCATTGTGAACTCCTTGAGTAGTGCTGTGACCGGGAGGGAGGGAGTAACGAGAGCGCAGACCTAGTGGCCTGGGTGCAGCGCGTCGTTAAGGTAGATGCAGGTCAACACCGTGAAGACGTAGGCCTGCAGAGCGGCGACGAGGAACTCGAGCGCCATGAGAGCAACCGCCATGAGGAGCGGCAGCGGAGCCAGGATCGTCAGAGCTCCACCGGCGCCCAGGAGCGCCACGACGAAGCCGCCGAAAACCTTCAATGCGATGTGGCCCGCGAGCATGTTCGCGAAAAGTCGCAGAGACAGCGAAATGGGGCGCGACAGGAACGAGATGAGCTCGATCACTACGATGAAGGGCAGAAGCCAGGCCGGCACGCCCGACGGCACGAAGAGGCCGAAGAAGTGAGTTCCGTGCTTCATGAGCCCGTAGACCACCACGGTGCCGATGACGAGCATGGCGAGCGCAAAGGTGACGATGATGTGGCTCGTGACCGTGAAGAACCCTGGGATCATGCCGAGCAGGTTCGCGGTGAACACGAACATGAAAAGGGAGAAGACGAGAGGGAAGAACTTCATTCCCTCGCGGCCTGTGGCATCGATCAGGGTGCCGGCCACGAAGTCATGCAGCACTTCGGCAATCGACTGGCCGCGGCCCGGAACGAGCGCACGCTTGCGGGTCGCCAGCATGAAGCCGCCCACGATCACGGCTGCGGCGCCGATCATGAACAGCGAGGAATTGGTGAAGTTGATGGCCGGAATGATGGGCTTGATCTGGAATTGCTCGATCGGGCTCGCCATGATCCGCTCTTATCTCGCTGTTGTTCACTGCCGTTCGGCTGTCGAGTTTCAGGCTCTTTACCGTTTCTCGTCATACTTGGCCGGCTTAGCCAGCCCGGCTGCCCTCAAGAGGTTGAGCATGCCGGCGCAGAAGCCGAGTATGAGACAAACGATCAGGCCCCACGGGGAAGTCCCGGCGAAGTGATCGACGATCCAACCGATGATCCCGCCGGCCGCGACGCCTGCGACGAATTCGGCCGAAAGCCTGAAGGCTTGGCCCATTGCGCTGGCATCCGAAGTCTGACGGGCGCGAGGCTCAGGTTCAGCCCGATGACCAGATGCTTGAGAGATCCGTGCATCGAGAGATTTCAGTCTCGCCGAAAGGTTGGCATCGTCGGCACCATCCGGTTTCCGCTCATTTTCGCCGTTCCGCCCGGTAGGGTCCGCCATTGCGATCTCCTAAAAGCGTTGCGGGAAAATGCTTGGAAAGCCTGGCCCCGAAAGCCGGGCGCAACATATGAGCGGGGGTTTCCCCTGTCAAGGACCGTCTGAAAAGATATAAGTCGCTGATTTTAAACAATAAAGTGTGTTTTTGCGGTTGCTTGGCCGAAAAGCGCACACGTTTTTGAGGCTGAAGCGTGGCAAGGCTCGAAAGCCTTACGGCATCGGACTCAAACGCGATCTGCACTTTCGGAACCGATCCGCTGCTTTCTGCCGGGATCAAAGCCTTGCTCCGGCTAGAACCGGGGGCACTTTTCACGGACGCGGCATTCGGCGTCCGGACGATGCCCTAGGCCACCTCGAGAATGCGCTCGGCGCTCTGCAGGTCGACCGAGACCAGCTGCGAGACGCCGCGTTCGGCCATGGTGACGCCGAAGAGGCGATCCATGCGGGCCATGGTGATCGGATTGTGGGTGATGACCACGAACCGGGTCTCGGTCTGGCGGGCCATCTCTTCCAGGAGGTCGCAGTAGCGCTCCACGTTCGCGTCGTCGAGGGGCGCGTCCACCTCGTCCAGCACGCAGATCGGGGAGGGATTCGTGAGGAACACGGCGAAGATGAGCGCAGTGGCCGTGAGGGCCTGCTCGCCGCCGGAGAGCAGGGTCATGCTCTGGGGCTTCTTGCCCGGCGGACGGGCGAGGATTTCCAGGCCGGCTTCCAGCGGGTCGTCCGAATCGACGAGGGTCAGCTCCGCCGTGCCGCCGCCGAAGAGGGTGGTAAAGAGGCGCTTGAAATGGCCGTTGACCACGTCGAAGGCGGCGAGCAGGCGCTCGCGGCCCTCGCGGTTGAGGCTGCCGATGGCCTGGCGCAGGCGCTTGATCGCTTCCACGAGGTCGTCGCGCTCGGTGGCGATGCCCGTGTACTTGGCTTCGAGCTCCGTCAGCTCCTCGTCGGCGCGCAGGTTCACGGCGCCGAGGCGCTCACGGTCCGCCTTGAGAGAGTGGAGTTTCGATTCGATCTCGCTGTGCGCAGGCAACTCCGTCACTTCGTTGAGGCCTGCCATCTCGATGAGGCCCGCCGGAGTGGTCTCAAGGTTCTCCGCGATGGTGCGGGTGATCTCGGCCAGGCGCTGGACGGCGGCCTCGTGGCGGGCCTGGGACCCGGCCCGAGCCTCACGGGCGGCGGCGAGCGCCTCAAGAGCCGAGCGGGCGGCCCGGTCGGTCTCGGCAAGGCTCGTTTCCGCATCGGCGAGGCGGTCTGCGGCCTCCTTGCGCTTGGCCTCGGCCTCCTCGACCTCGGCGATGAGAGCGCGGCGGCGCTGGAGATAGGTGTCGGGAGCCTCCAGCAGGCGCTGGTGCTCGTCCTGGGCGCGCTCCAGGCGCTCGCCCAGGTCTTCGTGGGCCTTGGCCGCGCGGGCGGCGCGTTCGGTCCAGAGGCGGATATCCGCGGCGATCGAGTCCTGGCGGCGGCGGCGAAGCTCCGCCTCGTGCATCAGGGATTGCAGGGCGGCGCGTGCCTCGGAAGCCGCGGCGCGGCGCTCGGCCACGCGGGTGCGTTCTTCGAGCAGGCGGCTTTCGAGATCGGGGGCGGGCGCCAGATCCTGCAGGGCGCTTTGCGCATCCTGCACGCGCTCCAGGGCCTCGGCCTCGCTCTCGGAGAGTCGGGTGAGGCCCTCCTGCAGGGCCGAACGGCGCTGGCCGAGTTCGGCCTCCTTGCGCTCGGCGGCGGAGAGGCGCGTCCGGGCTGCGTCGAGGGCTTGGCGGGCCTGACGGGCGGCCTCGATGGCCTGCATCTCGCGGGAGGCCGCCTGGCGGACCGCTTCGAGAGCGGCCTCCGCCTCGTGGCGCAGCTGCTCGGCCTGCTCGCGGGCCTCCGCGGCCTCGCGCTCCAGGTCGCCCAGGCGGTTCTTTTCAGCCAGGCGGCGGGCCGCCGGAGAGGGGGCCTCGGCTGCGGTGGTGAATCCGTCCCAGCGCCACAGATCGCCTTCCTGCGAGACGAGGCGCTGTCCGGGCTTCAACAGCGCGCGCAGGCGCAGGCCGTCGGCCTTGCTCACCACGCCGATCTGGCGCAGGCGGCGCTGCAGCTCGACGGGAGCCCTCGCGAGGTCGGCCAGAGAGCGGACCCCATCCGGCAGGGACGGGTCGTCTTCGCCCGTTCCGGTCATTTCCCAGTGATGCGGGGCGGAAGGGTTGGTGGAGGCCTCAAGATCATCGCCCAGCGCCGCGCCGAGCGCCGCCTCATAGCCCTTCTCGACGGTGATCTGGTCGAGGGCCGGGGGCCAGAGGTCGCCGGTGGCGGAGGTGACGAGCTTGGCAAGCGTCAGAACCTCGGTCTCGAGCCGCTGAGCCCGGCGCTCGGCCTCGTTGAGAGGCTGGCGGAGGCGGTTTTCCACCTCGCGGGCGTGGCTAAGAGCCTCGCGGGCTTCGATCACGGCCTCTTCGGAAGCCTGAGCGGCCTCCTCGGCGAGCGCGGCTTCCTCCCGCAGGTCGTCGATCGGCGGACCGTCATGGGACGACGACACTGAAAGGGCTTCGATTTCCCGCTCCAGGCGCTCCTTCTCGGAGCGGAAGCGGGAGGCGCGCTCCATCTCCTCGCGCACGGAGCGTTCGAGGGCCGCGCGGCGGGCATTGAGGTCGGAGGTCTGGGCCTGGAGGGCGCCAAGCGCCGCCTCGGCCTCGGCGAGGGCCGCTTCGGCGGCCTGGAGACGCTCCTCGCTCTCGGCGCGAACATCGTCGGCCCCGTCCGTGGTCTGGGCGATCTCCGCAGCCTCGGCCTGCAGGCGTTCGATGGTGGCCTGCGCATCGGCCCGCTGGGCAGCCTCGCGGGCGATGTCCCGGTTCAGGTCCCCGATATGGCGTTCCAGCTCGACCACCCGCTCCTTGGAGCGGCGCTCTTCCGATTCCAGCTCGTTGCGGGCATGGGTCAGGCGCTGCAGGGCAGCGGCGGCCTCGGCCTCAGCCTGGCGCAGGGCAGGAAGGTGGTGGGCGGCCACGGCCTGGGCGGTGGCGGCGCGGGTCTGCGCCTCGGTGAGGTCTGCGACGGCCTTGAGGTCCTCGGCCACCTGGCGCTCGGCGGCGGCGGCCTGCTCGCGCGCATCGGCATAGCTGATGGCGTACATCAGCGCTTCGAGGCGGCGGATCTCGGCGGAAAGGTTCTTGTATCGGGAGGCTTGGCGGCCCTGGCGCTTCAGGCTTTCGATCTGGCTTTCCAGCTCCCGGATCACGTCCTCGACGCGCACCAGGTTGTCCTCGGCGGCTTTCAGGCGCAGCTCCGCCTCGTGGCGGCGGGCATGGAGGCCCGCGATGCCGGCGGCGTCTTCCAGAATGCGGCGGCGGGCCTGGGGCTTGGCGGAAATGATCTCGCTGATCTGGCCCTGGCGGACAAGGGCAGGCGAGCGCGCGCCGGTGGCGGCGTCCGCGAACAGGATCTGCACGTCGCGGGCGCGCACTTCCTTGCCGTTCACCCGGTAGGTGGAGCCTTCCTCGCGCTCGATTTTTCGCGATATTTCAAGGACGTCCGCATCGTTGAACGCGGCGGGGGCCGTGCGTTCGGCATTGTCGATGGTGAGCATCACCTCGGCCCAGTTGCGGGCTGGGCGGTTGCCGGAGCCGGAGAAGATGACGTCGTCCATCCCCGAGGCGCGCATGTTCTTGTGGGAGTTCTCACCCATCACCCAGCGCAGGGCTTCCACGAGGTTGGATTTGCCGCAGCCGTTCGGCCCGACCACGCCGGTCAGGCCCGGCTCGATCAGGAAATCGGTCGGCTCGACGAAGGTCTTGAACCCTGCAATGCGAAGGCGCGTCAGCTTCATGGACGCGCCTTTCCGTCCCGCCTCGTGGAGGCAGGGGTGAGGGGATTATTCGCCCAGCAGAGGCTTGATGACCTTTTCAATCTCATCGATCGACAGGCTTCCCGGATGACGCTGACCATTGATGAAGAAAGTCGGGGTTGAGTCTACGTTGAATTGCTCAATAGCCCGGTTCTTCACCGCATTCACCGCGTCATAAAGTTTCTGGTCCTTGAGGCAAGCATCAAATTTTTCCTGTGAAAAACCGGCCTGCTTCATGAACTGGCGCAGCGCATCCAGGGGCTTGTCCACAAAGGCCCAGTTCTTCTGCTGCTCGAAGAGCAGATCCGTAACGGGGTAATATTTGCCGTTCCCGTCGCAGCGGGCGAGCATGAACCCGGCGGTCGCCAGGGGATCGAGGGGGAATTCGCGCAGGACAAAGCGGACCTTGCCCGTGTCGATGTAGCGCGCCTTCAGCTCGGGCCAGGTGTTCTTGTGGAAATTGGCGCAGTGCGAGCAGGTGAGGGAAGCATACTCCACGATCGTCACCTTGGCGTTCTCCGGGCCGAGGGCCACGTCTCCGAGGGGGCCTTGCACCGCGAGATCCTGGACGGACACGTTCTGAGCCAAGGCCGGAAGGCTCGTGGCGAGCGTGGCAGCTATGGCTGCGGTCCCGAGAAGCTGAAGCGTCTGACGCCGGGTGATCATGATCGAGAGATCTCCTGAAGAGGTTTCGTTCTGCGGTAGAATGCCTGCGGCGTTGAGGCAAGCGCCCTTATCTCACGCTTTCGTGCGTGAACCGGAGCTGACGATCGCCTGGCCCAGCCGGTCGAGGGCTGCCTTGAGGCCATCGTCCTCGACACCTTCGATGGCGGAACTGACCTTGGCTTTGTCCGCCGGGGAGAGGAGCGGGGCCGAAGGCTTCTTTCTCTCAACCCGCCGCACGGGGCCTTGTTTCAGCACGATTTTCCCGATGCAGCGCCAGCCGTAATAGGTATTCACCCGGTCGATGACGGTGGGAGCCATGTGCTGGAGTTCGAGGGCGAAGGCGCTTTCCACCCGCACCACGAGGGTAGCCGGTTCCGGCCTTGCCTCGGGATCGGCATGGGGGGCCTTTCGCTTCCATTCGATCTTGAGCGGCTGGGTGAAGGCGGCGAGCCGCTCACCTACGATATCGGGCCAGGCCATGATGATATCGGACGTGGCAAAGCCCTGCGCCGCCAGGCTCGGGGAGAGACAGACGTCGAGAAACTCGGCAAGGGGGCGGGCCAGAGGCCTCGGGCGTTTCACAGGCGTCCCCGTTGTCTCGTGTTGAATGCTCAAAAGCCGCGTTGGAATATTCCGTTTAGACCGTTATTCCGAATCCCATGTTAACGCCCGCTCCGAGCGCGACCAAGCCCGACCCGCAGGACCTCCTTGCCTGGTACGACCGTCACCGGCGCGACCTGCCGTGGCGCGCCAGGCCCGGCGAGACCGCAGATCCTTACCGCGTCTGGCTCTCGGAGATCATGCTGCAGCAGACGACGGTGGCGGCGGTCAAACCCTTCTACCTGAATTTCCTGGAGCGTTTTCCCACCGTCGAGGCGCTTGCCGAGGCTCCCACGGATTCCGTGATGCAGGCCTGGGCGGGGCTGGGCTACTATTCCCGCGCCCGCAATCTCCATGCCTGCGCCAAGGCGGTCGTGGAAAAGCACGGCGGCCGGTTTCCCTCGACGGAGGCGGAACTCCTCAAGCTGCCCGGCATCGGGGCCTATACGGCAGCAGCGGTGGCGGCGATCGCTTTCAACGAAAAGGCGGCGGCGGTGGACGGCAACGTGGAGCGGGTCATGTCCCGCCTCTTCATGGTGGAGGAGCCTCTGCCGAAGGCGAAGCCGCTCATCCGTGCCTTGACGGAAGTGCTGGTGCCCGAGGACAGGCCCGGCGATTTCGCGCAGGCGGTGATGGATCTCGGCGCCACCATCTGCACCCCCAAGCGCCCGGCCTGCGCGCTCTGTCCCTGGATGAGGCCGTGCCAAGCGCGCGCCGCGGGTTTGCAGGAGGCGTTTCCCAAGAAGCAGAAGAAGGAGGCCGGCCAATTGCGCAAAGGCGCGGCCTTCGTGGTGCTGCGCGCCGACGACACGATCCTTTTGCGCACCCGCCCATCAACGGGCCTGCTCGGCGGCATGGCCGAGCCGCCGACGAGTGCGTGGGAGCCCGCCTACGAGCCGTCCCGCGCCGTGCTCGACGCTCCCCTGGAGGCGCGCTGGCAGCGTCTGCCCGGCACGGTCCGCCACGTCTTCACGCATTTCCCGCTGGAGCTGACGGTGCTCTTCGCTAAAGTGCCGAAGGGCACGCCTGCGCCCGAGGATATGCGCTGGACCCCGCGCCTTCAGCTGCACGAGGAGGCGCTGCCCGGCGCCATGAAGAAGGTGCTCGCGCATGCGCTCGGAGACTTGCCCGGCTCGAAGGGCAAGACTTCCAAGAAGATCCAGGCCTAACGCTTCGGAGTTTCCACAAGCGTTCCGACGATCCGACGGACAAGCGGCATCACGACGAGCGCTGACGGAAATGCAATCACGTAGGACAATCCCCAGGCCTGCACGATCTTGGCCAGGATATCCGGTTGAAGCCCGACGGCTCGGATGGTGGCGATCGCGGAGACGATGCCGGACATGAGCAGGGACAACACCATCGGAAAGACGACCGCATGAGCTTTTGCGGGCAGCTTCCGCAAGCGAACGTTCATGGGAGACGTGCCAGTTATCGGCATCGGCTTGCTCATGACATCCAGCTCCTCTCGATCGGCTCGATGCCGGCAACCAAATCCCGGGCGAAAAAGGCCTGCGTGTGCGGCAGCTGCATGTGCCGGTCGAGGGCCTCGGCGCTCGCGAAATCCTCGATCAGCAGAAACGCGCTTTCATCGTCGAGGGCCTGGAAGAAGATGAACTCCTGGCAACCCGGCTCCGCCTGAGTCGCCTGTTTCAGCTCGAGGAGCGCCGCGCGGGTAGCTTTCGCAAGTCCAGGCTTGGCCTGGATGCGCACGATTTTTCTGACATTGGTCATGGGCTTCTCCGTTCGTGAGAGCCCTAATTTGCATCCCGACCCGGCTGTGCGAAATTCCCCATGTTCTCACATCAACTGTGAAGGAATAGGGGATGTTCGACTGGGATGACCTTCGCCATTTCGTGGCCCTGGCCGATACAGGCTCCCTGTCGGCCGCCGCACGGCGGCTGCGGGTCGAACATGCGACAGTGGCGCGGAGGGTTGCGGCGCTCGAGGCTGCGGCGGGGGTCAAGCTGGTCGACCGTCGGTCTGGGCGCTACGCCCTGACAGCTGAGGGGCAACGGGTGGCGGATCACGCCCGGCGCATCGAGAGCGAGGCTCTGGCCCTGGAGCGGGCGCTCCTCTCCCGGCAATCCGATTTTGCCACGGAGGTCTCGATCAGCGCGCCGCCGCAGATTGCCGTATCCTTGATCACACCGCGCCTTGCCGAGCTGAAACGGGCCCACCCGCAGCTTCGATTGCGGCTCCTTGGCGAGAGCCGCATGGTGTCATTGCCGCGACGGGAGGCCGACATCGCCGTTCGCCTCACTCGTCCGAGCGATACGACGCTGATTGCCCGAAAGGTCGGCGTGATGCCCTACGGTCTCTACGCGTCGCAGGAGTACATCGCCTCAAGGTCGGAAACGGATTTCGAGTTCGTCGCCTTCGACGAGAGCCTCGATGAATCGCCCCATCAACTCTGGCTTAAGCGGCACGCGGGGACGCGCCCCATCGTCTTTCGCTCGAATGAGCTTTCAATTCTCATCGCGGCGGCGCAGGCGCATATCGGCGTTGCTGCACTGCCTGCCTTCGCGGCGGAGGAGGCCCACCTGCAAAGGGTCGAGACGCAGGACGGGTTTCTGAAGCGTGATGTCTGGATCACTTATCACCAGGACATGCGCGACAACCCGGCGGTGGCGGCGACGGCTGGCTTTTTGGCGAAGTGCTTTCGCGAAGACCGATCAGCCGCCGACGAGGGCACGCTGACTGCGCTTGAACAAAGCCGCTAGCGCATTCGCCACGCGCGTCACGTTCGGCCTATTGCGGCTGCGGCGGTGCATGACGAGAAACACGTCCTCGATCAGGTCGCCTTCGGGTTTTACCACCTGCACGAGATCGGGGTCGGAATCGCCGAGCCAGCAGGGGAGGAAGGCTGCGCCGAGACCCGCTTTCGCGGCCTGGTAGCGGATCGGCATGTCGCCGATGCGGGCGGCGATGGTGCGACCCTGCGCGAACTCGGCGACATAGGCCGCCTGGCGCGACAGGGTTGGATCTTCCGGCGGCGCGATGACGGCCTCGGGGTTCTCCGTCGTCGCGTAGATGGCGAAAGCGATCTGCCCGATCTTTCTCGCGACGAGATCCTCCGTGCCTTCGGGCAGGGTTCGCATGCGAAGGGCGATATCGGCCTCGCCGGAGGCCAGATCGAGCCTGCGGCGGGTCGGGATGTAGGCAATCTCCACGGGCTCCGCCGCCTTGTGCAGTTCCGCCGAGTGCAGCGACAGGAACATGGCGACGGAGGATGTCGCCGTGATCCGCACGGGTGCATCGGGGTCGGGCCGGTAGGCCGCAGCCGTGCGCGAGACCACGCTGGCCGCCTCGCCCATGGGAGAGGCGGCGTCGACAATCGCCTGTCCTGCTTCCGTCAATTCGAGATTGTTGGGGCCGCGCTGAAACAGGTCGAGCCCGAGCGTTTCCTCGAGCGCCTTGATCCGGCGCGCGACCGTCGGCTGGCTTTGTCCCAAGGCCTTCGCCGCACTGTTCATCGATCCATGAGCCACCACGGCCAGGAGGATCCTGAGGTCGTCCCAGGACGGTTCGGTTTCGAAGGGGCCGAGGGGAGGATGCAAGTCGAGAGAAGGAGAAACCATACGTCGATGTTAAATCGCTTGACGGGGGCTCGCATAGGGGGATGTTCCGGGTTTGAGGGCAAGCCCACCATCATCCAAAGCCCGCTCCATCGTAGCCCCGCAGGGATGTGAGCACCTTCTACAGAGCTGACGGGGTCGGGAGGGCTTCACAATCCCGAAGGCCTGGGGCACAAGCAATCCTTCATGCGAAGGACGAAAAAGTGATGCCTCTCATTCGTTAGCGGCCCTGTCCGGCACGAAACCTGCGTTGCGGGAGCCTCTTTGCGGCTGTCCCGTCACGCCCTCGTGGCCGAAGCCTTCTTCGGCTGGATGAAGACGCACGTCTGAAAGCAACATCATGTCCGAACTCAAGACAACCGAGAACGCCGCAATTCGCGGTACCATTCGCTCTGATCATTTCGAGCTGACTTACTCCGTGGAAGGGCAGGGCACACCTGCCCTGGTGATCGGAAGCGCAGTCTATTATCCGCGAACCTTTTCCCGAGACCTGCGGACGTCTCTGCAGCTGATCTTCGTGGACCACCGCGGCTTCGCCAGGGCTTCAGAGGATTCGCAGCCGTCCGATTACAGCCTCGACGCTGTGCTCGACGATATCGATCTCGCCCGACGCCACTTCGGGCATGACAAGGTGATCGTCATCGGCCATTCCGGCCATGGGTACATGGCGCTCGAATACGCCAAGCGCTATCCGCAGCATGTCTCCCATGTGGTGATGATCGGAACCGGCCCGAGCCACAGCCCCGCGCATCGGGAGGCATCGGAGCGGTACTGGCAGGAATCCGTCTGCCCCGAGCGGAAGGCGAAGCTCGCAATCGATCTCGCGGCTCTGCCCGCCGAGCTTGACGCCGCACCCGAGAAGCGCTTCGTCACCTTTTGCATCCGCTTGGGTGCGAAGAGCTGGTACGATCACACCTATGACGCCGCGCCTCTCTGGGAGGACGTGCATGTGAACATGCCGGTCTTCGACCATCTCTGGGGCGAAACCTTCCGCGATCTCGATATCCGGCAGGGATTGGAGCGGTTCGATATCCCGGTCTTCCTCGCGCTGGGGCGCTACGACTACCTCGTCGCGCCCTATGCGACGTGGGATGCCTATCGCGACAGCTTCAAGGACCTGACCGTGCGCGTCTTCGAGAGGAGCGGGCACACGCCGCAACTCGAAGAAAGCGAGCTCTTCGACGCGGAGTTGCGGCAATGGCTGGCCTCGCGCTGAGACGGGGTTGAGGCCTGTCATGAGCAGGCATCATGGCCGGCCTCCTTGGCCATGATGCCTTGTCCACATGCCGGCATCACATAGTCCTGATGCTTCGATGCGCCAGCGCTGCGCTGGACAGGAGGAGCAATCCGGCATTGGCCGCATGGACTGCCCGCAACGCGTCGATGCCGGTGGTCTCGCCGATGGCCAGCCA
Source organism: Microvirga sp. (assembly GCA_035645515.1). Classification (GTDB taxonomy): domain Bacteria; phylum Pseudomonadota; class Alphaproteobacteria; order Rhizobiales; family Beijerinckiaceae; genus Microvirga. The sequence continues at coordinate 147,637 of DASQML010000030.1, forward strand.
GAGCAGCTGGAGAGCATAGAGGCTGAAGGTGAGAATACTGAAGCCGCGCAGCCGGCGCTGACTCCGGGCGAGGATGCTCATCAGCAGGACCCCGGTGATCGGAAGCGCGGTGAAGCCGCCCACGGCTCCATGCAGCTCCCAGAGATTGCCGTCTGCGAAGATGGCGAGGCCTGCCAGGAAAAGCTGGGTGACGATCAGGAGCGGAACGGTGCCGCTCATCCCGATCATGATCGTGGGGAGAAGGACGGATGGCATCTGACGGGACTGAGTCTGCATGTTGGCACTCCCATCAGGCTGCAACGGGGAGCGCAAGATTGCAGAGATGCGCCGCGTAACGTTCGCCGGCGGCGGCAAGCGCTTCGGCGCTTGCGTCCCGGGCGTCGTAGACGACGAAGGGCTCTTGCCATTGGAGGCCGCAACGGTGGGCCATGGCTTCCAGCGGGCTAAGCAGCTCGCCGACCGTGAAGCGGTTCGACCCTTCCATATTGTAGGCTTTCTCCGGCGCACCGGCCGTCACCGCGACCAGGAGGGGCTTTCCCTGGAGCTGCCGGCCCTCACGCTCATAGGCCAGGTACATCATGCGCGTCAGCACCTGGTCCTGCCATTCCTTGAGCAGCGGCGGGGTCGAGTACCATTGCATGGGAAACTGCAGAACGATCCTGTCGGCTGCGAGAAGCAGGCCGACCTGCCGTTCGACATCGATGCGGCTGTCGGGCGAGGTCCCATAAAGGTCAACCACCTCGACGTCCGGCCGCCACCAGACAGCGGAGACAAGGGCCTTGTTGGCGCGGGATGCCTCGAATTGGGGATGGGCGACGAGGATCAGGGTCTTGGACATGAAAGCCTCCTGTTAGTGACAGGAGGAGGGTCAGCCTCTCAGCGAAATTTATCCAACGGATAAAACATATATGTTATTATTCGTTTCATGAATTTACGCAGCATCGATCTCAACCTTCTCGTGATCCTGGACGCCCTGCTGGACGAGGCTCACGTGACCCGCGCCGCCAATCGCCTGGGGCTGTCGCAGCCGGCGACGTCCAGCGCGCTGGATCGATGCCGCTACCTTTTTCAGGACCCGCTCCTGGAGCGGCGGAAGGGTGGAATGCGGCTGACGCAG
>DASQML010000031.1:0-81303 GCA_035645515.1 Microvirga sp.
GATGCGCGCCAAGCCAACGGATCGCTGCCGACCAGCGCCTATCTGCACCTGGTGGCCGGCAGCGACCTGATCGATCGCGGCGTGAGCACCGGCCTCTCCTATGCCGGCAGCGCTCCTGACATCGGCGCGTTCGAAATGGGAATAACGAATAAGCTCAGCCCCGGCTCTTCCTCAGATCGCTCAATGCCGTCGCAGCTGAGCGTTCAGCATCAACGCCGCTACGATGCTTCCTTGGATGTTACGCTCCTCATAGCCTGCACTTTTTTTGCCGGTCTTGTTTTCTTCTGCGGTGCGAGATCGCGAGGAATGAAGCATCGGCGGCCGCGAACTTAAATACTCGCAGGACAAGGATGACGCACACGTTCTAGAGCACAAAACTTTTTTCTTTTCGCACCAGCCCGCCGTCCAGACGGCCCCGCCACCAATCAATGGTTCTCGCGATACCATCAACCAAATCGACTCTGGGTTTCCACCCTGTCTCCGCATTCATGCGCGTACTGTCAGCGAGGAGCGCTCTCACTTCAGAGTTTGGCGGTCGGAAGCGCTGCGTTTCTTGAACCACAGATTTGCTGCATTCGGTCGCCTCAACAATCAGGCCGATCAGATCCGCCACCGACACAGCACGTCCGTTGCCAGCATTGTAGGGCTTCCCGAACTTGATATTCGGAGCCATTCCCAACGCCATGAAAGCGGCAGCCGTGTCCTCGACGAATGTCAGATCGCGCACGGGGGTCGTGTCCCCAACCATGATAGCCGCACAATTAGGATCTAGGGCTTGCCTGATCACCGTCGGGATGATCGCACGCTCACTTTGGCGAGGCCCGAAGGTGTTGAAAGGTCTCAGGATTGCGACCGGAAGATCGAACGATCGCGCGAAGGCCTCCGCCATCATGTCCGCGCCGATCTTCGACGCGGAATATGGCGACTGCCCCTGGAGAGGATGGTCTTCCGTGATAGCCTCACCCACGACTGTCCCGTAAACCTCGCTCGTAGAGGTATGAATGATGCGCTTTGTGCCGCAATCCCGCGCTGCTTCAAGCACATTCAGTGTACCTAGAACGTTCGTTTCGACATAGGCTTGCGCCGTGACATAAGATTGAGGAATCGCGATCAGGGCCGCCAAATGAAAAACGATTTCCTGCTCTCGTACCACACGCCGCACGAATGCAGCATCCCTGACGTCGCCCCGCACAATTCTCAATTTGCCGCGCAGCTCATCTGAAATATCGTCGAGCCATCCGTGGCTGTCGAAGGAATTGTACTGACTGACCGCCGTCACCTTCGCCCCTGACCTCAGAAGCGCTTCGGTCAGATGGGAGCCGATGAACCCATCAGCCCCCGTGATCAGAACCGTGACTCCCTGGTAGCTCATATTTTGCCTATTTCGTATATTTTCTGGCTGTTCTAGTGCGTTCAAACGTTTCGATCTCGCATCGGATCGCTTCATCGCAATCCGCTAGTTGCGGAGAGTTCACCCGCCAGACGCCGGACAATCCCAGGACAGCAAAAGCGCTCTTCATGATCCATGCGACGTCTGAGGCAAGAGTTCGGCGTCGATAGTAATCGAGGTCGATCTGCGCCTTGGCCGGAAAAAGGACAGCACGATAGAAAACAGCCGGATCGACACATGGCGGATACAGCATGCACTCAGACCGGAACACTGCTTGTGCAGGTCCGAGAATACCTGGCTTGTAATCGAGAACACGCTCAAACCTTCCAGAGAAGCAATCGGCGAATGCCATGGACTCAGGACGCGGCCCGATGATGGACATATCCCCTTTCAGCACATTCCAGAATTGCGGCAGCTCGTCCATCTTCGTCGCCAGCAGAAACCGACCGACCCTGGTAAGACGCTGATCCTTGTTAAGAGTCAATGGTGACCCTGAAGCACCGCAACTCTTGTTAAACTTTCTGAATTTATACATACGGAAGGGACGTCCACCCAATCCCAGCCTCGTCTGCGAGAAAAAAACCGGTCGACCGGACTCGCAGACAATCGCTAATGCCAGCAGAAGCATGACAGGAGAAGCGAGGACGAGCGCGATTGACGCCACGGCGAAATCGAAGGCCCTTTTTGTAGTCTCCGGGTGAGACATGCTGCGCCACGCACCTGAGATAGGACTGCTGACCATGCGGTTCCCCTACGCGACTTGCGCAACGACCTCGGCAATTGCTTGGGTAACCCTGTCTACATGTTCATCCTCCAGACGCGGATGCAGCGGTAGCGTGAGTTCACGACTGGAGTAGTCTTCCGTTATTGGTAAACTGACGCCCGGAGACAGCTCCTTATAAAGGGAAAGCGTATGCGCGGGAGGATAGTGGATCGATGTCTGGATCCCGGCCTCTCTTAGCCGAAGAATGGCCTCTTCTCGGTCGACGGCTGATGGCAGAACGATCGGCATGATGTGATAGGCCGACCGATGTTCAGCCGTGAACGGCACAGATATTTCAGGCGTGCGCTCCTTCAATAGGTGCCGGTACTTCTCACAAAGGTCTTTTCTCTTTGCATTCCACCGTGACAGATGCTGCAGTTGCACGAGACCGAGCGCTGCTCTCAGTTCATCCATGCGATAGTTATAGCCCAGCATCGTCACGTCGTAGGTAAGCGCCGGTCGTGAGACACGCTGAAACGTGCCGCTTGTGAGGCCATGCCCCCGCATCTGCCGGATCCGCTCGCGCAGCGCCTGATCTCGCGCGATAACGGCTCCGCCTTCGGCCGTGGTCATGTTCTTGTTGCCATAGAAGCTGAATGCGGCCGCAACACCGTAGGTGCCAGCTTCCGGCATGCCTGTAGCGTGAGCAGCATCTTCGATCAGAAGCAGATCCCGCTCATCGGCAAACCGGCGCCACTTGTCACGATCTGCCAGATACCCAGCATAGTGCACGACGACGACAGCCCTCGTGCGCGCCGTGCATTTTGCGGCGGCATCTTCCAGAGACATGAGAGGCGTATCGATCGATTCAATATCTACGAAAACGGGTTTAGCCCCGACATAGAGGATGCAATTCGCACTTGCGACAAACGTAAGTGATGGAACAAGAACCTCATCCCCTTTTCCGATACCAAGGGCATGCATGATGAGATGAAGACCTGCCGTGCAGGAGCTCACCGCAACCGAATCGTCTTCGCCGTGCATGTGAGCGAAGGCCTTCTCGAACTCCATGACCCGCTCGCCCATCGTGATCCAGCCATCATCGATCACGCCTGAAAGGGCTGCCTTCTCTTCGGCTCCGAGAATCGGCTCTGCAACAAACAGCATCTGGGATCTCCCGTTTCGTTCTCACCTGAGCAATAGATTGCTCCATCTTCTTTCCGTCTAGATCGGAAGGGGATCGAGAGAAGATGTTTGTTCATCCCAGTCGATTTCCTGAGCTTTATGGAAATCGTCAACACGCCCGATATCAAGCCAAAGACCTGTATGCCTGAAAGTATGAACTGGCACATTCCGATCCATCATTCGGAAGACTAGATCGTCAAAGCCGAATGGGACCCCTGTCGGAATATATTTCAGAACGTCGGGCTCCATGCAGTAAGCCCCCATGCTGACGCAGTGTGAGAGGTTTGGCTTCTCTCTGAACCGAGTTACGACCCCGTCGGTCTCATCGATGACGCCAAAATCCATCTTGGTGGTTCGAGCCGTCGTAGCGATTGTAAGCGGATCGCCATGATTGCGGTGGAACGCAGAGAATGCATTCAGGTTCAGATCCGTCAGCACATCGCCATTGAGCACGAAGAAGGTGCAGTCCAGCTTGTCGCGCAGAAGGGAAAGCGGGCCGATCGTTCCGAGCGGCTCTATTTCCTGCGTATAGACAATATTGATGCCCCACTGGCTACCATCTCCGCAAAAACTGCGGATAAGATGGCCAAGGTATCCGGTCGTGATGTAAACTTCTTCGACCCCATTGCGGCGCAGCCACTTCAACAAGAGTTCGAGAACAGGCCTCGCTCCGATCGGCATCAACGGCTTAGGCAGGACTGAAGTGTACGGCCGCAACCGAGTACCCCGTCCGCCTGACTGGATTACAGCCTTCATCCAACCCTCCCTTCCGCCACGCCGGAAATGCGTTCTTCGTTGTCGCTTGAGCTCAAATGCACTCGCGCATTACCGTTGTGTCAGCTCTTTGAAGTTCGCCTCATGGGAAAGATACCATTGACCCGCCACGGACTGATGGGTGCTTTGTGCTATAATCCTTTATTGTCCTTCGTCAGACGCTGGCGGACCTCCACAACATCGCCAGGGCTCAACTCCAGATCTGCATCTGCCGAAATCCCTTCTTTCGGCCCTCCATTGCGATAGATCTTGACCTGGAGATCAACGGACTCCTCATTAGGAAACTGCCCCCCAGCAGCTCCCATCAGAGTAATCTGCTCAGAGAGCGAATCAACTTGAATCCGTGCGTCCGCAAGGCGTGCGACGGCGCTGTTGAGTTCCTCAAGTGCAACAAAGCGCCGTTCATCGGCCTTTGCGATGTTCCACAGGATCTCCTCCCTTTGGCGACGGGCGAGTGCAAGCCTCGCTGCCGTGTCCATTTCCCTGCTTTTCAACAGAACAGTCGCTCGCTGCTCTTCCGTCACCCGGCGAGATTCCGTTAAGCCTCTCGCGCTGAGTTCCGCCACCCTCGCCGTCTCAGCAACCTGCTGCTTTCGGGCTTCCTCATCCTGTTGCTGACTACGCTCAAGTGCGGAAACCTCCTCATTGGCAAGTTTGAGAGATGTTCTTAGAAATTCCTGTTGCTTCTGCCGCTCGGCCGCACGGGTTTTAAGACTCTGGATCTCCGTATCGACGAGGTCCTGCGAACGTCCTTTCTGGGCGTACTCTCTTAATGCCGTGCCTATATCGGTTGAATTGTTGATTTCCGCCTGCAAGGCAGCAACACGGATTTGGAGCTTCAGGAATTCGCTTCTCGCTTGATTGTAGCGCCCTCTCAGCTCGGAGAGCTCACGAGGCGTGCTCACGGACTTGCCGCGAGCGGTATCAAGGCCACCCGCAACAGCTATGGCATGCCGAACAGTCAGCCCCTTGTTGTACGGATACGCTCCAGATCTCGCCACATCCCCATGAATGTAGAAGGGCCTTGTCTCGATAAGCTCAAGAACCACATCGCTTCCGCGTACGGCATCGCTTTTTTCCAGGTGCTCCCTGATCCTTGTACGCATGGCTGTCAAAGACAGCCCCTCCGCCTTCATCTCACCGATCAGAGGAAAAATGATATTCCCATCGATCCCTATCTTCGCGCGTCTGTTGAGATCGGCGCGCCCGAAAACCGTCAACTCGAGAGTATCGCCGCTGCCCAGGGCATATTCTGCTCGGGCAGAGAGCGTCGGCGCCATGATTGAAACGAGACATAAGCAAAGGCGCAGAATGAACAGACCCACTCTCTCAAGAGGCTTGGTGCGGGTCCTCATGATTATTGATGCTCTATCATTGCGCGATCTTTGTACGTCATCTCTCATGGCTGAATCCACATCTTACGTCCTGGCAGGCGCATCCATCATGACTGTATAGACTGGTTTTTCGCTGCAGCGCCGCAGCTGACGAACATTCGAGCGCATCTCGCACAAGAGCGTTTCTCCAGACCTGACAATGAAGAGCGCGGCATCAGCCATGCCCATCAGCATGAGGGGGTCCGCGGAGTTATCAAAAGGAGGCGCGACGAGGAGAACAATGTCGAATTCCAGCCGAAGCTTACGCATAGCATTTTTCAGGCGCTCCGGACGCAGGTACCTCTCGACCTGAGTGTCACCTACGAAACCGGCTGAGATGAACTTGTAATCCGATTCCGGGGCGTCCTGCACGACCCCCTGCACATCGCTGCGCGCCAGAAGCAGATCCGCCAGACCTTTATCGTTCTCCACCCCGAGTAGATCGTGCATTATGGGGTGGCGCAGATCAGCATCAACGAGAGCCGCCTTCAGCCCGGATGCACCTGCAAGCCGTACCAATGACAGCCCAAGTGCCGCCCTTTCTTCACTGGATTGAGAGGACGTGATCAGCCAGACGCTGAGTTTGCTGTCTTGTTGACCGATGAGCTGCATATTGAAGAACAGCCTGCGCTTGGCCTCCAAAGACTTTTTCTCCATGCGGTTTGAACGCCTGCTCCACAAAAGTCTTGTGCGTCGGGACGGAATGACCGCGAGATTGGTCACTCCTGATGCCGCTGTAACCTCCTCCTCTGTATAGGCCCTATCCAGCTTCGCCTCTCGATAAGCGGCTAATCCAAGAGCGAGCGCCAATCCCACTGCCGTGCTGAAGACGATGCCAACGGCACCCAGTGTACGTGCACTGGGGAACGCGGGACCGCCAGGGGGGCGTGCCGGCGACACGATGCGCGCATCAGCGCTGAGGGTTTCGCGCCTTTGAGCGATGGCCCGCAGACGTACCAGGCTTTCCTGGTAGCTTTGGCGCAGTCCAATTTGAGCCTCGGAGCGCTTCAACTCCTCATTCAACTCTGCAAGCTGCCGGGACAGGATCTGCTCGGCCCTATTTAGGGCTTGCGCTTTGATCGCGACTTGCTCATCCAGATACGCCTGCGCATACGCATTTGCGATGCGGGCCGCTCGCCGAGGCTCCTCCGATTTCGCTTCAACGGCCAGAAGATCAGTGAGGCCTCGACGGCGGATCGTAATATTCTGCTTGAGGCGCTGAAGAGCGGCAGCTTTCTCGGGCGGAAGCGCCTGAACTCCCGAGATGTCTTGCAGGGATGATGGATCCTCGTCTAGCCGAGGCTGTAAGCCCCAGCTATTCAGGAGCGAGCTGAGAATCTCTTTAATTCCTGTTATGATTCTCGAGGGCTCTTCCGACTTCGGATTATACTCGGAGTCCGCGGTTAGCTGCAGTTTATCAATGACGCGGAGGGCGATGTTCTCGGATTTAAGGAGCTCCGCCTCGCCATCCGCGTTTAGCGGGGGAGGATTTTCCGGCGCGAGCAATCGAGTGCTGCTTTGATCCAAGACCAAGAGAGCCGTTGCAGTATATTGGTCCTTAAGCTTCGAGACACCGTAAGCGCCCACGGCAAGTGAAGCGCATGCAAGGACCGTTATGAGCAGAAAGTACCGATACAGCAGATTTGTCAGTGCCAGCCGAGAAAAGCGCGGGCGCCTCCTACCTGACTGACTTTGATCGGAGCCCCCTGTTTCCCTCCCATCAAGCTCCTGGAAAGGCCCAGCGCTCTGCACCTGCCCTTCACTCAAGAAGGACCCGTACTCGGATTCGGGCTTTGGAAACAGGGTCTCGTCGATTTTCAGCCTAGGAGTCATTGCCCCCCCGGGTTTCAAGCGCAATGCAAGAAGTTGAGATGAAGCCCTCCGAAGCCTGTGGGAGGATCAACCGGATCACCATCCGGAAGAAGGCTCTTAGGCGAACCAGTGTGATCTTGTAGAGATCGCTGCGTACTGTCTTTCGCAGCGCAGCCGTTGATCGCCCGCCCGATGCAAGAGCGGCACAAATATTCTTTTCCCGCATAACTTGCCTCGCGGCTGCAAAAGCATTCTCAAAGCAAGATAAGCTGAAACTATATCTTACTCAGCTTGGGTATTTATCGAAAATATCACGAGCAGCTACTCGGGTCACTTGCTCGTAAGGTGTATTACCTAATGCGCAGCGCGCTCAAGATCTATCACTTAGGGGTACACCAGGGGTGACGCTCGTGCCCTTTCTCAAGCGGATCGTGATCGCCTGTGTACGCACGGCCAAGATCGCGAGATCGCAGCAGATGACATTAGGCTCATATCTCCGGTCGAAGGAACGCGTCGCTCCCTTGCCCTTGCCCCGCGTCGATTATTCCTGGTGCCGCAGCGGACCGAAGCGCTCCGGTTTCAAGAGAACAATTTAATGACCGTTCGACCAGACCCAGAACTTTGCACTCCCATATGTATACTCGCCGGCCCAGTTGAAATTACCGAAAATGTATTCGACAGCCGGCGCAAGTTCCTGTGGATTGTCGATGATGATCCAGATTCTGCGAGGCTCCCGCTCCAGCGAATCCTGGATGTTCTTCAGAATGCGCTCCATCAAGGGTCGCTTGACCGGATTGAAAAAGAAGAAGACTGAGGCATCGCTGGGGATGTGATACTCGGCGGCATCAGCATGAACGACTTCAATGTTCGTACACTTCAGCTTTTGGCGCTGGGCGGCTGCAATATTCCTTTCACTGGTAGAACAAAGCTCTGCCGAAAATTCTACGCCGATGACGCGCCTGAATGGAAACTCGGCAGCTGCTATAAGGGCCCGCCCCTTGCCGCTTCCTATATCGATGAAGACAAGATTGCTTGGAAGCCTGAGATGCCTCATCAATTTGCGGAAGGCGCGGACACGGACCGGCTCATAGTGACGTCCGAGGCTTTTGTTGACGCCACTGATGTGCATGTCCTTGAGCTGCTCATGACGAGCGGTCTCAATCCCGTATGTCCACTCGAAGCGAGCGTCCTCAAGAGCGGAGGCAATATTCTCAAGAGTCTTGCGGGGCGGATTGCGTCTGACACTGTTAGCCACTCTATGCAGCCAGGAAGCTAGGCGTTCCAATCGGAGAAATGGGGCTGCTAGTCGTTTCAGATCCGAACCCATTTTCGAACTCCTCCAGATGTTCAACGACATCGGTATGCGCAAAAGCCCAGCCCAAAACTTTGCAGAAAAACCTCTGCCCCTCTGGTGCAATTGTCTAGAGACTCTGGACCGTCCCAGCGAGCAAAAATGGGTTAGTCTGGCAAGATTAACTTCTACTTGCTCTACCGTTTGCAAGGATACCTAGAGGCTCTTCATTGCCTTGACTAGGGCGCTGGAGAGCCGCACTAAATTTGCGCTTGGAGATTTCGCTCTTTCTCGCGTCACAGCACTGATCAAGCTTGGCAACAACTAACCGAAATATAAGCTGCTTTGACAACTTTGACGCGAAACGACTCCTTCCATCATGGAAAGGCATTCGATTTAGCCCCTGAGAGCTCTCAAACCTCGGCGGATATTTCTTCGTACGGGCTCCGGGAGTCGCATCAGTGTCTCGATCACGGGCCGGGGGAAGTCCTTCCAGACAGGCACAAGGCCCGCTCTTCGACTCTTCTCGAAGGGAACTGTGACGTCATACGCGACCCGATGAACGCTGAGTTCGTTTCGCTCACAATCCAGGATCATATAGGTGGCTCTCGGGTCAGAGGTGCGCGGCTGCCCGATCGTTCCCGGATTTACGAGATACAATCTGTCTCGCCGGAGGAGAATCTGATCACCATCGAGCTTTCGCATGCCGTCACCTTGGAACTCATGAATAGAAAGCTGGTGGGTGTGCCCATATGCGCAGATATGGACTCGTGATGGGTGTGCGGAAAGGGCCTCGAAACTCAACAGCAGCCTGTCGTCAGTATCGAGGCGAACCGTTTCACGGCCCACTATCGGATGAAGGGCACCATGAACAGCGATGAGCGCACCCGGAATAAGGATGTCCGTGGGCAGGGCAGACAGGTAGCCGAGTGCTTCGATATCGAGCTGGCGGCGTGTCCAGGTGACGGCCATCTCGGCAGTGTAGCCGAATTCGTCCGTGCTTAACTGCCCCGCAACGGCACGGTCGTGATTGCCGGCCACGCATAGGACATCATTCTTCCGGAGCAGATCGATGCATTCAGCAGGGCTCGCGTTATATCCTACGACGTCACCGAGACAGAGGATGCGATCAACGTTCTGGGAGGCGAGATCCTGCAGGCTCGCTTCTAGAGCCTCCAGATTGGCATGGATGTCGGAGACGATGGCAATTCTCATCCCATTGCTCAGCTTCTCTGAGGGACCCTCTCAATTCAACTATCGGTGTGACAAATTGGACAGAACTCCTCGCAGCAGCGGCATCGGATCGTCCCATGCAATCATCGATTTTGCTTCGCAGCGCAAAGTCCATAGCAGCCATGTCGAAGTGGATACTCCACTAGCCCATGCAGCACGAAAATCCTCCCAGGGCTTGCACCAACGAACGCCAGCACGGGCTGTCCTTCCCTCTGCACGAGGCAGATGCACTAGGTCTGCATAAACGAGTGCTGGTATGTTTACCCCCGCTATCGCACCGAGATGATGCCACAGGCTAAATCGCGGGTTGATCTCGAGAATGAAGAGCCTGCCATCAGGGTCACGCTTGAAGTCGAGCTTTGCGACCCCACGCAGATCAATCTTTCGGACAATGTCTCGTCCGAGCGCCCTGACATCAGCGACATCGGTCGTTTCAAGGGCCGTGCTGTGGCCGCAAGATAGGGGAAAAGTACGGATCTTGCGCCCGGTGAATTCGGCGACGGTAGCACCGTCTTGATCCACATAGACATGATAGCTTTCGATCCGGCTCTCCGGACCCGGAATGGCCTCCTGGACCATGAAGTCCAAATTGACTGCGGCCAAGCGAGGCCATAGTGCCTGCATGGCCTCTGCGGTATCCACGATCAACGCCTTGCCTGAACTCTCGATGGAAGCCCAAGCCTCCCGGTTCCGAACGGGCTTGATAACGACCGGGTATCTTAATTCGATCTCGGCCGAAGTCCGGCTGGATGCATTGAGGTGCTGTGCTGCCGGAACCGGCAAACCCATTCGCTCAGCAAGCGCCTGAAAACGCGCTTTGTCCGTGAGATCCTCCACAAGAGCAGGATCCGCAATGACAAAGCGGTACGCCTTCGCGAGCTTTTCCCGGTAACGCGACACGAGAAGAAGCTGGCGGTCTCCTTCGTAATACAGAACTGGCGGCTCAGGTTGCGCGGCTCCGAAATGGAGCAGGGCTTCGATGCTCGCTTCTGCATTGGCTTCGTCATCCTCCCATGAGGACGCCTTGCGGACAAAGCGTGAATGGAGAACCGGATTTCCAGGAGGCGCAGCCACCATGCAGGGAATTCCGGCTAAACCAAGCGGGCGAACAAGATCGATATTACCCATCACGCAAGCGTGAACTTTTGAGCGCGCTCGCATTCTGAGTTCCCTGAAATGTGTCAGATCGATGCCGATTGGCAGGCCTCGAAAGCTGTCCCTCTCCAAGCGCAATGACATGATTATATTCCAGAATAGACGAAGTATTGTTACCTACTTGTTCGGGCGAATATTGATTGAGGGCCCATTATACTGCTTATCCTGCGCACCTCGCAGTGGGTCCGTGGGCCTTAGACGGATTAGTTCCCGCTCAAAAGGGGTAGAATTCTATGATTACCCTAAAGCCGTCGAACGGCCCGCCCTACGTCAGAATGGGAAAGCTGCTTTTAAACTAGCTTTTCCTTCCTCATGCCTTGACCTGACAGGCTTCCACGAGGTCTCGACGACAACCTGCGCTCAAGCTCTCCTTATCCTCCGAACGGATCATACATTACGCTCAGTTGCGGCCCTGCTTTCGAGGCTGCCAATGCCTCGGGACCACTGTAGATCGTCGGCATACCTTCTGGGTAGACGGCTACCTTTTGGGTAAAGACCCTTGCGAGGATTTGCGCCTGGTGCGGGGCGAAGTTATCTGTATTGCACGATTGTCTTGAGGCATGGGAATGTCAGAACGTGTACAGCGAACGTATTTCACCGTAGCCGACAGCCTATTCTTCCCAGGTCTTGTCGCACTGCTGAATTCGCTCCACCTCACAGGCAACGCGGGAAGGCTCGTAGTGCTTGATCTGGGCTTGCTGCCGCACCAGAGGCAGATCCTGGAAGGGCATGTGGAGTTCTGCCCGCGTCCTCAGAGAATTTTCGATAATCCCCTTCTCTCGAAGCCGTTTCCCCACCTACTCAATCCGGAAGGCGTCATCGTCATCATCGATTCCGACATTATCGTCACGAGTTCGCTCGATGAGATGATGTCACTTGCAGCAGCTGGGCATATATGCATGTTTTCCGATGAGACCCAGGATCAGCGCTGGTTCCCTGAGTGGGGACAGGCATTTGGTCTTCGTTCCCCTCTTCGGCAAGAATCCTCCCAGAATTCCGGGTTTATCGCCCTTTCAGCGGAAAATTGGTCTTGGTTGCTGCAGCGGTGGTGGGAGTCTTGCGGGAAAATCCCTGCCGCATGCACGCGCGGGCGCGGTGCCAGCTACTCTCAACCGTTCTGGGACGGAGACCAGGATGCCCTCAACGCTTTGCTCATGAGCGAGGTCCCGAAGGGACACTTGGCGACTTGGCCGCAGCATGTCTCATACCTCCTCATGGATGTGGAGGTCACAAACCGGAATACGCTTGAATGCCGTCATCGCGGCAAGCCGGCTTATCTCTTGCATCAGACCGGAAGCCCCAAGCCTTGGTCGCCAGAGGCTTGGATGCGTGTTGAACGAAATGCATACGTAAGACTTCTCCCCCGCCTGTTGTTTGCCCCCGACATCAAGGTGAGGCTGCGCCCCAAGGACCTGCCGATTTGGCTCAGGCCCAGTCTGGCAGGGACTCTTTCCCTATGGTGCCTGACACTGCTCAACCGCACCGCCCGGCGCATCGTAGCGAAGACCTCGGGATCCACGCACGACAGGCTCATGAAACTGCGGGCTCGACTCGTCCGTTCCCGGAAGGTTTATCTCAGACAATGATCGAAGCAGCGTATGCCTACATTCGGAAAAGTCCCGTGAATTCTGGGCTCTCAACCGCTTTGCCCAAGCTATTCCCCAGAAGGTGGCTCCTCCCCGAAGACTGAGCGTCCGCCATAGCTGTGCGAATTCTTCTGCTCTCTGACCAGGAGATCATCGAACTCAGGCCCAGTGGCAAACCGTTCCACAGCACGCGCTTGCTCGTCCAGGCGCTTGAGGGCGAACAGCTCCTCCAGATGCCCGAGCTTTGCCTTCTGAACGGCTGATTTCAGAACAGTGATGGTCTGATCGTACACGCGCAACGGCACTGGAAAGGGATGCCGGTCCTTGCCGCCATGGGCATAGGAGAATCGGGCAGGATCGCTGAAGCGACAAGGGGCGCCGTAAATCACCTCGGCCACCATCGCGAGCGCCGCCACCGTCCGGGGGCCCACGCCCGGTGTCAGAAGCAGATCCGAAAAATCTTCCGGACCTCGCTCTGCGGCGGCCACAAGGCTCCCGTGCAGCCGCCGAAGAACCACGTCCTTGGAGCGGACATCATGATGCTCCGGCATGACAAGGTGCGGCAGCAGCGGCTGCGCGAGAGAGTCTGGCTCCATGTCCTTCTCCGTCATAGCCACGAACTTCCGCGCGATGCCGTCCGGGCCGAGCGTATCCAGCATCTCGAGCTGCGCGTCCCGCGAGTCCTTCGCCCAACGATCCGTCAGATTAACAATCGTCCCCTGCCCCACCCCGTCGATGCCGCTGTGGGGCTCATCCACGAAGCTCTCGAGATCTTCGGAAAGCCAATGATATCGCCGCGCCTGTCGTCGGGCATCGTTCATACCCTGCTGGATCACCGCCCAATGGCCATCATCCGTGACGATGAATCCGTGCAGATAGAGGTCGAACCCATCCTGGATCGCGGCGCTGTCGACCTTGGCGACCAGTCGGCTGGCCTTCGCGAGCGCCTCTCCGTCGAAGCCCACGCGCTCTCCGATGGAAAGCAGTTCCTGAGGCGTTTGCCGCGAGTGCCGCCCGCGGCCGCCGCAGACATGAATGCCAAGTTCATTCGACAAAGGTGTCAGGCCGCGTTTGAGAGCGCCAATCACGCTCGTGGTGATCCCTGACGAGTGCCAATCCATCCCCATCACCGCACCGAAGGACTGAAACCAGAAGGGGTGAGCCAGACGGCGCAGCAGTTCGTCGCGCCCATAGTGGTGCACGATGGCTTCGCTCATGACAGCACCGAGGCGTGTCATGCGATCTGCAAGCCATTTCGGAACATGGCCGTTATGGAGCGGCAGGTCTGCGCTTCCTGCTTTTCGTGCCATTATCGAGGCCTTCTACCGGCTTGGTACCATGAGGGTCAGAGGTAGCTAAGATTAGGCGTTGAACAGATCAAGCGTGCTCTCCCGACCGAGCGCCTCATAATTTTCACTCAACCACGTGCGGGCAGCAGCCCGTCCGAGATCCTTCAGTCTCTTGAAGAACTCCCACCGTGCATCAAGGCGCGACGAGGCGGCATAGGCATCGAGTTTCGCCCCACCGTGAATACGGTGCATCAGCACCCGCTTGTACTCGTCGGCCGAGAGCTTCCCCTCATCGATCAATCGCCGCACAAAGCCAATGGCTCTGAGTTCGTAAAGAAGATTAGCGTTAAAGGTGATCTCTGTCAGCCGGCTGTGGATTTCCTCGGCAGTTCTCGGTGTTGACCGACGTTCGATCGGATTGATCTGAACAAGCAGGATGTCATCCGCCTTCGTTTCGTAAAACAAAGGAAAGAGAGCGGGATTTCCAGTATAGCCTCCATCCCAGTAAGGCTCTCCTTCAATCTCAACAGCCTTGAAGATCGTCGGCAAGCAGGCGGAGGCAAGAACGTGATCAACCGTCAGCTCGGGCCCGGTAAAGACCCGGATCTTGCCTGTCCAGACATTGGTCGCCGAGACAAAGAGTTTGGCATCCCTGCACGCTCTCACCCGTTCGAAGTCGATCATCTCGTTCAAGGCATCTCTCAGGGGATTGATGTCGAGCGGGTTCAAATCGTAAGGGCTTGCGATTTGGGAGAAGGCATCACCCCATAGGCCGGTCGAGGCATGAGCTCCACTCCAGTAGCTCAAGAAGTGGTCGAAGAGCGAACGCTGGATGGGCGAGAGATCGCCGTCGAGACTGACCCGCTTCCAGAACTTGCGCAGCTGCTCGCGAGCGCCGTCCCTGCCACCCTCCAGCCATCCCTCCACGAGGACGACGGCATTCATCGCACCGGCGCTGGCACCCGTGATCGCCTCGATGGCGAGCCTGCCATCCTCGAGCAGATAATCGAGAACGCCCCAGGTAAACGCGCCATGCGCGCCCCCGCCCTGCAGCGCCAGAGAAACACTCTTCTCGGCAAGTGGTCCCACGATGCCGGGCATCTTGCTGGATTGTTTCGCTGCACGCCCGGTCATCACGGCCTCCGTTCATCGAGCCCAGGGCAGGATGTAGCACAGTTTAGGATAGCCCGTAGGAAGCCTGCGACAATTTGGGCACGAGATATCGGCTTCGCTCAGCCACCAATTCCTGTTCGCGCCCAAAAAGCTTGTAGCACACCGATGCGCGTCAGCCGAGACGCCTGATATCCGCCAGAACAGCACGCGCAGCATTGTGACCAGGCGCACCGGTCACGCCCCCGCCCGGGTGAGTGCCTGCTCCGCACATGTAAAGTCCTGTGATTGGAGCCCGGTAATCCGCATGCCCCAGCATTGGCCGAGCGCTGAAGAGCTGGTCTAGGGTCAGAGCGCCGTGGAAGATGTCGCCGCCGATAAGCCCGAATGTGCGCTCGAGATCGAGGGGGCTCATGATCTGTCGCCCGACGACGCTCTCTTTGAAGCCCGGAGCATAACGGTCGACAGTGGCGATCATCAGATCGGCCACCTCCTCGCGGTGATCGTCCCAGGAGCGCCCATCGGACAGAACCGGCTGCACGTGCTGGCAGAACAAACTCGCCACGTGCGCGCCCTTAGGCGCGAGACTGTCATCGAGGGTGGACGGGATCAGCATCTCCACGATGGGCTCCCGACTCCAGCCAAAATGCTTTGCGTCGTCGTACGCGCGGTCCATGTAAGCCAGAGAAGGAGCGATGATGATGCCCGCAGTATGGTGGTCGGCGATCTCGCGCCCGGGAAGAGCCGTGAAGCTCGGAAGCTGCGAGAGCGCCACATTCATGCGGAATGTTCCGGAACCTGATTTCCAGCGCCTGATGCGGTGCAGGAAATCCGCCGGTAATGCATCCTCTGGCACAAGCTTGTCGAAGAGCAGCTTGGGATGAACGTTGCTGGCCACTGCGCGAGACCGAATGGTGCGGCCATCCTTCAGCACGACGCCCGTCGCCCTGCCCTTCTCTACGATGACTTCGCGCACCGGCGCATCTGTCTCGATCTCGACACCACGCTCGCGGGCAGCCTTCGCCATGGCCTGCGTGATCGCCCCCATGCCGCCAATGGCGTGTCCCCAGGCGCCCTTCTTGCCGTTCACCTCGCCGAAGACATGATGCAGCAGCACATAGGCGGTATTGGGCGTATAAGGGCTCGCGAAATTCCCGACGACGGCATCGAAGCCGAAGACCGCCTTCACGCAATCCGTTTCGAACCAGCCGTCGAGATAATCGCCCGCAGATTTCGCGAAGATGTCGAGCAGAGCCCGGCGGTTCGCCATAGAGAGGCCGCGGAGACGATTGCCTGTGAGAAGGGCGCGCCAGCCCTCCGAGAGTGCCGCCCGCCAACCGCCCGCAACCAGGTTCGGGGGCTGCTGCAGCACGAGATCGCGTAGAACATCCGCAATGGCGTCGATCTCGTTGGAGTAGGCGTCGTAGCGCTCCGCATCTTTGGCGCTGAAGCGAGCGATCTCGGAGCGGGTCACGGCTTCGCCGATCTTAAGATATTGATCACCAGGAAGAGGCAGAAAGTTCGACAGGCGACGTTCGACGACCTTCAAGCCGTGCTGCGGCAGGTTCATGTCGCGGATGATCTTGGGGTTGAGAAGGCTTACTGTGTAAGAAGCAACCGAGTTGCGAAAGCCGGGGTGAAATTCTTCCGTGACCGCAGCCCCACCTACAAGAGGGCGCTGCTCGAATACCCTCACCTTGTATCCGGCCGACGCCAAGTAAAAAGCGCAAACCAGACCATTATGTCCCGCGCCGATGATGACGACGTCGCAATCCTCAGTCACCCTTGTTCCCCCTGCTCGATCTTCTTTGCCGCCGAACCTAATCAATGGAGAATCTGGCTCAAGAAGGTGCGGGCGCGCATTTCCTTGGGATTGGAGAAGAACTCGGAGGGTGTGCCCTGCTCGACGATCTCGCCCCGATCCATGAACACAACCCGATCGGCTACTTGGCGAGCAAAGCCCATCTCATGGGTCACGACGGCCATGGTCATGCCCTCCCCGGCTAGCTGAGTCATCGTGTCGAGCACCTCCTTCACCATTTCGGGATCGAGGGCAGAAGTAGGCTCGTCGAAAAGCATGATGTCGGGCTGCATGCACAGAGCGCGTGCGATGGCGACCCTCTGCTGCTGGCCTCCCGAGAGCTGCGAGGCAAATTTGTGCGCCTGCTCGGGGATACGCACCTTGCTCAGGTAATGCAGCGCCCGCTCATCGGCTTCCTTCTGCGGGATTCCCCTGACGAGCCGCAGCGCCAGAGTGCAGTTTTCGAGCACCGTCAGGTGCGGAAACAGGTTGAATTGCTGGAAAACCATCCCGACCCTCTGCCGCACCGCTTCCACGGCTTCGGGCTTGCGGGTCAGCTCGATGCCGTCGACAATGATCCGGCCCTCCTGAAAGCTCTCGAGGGCATTGATGGTTCGGATCAGGGTCGATTTGCCTGAGCCGGACGGGCCGCAAATGACGAGCTTCTCGCCACGGCCGATAATGAGATCGACATTCCTCAAGGCCTGGAATGTGCCGTACCATTTCGACAGGCTCTGGATCTGAACCGCCGCAGTCGCTTCCTGAGGTTTGGATGAAGTTTCGACGAGAGGGAGCGTGTTATGTTGCATTACAAAACCATCTGCTCGCCTGTGAACCAGGCTTGAAACGTGCTGTCCGTCATCGTGTCTGGGCCCTGTTGAAGCGCCGCTCGATGCGCCCTTGGATGACTTCCAGAACCATGGTCAGAATCCAGTAGATCAAGGATGCGGTAATCATCATCTCCACGTGGCGGAACTCCGTCTGACCCTGGGTCCTGGCGAGATACATGAGCTCCCACACCCCGACGACCGAAACGAGCGAGCTATCCTTCAGCATGGCAATGAACTGGTTGCCTGTCGGCGGGATGATGATGCGCATGGCCTGGGGCAGGATGATGCGAGTCAGGGTATCCCGCGGCTTCAGCCCCAGGGCGCGGGATGCTTCCCATTGACCTTTTGGAATACTTTCGATGCCGGCGCGGAAGATTTCCGTCATATAGGCCCCGTAGCAGAGCGACAGAGCCAGAATGCCGGCAGGAACGGCATTGATGACATATCCAAGTTGCGGCAGCCCCAGATAGATCATGTAGATCTGCATGAGCAGCGGCAGACCTCGAAAAAGAGATGTGTAGAAGTTCGCAATGCCCAAGGCGATGCCGTTGGATGACAGCTTGGCGATAGCCCCGATCATCGCCAGGATGGACGCAATCAGAATAGAGATTGCAGACACATAGAGCGTTGTCATCAGGCCCTGCGTCAGCAGGAAGCCAATCTTGCGGCGTATGAACTCGAAACTGAGATCGAACGAATAGAAGAACAGAAGGACGAGAAGCGCAAGCTCTACCCAGACTGCATACATCTGATGCTTGATGGGGAGCCGCATCACGAAAGCGACATTCAGCGCGACGACGCCGGTAATGAGCACGGCGACGACAAGATTGGCAACAAGAGGCGCACCCTCCCCTAAACCGAAAATCCCTGCAAGCGCCTTGCCCAACGATGTCGTCCCGGCCTGCGTGTAAAGAAGGACGCCGAAGAGCAGCACAAGGCCCGGAATATAAACTGACGGCCGGGAAAGCAGCCTCGGGTAGTCGACGTTATCGGCGTAGTGCATCAGGCTCCCTCTCCCACTGCTAACCTATGACATTCTCACCTTAAGCTGACTTCCGCTCCCGGAAGAGGTCGGCTGCCTGATACGCCCAGTACGTCAATTGGGCGGCCACCCGGCCAGCGATCCATCCGTTCCAGGCAAGGCCGAAGGGGGCAAACAGCCTGTAGCGATCGCTCTCGCCCAGGATAGCTTCTGCGATCACTCGTCCGCCGATGGCGGTGGTATTGAGCCCGTGGCCGCCGAAAGCTGTGCAGTGCCAGACACCGGGCTGGAGGCGCCCGATCTGCGGCATCATGTGGCGCGCATAGGACATCAGGCCCGACCAGACGATCTCGACATCCAGATCTCTCAGTTGTGGATAGGTGGAGACCATCGTCTTGTGAAGCAGCCGTCCGAGAAGACGCGGCTCCGTGGTGCGGGTCGTGATCTTGCCGCCCCAGAGAATGCGCTCGCCTCCATCGACAACACGGTAATAATCCCCTGCTCGGCGATCGTCGCCGATAGCCGCATCCGTGCGGATCGCGCTCGCGATCAGATCTCGGTTGGGTTTGGTCAGCATCACGTAGGTCGCGATGGGCAGATAGCTGTGCTTGAGCTGCGGCACGAGATTTCCGGTGTAGCCTCCGGACGCGATCACGAGGTGATCGGCCTCGACAGAGCCATGCGCTGTCTTGGCGACTTTCGTCGCCCCATCCATCGTCGCAGCCACGACGGCCGATCCCTCGTAGATGGTTCCGCCGAGCCGTTCGACCTCCCTCGCGAGCGCACGCGCATAGGTGAGCGGATTGAAGTGGAACGCATTGGGATCGAACAGAGCCTGGTAGTAGCGCGGCGAGACGAGCAGCTGCTGCACCTCTTCCCGGCTCTTGAATTCGATCTTGTAGCCGAATTCCTTCTCCAGCCAGTCCCGATGAGCCTTGAGGCCTTCCGTCGCCTCGTAGCGCACGGCGCCGAGAATGCCGTGGACAGGTTTCGCATCCTGCAGGGCGAATTCACGGACATTCTTGAGAACGGCATCGGCGCCTTCAATGGAGAGGCGATGCAATTCCTTGGCATGGTCCGCGCCGACCATGCGCTGGATGTTCTTGTAGCGTGCTGCCCAGCCCGGGCTGACGAAACCGCCGTTGCGGCCGGAAGCTCCCCAGGCAACGCGGTTTGCTTCGAGCACACAGACCCTGCGGCCCTTGCGCGCCAATTCGAGCGCGGCCGTGAGGCCAGCCAATCCCCCACCCACGATACAGACGTCGACCTTCACGCGTCCTTCGAGCGCCGGCCTCTGGACAGCATCCGGGCCCAGTGCCCGACGATAATAAGTTTCGATATAGGACATAATCGGTCGTGTCGTGTTGCGGGTGGAGGATGAATGCGTCAAGCGGTGCGATTACTTGCTGTAATCAGCTCCGTACCATTTCGTGGTCAGCTTGCCGAGAGTACCGTCATCCTTCATGCTCTGGATGATACTGCCAAGCTTGGCCGTCCATTCCGGGTCGCCCTTGTCGGTGATGACAACGAGCGGCTCCTTGAAGGCGTAATCGCCAGCGAGGATCTTCACCGGATATTTGTTCTTGATGGCGTTCTGCGCCGTCTGTTCAGGAGCGATGACAGCGTGAATGCGGGTGCCGTCGCCCAAGCGCAGATCGTCGAAGGGCAGCATCGAGTCGGCATAGGTTTTTACCTCACCGGGAGTCAGGGTGTACTGAATCGGCGGGATACCCGGCGCATCGATCTCAAGACGACGATTGACATAATCTTCGGAGGTCGTGCCGGTCTCGACGCCGATCTTCTTGCCGTTGAGATCGTTGCGAGACGTCGCCTTGCTGTCTTTGTGCACCACGAAGACATAAGGGCTGTAGTAATAGATGCCGGCGAAATCGATAACCTGAGAGCGCGCCTTGGTCGGTGTCACCGAACCCACGCCCACATCGAAGCGTCCATGCCAGCGACCGCCGGTCAACACGTTCCATTCAGGCGTTTCGAAGCTCACCTTCACACCAAGCCGCTTGCCAATCTCGTTGGCGACATCCACGTCGAAGCCGACGAGCTTGTTGTTGTCATCGAGGTAGCTCTGGGGAGGCCAGCCGCTGTTGGTAGCAACCTTCATCTCCCCGGCCTTCATGACCCGGTCCATTGTCGGACCTGCCTGCGCAGTTCCATTCATCGCCGAGACGAATCCCAGCGCCATTACCGTACCAAGAAAGAGCTTACGCATCCTTCATCTTCCCTCTGGTTGTGGTTCGATCACAGGACGATAGGTTGTTCCTATTCTTTCGATTGTTTTGGGGCCGAAGCCCATCATGCCCGGTGATGCCGGACGCACCAGCAGACCTCGTGCAATGAACAGCGAGACGCTTGGAGAAGGCTCTGACGAAGAAATGGCTGAAGCCTGCGAAGGTAAAGACGACGCCAGACCTCGGGATTGCGGGGCCGCCCACAAAGAGGTCCCTTTACTGGCCTGGCTTGGCAATTGCTGACTGGCGAGGATCACGCACAAGGTCTCCGCAGCAGCACATCAGGACGAATAACAGAGGAGCCGAGGCGCATTCAGCCGCTTGAGCATTTCACCATCTCCCTTATCGCCTTGTTGTCAGCTTATGTTGTCTGACAGCAGACGACTAATCTTTGATACTGTCAAGGGCTTTGACGCTGAGGAGGGGAAAACCCAAGAATGCGAGCAAAGGGCCGAAGATCTGTTCCACCCAAGCACGTTACGGGCAAGAATTTTTGCCGTTGGTCACCTGCGCACGAAGCTGAATGAGAAACGGCTGCCACGATGATAATCCTTTGCAAAGACGACGGGAACTCCCGTCGGCGTGAAAGCGGTTTCGCTGATGAGGAGGGCTGGACCGAAATCGTGCAGATCGTTTCGCTCGCTCACCTCCGGCGGAAGGAGCACGGACGCGGCAAGGGCCGTGGACATGCCCGGACGCATGCCGTAGCGCTCCAAGAGATCGAGAAGGGAGCCGCTCCAGTCGATATCATAGAGACGGTCGGGAATGATGGAGCGAGGGATATAGTCCAAGCAATAGACCAGGACCTCCTCTCCTTGCATGCGCAGCCGCTCCAGGCGGATCACCCGAGAGCTGCGATCGAGACGCAGAGCCGCTCGTACCTCTTCCGGCGCAATCTCCTCGGAAATCGACAGCACTTTGTTGGTCGGGCGATAGCCCGACTTATGCATCATATCGGTGACGCTTTCGAAGCAAGTGATCGGCCGCTCAACCTGAAGAGCCGCAGCAGCCGAAACGTACCGTCCCTTGCCATGCTTCACATAGATCGCGCCATCCTGCTCAAGGAGTTTGAGTGCCTCGCGCAAGGCAGGGCGGGAAATCTGGAACTTGCGCGTGAGCTCGGCCTCCGTCGGCAGTTGATCGCCCGGCTTCAGTCCCTGCTCCTCGATCAGAGCACTGATTGCATCCCGCAACTGCAGAACCAAGGTACGTTCGTCACGAAGCGGTGTGATCGGGGACATCGGCGTTTGAACTCATGCGTAGCCAGTTGTCAGTCCACTAGGTGTGGACCATCTTCGCACTGGACGCAAGCTGCCGCGACAGGTCTATCAAATGCAGTTCTCCATAAGCACCTGCTTGCTCCTAATGCTATGGAAACACAGCCTTGGAGCTTTCTGCTTGACAGATTCAGCAATCGGCACCAGGTTGTCAGACGACTGTCCTTGCCGCCTAACCATCCGAGACCCCTATGCTGAATTTTGATGAAAAGCGCTTTCTGCGCATTCAATCCGGTGCCGTGTCCCATGCCGGCGGGCTCTATCATGCCATTCAGGAATGCCTGGAACAGGGAGCGCAGAACCTGTTCTTCCTAGGAACAGGCGGTGCCGCGATCCTGATGATGCCGGCGGCCCAGATGCTGCAGCGCCAGTCGTCCTTCCCCACCTTCATGGAGATGTCTGCGGAACTTGTTCTGACTGGACATCAGGCTCTCGGGCCTAAATCCATTGTTGTGATCCCGTCCCTCTCCGGCACGACGAAGGAGAGCGTTGCGGTGATGGAATACTGCAAAGCGAAGGGAGCCAAGGTCATCAGCCTTATCGGTCATCCCGAGACACCGCTCGCTATGGGCGCGGATTATCCCTTCGTGAACTTCGCCGAAGACGATACCTCCTGCGAATCCTTCTACATTCAGTCGCTTCTCATCGCCCTGGCGGTCATGCATCTGCGGGGAGAATATACCGATTTCGATGGAGCCGTGCAGGAACTGGTGCGGCTCCCACATGCCCTTCTCAGTGTAAAAAAGGCCTATGAGGAAGAGGCGGAACGCATCGCGGAAGAGATCAAGAGCGAACCCTATCATATCGTCACAGGTGCCGGATCGACCTGGCCGGAGGCGTTCTACTACGGCATGTGTATCCTTGAAGAGATGCAGTGGGTTCGTACACGGCCGGTTCATTCCTCCGACTTTTTCCACGGCACGCTCGAACTCGTGGAAAAGGGTGTCAGCGTTTTGCTCTTCAAAGGGGAAGACGCCTCTCGCCCTTTGGTCGAGCGTGTCGAGCGCTTCCTACCGGATTATACGGACAAAGTGCGCGTCTTCGACACAGCGCAATTCAACCTTGACGGGATTTCAGGTCAGGTTCGCAGCTTGATCTCGCCCATCATTCTTGCAACGATCTTCGAACGGATCAGTGCGCATCTGGAGGTGAAGCGCAATCATCCGCTCACGACAAGGCGCTATTACAAGCGAGTGGCTTATTAACTGCCTCTCTCACGCGCCGCAGCCAGAGTAAGCGCAATGAAATCCTTCGAGTTCGCGGCGGTCGGCGACAACTGCATCGATCGTTTCATGCCCCCGATCGGCCTCTCTCTGATCGGGGGCAATGCCGTCAATGTAGCGGTGCAACTCAGCCGGCTTGATCTGCAAACGGCCTATTTCGGTGCCGTAGGCTCCGACAATGACGGCCGTCGCATGTTGGCCTGCTTCAAGGAGAACGGACTTTGCATTGATCACGTGCAGGTTCTACCGGGAAGGACTGCCTATACCAATATCGAGGTTGATGAGGCTGGAGAGCGTACGCTGGCCTTCGAGGAGTTCGGAGTTTGCAGAGGCTATCGCCCCAATGCCCATGATCTACAGGTGCTGATGCGCCTTCGTCACGTCCATATCGGCTGGCTCGATGACGAAGGGGACTTGCGTCGAACCTTGAAGGCGGCCGGCGTCAGCGTTTCCCAGGACGTCTCCATCAACGCCGAACCCCAGCATCTTGGCGTCGATGGGATCGACATTGCTTTTGCCTCTGCCGGAGAAGATCTGGCCAAGGCCAAACACATGGTCGACTCCCTGCTCGCTCAAGGCGCAAGGCTCGCGGTGGTCACCTGCGGCGCCCGTGGCAGCATAGCTTCAGACGGCATCCGGATTAGAACCGCAGGGATCCGCCCCGTTGAGGTGATCGACACGACCGGAGCCGGTGACAGCTTCATCGCTGGTTTCATTTCCGGCTACTCCACAGGACGAGATCTGCAGACCTGCCTCGAGATGGGCCGGGATGTTGCGGCCGAAACATGCAAGCATGTGGGCGGTTTCCCGCAATCCGCGGTGCTGTTTTGAGGCTCCAGCCTAGTTCAAGGCTCCTGCCAATTCCCAGACACCTCAGAACGCCGAAGAGCGTCTAAGATCCGAAGATTTTGCAGGGCATCGTTAACCCCATAGGTCAGGGGCACCTCTCCGCGAACAGCCAGACTGAACGCCTCTCCCTGGCGCTGATATTGATCGACGACGGGGAACGTGATGGCCCGCGCCGATCCGCCTCCGTGCTGAGCTCCATCATCCACGAAGATGCGGACCGGCTTGTCTGCAGGGGCATTGAAGGGAATCTCAATTTCGATGCGCCCTTTCGACCCCAGAACCTGGATCCGTTGGAACGGCACAGCCTGCGTCGAAACCGTGAAGGTCAGCTGGCGCCCCCGTCCGAAATCCATCAGGGCGCTTGCCGTGCGATCCACACCGAAACTCGGATCGCGGTCGATCAGGGCCACGACTCGACGGGGCTCCGCATCGAAGAAGTAGCGCCCTGCGACGACAGCGTAGCATCCGATGTCGAGAAGGCCGCCGCCGCCGATGTCTGCGTTGTTTCGGATGTTTGCAGGATCAACGTTGAAATACGAGAACGCCACCTGGATCGCTCTCGCTTCACCGATCTCGCCCCGAGTGATCAAATCTCGTGCACTCTGCCATTGGGGATGGTGGCGCACCATGAAGGCCTCAGCGATCAAGACCCGAGACGATGCGTCCTGAAGTTTCCTGGCCTCCAAGGCCGTGATGGCAATGGGTTTTTCGCAGAGAACGTGCTTGCCTGCGGCGGCAGCCGCCAGGGTCATCGGCACGTGCAGATGATTGGGGAGCGGATTGTAGATCGCCTCGATCTCAGGGTCAGCCAGCAGCGCTTCATAAGAGCCATAGGCCTTGCGAATTCCGAGCTCGTCCGCCATGGCCCGTGCCGCTGACTCCTCGCGGGATGCCACGGCCACCACGTCGCATGATGGGCTTTTCATCATCCCCGGCACGACCTTCGTACGGCCGATCTTTGCAGTGCTCAATATTCCCCACCGAACCGGTTGCATCTCTATTCTCCCAACAGCCCTCTTTAATGAGCGACGAGGCGCGGCTTTGCCCTGCTATGTCGCGGTGCTTTGCGCATATTTCCGGAAGGCGGACATGTCGTGTCACGTTCCAGCAGCTCTAAAGGTAGCCGGACGCTCCAATCCTCAGGCTGCATTTGCTTATGGATCATCTTCATGAGAATGGAAGCGCCCTTCCGTCCCAGTTCGTGAAGCGGCTGGCGAAACGTGGTCAATGTCGGCTCAACATAATCAGCAAACTCAATCCCATCGAACCCAATTACGGAAACGTCCTCCGGCACGCGGACTCCCGCCGCCCGAATAACCTTGATGAAGCCGATCGCGCTCTCGTCGCAAGAGGCATAGATAGCGGTCGGTCTATCCTTGAGCGTCAGAAAGGCCTCAGCTGCAGCAACGCCTGCCGAGAAGACGAAACGCCCTTCCCACTTCACGAAGGCGCTCTCCGAGAGCCCTGCTTCCTTGAACCCCTGCAGGAATCCTGCAAGACGCTCCGCAGCGATGATGTTGGATGCTGGACCAGCGATATATCCGAAGCGTCTGTGTCCCAGATCCACGAGATACGCCACAGCCGCGCGGGACGCCTCACGATCCTGGACGACGACATTCGGAATCTTGTCGTCCGCGATGGCGGCGCACATGGCCACCATGGGCAGCCCCGCTTCCCGCATGGTTCTCTTGTCGCTTTCGGGGATGCGACCATTCATGAGAATGACACCGTCAACCTGCCGGGAGAGGGCGAGCTCCACATAGCGGGCCTCCCTCTCCTCGCAGTTATCAAGATTGCCTATCACGAGGCCGTAGCCCGATTGAGTGAGCTCGTCGTCGATGCCGCGCAGGATCTGCGCGAAGACCGGGTTCGCCAGATTGGGAACGACCACCAGCACCGTCATCGTGCGGCGCTTGCGCAAGTTCCGCGCCACGCTGTTCGGCGTATAACCGCAACGCCGCACAGCCTCCAACACAGTATCGCGCGTCTTCTGCCTGACCTTGTCAGGGTGAGCCAAGACACGGCTCACCGTTGCCGTGGAAACGCCCGCGATCCGAGCCACATCAGCGATGCGCACCTCTTTTGGCGAGCGCCACCCCTTCCGGCTCATGTGAAATTCTCCCTCGACCCAACAAGATATCTCTCTTGATATTATAGATCATATTCCGCGTTAACGTAGTGCCTTGACTTCTTACAAAAGTCCTTACAACTTATCACATAAGATGTAATCGATTACAAAAGTCGATAAAACGCTTCTGGGAGGAAGCCATGCGCCTGAAAAAACGCGTTTCTGCGTATACCCTTGCTTTTGCCTTCATTTCGACCTCTGGAGCATTTGCACAGCAAAAAGCCGAGGTTCTCCACTGGTGGACATCGGCGGGTGAGTCCGCAGCCGTGAGGGTCTTCGCGGATCAGTTCACGAAAGCCGGCGGCACCTGGGTGGACAATGCCATTGCAGGTGGCGCCAATGCCCGCACCGCTGGCATCAACCGGATGGTCGGCGGCAACCCGCCCACCATGATGCAGTTCAACACCGGCAAGCAGTTCGACGAGCTTGTCAGCAATGATCTGATCCATGATGTGGAAAAGCAGGCTCAAGCCGGAAAGTGGCGCGAGTTGATGCCCAAGCCTATCGTTGACGCGACTGTCCGCAACGGTAAGTTCTATGCGGTTCCGGTAAACATCCATGGCCAGAACTGGATGTTCTATAACACCAAGATCTTTGCCGATGCTGGACTAGAGCCTCCGAAAACCTTTCCTGAACTCGTGGCGACGGGCGAAAAGCTCAAAGCAAAAGGCATTATCCCTATTGCTTTGGGCGGCCAGCCGAACTGGGAGCACAACCTCTTCCGCGCCGTGCTCGTCGGAAACGGTGGCGCAGACATGTTCCGCAAGCTCTACGGAGCTCGGGATCAAGCGACGGTAAAGAGTCCTAAGTTCAAAGAAACCGTCGAACTTTTCGGCAAGATGCGCGCTCTCGTCGATCCCGGCAGCCCTGGACGCAACTGGAATGACGCTACTGCTCTGGTGATTACCAACAAGGCTGCCATGCACTTCAATGGCGACTGGGCCAAGGGCGAGTTCATTGCTGCCGGTCAAACGGCGGGCAAGGAATATAATTGCACGCTGGTGGGCGAAGGCGGAGGCAAGCTCGTGATCGGAGGCGATGTGTTCGTCTTCCCGGCCACGAAAGACAAGAACCAGCTCGCGACGCAGGATAAGTTGATCGAGGTTCTACTCGACCCGACCAGCCAGATCGAGTTCAACAAAAAGAAGGGATCCATCCCAGTACGCATGGATGTGGATGTGTCTTCCATGGATCCCTGTGCGCAGAAATCCCATGCCGTTCTGAAGGATCCTGCGAACCAGGTCGAGTCAATGGAAATGCTCAGCACCCCGAACTTCTCCGGTGCGATGCAGGATGCGGTCACTCAGTTCTGGAATAATCCAAACATGACGGCAGATGCCTTCATCGAAAAAATCCTCAGTGCAATGCGTGATGCAAGCTGACGGCTAACGGCCCGCCCCAGTGGGGCCTGGGGCGGGCTTCTCCTGGCTGATTCCGGCTTTCCCACAAGGCGTTCATGATGTCGTCCATTTCCATTCGTGCTCCGAGCATAAGCTCTGTCGCTTCCCCTCCCCGTCGACGGTTTCTCGCACGTTTGCCCGCAGCCCTTGCACTCTTGCCGACCGCCCTCATCGTTTTGGTTGTCTATATCGGCTGCATGCTCTGGACGGTGCGCCTGTCCTTCACGAGTTCCACCCTTCTGCCGAAACTCGACTGGGTGGGGCTTGCGCAATATTCCCGCCTCTTTGCTAACGACCGCTTTCTCACATCCGCCGAGAACATTGTCATCTTTGGCGCCCTTTTCATCTCAGGCTGCCTGATCCTTGGCTTTCTGCTCGCCGTCTTCATTGATCAGAATGTGCGTGGAGAAGGCCTCTTCCGGACCCTTTTCCTCTATCCCTATGCCATGTCCTTCGTTGTCACCGGAGTTGCCTGGCAGTGGTTTCTCAACCCAGGATTAGGCTTGCAGAAGCTGGTCCGGGACATGGGCTTTGAGACCTTCACCTTCGACTGGCTCGTGAACCAGGACATGGCGATCTACACCATCGTCATCGCGGGGCTCTGGCACGGCTCAGGATTGACCATGGCGATCCTGCTCGCGGGCCTGCGCGGGGTTGACAACGATCTCTGGAAGGCGGCGCGTATTGACGGTGTGCCCACTTGGCGAGTCTATGTCTCTATTATCTTGCCTCTGCTGCGGCCTATGATCGTGACGGCGACAGTACTTCTCGCCACGAGCGTGGTGAAGCTTTACGATCTCGTGGTCGCGATGACCCTCGGCGGTCCTGGCATCGCCACCGAGGTGCCCGCCAAGTTCGTAATGGACCACCTGTTCGAACGCAACAACATCGCTCTGGGCACGGCAGCTGCGACGATCATGCTGGTCACCGTCATCTCCATTTTGGCGCCGTGGGTCTATGTCAAATACGTTCGTTCAGAAGGGAGGCACGCATGAGCCATGTCATCCCGCAAGGCCGCCGGCCCGGACATCTCACCCCGGCTCGCATCGGCGTTTACGCCTTCCTGATCACGGCGGCACTCTTCTTCATGCTGCCGCTCTGGATCATGATCGTCACCTCACTCAAGCCCATGGATGAAATCCGGCTCGGGAACATCGTGGCCTGGCCTCAGGCGCTCACATTCGAGGCCTGGAGCAAGGCATGGTCGTCCGCCTGCACGGGTCTTGAATGCAACGGCATCAGCGTCGGCTTCTGGAATTCGGTGCGAATTCTTATCCCGTCCGTGATCTGTTCCATCATCGCAGGCGCAATCAACGGCTATGCCCTCTCCTTCTGGCGGGTCAAAGGAGCCAATCTCCTCTTTGGAATTTTGCTTCTCGGAGCCTTCATCCCGTATCAGGTTTTTCTGTATCCGCTGGTGCGCATCTTCTCGATGACGGGCGTGTACAACTCTTTGCTCTGCATCGTGATCGTCCACGTGATCTTCGGCCTGCCGACGATGACGCTCCTCTTCCGCAACTACTACGCCAGCCTGCCCATTGAACTGTTCAAAGCGGCGCGCATCGACGGGGGCGGCTTCTGGAGCATCTTCTTTCGCGTGATCCTCCCCATGTCCACTCCGATTCTGGTGGTCGCTACCATCCTGCAGGTCACAGGAATCTGGAATGACTTCATCTTCGGGCTCACCTTCGCTGGTCGGGAGAACCTGCCTATGACGGTGCAGCTCAACAATATCGTGCATTCGACCCAAGGCGAGCGCGCCTACAATGTGGACATGGCGGCCACCATGCTCGCCGCCCTCGTTCCCCTGGTCATCTACTTCGTCTCGGGTCGCTGGTTCGTGCGCGGCATCGCCGCCGGTGCGGTGAAGGGATAAGACATGTCTGCTGTTTCGGTTCGCGATGTCACAGTCGCTTTCGAGGCCCTGAGAGTCTTCGATGGCCTCTCGCTCGATATTGAAGAGGGAGAGTTCATCGTTCTTCTCGGCCCCTCGGGCTGCGGAAAATCGACTCTGCTCAACGCAATTGCCGGTCTCCTCGATGTCGCCTCGGGGCAGATCTGGATCGGAGGAAGGAATGTAACTTGGGAGGAACCCAAGGATCGCGGCATCGCTATGGTATTCCAGTCCTATGCGCTCTATCCGCGCATGAGCGTGCGCGAGAACATGTCTTTCGGACTGCGGATGGCGAAAACCCCGAAACCTGAGATCGAACGGCGCGTCAACCAGGCGGCGGAGCTTCTGCAAATTACCCATCTTCTGGACCGCAAGCCGGATCAGCTCTCCGGAGGCCAGCGCCAGCGCGTCGCCATCGGGCGGGCATTGGTGCGCGATGCCGCCGTGTTCCTGTTCGATGAACCGCTCTCCAACCTCGATGCCAAGCTCAGGAACGAGTTGCGTGTGGAGATCAAGCGTCTTCACGCAAAGCTTGGCAAGACCACCATGGTCTACGTGACCCATGATCAGATCGAGGCCCTGACTTTGGCTGATCGGATCGTGGTCCTGAAGGAGCAGAAGATTCAGCAGATCGGCAGCCCCGATGAGATCTATCACCGCCCGGCCAATCTCTTCGTCGCAGGCTTCGTAGGCTCCCCTCAAATGAACTTCATCAAGGGCAGAATCCAAGGCGATGGAGCAGGCCCTGAATTCGTTTCAGGGAGGCGCCGTTTGTCGCTCGCCGGCTATAGCTTCGCCGCCCCCCCTCAGCTGGGGCGAGATGTTGTTCTCGGCATCAGGCCGGAGCACCTGGAGATTCGGGAGACCGGAACCTGGTCCGATTTCCGGATCGACATTGTCGAGCCGATGGGCGCCGATACGGTGATCTGGTGCAGCGACGGTGAAGGCTCGATTCAGGTTCGCACGAGTGGAAGCAAGCGAGCATCTCGCGGAGAAGCTCTCTCGATTGGCGTCAATCCGGATCAGATCTCTCTCTTCTCCGCAGAGACCGGCGAGCGGCTCTGAACCAATATTTTCTTCAACCTGCAGCGACGGACTTCGTCTGCTCGCGTCACAAGAGCTTTGAGGACCTCATGAGCGTCACGGACTATCTTTCTATTCAGCTTTATACCTTGCGGTCGCTCGAAGATGTTGATCGGATCCTCGATACGGTCGCGGGATCCGGCTATCGCTATGTGGAAACGGTTGGATCACATCTCGACAATGCAGCGCTCATTCGGTCGAAGCTCGATGCGCGGGGGCTCAAAGCCTCATCGAGCCATGTGAGCCTTGCAGCCTTGCGGGAGAAGCCGGACGCCATCATCGAAGCGTGCCGCACCCTCGGCCTCGAGGATCTCTACATGCCAGCAGTCCCGCCGGAGCAGCGTGACATGGACGCGGACGGCTGGCGTTCCCTTGGGCATGAGCTTGGGGAAATGGCTCGTCGCTTCCACGAGAGCGGCATTCGGCTCGGTTACCATAATCATCATTGGGAACTGAAGCCGAAGGACGGCAACAAAACGGCGCTCGAGCTGATCTTCGAATCTGCGGACGGCAGCCCCCTTGCTTGGCAGGTGGATGTGGCTTGGCTCGTTCGCGGCAACGTCGATCCCAAAGAATGGATCAACCGCTACCGCAGCAAAATCACCGCCGCACACGTCAAGGACATTGCCCCGCCCGGAGAAAACGAGGACCAGGACGGTTGGGCCGATATCGGCTCTGGCACTTTGAACTGGCGTGACTTGTGGCGCACCTGCCGCGAGGCGGGAGCACGATGGATGGTGGTCGAGCACGACAAGCCCGCAGACCCGGCGCAGACCGCCCGCTCCAGCCTTGCCTTCCTGCGCACGATTGAGGATTGATCATCATGGACACCCTGAATGTCGGCATCATCGGATGCGGCAACATCTCCGGCATCTACCTGCAGAATATCCCGGGCTATCGCGGCCTCACCTTGCGAGCCTGCGCCGACATGAGGCCCGAAGTGGCTCAGGCTCAGGCGAGCCGCTACGGCGTCGAGGCCCTGTCTGTCGACCAACTCCTGGCCAGCGACGAGATCGATCTCGTGGTCAATCTCACGATTCCGGCAGCGCATTTCGGCGTGTCCCTTGCGGCTCTCAGTGCAGGCAAGCACGTCTTCTCCGAGAAGCCTCTTGCAGTGGACTTCGAACAGGGCCGCAAGCTCGTGGAGGAAGCCGAATCCCGTGGTCTTCTCCTCGGCTGTGCACCCGATACTTTCCTCGGTGCAGGGGGGCGCCTTGCCCGAAAGCTCGTTGATGACGGATCAGTCGGCCGCGTCTTGTCGGGCACGGCTTTCCTCATGTCGCACGGCATGGAACATTGGCATCCCGACCCGGAGTTCTTCTTCAAGCCGGGCGGCGGGCCGATCTTCGACATGGCACCCTATTATCTCAGCACGTTGGTCAACTTGATCGGGCCGGTCAAGCGCGTGTTCGCCATGTCAAGCATTGGCTTCCCGGAGCGGATCGTGACGACGGAGAACTCCCCGCGAAAGGGTGAACGGATCACCGTGGAGACGCCCACGAACGTCATGGCGCTTCTGGAATTCGCCTCGGGAGCACAGGTCACTCTCTCCATGAGCTGGGATGTATGGAAGCACGGGCACCCGGCTATCGAACTTTACGGTACCGAAGGATCACTCCGTGTTCCGGATCCAAACTTCTTCGGCGGCCACGTGGAGATCACGGAACGGGGCGGAGACTGGCAAGCCATCGATTCGAGCGCCATGCCTCTTGGAGCGCCGAACTGGCGCTCAGCGAACTGGGCGCCGGATGCTCCCTCACGGGCCAATTATCGTGCGTTGGGCCTCGCCGATCTCGCCAGCGCAGCGCTCAAGGGTACACCCCATCGATCTAGTGGCCGACTCGGTCTTCACGTTCTCGAAGTGATGCACTCTATCCTGGAAAGCGCCACGATCGGGCAGCCGAAGGCTATCACAACCGCTCTGGAGCGGCCTGCTCTGCTCGACGATCCCGACGCTGCTGCACTCTGGCAGGGCCTGCCTCAAACGGCCTCTGCGGCGTAAAGGGACGATGCAGATGCGGGAGGCATTGATCGTCTGGGGCGGATGGAGCGGGCATGAGCCGGAGCAATGCGCCCGCATTATCGCCGGAATGTTGGAAGAGGATGGCTTTGCCGTTCGCATGGAGACTTCGACCAAAGCCTTCGCCGATCCCGATCTCGGCAGGCTCAGTCTGATCGTTCCCATCTTCACCATGTCGAAGATCGAGAAGGATGAGGTCGCCAATCTCTCCCGGGTTGTACGCGAAGGAGTCGGCTTGGCGGGCTACCATGGCGGAATGGGAGATGCGTTTCGCGAAGCGGTCGAGTACCAGTTCATGTGCGGTGGCCAATGGGTCGCGCATCCGGGGAACATCATCGATTATCGGGTCAACATTACCCGCCCCGACGATCCGATCATGGAAGGCATCCGGAATTTCGACTATCGGTCCGAGCAATACTACATGCATGTCGATCCATCGAACGAGGTTCTCGCCACGACAACTTTTTCCGGCGAACATGCTCCGTGGATCGAGGGAGTCGTGATGCCGGTGGTCTGGAAGCGCCGGCACGGTGAGGGGCGGGTATTCTACAGCTCCCTTGGACATGTTGCGAAGGAATTCGAGGTGCCGGAGATGAGAACGATCCTCCGGCGCGGCCTGCTCTGGGCTGCTCGATAACGGCGCGCCCCGGCGCCCGTGGAGGGCCGCAGAAAAGTCATGTCATAAAACTGTCGTGTAAACTTCATTAGGCGGCACAATGTCGTGCTGCTATCCCTCCCTCTGTCAGTCAAAGGGGAGCCGCATGGCCAAATCAGAAAAAGACCCGCTCAAGAAACTCTCTGCTCTCACAGGCAAAGCCCTCCAGCGCGGCGAGAAACTGGAACGCACCCTCACCAAGCTTGTAGCGCAATCGGAGCCAGGCTCTGGAATCGAGAATTTTCTGAAAGCTGTTCAGGGCGGCCTCAATTCCATCCGCAAGAGCGCCAAGCCTGCGAGACCTTCTACCGCTAACGGGAAGGCGTCTGAGAAAGCGAAGACTTCGAAGACCAAGGCTTTGGAGAAACCGGGTAAGCAGAGTGAGAAGAAGGCCCGGAGGCCCAAAGCCGCACCCAAGGAACCTATCGCCGCCGATATTCGTCCTATTCCCGAGGCAAGCGGCAAGGAGTAATGGTACGCCCTCGTCTTCACCGACGATGGTCTATCCAGACCATAGGCCAGAGTGCCGAACGATGAATGCTGCCCTCGAGTTCAGGCAATGTCTCTTGCCGAGAGCTGTCCGTCCTGATGACTTCGATCAGCGCCTTGCACCCCCGCGATAAAGGCCGCAACAGCCTCGCGGGGCATGGGTTTGGCGATCAGATACCCTTGCGCCTGAGAAGCACCCGCCAGTCGCAGGGCATTGAGTTGCTCCTCGGTCTCGACGCCCTCCGCCGTCGTGCTCATCTTCAGGTCATTCGCAAGGCTGATCGTTGCCTTGACGATCGCACTGCTGTCTGCCGAACTCAGCATTCCACGCACGAAGGATTGGTCGATCTTGATCTTATCGAAGGGGAAGCTTCTGAGGTAGCTCATGGATGCATAGCCGGTGCCAAAATCGTCAAGTGCGATCGAGACTCCAAGCGCTTTGAGCCGCTTGAGCGTTGCGGTTGCTTCTTCAGTGAGTTTGACCGATTCCGTGATCTCCAGGATCAGGCGCTGAGGCGCCATGCCGGAAGCGGTCAGAGCTTTCGTGACGCTTGCGAAAACATCCCGTCTCTGGAACTGGACCGGCGAAAGATTGATGGCGACCTTCAACGGGAGAGCCCAGGTCATGGCAGTGGAGCAAGCCTCTTCGAGGATCCAGTCGCCGATCGGACCGATGAGACCCGACTCTTCGGCAGTCGGGATGAACTGCAGGGGTGAGATCATGCCCTTCGTCGGATGATTCCACCGCACCAGAGCCTCACAGCCCCACATCTGATTGGTCGTAAGGTCGAGGATCGGTTGATAGAACAGCTCGAATTCCCTGTTCTCTAGAGCACTCTTCAGGGCCCCCTCGAGCGCACGGCGTTCAGCCCGGGAATCCTTCATGCTCGCATCGTAGATCCGATAAGTGCTGTCAGGATCGGACTTTGCTTCGTAGAGAGCAATATCGGCCGACCTCATGATCTCCGTGGAGGTCTTGGTGTTGGAGGACGCAATCGCAACACCAATGGAAACCCCCACCTCGATCTCCGTATTGGCGATCGTGCACGGAACCTTCAGGGCGGCCTGAAGGGCCGTTATGAGGTCTATGACCTGTTGCTGACCCTTGATCGGTCTTTGGATGATGGCAAACTCATCACCGCCGATCCTTGCGATGAAATCGCCCCTTCTGAGGCGCTCGCGCAGGCGTCGCGCCACGGTCTTAAGAACCTCGTCTCCTGCCCCATGTCCATGATTGTCGTTGATGTCTTTGAACCGTGTGAGATCGAGAAGATGCAAGGCGAAGTCGGTACCGGACTTTCGGGAAGCAAGGAGCGTCTGCTTCAACTCCTCCGTGAAGAATTGCCTGTTGGGCAGCTTGGTCAGAATATCATGACGCGACAGGTAGCTCTCGCTGGCTGCCCTGAGAATGCCCGTCCTGACCTGCTTCAGACCCAGTAGGCTTGCCGTGTCGATTGCAACGTCGATGAGGTAGGCGATGAACCTGATCAGGCGGGCTTCGAAGCGCCGCCCGGCCATGAGCTCTGCGACGGTCCTGCTGACGGCTATGCCGCTTGGATAATTCGTGAGCGGATGAAGAGCAATCAATCGTTCCCTGGCGTCGATCCAGCTGATGTCGCGGATGAGCGTCGGCGTATTCTTCGCAATCATGCGCTGCAGCGGTGTGTTCGGCAGCCAGATTTTCCGCCCAAGCGTTCTCTTGTCGGCCGGACTATGAGACAGGATCAAGCCGTCGCGCCGATAAAGCGTGATCGCCTGCGAGTGTGATCTGAGGTGATCTTCATAAAGCTTGTCAAAATAGCTCAGATCGACCGTTGATGCGATGATACCGAGGAAGTTGCCTTCCGTGTCGTTGATCTTTCGAGCAAGAGACAGGACCCTCTTTCCGGTCGTCTCAATCCTTACAGGTTCGCTCAGGTACAACAACAACGATGGATCTGTCGAAAGCGCGCGATAATATGATGCATCTCTCTGGTAGGCCGAATTGGAGATTGGGCCGGGAATCGATGATCCGACCACCCGGCCCCGAGCATTGAGCAGGTTAATTCGGATGATCTGTGGAAGGGATTGAGACGCCTCGGCCAGAATGGACTTGGTTGTCTTCAAAGCACCGAACTTATCGAACTCGTCTGCTGTTAGACTGCTCTGCGGAATTTTTCCGATTACGTCGCGAAGGACATTTTCGATCGAACGGAAGACAGCGTCTGTTCGCTCCTGAAGAGTAAGAGCAAGATTGGCCAGATCACCCTCAGCTCTCGCGATCTCGTCGCTGTGCCCACGCACGAGCAGATAGACCGCGCAGACGAGTGCCGCAGCCGCGATGAGGATGCTGAGGGAGATGATCAAAGAAGCTGGCACAATGAATTTCGGTTTGGCTTTTCTGCGACGATCTCCGCCAGATTCTATCAGGATCTATCATTATTCCGTTAATGATTATGAAATTCGGACCCTTTGAGATGGGATACCGAGAACTCCTGCTCTTGGGGCGGCAGGATCTATGAGACGAGACGGGCTTCACACCTTGCTTGATGACGCTCTCCGGCCTCATGCCTGAATTGCAATACAGTATCTTTATGTCACCTGCTCTTGAGACCTTCAATGATCTCTTTGGGGCCAGTTCCGCGCGTAGCGCTGCCATCGATGGGGATCGCTCCCTCTTGGTCATGCCGGACGAGCTTCGCGACGCACAGGCTTCGCGATCCTGGATCTCCCGGACTGCTTCCCAAGGGTGCCTGCTCAAGCGTCAAGTTCGTCGATTATGCCGTTGATGATTGTGAGCAGCAGGCTCAAGAAAACTTTGGCCGTGCTCACGTTTCGCCGAGCGGGAATTCACCGTTTCAAGGTCGCTGGCACTGGATGCAGGGCGATGGCCTCTACGATCGGCGCTTTCGGTCTCTTTACCGACCACGTGCTGGACGCGGCGCGTATGTTCCGTAGCAAGACTGCAACGGAGTTCAACACAAGCCTAATGCAGGTTGCTATAGCTGCCTTGCAGCGAAGAAAGAGACAGTCATCTAGCATTCGACGGGAAAGGTGGATCGCACGAACTCCCATGCCGCGACGAGATGGCGGCGCATGGCCTCCTCCGCGTTGTCGGGATCTCGCATCGCAATGGCATCAAAGATGGCCTGATGTCCTGCATGATTCATTTGGTCGATATCCGCCCCGCGCTTCATGGAGCGCCAGTGCTGGACCAGCCATTCGACATAGGCCTTGTGCAGGGCCGGATAGATGGGATTTCCAGGAATGCGATAGAGCACGGCGTGGAATGCTGCATCAGTCTCATCGAAGGCGAGCGAGTTGCCAATCGCTTCTCGATTGGCGTTGAGCGCGGCACGAAGTTCCTCGAGATCATCGCGCCGGGCGTGGTTTGCCGCCCAGCGTGCGAGCGCGGCCTCGAGGAAGATTCGCGTTTCGAAGAGGTTCCATACCCCCTTCTGGTCCGCCACGAGATGACCTACGAGATCTCTCACCTTGTCGATGGCGATTTCATAGTCAGGCCTTCGGACGATAGGGCGATGGCCAAGACGGGTCTCGATGAGACCCCGGTTGGCCAGCGAGATGATCGCTTCACGCACTGCGGCTCGGCTCACCCCATAGCGCTGCATCAGATCCCGTTCGGCGGGCAGGCGCTCTCCTTCCCGAATGCCGCCGGACTGAATCATCCTAACGAGATCCGCTGCCACAGCATCGGAGCGGCGAATTGCGATACCACCCGCGTCCCGATAAGCGGTCTCCTGGCCGGAATCCATTGTTTTCCCTGCCTCCTTTGTGCTGCCGCCCCATCAGCCGAGCTAGGGTGCCGAAGCGATTCTTGCCTAGCATATGGTAGGACCAAAAAATAGCCATGAAAGCTGTTTCGCCTGCCCTCCTCCCGGAAGCCGGGTGAATTTCCGTCTTGGAGCTGCCAAGCTGCTCCAACGACACCGCTTGACAGCCGACAATCCGGTTATCATTCTGATTTCGGTCATACCAAATAGATCAAACAATGACGTTTGGTTTGACAATCCTTTGGGGCTAGCTGAGGAACGACCAGTGACGCCAATTCAAGGCAGCCCGTTGCCGAAGTCCGCTGACTTGCTTCCCTATCAAGGGCATTGCGAGGGGCAGCAATGACGACCTCCGTTGCAGCCGGCCACGCCGGAACCCTGTCCCACTATCAGATGTATATCGACGGTGCATGGACCGACGGGCGAAATCCGGGCAGGTCGGACGTCGAAAACCCAGCCAACGAAGCCGTCTTCGCTACGGTCCCAGCGGGTTCGGTCGAGGACGCCATTTCCGCCCTGGAAGCTGCGCGCCGTGCGCAACCTGCCTGGGCCGCCCTGCCGCCCATCGTGCGCGCCGGCTACGTGGCCGACCTCGCTGCGGCAGTCAGGCAAAATAAGGACCATCTCGCCAGGATCGTGGTGCTGGAGCAGGGCAAACCCTTGAACCAGGCCGAAGGCGAGATCGACGCAGTTATCATGTTCCTGACCTATGCGGCTGAAAGCGCGCGCCGCATCGAGGGCGACATCCTTCCTTCCGATTTTCAGAATGAAGAGGTCTGGATCCGCCGGGTTCCATTCGGCGTGGTCGTTGGCCTCACAGCGTGGAATTATCCCGCCGCCCTGGCAGCCCGCAAGATCGGCCCTGCCCTCGTGGCGGGCAACACCATGGTGGTCAAGGGGCATGAATCTACGCCTCTCTCCGCCCTTGAGATCGCGCGCCTTGCCCACGAAGTCGGCCTTCCCAAAGGCGTTCTCAACGTGGTGACCGGAGACGGACGATCTGTCGGCGACGCGCTCGTGCGCTCACCCCTGAGCGACATGATTACCATGACCGGCAGCGTCCGCGCAGGGCGGGAGATCTACGCGGCAGGTGCGCACGAGCTGAAGGTCGTGCGCCTTGAGCTCGGCGGCAAAGCACCGTTCATCGTGATGGACGACGCCGACATCGAGGCGGCCGTCGAAGCCGCCATCGTATCGCGCTTCACGAATTGCGGGCAGATCTGCACCTGCAACGAACGGATGTATCTGCATCGCGACATCGCGGAGCCGTTCCTCGACAAATTTGTCACGCGGGTGAAGGGGATGAGGCTCGCCGATCCCATGACGAACCCGGACATGGGGCCGAAGGTGAATCGTCCCGAGGTCGACAAGGTCGAAGAGATTGTCAACCAAGCCATCGCGGCAGGCGCCGAGGTGCTCGCGGGCGGACGACGCCTCACGGAGGGCGACTTTGCACGCGGGCACTGGTTCGAGCCGACGGTTCTTAGGGTCGATACGAATGAGGCTTCTGTCATGCAGCGCGAGATCTTCGGTCCCGTCGCCCCCGTCATGACGATCGACAGCTTCGAGCAGGCGCTTACCTTCGCCAACGACACCAGCTACGGCCTTTCGGCCTATGTCTATACCAACGACCTGCGCCGGGTGATGCGCCTCTCGCGGGAGCTTTCGTTCGGCGAACTCTATGTCAATCGCCCCTGTGGCGAACTCGTCCAAGGCTTTCATACGGGATGGAAGCATTCCGGCCTTGGCGGAGAGGACGGAAAATACGGATTTGACGGATACCTGCGGAAGCAGACCACCTACGTCCGCTGGTGATGCTCCGCGGCTCCGGTGAGCCGCGGCAATAGACCCGAGAACCCCACTCAAAGGGGCGGAACAAACAGAGAGGAAACTATGATGTTGAGAAGGACTTTTCTTGCGCTCGCAACGGGCGTGGCTGCAATCGGGCTGGGCCTTGGCGGCGCGTCTGCGCAGGAGTTGCCCAAGCTGAAGCAGAAGGACAAATACAAGGTCGGGTTTGCCCAGACCGAGTCCAACAATCCCTGGCGCATTGCGCAAACGGAGAGCATGAAGGCGGAAGCCGCAAAGCTCGGCCATCAGCTCGTATACACCGATGCCGCGGGCTCCGCAGCCAAGCAGGTGGCCGACGTGAACTCCATGATCGCGCAGGGCGTCGACCTCATCTTCCTGGCACCCCGCGAGGAAAAGCCGCTCATCCCGGCAGTGATGGCAGCGAAGAAGGCCGGTATTCCGGTGATCCTGCTCGACCGTAATGTGGACCAGAGCCTCGCCAAGGCCGGCAAGGACTATGTGACGTTCATCGGTTCCGACTTCGTCGATGAAGGCAAGCGCGCCGCCGAGGCTCTCACCAAGGCAATGAACGGAAATGCCAAGATCATTCAGCTCGAGGGTACAACAGGTTCCTCGCCTGCCAATGATCGGCGCAAGGGCTTTGAGGATTACATCAAGGCTCATCCCGGCATGAAGATCGTGGCGTCCCAGTCAGGCGACTTCGCCCGCGACAAGGGCCGCCAGGTTGCCGAGACCTTGCTGCAGGCGCATCCCGACGCAACCGCGATCTACGCTCATAACGACGAAATGGCCATCGGCGCGATTGCCGCTCTCGAAGCCGCCGGAAAGAAACCCGGCAAGGATGTGATCATCGTCTCGATCGATGGCACCCGCGACGCGCTCCAGGCTATCGTCGACGGCAAGATGCTCGCAACAGTCGAGTGCAATCCGAAGTTCGGTCCGAAAGCATTCGAGACCCTCGCGCGCTACGCCAAGGGTGAGCAGATCGAGCCGTGGGTGGTAAACACCGACCGGTTCTTCGACAAGTCGAATGCCAGCCAGCTCATAGCTGACGCGTACTGATCTCAAATGCGCTGCCTGCCAGATTGCAGGCAGCGCAATTTTCTTTTTCGGGACAGCCAACGGACCTCTCATGGCGCCGCTTCTCACGATGCAGGGAATCGACAAGCGATTCGCGGGTATCCCAGCCTTGCGGGCCGCCGAACTCGTGGTGGAGAAAGGCGAGGTGCATGCGCTCATAGGCCAAAACGGCGCGGGCAAATCGACACTGATCAAGCTGCTGACCGGGTACTACACCAGAGATACGGGCGAGATCATGTTCGATGGAAAGCCGGTGGCTTTCAGGTCGCCGCAGGAAGCGCAAGCTGCAGGCATCAGCACGATCTATCAGGAGATCAATCTCGTTCCTTATCGTTCCGTGACGGAGAACATCTGCCTCGGGCGGGAGAAGCGCCGTTTTGGTCTTCTCGACTGGCCTGCGATGCACGCGGAAGCGCGCGATCTTCTCGGCCGTTTCAACATTGACATCGATGTACGCCGGCCGCTGATGGCTTATCCGACGGCCGTGCAGCAGATGGTCGCCATCGCCCGCGCCATCGGCTTCGACGCCAAGCTCGTGATCATGGACGAACCGACCTCCTCCCTCGACGAGCGGGAGGTGGAGGTCCTGTTCAACGTGATCCGCCAGCTCAAGGCCGCAGGTGTGTCCGTGATCTTCGTCAGCCACAAGCTCGACGAACTCTACGCAGTTTGCGACCGCGTCACGATCATGCGCGACGGGCGAACGGTGCTGGTTTCCTCCATGCGAGACCTGTCTCGGCTCGATCTGGTGACCACCATGCTTGGGCGAGAGCTCACCCAGGTTCTGCAGGAAGAGCCCGATACGGCCGATACCAATAGCGCGCAGGAACCCATTCTCTCCGTTCGCAGCCTCGCCATTGGGCGCAAGGTGCGGGATGTGGATTTCGAGGTGCGGCCAGGCGAGATCGTCGGTCTCGCCGGATTGCTCGGGGCAGGCCGGACCGAATCCGCACGAGCCGTGTTCGGTGCCGACAGGGCTGAAGCGGGCACAATCAGCTTTGCCGGTCAGGCGAATGGAATTGTGGAGCCCTCCGATGCAATACGAGCCGGCATGGGCTTTTGCTCCGAAGACCGCAAGCTCGAAGGCATCATTCCCGATATGTCGGTGCAGGAGAACCTGACCCTTGCCCTAATGCCTCAACTGGCGAAGCGGGGTATTGTGGACGAAGCACGCAGCCGCGAGATCGTGGATAATTTCATCAAGCGCCTCGGCATACGCTGCTCCGGCCCCGATCAACGCATCCGGGAGCTGTCGGGAGGCAATCAGCAGAAAGTGCTCCTTGCACGCTGGCTCTGCATGAATCCCAGGCTCCTGATCCTCGATGAGCCCACCCGTGGCATCGATGTCGGCGCAAAGGCCGAGATCCTCAGCCTCATTCGCGAACTCGCGGGACAAGGACTTGGAGTCTTGATGATCTCATCTGAACTCGAAGAGATCGTGGAGGCGGCAAGCCGCATCTTCGTGCTCCGCGACGGCCGCACTGTCGCTGAACTCAAGGGCGATGCTGTCAACGAACAGAGTGTAATGGCAGCTATGGCTCATGGCCATGCGGAAGGCCGGGAGGCCGCCCATGGCTGAGACCATGACAACCCTGCCTCCGGCTCAAAGAGCATCAAAGTTCGACATTCGCGCCTTTCTCACACGTTACGGAGCCTGGATCGCGCTGGCTCTCCTGGTCATCGTCAATCTGGCGATCACCCCGAATTTTGCCACCTGGCAGACGCTGAACGTGAATCTGACTCAGGTTTGCGCCATTGTGATCGTCGGCGTCGGCATGACCCTGGTGATCGCGACAGGCGGCATCGATCTGTCGGTTGGCGCGCTCATGGCCATTGCCGGAGCTCTCGCTCCGCTGATCTTCATGGGCAAGCTCTTTCCCCTGCCCCATCCCGTGGTCGGCATTGCGCTCGCGTTTGTTGCGCCGGTTCTGGTTGCAGGTGCCCTTGGCTGGTTCAACGGCTGGCTCATCACCAAGCTCCGCATACAGCCGATCATCGCGACACTTGTTCTGTTCATTGCCGGACGCGGCATTGCGCAGGTGTTTACCAACGGCAATCTGCAGGTCTTCAACCTGCCTGGGTTCCAGTTCATCGGACTCGGACGCGTGATTGGAATTCCCTTCCAAGCCATACTGATGGTTGTGGTTGTGGCCGTAGCAGCGTGGATGCTGCGGCGTACGGTCTTCGGACGGCAGATCCTGGCAGTCGGGGGCAATGAAAAGGCTGCGCGCCTGTCCGGCATTCCTGTCGCTTCCGTCAAGCAGCGCGTGTATTGCATCAGCGGTCTGCTGTCGGGAGTTGCTGGCCTGATCGTAATTGCCCGCAACTCCGCAGCCGATGCCAATCTCGTTGGTCTCGGCATGGAACTGGATGCGATTGCAGCCGTGGCTGTCGGCGGAACGCTTCTCACGGGCGGCCGCGCCACGGTCGTCGGCACCCTCGTCGGTGCGCTCATCATCCAGCTTGTTCGCTACACCCTTCTGGCAAACGGCGTTCCCGATGCCGCAGCCCTCGTGGCCAAAGCCGTCATCATCGTTATGGCTGTCTGGCTCCAGCGGCAAGGTCAGCGTTGAGGTTCTCGATGGGCACCACCACTCTCAAGACGCTCCGAAACATCAGCCGCTTCGGCGTCCTTCTCGCTCTTGTCGCGCTCATCATCTTCGGCTGGCTGCGCTATGACAACTTTCTCGGTGCATTCAACGTTCTGTCGGTTCTGCGATACAACAGCATGTTCGCTCTCGTTGCCCTGGGAATGTGCTTCGTCATCATCACGGGAGGAATTGATCTCTCGGTCGGATCCACGGCAGCACTCGGCAGCGTCGTGGCGGCTCTTGCCTCTCCCTATGGCGCAGTACCCGGGCTTCTCGCGGGTCTTGGCGCAGGCCTTCTGATCGGCGCGTGCAATGCGATCGTCATCACGCGACTGAACATTCTTCCCTTCATCACGACCCTGGCGACCATGCTTGCGGCGAGCGGATTCGCGCTGCTGCTCGCTGGCAACCAATCGGTCTCGGTCTCGTATGAATCGGGTTTCACGGAACTGGGTCAGGGCGACTTCCTCGGATTTCCCGTTCCGGCC
This sequence comes from Microvirga sp., assembly GCA_035645515.1. GTDB lineage: Bacteria > Pseudomonadota > Alphaproteobacteria > Rhizobiales > Beijerinckiaceae > Microvirga. Next base: position 43,520 of record DASQML010000031.1, read on the forward strand.
TGGATCGCGCTTTTCGCCTACATTCTCGGCTCCCTCATTCTCAACCTGACCTCCTTCGGACGCACAGTCCTCGCAATCGGCGGGAACGAAGATGCCGCCCGTCTCATGGGGCTGCCAGCTAACCGGGTGAAGGCTCTCGTATATCTGGCGAGCGGCGGCCTTGCGGGCCTTGCAGGGGTTATCCTCGCAGCACAGTTCGGAGCAGGACAGCCTATCGAGGGTGTGGGTTGGGAACTCTTCGCGATCGCGGCAGTCGTGGTGGGCGGAACCCTTCTGACAGGCGGCATTGGCTCCGTAGGCTCCACCCTGGCTGGCGTGCTCCTGCTCGGCCTGATCTTCAACATCCTGAACTTCGAAAACGGTCTCGGCCACATCAGCCTCTCCGCCTACTGGCAATCGGTGATTCGCGGCGCGTTCCTGCTCCTCGTAGTCGCGATCCAGGCACGGTTGAGCATGCGTACGGAAGAGACAGCCTGAAGAAGGCCGAAGAGCACCAATCATTATTCGCGGGAGAACAGCACATGCCACGGATCACTGCCATTGAACCCGGCTTCTATCGCATCCCGCTTCCGACGGTTCTGACAGACTCCATGCACGGCGAAATGCGGGCTTTCGAGCTCAACACCGTCCGCATTCGCGATGCCGATGGAGCGGAAGGCGTCGGCTATACCTTCACCGTGGGACGCAATGGAGCAGCCATCGATACCATCCTCGCCCGCGAGCTCCCGGAGATCATGGATGGAGAGGAGGCCGACGAGATCGAACGTCTCTGGCACAAAGCCTGGTGGGCGCTGCACTACGGCGGCCGCGGCGGCCCCACTGTTCTTGCAATTTCAGCCTTCGACATGGCGCTGTGGGATCTAAAGGCAAAGCGCGCCAACCTTCCGCTCTGGAAGGCCCTTGGCGGATTCGACCCGCGCGTTCCCTGCTATGCTGGCGGCATCGATCTTGAACTGCCTCTCGACAAGCTTCTGCTCCAGACGGACGGCAATCTCGAAAAAGGCTTCCGCGCAATCAAGATGAAGGTCGGCCGCGCCAATCTGTTCGAGGACGTCGAGCGGGTTAAAGCGATGCGTGAGCATCTCGGTGCGGGCTTTCCGCTGATGGCCGATGCCAACATGAAATGGAGCGTCGATGGCGCTATCCGCGCCGCCCGCGCCCTTCAACCGTTCGATCTGACATGGCTCGAAGAGCCCACTATTCCTGATGACCCTGCAGGTCACGCCCGCATCGTCCGCGAGGGTGGGCTGCCGATCGCGGCGGGCGAGAACCTCCGAACTCTCTGGGAGTTCAAGCTCTACATCGCCAGCGGCGCTGTGACCTATCCCGAGCCGGACGTCACCAATTGCGGCGGAGTCACTCCGTTTATGAAGATTGCGCACTTGGCAGAGGCCTTCAACCTACCAGTCACGAGCCACGGCGCCCATGACGTGACCGTGCATCTCCTGGCAGCCTGCCCCAACCGCTCTTACCTGGAAGCTCATGGATTCGGGCTTGAGCGGTACATCGCCGAGCCTCTCCAGATCCAGGATGGCTTCGCGCTGGCGCCGAACCGCCCCGGGCACGGGATCGAGTTCGACTGGCAAGGTCTGGAGCGCATCAAGGCCTGACCGGCACATGCATCCGATCTCTCTGAAATGCAAGCGAATCTCATGAACGCATTCTCGCAAACGCTCCTCTCCGGTCGGACCGCGCTCGTCACGGCAGCGGCTCAAGGCATCGGTCGGGCTTCCGCGCTGGCCTTGGCAGATGCCGGCGCAACCGTTTTTGCAACAGACATCAACGAAGACGCGCTCGCGACCCTGGCGTCTGAGCGGCCTTCCATCACGACGCTCCCTCTGGATGTGAGGAATCCGTCTTCTGTCAAAGCAGTTCACGCTCGAACCGGGCCAGTCGACGTGTTGTTCAACTGTGCCGGCACCGTGCATCAGGGCGCCCTGCTCGATTGCGACGATGAGGCCTGGGCGTTCTCGATAGACCTCAATGTAACGGCCATGTTCCGCCTGATCCGAACCTATCTCCCGGCCATGGTGGAGCGCGGAGGCGGATCGATCATCAACATGAGTTCTGTCGCCGGCGCCGTCAAAGGCGTGCAGAACCGAGCGGCATACTGCGCCACAAAAGCCGCAGTGGCGGGCCTCACCCGCTCCATTGCCGCCGACTATGTCACGACAGGAGTGCGCTGCAACGCCATCTGCCCTGGCACAGTCGAGACACCCTCCCTCCATGAGCGCATGCGGGCGCAGGGAGATTACGAGAAGGCACGAGCGGCCTTCGTAGCAAGGCAACCGATGGGCCGCCTCGGAACGCCTGAGGAAATTGCTGCCCTCGTCGTGTATCTGGCAAGCGACGCCTCAGCCTATACCACGGGTCAGCTTCACATTATCGACGGCGGTTGGACCGCCTGACAACGGGTCACCATCATGAAACTTCTGCGCTACGGCCCTCGCGGCCAGGAAAAACCAGGCATTCTCGACAATCAGGGACGCATCCGCTCCCTTGAAGGAATTGTGCCCGACATCGGCGGTACGGTCATCACGCCGGATGGGATTGAGGCCCTGCGACGGCTCAACCCGAACGACCTCCCCGTCGTGGACGAAGCCGTTCGGATAGGCCCGTGCGTTGCAGGAACAGGCAAGTTCATATGCATCGGCCTCAACTATTCCGATCATGCGGCGGAGACCGGCGCGACGGTTCCGCCGGAGCCGATCATTTTCATGAAGGCGACCTCGGCAATCTGCGGTCCTAATGATGATATCGAGATTCCCCGCAACTCGGAGAAGACGGATTGGGAAGTGGAACTTGGCGTCGTCATCGGCAAGCACGCCAAATACGTCACCGAGGCGGATGCTCTGTCGCACGTGGCGGGCTACTGCCTGATCAACGACGTCTCGGAGCGCGCCTTCCAGGCCGAGCGCTCGGGACAATGGACCAAGGGAAAGAGCGCCGACACGTTCGGACCAATCGGTCCCTGGCTCGTCACGCCCGATGAGATCCCGGACCCTCAGAACTTGTCCATGTGGCTTACCGTGAATGGCAAAACTTTTCAGAACGGCAGCACGAAGACCATGGTCTACGGCGTGGCGTTCCTGGTGTCGTATCTATCCCAGTTCATGAGCCTTCACCCGGGAGACATCATCTCCACCGGCACTCCCCCGGGCGTCGGCCTCGGTCAGAAACCGCCTGTCTACCTGAAGCCAGGGGATGTCGTGGAGCTTGGCATCGAGGGCCTCGGGACTCAGAAGCAGACCTTCGTCCAAGGCTGAAAACAGACATTGAGGCCAACGCACCGAGGCCGACTTTCGGTCGTCTCTCAAGAAGGGTGCAAGAATGAAAGAGCGTTTTGACTATATTGTCGTCGGCGGGGGCTCTTCAGGCTCAGTGGCGGCCGCGCGGCTGGTCAATGAAGGTGCTCGCGTGCTGCTGCTCGAAGGCGGGTACTCCCATCGGCATCCGCTCCTCGACATGCCTCCTGGCATCTTCAAGATGATCAACGGCAGCAAGTACATGCGGTATCACCAGACGATCCCGCAGGAACATCTTGACGGCCGCGTTCACGACATTCCGCAGGCCAATGTCCTTGGCGGCGGCTCCTCGGTCAACGCGCAGGTTTACATGCGCGGCAGACCATCGGACTACGACGAGTGGCATGAAATGCTCCATGGGGAGAATGATTACCCCGGCTGGAGCTGGGCTGATGTTCTGCCCCACTTCCGGACCATGGAAGGCAACAACAGGCTCTACAACGATCTGCATGGCGCCGACGGGCCGTTGCTGGTTTCCGACCCCGGCCATATCAACGACATGTCGCGGTGGTTCGTGCAGGCGGTGCAGGCCCTCGGCGAGCCGTTCAACTATGATTTCAACGGCCCCAAGCAGCGCGGCGTCGGCTTCTATCAGTTCATGAACAGGCGCGGCAAGCGCAGCAGCGCAGCCTATGCATTCCTCGCGCCTCTCGCGGACAACCCGAACCTGACCATTCGCTTGAACTCACGGGTGCGCAAGATCGAAATCGAAAACGGCCGGGCGGTCGGCGTAACTTATCGCGATGCCAAAGGGATCGATCGACAGGTCTACGCGGATGGCGAGGTCATTCTTGCATCAGGAGCGCTCGTGACTCCCCAACTTCTGATGCTGTCGGGAATCGGTCCTGCCGATCAGCTGAAGGAGCACGGCATCTCCTGCATCGTCGACCTTCCCGGCGTCGGCGAGAACCTGATCGACCATCCTGAAGTGCCGATCATCGCCAAGGCGAATGGTCCGTATGGCTATTACAAGCAGGGCGTCGGCTGGCGCATGCTTCTCAACGGACTTCATTTCAGGCTGTTCGGCAGCGGCCCCATTCTTTCGGCAGGCGTCGAGGCCGGTGCTTTCGTCAACCCGAGCGACCCTGACGGCGAACCGACGATCCAGGCGTTCTGCGTACCGATCGTGTATCTGGACAGGGACACGCTGAACCTTGTGGAGGACACGTATGGCCTCACGGTGACCACGGTCGTGGTGAAACCCAAATCCCGGGGCTTCGTTCGCCTGCGTTCGGGCAATCCCGACGATATGCCGCTCGTTTCTCCCAACCTGCTCAAAGATCCAGCCGATGCCCGCGCGATGATCGACGGTCAGCGCTTCTTCCTGCGGGCATTTCAGACCAGCCCGCTGGCTGAACGGATCCAGCAGATTGCAATTCCCAATCCGGACGATCTCAGCGACGAGGCCCTCATGAAGCATTGCCGCCGCTTCGTGAAGACGAACTATCACCCATCCGGCACGTGCCGGATGGGCACCGCAAGCGATTCCATGGCCGTCCTCGACTCAAGGCTCCGCGTCCGCGGCATCGACAACCTGAGGGTTTGCGATCTCTCCGCCATGCCGAACATCAATGCGGGAAACACGAACGCGCCTGCCATGATGCTCGGAAGCCGCTGCGCGGAACTCATTACCGGTCGCCCAACGACCAGCACCGCGCAATTCGGTCCGCGCCAATCTGAACAGGGAGACATGAGTACCGCGACCATCAGCTGACGGCACCAGCGTTCGGCCGGCTATCTGTCCTGGCGCAGTAAGGGTATAAGCAACTGCAACTGAGGCCAGCGAGAGCGCTCTGCCCTCACTGACCTCCGCACGCAATGGTACGTTGGGCGAGGAATACCTCGCCGCTTACATCACAGCGCCAACCTGCCAGGGAACGAACTCCAGATCGCCATAGCCGAGATCCTCGGACTTTGTGTGCTCGCCCGACGCCACACGCAGCAGCGTGTCGAAGATTTCCGCGCCCTTCTGTTCAAGTGAGACACCATCGAGAATGTCGCCGCAGTTGATGTCCATGTCTTCCTGCATGCGACGATAAATGTCCGAGTTGGTCGCCAGCTTCAGCGACGGCACCGGCTTCGCCCCGAAGGCGGAGCCGCGCCCGGTGGTGAACGCGATGAGGTTCGCTCCGCCCGCCACCTGCCCGGTAGCGGCCACAGGATCGTAGCCGGGCGTGTCCATGTAGACGAAGCCGTGCTCCCTGACCTGCTCGGCATACTCATAGACCGCGCGCAGGGTCGAGCGCCCGCCTTTCGCCGAGGCACCAAGCGATTTCTCCAGGATCGTCGTGAGGCCGCCCGCCTTGTTTCCTGGAGACGGATTGTTGTTCATCTCGCCACCATTGCGTGCGGTGTACTCCTCCCACCAGCGGATTCGGGAGACGAGCTTCTCTCCGACCTCGCGGGTCGCAGCCCGCCGGGTCAGCAGGTGCTCGGCTCCATAGATTTCCGGCGTCTCGGAGAGGATCGAGGTTCCGCCGTGGCGCACCAGCAGGTCGGATGCAACGCCGAGAGCCGGATTGGCGGTCAGACCGGAATAGCCGTCCGATCCACCGCATTGAAGCGCGAGGACGAGTTCCGAGGCCGGACGCGTCTGGCGCTTTGCGCGGGCAGCAATGGGCAGCATGTCACGGATACCTGCGGTGATCGCTTCGACGGTCTTGCGCGTGCCACCTGTCTCCTGAATGGTGAGGGTTCGGAAGGTATCCGTTTCCTCCAATCCATATTCCTTCTTCATGCGTCCGATCTGAAATACCTCGCAGCCAAGGCCGACCATTACGACACCGGCAAAGTTCGGGTGACTGGCATAGCCCCACTGCGTGCGACGCAGGATGTCGAAGCCCTCGCCGTAGGCTGCGTGGCCGCAGCCGGTGCCGTGGACGATCGCCACCACGCCGTCGATGCCAGGATAATCCTTCAAGACGCCCGAACGCTCGATTTCCGCCGCAGCGAACCGGGCGACCGATGCCGAACAATTCACCGAGGTCAGGATACCGAGATAATTGCGGGTGCCTGTTTTCCCGGACTCGCGTCGATAGCCCTCGAAGGTGGCCCGCATCTCGGGCGGCAGAAGATCGTCGTCGTGAGCGTCAGCGCAGAAGGCGTAGTCACGCTCGAAATCGTGAAGGCCCACATTGTGCTCGTGCACCCATTCGCCGGGGGCGATGTGGGCTTTGGCAAAGCCGATGATCTGGCCGAACTTGCGGATCGGCTCTCCCTCACGGATCGGCTCGATGGCCATCTTGTGGCCGCGCAGAATGCGCTCGCGGGCAGTAAGACCGGAGACGGTATCGCCCTGGTTCACCAGATCGATAGCGATGGCGACGTTATCGTCGGCGGACAGGCGGATGGTGCGGGGGGATGCCATGATTATCTCGTTTCGTTATCGCCCGAGACCCATCTGCCGCGGCAGCCAGAGGGTCAGTTCGGGAATGTAGGTGATTGCGATCAGCGCCAGCATCAGCGGCACCAGCCAAGGCAGAATTGCCATCGTTGTGCGTTCGACTGAGAGTTTCGATACCCTCGCCAGCACGAACAAGACCATGCCGAGCGGTGGGTGGAGCAGGCCGATCATCAGGTTGAGGGTCATGATCAGGCCGAAATGAACTGGGTCAATGCCGAGTTTGAGCACGATGGGCAGCAGGATCGGCACCAGGATGGTGATGGCTGCGATGGTATCGATGAAGCAGCCGACGAACAGGATGAGGATGTTGGCCAGCAGCAGGAACACCCACTTGTTCTGGGTGAAGCCAAGGATAGCGTCCGACAGAAGCTGCGCCGCCTGGCTGACGGTCAGGAGCCAAGCGAAGATCGATGCAGCCGTGACGATGAAGAGCACCGAGGCGGTGGTCTCGATCGTGTCGAAAGTCGCCTTGGCGAGGCTCCTGAAGGTCATCGAGCGGTAGCGCACCAGTCCTAAGAACAGGGACCAGATCACGGCAGCAACGGCCGCTTCGGTTGGGGTGAAGAGACCGAGTGTCATGCCGCCGATCAGGATGACAGGAGCCATCAGGGCCATCACGGCCGAGAAGTCGAAATACCAGTCAAGGGCCAGGAGCACGGCAAGCGCAATGCCGATGGCGACGTTAGTGGAGAGCCCGGCCTGAACCATGAGCCAGACGGCGACCGGAAAGGCGAGGACGATGATGACTTCGATGCTGGCGCTGCCGAGCTGACGCCAGGAGAATGGCGTATCAGAGCCCCAGCCGTTCCTGTAGGCGAAGTAGGCAACCGTTGCCATCATCATGAGCGTCATGACGACGCCGGGAATGAGCCCACCCAGGAAGAGCGCGCCGATCGAGACATTGGCCATCATGCCGTAGATCACGAAAGGCAGGGAGGGTGGAATGATCGGCCCGAGCGTTGCAGAGGCCGCTGTCACGCCGACGGAGAACTCAGTCGAGTATCCATGGTCCTTCATGGCCTTGATTTCGATCGTGCCGAGCCCCGCCGCATCGGCGATGGCGGTGCCGGACATGCCCGAAAAGATCACGGAGCCGATGATATTCACCTGGCCCAGCCCGCCCTTCATCCAGCCGACCAGGGCTACGGCGAAGGAATAGATGCGGCCGGTCACGCCAGCGATGTTCATCAGGTTGCCGGCAAGAATGAAGAACGGGACCGCCAGAAGCGGGAAGCTTTCGACGCCGGCGATCATCCTCTGCGCCACGATGACGTCGGGCACCACGCCAGTGGCGAGAATATACAACAGGGACGCCACCGCCATCGAAACGGCGACGGGAAGCCCGAAGATCATGAGGATCAGAAAGGAGCCGAGCAATATAAGCATCAGGTTTCCGCCACGAGAGGAGCATCGAAAGCGTCCGGCCGTTCGAGCACGGAGTAGCCGCGTCGCCAGTTGGCCACAGCCACCTGGATGGAACGGAAGCACATCAGGACGAAGCCGATGAAGACGAAAGCATAGGTCAGGTTCTTCGGCAGATTGATCGTCGTCATCTGCTCGTCCCCGACGATGCTCATGAAGCGCCAGATCAGAGTTGCGCCGTACGCGAAGAAAGTCAGGCGGGCGAGATCGACGATCGTCGCCAGGATGCGCCCTACCCGAGGGGGTACATAGCGATAGATGAAGTCCACATGGATGTGCCGGCTCATGCGCACACACATGGCTGAGCCGATGAAAACCAGCGCCACATTGAGGTTGGTCGCGATCTCTTCCGTCCAGGCAAAGGAATCGTTCAGCACGTAACGGGTGAAGAACTGCACGAAGACGGCAAGCGCCATGGCCCAGAACAGCGCCAGCGCCAGCCAGTCCTCGAAGGCATATTCCGATAGATCGACGGGCGCGTGCTCACTCTCGTCGAAGGTTTGCGCCAACTCCTCGGCGCTTACTTGGGTATGGACCTCAGCCGTCATAAAACGATGATCCTCGTCCTCGAGAACAGTGCCCGGCGCGCGGCGGGTCAGTCGCCGAACAGGATGACCGGGGCCGCCTCACGACGGCCCCGGAGATATCACAGGCCTTCAGACTTCAGCGCCTGGATCTTCTCATAGTCGTCCTTCCTGTAGCCGAGGGACTCAAGGGTCACGCTCTTCATCACCGCCTCCTTGAACTCGTCCTTGTTCACCTCGGTGATCGTGAGCCCCTTCTGCTTGAAGGTTTCGATCAGTTCCTTCTCCTTGGCCTGGATCTCGGCCGAAGCGCGGGCTGCGGCCTCCTGAGCAACGTCGTTGAAGATCTTCTTGTCTTCATCGGAGAGCTTGGCCCAGAGCTGCTTCGAAACGATGGTGGCCAGATGGTCGACAATATGGCCGGTAAGGACGATGTGTTTCTGGACCTCGTAGAACTTCTTGGCCTCGATGGTGGTCAACGGGTTTTCCTGCGCATCGACAGTGCCGTTCTGGAGGGCGAGGTACACTTCGGCGAAAGCAATCGGCGTCGTGTTCGCACCACAGGAGCGCGGCGTCGCGAGATAAGCGGGAGCATCGGGGACGCGGATCTTGAGTCCCTTCATCTCGGCGCAGGTCTTGAACGGCTTGTTGGTTGAGGTATGGCGCACGCCGTAATAGGTCAGAGCGAGCATCTGATGCCCGGTCTTCTCGGAATACCCTTTGGCGAGATCCCTGAAGATGTCGCTCTTGGCAAAGCTGAGCAGATGGGACGCGTCGCGGAAGATGTAGGGATAGTAGCCGATGCCGATCGGAGGATAGCTGCGGGCGGCAAAGCTCGGCCCGGAGATGATCATATCGACTGTGCCGAGCGACAGGCCCTGGTTGATATCGCTTTCCTTGCCGAGCTGCGAGGCCGGGTAGACATCGATCTGATAGCGGTTATTGGTGCGCTTCGCGATTTCCTGCGCTGCCCAGACGGACTGGGTATGGAACGGCTCCGAAGTTTCGTAGACGTGGGCCCATTTCAGCTTTGTCTGCGCGCTGGCGGGCAAGGCAGGCAGAGTCAGGGCAATGGCGGCCGTTAGGCCAAGCACAAGACGGCGGGTCATGGAAGACATGCTGGCGTTTCTCCCGAAGCATCCGGCTCTTCGTCCGGCTGATGAGCATGAGCGAGCGGTCCCGCTCGCAATCTTTCCGGCAAGGCAATGGCATAAGCTTGCCGGGTCGACTAACATGTTAGCGCTATGAAAATGATCGGCAAGACAGAACAATATAGCTTTCTTGAACCACTCGAGCGGGGACCGCGCGGGAATACGACTGAGCAGGTGGAGCGATCGCTCCGATCCGCCATTGTTGCTCTCGACTTTGCGCCAGGCGAGTTCATCGACAAGGGCGTCGTCTGCGCCAGGCTTGGCGTTTCCAGATTCCCGGTTTCGGAGGCTCTCGCGCGGCTGGCAGCGGAAGGACTGGTGGAGATCCTGCCCCAGCGGGGCACCCGCGCCGCGCGCATCCGCTTGGCCGAAATCAAAGAATCCATGCTGATCCGCAGCGCGCTGGAAGCGATGGTGGCGGAGACAGCAGCCCGACGCCTGCCCTCCCCGGCTCTCGCTGCTCTGGAAAAGAACCTGCAAGCCCAGGAAAAAGCGGTGGCAAAGGGGGACAGGGCGGGCTTCTACGCCCTCGACCTCGCCTTCCATGCCGTCCTGGTGGACAGCCTGGAATTGCCGCGGGTTGCGGCCGTGATCGAGGCCTCACGCGCCAACATTGATCGGGTTCGTCGGCTCCTCTCTTCCCCTCGCCGGCATGCCTTTACACTGGCCGAGCACCGGAACCTGTTCAAAGCGCTGAAGGCTCACGATGCGGAGGCCGCACGCCGGGCGATGGAAGCCCATCTGCAAGCCGTGATGGATGAGCTGGAGCACTTCTCATCCGAATTCCCGGAGGTCTTCGCACCGCAGTGATGGCGGGTACAGTCCTTAGCGGCGTCCTCTTTCTCTCAGATAGATCCGGGCCGCGTTGCCGCCGAAAACCGCGCCCCTCTCTACATCGGATAGGTCTGCAAGCAGTTCCAGCGCAGCTTCTCGCCAACGATCATATCCGCCTGCCATATTGACGACGGGCCAATCGCTTCCCCAGAGCAGCCGCTCAGGCCCGAACACCTTGAGAAGATGGTCCACATAGGGACGCAGATCATCGACTGCCCACCCTGCCCGCACCTCCGTCACCAGACCGGAGAGCTTACACACGGTATTCGGACGGGCTGCCATGGCAGCCATGTCGGCCCGCCAAGGATCAAGCAGCCCCTCCCGGATAATGGGCTTTGCCCCATGGTCGATGACGATGGCGAGATCCGGATGGCGATCCGCCAGCACAAGCAATCGGGACAGATGCCGGGGCAGCACAAGGGCATCGAACACGAGCCCCTGTTCGACAAGGGTTCGAAAGGCAGCCGTCAGATCCGGACGCAAGAGCCAGTCATCGTCGGAGATGTCCTGGACCATTGGGCGAAATCCGACGATCAGGGGATTGGCTGCCAGCCGTTCGATGGTTTTCGCCGTGTCCGGATCGGTGAAATCGACCCACCCCACCACTCCGGCAACGAAGGGAGCGGCTGCAGCGATCTCCAGCATGAACTCGGTTTCGGCCACACTCGGCGCCGCCTGTACGAGGATCGTCCGGCCGATATCATGACGAGCCAACAGAGGCTGGAGATCCTCAGGGCCATAGTCGCGATAGAGCACCTCGACGTCAGGGCTCATCCAGAAATAATCACCGCGACTCACGCGCCAGAAATGCTGATGAGAGTCGATCTGCATGGTTGAGCCTCGCCAAGCTGCTGGGCCTAGGATGTCGTTATGATCCGCCTCAGTCGGAACGGACGACGCCCTTCTTCAGGATGATATTGCCGTAGAGTCTGGCCTCCCCTGTGGAGACGATGGAATAGGCTGCCTTGGCCCGGTCATAGAAGGCGAAACGCTCAAGGGCTGCGAGACGAAAACCCGCCCCCTCATGGCGCGTGATGATGGCGCGAAATTCATCGAAGATCGGCTGTTCGGCCTGCGGGTCCCCGACCACCTCCATGCGCCATGCAGCTTCGGGCACGAAGTCGTCGAGGGGCATCACCGAGAGGATCGCGTCGGTCACCGCTGTTGCACTCAGTCCATCGAGCCTCACGAGGCGCTGCGCCATCGAGGCTGCGGGAAAGTTGGCGTCCACTATGGCAATCTCATCGCCGTGCCCCATCGAACGGAGCACCATGAGCAACTCAGGCGACAGGAGAGGATTGAGGTTCTTCAGCATGGCTGAGACTCCAAGAATATAGGCTATCCCGGCTTGTATTCACGTGTGGCCTCAGGATCATCGGTCGAGAAGGACAGGGAGTCCAGTTCATCCCACGTCTCTTGCGGAATCGGCCAGCGCGCCCATTCAAGGGTCTGCTGAACCCGCTCTGGTCGGCTTACGCCGCAGATCGTGGAAGTGATCCGCGGGTCCCGCATCGAGAACTGCAGGGCCGCGGCACCGGGCGGCACATTATGCTTGGCACAGATCGCCTCGACCCGCCGGACCGGATCCAGCATGTCCTCGGAGGCCTCCTGATAGACATAGCGCCGGTACGAGCTGGAGCCCTTGGCCAGAACGCCACCGGCATAAGGAGCCGCATTCAGGACTGCGATGCCCTTGGCGCAGGCAAAATCGATCATGCCATGCGCGTTGCGATTGGTCAGGGTGAACCGGTTATGTGTGATCAGCACGTCGAAATCCCAGTCGTGCAGGAGGGGCATCATGATGTCCACCGATCCGGCGGCGAGCCCGACGGCGGTCACCAATCCCTCCTCCTTCATCTTGAACAGTTCCGGGAGCGCCCCCTGAGGCCCGGTGATTTCCTCCAGTGAGGCTCCGTGCTCCGGATCATGGAGATGCAGGACATCGACTCGGTCCAGCCCGAGCGCCTTCAGGCTTTCCTCCAGCGAGCGCCGGGCCTGGGAAGCATCAAAACGATTTGTCTCAGGATCGCGATCGAGTTTGGTCGAGATCACGAATCCTTGAGGCAAGCCGCCTCGCTCACGGATGGCCTCGCCGATCCTCTCCTCGCTTCGCCCGAACCCGTAGATCCGGGATGTATCGAGAAAGTTCACGGAACTCTCGAAAATGGCTTTGATCGTCTTCTTGGCCTGTTCCTCATCCACGCCGTAGCCATAGGTGTCGGGCATATCGCCGAGGGAGGATGTGCCGAAGCAAACCTTCGATACGGCAAGATTGGTTCGTCCCAGCTTAGTCTTTCCGATGAGCTCATCTGCCATACGATTGCTCCAGTCGTTCTGGTCTTTGCGTTGTTCAAACAAGCTAAGGCATATGCGCAAACCGGCAAGACGAAGAAACGTCGGCACGATGATACATTACATCGTGCCAAACCAGCTCTTCCGCTTACAGATCTTGCCGATGCGGCGCTCAATCATTTCGGTTGCCTCCCTCTACTCTTCATGAATATCATCCTCTCAAAAGAAGAAGCCTCTCCAACAACTATCCGTGCGGACTCTTGCGAGACCGGCAAAATGGATGAAGAGGCTCTGGATCGTCGGGGGCGACGATCGGGAGGAACATATGCGGATCCAGGGCAACGTCATGCTCTTTGCCGCAGCAGCTTGGTGTCTTGAACGCACCTGCGTAACTAGGCGCCGGTGTCCCAGTGCTGCTGATCCTGCATGGGGAATCCCTTCCGAGATGAATTGGGCGGGAAGCGCCTCATGACCCCGCTCGTCACGATCCGGAACTTGGACAAAACCTTCCCAGGCGTGCAGGCGCTGAAGCAGGCGCGTTTCGAACTTCTCCCTGGCGAGGTCCATGCTCTCATGGGGGAGAACGGCGCGGGCAAGTCGACCCTGATGAAGATCCTTGCGGGCATCTACCAGAAGGATTCCGGCGAGATACGCATCGAAGGCGCTCCCGCCGATATCCCCTCCCCTCGGGCAGCGCAGGATCTCGGCATCAGCATCATTCATCAGGAACTCAATCTGATGAATGATCTCACTGCCGCGCAGAACATCTTCATCGGCCGCGAGCCCAAACGAGCCTTGTTTTTCCTCGACGAGGACGCCCTCAACCGGAACGCCGCCGCCATTTTCGAACGCATGCATCTCAGGCTCGATCCACGCGTCGAGGTCGGCAAGCTTTCGGTCGCCAAGCAGCAGATGGTCGAGATTGCCAAGGCACTCTCGTTCAAGTCCAAGGTTCTGATCATGGATGAGCCCACGGCGGCCCTGAACAATGCGGAGATCGCGGAGCTGTTCAGAATTATCCGGCAGCTGAAAGCCGAAGGTGTAGGCGTCGTCTATATCTCGCACAAGATGGACGAACTGAAGGAAATCTCTGATCGCGTCACCGTCATGAGGGATGGTGAATATGTCGGCACCGTGCCTACGGCTTCAACCTCCGTCGACACCATCATATCCATGATGGTCGGGCGAAGCCTCACAGAGACCAAGACGGAAGTTCCGGATCTGTTGGAGCATGATGTCGTGCTTGAGGTGAGAAACCTCCGGCGCGATCCTGCCATCAGGGACGTGAGTTTCAGATTGCGCAAAGGAGAAATTCTCGGCTTCGCGGGTCTGATGGGTGCGGGGCGTACGGAAGTTGCCCGTGCGATTTTCGGCGCCGATCCTCTCGACAGTGGAGAGATCATCGTCCGGGGCCGGCCGGTGAAGATCCGCTCGCCGCGAGACGCCGTGCGCTTAGGGATCGGCTATCTCTCCGAAGACAGAAAGCGCTTCGGGCTTGCCACCGGCATGGACGTGGCAACGAACATCGTCATGCCCTGCCTGAATCGGTTTGTATCCCTCCGCGCATTTCTGAAGATGCGCGAGATTAGAGAGACGGCGCGCTCCTATATCCAGCAGTTGCGGATCAAGACGCCCTCCGAGACCCAGGAAACTAGGCTTCTGTCGGGCGGTAACCAGCAGAAGATCGTGATCGCGAAATGGCTCGCCCGAGACTGCGAGATCCTGTTCTTCGATGAGCCGACACGCGGGATCGACGTCGGTGCCAAGAACGAGATCTACAAGCTCCTGAACACGCTTGCCGCAGAAGGGCGCGCCATCGTCATGATCTCGTCGGAACTGCCGGAAATCCTGCGCATGAGCCATCGCATCGCCGTCATGTGCGAAGGGAGGCTGACCGGCGAACTGCCGGCGGAAGGGACGACCCAGGAAGACATCATGCGGCTGGCTACGCAAAGGCGTAGCGTGACGGCCGTCACCTCGGACATTGCGATCGAAGGGACATTGACGTGACGACCATTGCAGAGCAGGAAACCCGGTCTGTCATCAAATCCGCAGTATTGAGCCAGGGAGCCTGGCAGAAGATTCTGGCCTTCGCCAGTCTGATCGCGCTCATGGCAGTGTTCAGCATCGCCTCCGAGAACTTTCTCCAGAGCGACAATCTCATCGGCATTCTTCAGGCGACGGCCGTCAACGGTGTCCTCGCAGTGGCTGCGACCTTCGTGATCATCACAGGCGGGATTGATCTGTCGGTCGGTACGCTGATGACCTTCTGCGCAGTGATCGCCGGCGTGTTCCTGACCTACTGGGGCCTGCCGATGCCTGTCGGCATCATTGCAGCCATCGCCGCAGGTGCCCTCTGCGGCTCCATCTCCGGCACCATCATTGCCAAGATGAAGGTGCCGCCCTTCATCGCCACGCTCGGCATGATGATGCTGTTGAAGGGGCTCGCTCTCGTAATTTCGGGGACACGGCCCATCTACTTCAACGATACGCCGAACTTCCCGATGATCTCGCAGGAGTCTCTCATCGGCACCGTTCTGCCGTTTTTACCCATTCCCAACGGCGTTCTTATCCTGTTTGTCGTTGCGATCGCCTCGAGCATCGTTCTCACCCGCACCGCCTTGGGCCGCTATACGTTTGCCCTCGGCTCCAACGAAGAAGCCGTTCGCCTGTCCGGCGTGAACACGGATTTCTGGAAGATCATCGTCTATACGGTCTCCGGCGCGATCTGCGGCATTGCCGGCCTCATCATCGCTTCACGCCTGAACTCCGCGCAACCTGCCTTGGGGCAGGGCTATGAACTCGATGCGATCGCGGCCGTGGTCATCGGCGGCACGTCGCTCAGCGGCGGGCGCGGCACTATTCTGGGGACGATCATCGGGGCCCTAATCATCAGCGTGCTTACGAACGGACTGAGAATCCTCTCAGTCGCCCAGGAATGGCAGACCGTTGTGACTGGGATCATCATCATCCTCGCTGTTTACGCCGACATCCTGCGCCGCAAGGGCCAAGGGTAAATCTATCCCTCAAGTCACTGAAGGAGAGCAAGCCCAGCTGAACCGATGACAATCCGGCCCCACCTTCGACAGAATGCCGGAATCAACGAATGATCACATCCAGGAGGAAACAATGTTGAACAGACGCACTCTGATCGGTGCCATAGGCATCGGAGCCCTTGTCGGCCTCGCAGGTCCGGCAGCCGCTCAGGAAATCTATATCCCGCTCATCTCAAAAGGTTTTCAGCACCAGTTCTGGCAGGCCGTCAAGGCAGGAGCCGAGCAGGCTGCGAAGGACCACAACGTGCGCATCACCTTCGAGGGCCCCGACAGCGAGACAATGGTCGACAAGCAGATCGACATGCTGTCCGCCGCCCTCGCCAAGAATCCGAAGGCCATCGGCTTCGCGGCTCTCGACAGCCAGGCGGCCATCCCCCTCCTGCGGAAAGCGCAGGCTGCCAAGATTCCTGTGATCGCGTTTGACTCAGGTGTCGACAGCGATATTCCCCTCACCACCGCTGCAACCAATAACATCGCAGCTGCAGCGCTCGCAGCCGACAAGATGGCTGAACTCATCGGCGGCGAAGGGGACATCGCTCTTGTCGTTCATGACCAGACCAGCCGCACCGGCATCGACCGGCGCGACGGCTTCGTCAACCGGATCAAGGAAAAGTATCCGAAGATCAACATCGTGAGCGTCCAGTACGGCTCGGGCGACCACCTGAAATCGACGGAAATCACGAAGTCGATCCTGCAGGCCAATCCGAAGCTCAAAGGTATCTTTGGAGCCAACGAAGGTTCCGCCATCGGCGTCGTCAACGGTGCCAAGGAGATGAACCGCAAGATCGTCATCATCGGCTACGATTCCGGCAAGCAGCAGAAGCAGGCCATCCAAGAGGGCGTGATGGCAGGCGCCATCACCCAGAATCCCGTCGGTATCGGCTACAAGACGGTCGAAGCCGCAGTGAAGGCCTTGAAGGGAGAGAAGCTCGACAAGGTGATCGACACCGGCTTCTTCTACTATGACAAGTCGAACATGAGCGATCCCAAGATCACGGCGGTCCTCTACGATTGAGATTTCGAAGACGTGGAGAGGGTCAAAGCCCTCTCCACGGCGGTTCACTCGGAAGCGCCAGTTTCCTTCATTCGACCCGCTGAAATGGGATTTCACGCGGTCATCGTGTGTGCTTCTCCCGCCCTTCCGGCGCCGGATGAAGGGGAACCTTCTCTGCAAGGCTACGTTCCATTTTGGAAATCGGGGAACTCACATGCAAGATTTGTATCCCAAGAAGTTTGCCACGGCGGCTCTCGTCGGGATCCTACTCGGTGGATCAACTCTGGTGAGTTCAGCGTCCGCCGTCGCGGCGGATCTCGGCCCCTATGTCACAGATGAGGAATCCATTCTGGAGCGCCCATCAGTCCGGCGTCGGATCGTGGTGGAGGAGAACTACAGTGCTCCATCCATAGAACATCGTGTGGTCGAGCGCCGGGTTGTCGAGCGCCGTATCGTCGAAGACTACGAAGGCCCCGCTCTCGTGCCGCAGCAATATCTTCCGACGGTCCCGGTGCAAGAGAGCGAGGGTTACGAAGGTCCTGCGCTGGTTCCGCCACAATACGTACCGGTCGTTCCTGTGCAGCAGGTCCGGCCTCCACTCGTGCAACGGCAGAGGTTCGCGCATATGCCCACGCCTGCCGAGGAGTGCCGTGTCATCGTAACCAAGCGACGAGATGCGTTCGGCGCTGTCGTCGTGCGCCGAACGCAAACTTGCGACTGAGCTCAAAGTGATCGATCTGGGCGTCGCCTCATTCGCACATATGCAGGTGTCCGGCCGTCATCAGGGAAGTGCCACGACCTGTATTCCTCACGGAGCCTCTCCCAGGCTAGATCCCTCATGCGGCGGGCTGGCCGACGAAGTCTTCCCGCATCGGCGTGAACACATCGAGGAGAATGCCCGCTTCGATTGCCACAGCACCATGGATCGCATTTGATGGTACGAGGAAGCTATCGCCACGCCTCAGGCGCTCCGTGCGGCCGGCGATGGTGATGTCGAAGACACCCTCCTCGACCAGACTGCACTGGATGTGAGGGTGCGAGTGAAGGGCGCCTATGGCTCCTGCCTCAAAAGCCACGCGCACCATCATCACGTCCGCGTTGTAGGTCAGGACTTTACGTCGAACCCCCTCCCCTGCGGGCTCCCAAGCGATGTCTTGGTCGAACGCGAAGCTTTGGCCGTTACGGTTCATGGTTTCCTCCGAAATCGCTCAACGGGCGAGCCAGCCGCCGTCAACAGGCAAAACGATGCCGTGAATGTAATCCGCCGCCGAGGATGCCAGAAACACCGCCGCACCGCCCAGATCTGCCGGATCGCCCCAGCGTCCGGCGGGGATCCTACCCAGGATCTCACCGCTTCTCTTGGGATCGTTGCGGAGTGCTTCGGTGTTGTTGGTGACGAAATAGCCCGGTGCGATGGCATTCACGTTGATGCCCTTCGCGGCCCATTCGCACGCGAGCAGACGCGTGAGCCCCGCGAGCCCGCTCTTGCTCGCGGTGTAGGATGGAATACGAATGCCACCCTGGAAGGACAGCAGCGAGGCGATGTTGATGATCTTGCCGCCACTTCCATCCGCGAGCATCCGACGAGCGACCGCCTGCGACAGAAAGAACGTGGACTTGAGATTGATGTTCATCACATCGTCCCAATCCTTTTCTGTGAATTCAAGCGCATCGGCTCGCCGGATGATCCCCGCATTGTTCACCAGGATATCAATCCGCCCGCCCACCTTGGCGCCCTCGGCTACGATGCGCTCGATCGGCTCGAGGCTCAAGAGATCAGCCTGCACGGAGTAGAACCGCGCGCCTGCGTCGCGGCATAGGCGCTCCGTGTCGTCCATGGCCGAGCGGCCGACCGCAACGATCGATGCACCTGCCTTTGCAAGCGCTACGGAGATCGCTTGCCCAAGGCCTGTATTGGCCCCGGTCACAATAGCAGTCTTACCTGTCAAATCGAAGGTGATCGTCATCACGGTCCTCTCAGCGCAGAGCTTCCATAGGCACCATGTCCATGTCGGTGAAATCCTGATTGTCGCCGCCCATGGCCCAGACGAAGGCATAGTTGCTGGTGCCCACCCCTGAATGGATCGACCAGCCAGGCGAAAGGATGGCCTGCTCGTTCGCGACGACGAGGTGCTTGGTTTCGTCCGGCTCCCCCATGAAGTGGAATACACGCGCATCCGGCGGAAGGTCGAAGTAGACATAAACTTCCGAGCGGCGGTCATGGAGATGGGCGGGCATGGTGTTCCACATGCTGCCGGGCTTGAGTTGCGTCATGCCGAGCACGAGCTGCGCTGAACGGCAGACCTCCGGATGGATCAACTGGTAGATCGTGCGGACATTTCCGTTCGCCGCGTCGCCTAGATCAACCCGGCGGGCACGCTCGAGCCCGATCTTCACGGTCTCGAAGCGGGCGTGAGCCGGGGTGCTGACCAGATAGAACTTGGCTGGCGAGGCTGCATCAGCCGATTCGAATTGAACATCCTGTGTGCCCATCGCGATATAAAGGGCATCGCGCGGTCCCAGATCATGGACCTGCCTATCCGTGGTGATACGGCCCGCGCCGCCGAGATTCACGACGCCGAGCTCACGCCGGTCGAGGAAATTCGGAGAGCCGATCTGCTTGTGGGATGTCAGTGTCAGCGGTCCGGAGACAGGAGTCGCGCCCCCCACCACCAGCCGGTCGATGTGGCTGTAGGTAAGCCTGATCTCATGGGGAACGAACAGCTCCTCGATGAGGAAGTGGCGGCGCAGCTCCGCACTGCTGAAGTGGCGGACGGCTTCAGGATGGCAGACCTGCCGGACTTCGATGGTCATCGGTACCTCTTGAAACATGGTGTGAAGGGAAAGCTCATCGGAAGACTGCAGGGAGCCAGAGCGACAAGCCGGGAATGTAGGTGACGAGGAGCAGCACGAATACGCTGGCTCCGAGGAATGGCCAGATGGTTTTCATCGCCTCGCCAATGCTGATCTTGCCCACCGCGCAGCCGACGAAGAGCACCGAGCCCACAGGCGGCGTGTTGAGGCCGATGCCTGCGTTGAGAATCAGGATCACGCCGAAATGCACCGGGTCGATGCCGAAGGCCTTGATCACAGGCAGGAAAATCGGCGTGCAGATGATGATCATCGGCGCCATGTCCATGAAGGTGCCGAGCACCAGCAGGATGAGGTTGATGAGAAGCAGGACGATGATCGGATTGTCGGAGATCGTCCTCATCAACTCGATCGTGGCTTGAGGCACCTGAAGAAACGCCATGAGCCAGCCGAATGCCGTGGCCGTGCCGATGACGAGAAGCACCATGGCGGTGGTGCGCACCGCGCCGAGGGTCGCCTCGACGAAACCCTTCCAGTCCAGCTCCCGATAGACAAAGAGTGTGACGAGCAGAGCATAAACGACGGCGATGCAGGAGCTTTCGGCAGCGGTGAAGACGCCGGATCGCACCCCGCCGAAGATGATGAAGATGAGCAGGATGCCGGGCACTGCCGAGAAGAAGAAGTATGCCAGCATCCGGAACCCAGGGAAGCGCCCCGCCGGATAGCCTCGGCGCACTGCCACCAGGTAGGCCGTGATCATCAGCACCCCCGCCAGAAGCAGGCCGGGGACGATCCCCGCCGTGAAGAGATCGGCCACCGAGATGGTCCCGCCAGCAGCGATCGAATAGATGATCATGTTATGGGAAGGCGGGATCAGGAGCGCGATGATAGCCGCATTCACCGTGACGTTGACGCTGTAGTCCTTGGCATAGCCATGCTTCTCCATCTGCGGAATCATGATTCCGCCGATGGCCGAGGCATCCGCGATGGCCGAGCCTGAGATTCCGCCGAAGAGCGTCGAGGCGACCACGTTCACTTGTCCGAGGCCGCCGCGAAGATGACCGACGAAGCCGGCGGCAAGGCGGATGAGGCGATCGGCGATACCACCCCGCATCATCAGGTCACCGGCATAGATGAAGAACGGAATCGCCATCATGGCGAAGGCGTTCATGCCGGAGTTCAGCTGCTGAAATACGACGACCGGGGGCAACCCCATGTAGAGCACGGTCGCCAGGGAAGCGATGCCGAGGCAGAACGCGACGGGTGTGCCGATGAGCAGCAGAAGCGTAAAAACACCGAAGAGAACCCAGATCTCCATCGCATCAATCCTTCACGACAACGAGATGAGGTTCGTCATGGCGAACGAGCGGCGTTTCCTCGCCGCGAGCGAGGAGACGAACGAGCTTTTCGAGAGCAAAGAGCGCAATGAGGATGCCGCCGACCACAAGGGGCACGTAATCCATTCCTTGCGGGATCGGCAGCCCCGGCATGGCCGCGGACCAGGTCTCCGTCGCGAGATCTGCGCCGTACCAAGCCATTGCCCCGCCGAAGCCGATCACCAGGACCTCCGTGACAATCAGCATCAGTTTTCGAAAGGCCGGCGGGGCATAGTGGAGACCGATCTCGAATCCAAGATGGTTGCCTTCGCGGACGCCTGCGGCAGAGCCCAGAAGGATGAACCAGCTCATGAGAAGCAGGGAAGCCGGCTCCGTCCAGCTCGGCGATGCATTGAGCACGTAGCGGCCGAAGATCTGCCAGGCCACGAACAGGGTCATCAGGACGAGGCCTATCCCGGAAACCCAGAGAGCCGCCCTGTTCGCGACGGCCAGGAACTCGGAAAGCACGACAAGGCGGTCACGCATCGATCACGATCTCCATGGAAAGATGGGCCGGCCGGAGTCGGCCCAGAGAGGGTTCAGGTGAACCGAACTCAGTTCGTGGCCTGAATGCGCGCGACGAGATCCTTGACCTTCGCGTCCTTCGCGTACTTCTCGTAGACGGGTTTCATGGCATCGATGAAGGGTTGCTTGTCGACGCTATTGATCTGACTGCCGCTCGACCGGATCTTTTTCTCGGCTTCCTTCTCGCGAGCCTCCCAAAGCTCGCGCATCTTCGCAACCGACTCCTTGGCCGCTTCGCGGACCGCTTTCTGGTCTTCGGGGGAGAGCTTGTCGAAGCTCTTCTTCGACATCACCAGCACCTCCGGCGACATGGAATGCTCTGTCAGCGAATAGTACTTCGCCACCTCGAAGTGACGGAAGGAGTCGTAGCTCGGCCAGTTGTTCTCGGCGCCGTCCACGACACCGGTCTGGAGCGCGGAATAGACCTCGCCCGGAGGCATCGGCGTGGCATTTGCCCCGAGCGCATTCACCATATCGAGGAAGAGGTCGGACTGGATCACCCGCACCTTCATGCCCTTCAGATCGGCGGGTGTATTGATGGGACGCTTGGAGTTGTAAAAGGAGCGCGCCCCGGAATCGTAGAAGGCCAGCGCCACGAGGCCATGAGGCTCGAAGGCCTTCAAGATCTGCTCACCGATCGGCCCATCCATGGTCTTGCGCATATGGTCGACGGACCGGAAAATAAACGGGAGCGAGGGGACCAGGGTCTCGGGAATGAGATTGTTGAACGGACCCATGTTGATCCGGTTCAGGTCGATCACTCCGAACCGCGTCTGCTCGATCGTGTCCTTCTCCTGACCGAGCTGAGCCGAGTGGAAGACCTGCACCTTGTAGCGGCCATTGGTTTTCTTATCGAGCAGGGAACCGAAATACTTCACTGCCTCGACGGTCGGATAGCCGTCAGGGTGGATGTCGGCGGAGCGGAGCGTCGTCTGGGCGATCGCGGTGCCGCTCATCATGGCGGCCGCTAGAGCAAACGTCACGGCGGCCAGGGATCGTTTCGTTAACATGGTTTCCCTCCTAGGGTTTCCTCAGGTGCTGTATCGTTGTGGCAGCAGGCCTTGCGACCTCCTTATCCTTCGGCTCAAGTGCCCTTCAGGCACCCGAGCCGGACCAGTTGCTGCTTTGCGCAGCTTACTGGTCGACTCTTGTATGGTAGTATACACTCATATACGATGCAACTCACCGAAAGTACGAGAACCGCTGTGAACACGCATTTCCCCTTAAGCCAGGGTTCCGCAGCCCAACGCATCGAAAGCGAGCTGCGCCGGGCAATCATTGCCCTGGAGCTTCCACCCGGCAGTCGACTGTCGGAGCACGACATTGCCGAGCGTCATGGGGTCTCCCGCCAGCCGGTCAGGGAGGCTCTGATTGGCTTGGCCCGGACGCGCTTGGTGGAAATCCAGCCGCAGCGTGGAACGGTGGTCGTGAAGATTTCCGTCCGGAAGATGATGGAAGCCCGGTTCGTTCGCGAAGCCATCGAGACGGCGGTCGTGCGGCGGGCGTGTACCTCCTTCGACCGGCAGAGCCGGCAGAGAATCGACGACCTCGTGGAAATGCAAGAGCAGGCGGCACGGCGGGACGACCACGCGGCCTTCCAGCGCTACGACGAGCTTTTCCATGTTGCGCTGGCTGAAGGGGCCGGCTGTCCCTTGGCCTGGGAGGCGATCCAAGACATCAAGGCTCATATGGACCGGGTTTGCCAGCTCACCCTTCCGGGTCCGGAGGCAATGCTACCCCTAATCGATCAGCATCGCAGCATCGTCGCCGCAATCGATGCTTGCGACGAGAATGCTGCCGCCGACGCCATGCGCCGGCATCTGACGGAGATATTGCGAGCCTTGCCTCGTGTTGAAGCAGAGCATCCGGAGCTCTTCAGCCCTTAATCAACCCGGCACCATCGACGAACCGGCGAGGAGCCGCTGGATAGGCCCGCGTTGCAGGGCAAAGCCCGAAGGCTCAGGCTGCCTCCTGGTCAGCCGATTTAATCGGAATGGCCATCGTGCAGCACAGGCCCTTTCGCTCGTAGCGCAGGTCAAGCTGCCCATCGAGCTCGCGGGTAATGGTCTGTCGCAGCAGGCGCGAGCCAAAGCCTGGGCTTGGCTGAGCCTCGATCGAAGGGCCGTCCAGTTCGCGCCAGTCGACGCTCAGGACTCCGTTGCCATGATCATCGACCCGCCAGTCAACCTGCACCCGTCCCGACGCTGCTGACAGGGCCCCGTGTTTGACCGCATTGGTGGCAAGCTCATGAAAGGCCATGCCCAGCACCACCGCCTGTCGCGGCGGCAGCCACAACTCAGGCCCGTTGATCCGGATGCGCGAGGGAGACGTCCTGTAGGGCCCGAGTTCGGTCTCCAGGATCGTCCCGAGGGAGGCGCCTTCCCAATGGGTCTCGTTGAGCAGGTTATGCGTTCGCGACAGCGCCAGCAGCCGCTCCTGAAACCGCTCCTGAGCCACCTGCGGCGGCACGCCGGGACGCGCCACCTGCCATGCCAGGGACTGCACCGTGGCAAGCGTGTTCTTCACCCGGTGGTTCAACTCGTCGATGAGCAGCCTCTGGCGGCGGTCCGCCTCCTGGCGTTCCGTGATGTCCTCGACAACCCGGATGGCGTACAGAAACGCACCGTCGGCATCCCGCACCGCCGTGCTGGTCACGCGCGCCCAGCCGCTGCTGCCATCCTTGCGCCGGAACTTGCTGTCAGTCGTGTAGGTGTCCAGCTCTCCGGCAACCTGCCGCCGGAACAGGTCGAGATCCTTGTCAAGAACTTCAGGATCAGTCGCATGGCCGAAATGAACGCCGATGAGTTCCTCGCGGGTGTGGCCAGTCAGGATGCAGCGAGCCTCGTTCACCGATACGAACCGCCCGTCCCGATCCACCTCGGCAATTCCTACAGCGGCATTGTTCTGGGTAGCGCGCAGGCGGGCCTCGCTCCGTCTCAGAGCATCCTCCCGATCGCGGAGTTGCGTCGAGGCGGACGCCAGCGCACCGCCCACACGGTCGATCTCGACTAGCCCTGTGGCGGGCACGGGCACGGGCTCTCCCCGTGCGAGGTGCTGCGTCAGGTCGACCAGGCTCTGCACTGGCGCGGCAATGCGTCGGCCGAACCAGCGGGCGAGGAGCAGGGACAGCAGAATCAGACCCGCTCCCAGCCCGAACAGGATCCAGAGGGACCGGCGCAGCGGCCTTTGAACAATCTCAGCCGGAACGCCGACGAAGGCCGTCCAGCCAGACACCCCCGATCGCGCATAGGCGCCAAGAACCTTGACGCCTTCAAGGTTTTGACCGTCCCAAATGCCGTCGGCCTGGCGGGCCGTTCGCGTGAACTCGTCAGGAGCAGATCTGCCGACAAATGCTTCATGCTGCCGGGATCGCGCGACGACGTGATCCGCTCGGTCGAGGACAGTGGCAATCCAAGAGGCGGGAAGGTTCTGGGTCTGCAGGATCTCGGCGATGCGCCGCGGCTCGACGGCCATAGAGAGCACGTACACGACCGTGTTGTCCTTGAGGACCGGAACCCGGATGCTGATGATCGGCCGACCTGCCGTCGCGCCGGTGAAAAGATCCTGGATGACCGGGCGCTTGGTTGCGATCACCTGCTGATCGATCGGAAGATTGGCTCCCTTTGGCAACGGGGCCCCCCATGGGAGGCGGGTGTTGGCCACCTGCTGGCCCGTGGTGTCACGAACCACGATGGCATAGTCGTCGGATTTCTCCCGCGACCAGGACTGCAAGGTCAAATGGGCCTGGCGCTGGAACGCTTCGAAATCACCCTCGAGCAGGGAGGAGGAGGTCGCCAGCGCCTGCGCGGACGCCTGGATGCCGACCAGCTCGCGGTCGATCGCTGCGGCGATCCGTTGGGCGGTACCCAAAGCCTCTTCCTCATAGCGGCTGCGCTCCGAGTCCGCGTAGCGCCATAGGAGGACGGCAGCGAAGACGAGACCCGGCAGCACAAGGGCGGCACCAAACGCCATCAGGCACTGGCGGATTGTGTAGCTTCGCGATGAGAACATGCTGCTTAAATATCGCTACCATCGTGCAAGTCGAGAGCAAAGGCTCGGTTGCACGAGCTGACTTGAGGCCGACCCGGTTTGAATACCCACCCAAGGTCATATTGCATCTTGAGAGGATCCTCGCTTCGCCATCCCGAGACAGAAAGCAGGGTGCGAATATCCCGGCCTCAACGCCGACGGTGCCCTTGGAATCACGGAACAGGTTGGATCGAAGTGCCGGAAGGCTGCTCACCAAGCATCTGTTTGATCGGCGGCCGGGGTCTCTGCGACGCCCGATTGCACCTCGAGGCCTGCTGGATTGCCGCTTGGCCTTGGCCGATGATCCGTGCACATTCATGCTTCTCATGCAGCCTGCGGCTCATGGGGCGCGTTAGGGAGCAAGTGATGACCCGTGGGTGGTTCCGCGTCGTCTCCTGCGAGATGGCAGGTGTGCTCGCCGTCGAGGCGGAGACGGCCCACGCCTTTCCGCGCCACTCTCACGAGCAGTTCGGGTTCGGGCTCATCGAGCGAGGCGCACAGCGCTCCGCGAGCGGGCGCGGTATCGTCGAGGCCGAGGCTGGTGACCTGATCACCGTCAATCCAGGCGAGGTCCATGACGGCGCTCCCCTTGGGACTGCCGGACGCGCGTGGCGGATGCTCTACTTCGATCCGGCTCTCATCGCTGAAACGGCCTGTGACACGAATGAGGGTAACACGCGGACCTGGGAGTTTGTCCGCCCTGTTCTGCGCGACGATGCCCTCACGGGCGCCTTCCGAATACTCTACAACGCACTGACCGCCCCTGAGGAAGCGGCGGACCTGCGCCGCGACGAAGCCCTTAGCGTGATCGTGGATCGCCTCCTGCGCGAGCGTCCCTTGGAGGCCCTACCAGCCGTCCCGGCCGCAATCCGGCTCGCGCAGGAGGTCATCGATGACGACCCGACAGCTCCGGTGACCCTGGCCGAACTGGCGCGCGTCAGCGGCCTCAGCCGATTCCAGGTCGTGCGGGGCTTCTCTCAGGCCTTCGGCCTCACGCCTCACGCCTACCTCATCCAGCGACGCATCGACCGCGCGCGCCAACTCATCATGGGCGGTGCGCCTCTGTCGCATGCAGCGGCTGCCAGCGGCTTTGCCGATCAGAGCCATATGACGCGGCACTTCGTACGCCGTTTCGGCTTCCCGCCCGGCACCCTCTCCACAGTGGCTACGTGACCCGACCGGGAGAGCCTGCAATTTCGTTCAAGACATGGTTATAGGGTGCGCGCAGGAATAGGCCCGTGACATCCCTTACTCCAAGCCTGCAGGCCGAGAAGCCATGAGCCCGGAATTCCTCCTCACCTCCCTGATCGTCGTCGCCTCACCCGGCACGGGCGTGCTCGTCACGCTTGCCGCAGGGCTCTCGCGCGGCGTACGCGCCGCCATCGTCGCAGCCTTTGGCTGCACTCTGGGGATCGTGCCGCATATGCTGGCCGCCATTACCGGCCTCGCCGCACTTCTGCATGCTAGCGCACTCGCCTTCCAGACCATCAAGTATGCGGGCGTGGCCTACCTGCTCTACATGGCCTGGAAGACGCTCCAGGAACACGGTGCGCTGCGGGTCGAGGCACAGGATGTGCCGCGCTCGAATGGGCAGGTCATCTGGTCTGCGATCCTCGTCAACGCATTGAATCCGAAGCTCTCGATCTTCTTCTTCGCATTCCTCCCGCAGTTCGTGGGCGCGGCCGAGCCCCACCCTCTGGAGCGAATGCTGGAACTCAGCCTCGTCTTTATGGTCATGACCTTTGCCGTGTTCGTCCTCTACGGAGTGTTTGCCGCTTCGGTGCGCCGGCATGTGACCTCGCGCCCGCGGGTACTCGCTTGGATTCGGCGCGTCTTTGCCGCCGCTTTCGTGGCGCTTGGTGCAAGGCTCGCCCTGGCCGAGCGCTAGGGCCTCCTCCGCGCTTCATCAGGTCAGCGACAGGTCCTATCCCTGTTCGGCGGGGAAGGACCTGGGGCAGTTCCCATGCAACTCCACGCCGATACGCAACGACTGCGCTCATGGCGGTATCCGCTCGTATCGCGCTTACAAAGAGGCCCTCAGCACCATCGGTGCTTATGGGGGGATCCCTAGCCGTTTCGGCGCGGAACGCCTCAGTCGTCCTCGATCATCATCCGGATGCGGGTTGCTAAAGCATGCACGGGGAAGGGCTTGGTGATCAGCGCCATGCCCTTGTCGAGGAAGCCGCGATCGAGCGCCGCGTTCTCGGCGTAGCCCGTCATGAAGAGAACCTTGAGATCCGGTCGCTTCTCCCGAGCGGCGTCAGCCATCTGACGACCGTTGAGACCCGGCAGGCCCACATCCGTGACCAGGAGGTCGATGCGCCCCGGCATCTCCAGGATCTTCAGTCCTGACGGGCCATCGGCCGCTTCCAGCGGATGGTAGCCCAGGTCTTTCAGAACCTCGACGACCAGGTCGCGCACGGAACGTTCATCCTCCACGACTAGCACGACCTCGCCGTCGTGCGAACGGTGCTCGGCCGTCACAAGATTCTCGACGACCTCGTCATCTCCCTCGTCCCCGCGGAAGCGCGGGAGATAGAGCTTGATGGTCGTGCCTTGCCCCACCTCGCTATAGATCTTGGCATAGCCGTCCGATTGGCGTGCGAACCCGTAGACCATGGACAGCCCGAGCCCTGTGCCCTGGCCTATCGGCTTAGTCGTGTAAAAGGGGTCGAAGGCGCGGCTCAAGACGTCAGGCGGCATGCCGGTGCCGGTATCGGTGACGCAGATGCAGACATACTGCCCCGGGCGTACTTCTCTCTGCCGCGCGGCATAGGCGCTATCAAGGTGGGCATTGCAGGTCTCGATGGTGAGCTTGCCGCCATCCGGCATGGCGTCGCGCGCATTGATTGCAAGGTTGAGCAATGCGCTCTCCAGCTGGTTAGCGTCGCATCGGGTCAACCAGAGACCGCCGGCGGTGACAATCTCCAGCGAAATAGACTCGCCCAAGGTGCGGCGCAGCAGGTCCTCCATGGAAGCCACCATGCGGTTGGCGTTCACCGGCTTGGGATCGATGGGCTGACGGCGAGAGAACGCCAAAAGGCGATGGGTCAGTGCCGCGGCTCGGTTGGCGGAGGTGATGGCCGCCGTTGCGAACCGCTCGGCGTCTGTCGCGTTTCCCTGCCGCATCCGGTTCTGCATCAGATCCAGCGAACCGATGATGCCCGTGAGCAGGTTGTTGAAATCGTGGGCGATGCCACCAGTGAGCTGGCCGATCGCCTCCATCTTCTGGGACTGCCGCAGCTGCTCCTCGCGTTCGCGTTCCAGTGTCACGTCGCGGCCCACGGCGTAGAAGAGTTCGCCTTCGGGCACGGCGGTCCATGCTACTGTCACTGTCGAACCATCGGCACGGACAAGACGGTCCTCAAACGAAATCGAGGCGCGCCCCGATGCCAGCCCCGCCACGGCTTCGACGGCGCTTTCGCGATCGTCGGGATGAATGAGATCGAGAAACGGACGAGACAGCAGGTCTTCCTGGCTGTGCCCCAAGAGCCGTTCCCATGCAGGATTGATGACCTTGAGATAACCGTCAAAGCCCGCAATGGCGAAGAGGTCCGTCGAGAGCTGGAAGATGCGGTCCCGCTCCCGGGTACGCTCTTCGACCTTCAGTTCGAGCGTCTCGTTCAGCTCCCTCAGTTGTTCCTCGGCCTGACGTCGGCTTACGATCTCCCGCTGAGCTGCCTCGTAGAGCCGGGCATTGTCGATGGCAACGGCTGCTTGGCCCGCGACGCCTTGTACGAGAAGCTCCGCCCTTTCGGTGAAGATTCCGGGTTCCGAGTGACCGAAGAACAGCCCTCCGAGAACCTCGCCGGACCGGGAGAATACTGGTACGGCCAAATAGCTGCGGACCGGAAGGTGGCCCTCCGGCATGCCGCGCCGGGGTGAATTCCTGCCGTATCGGGGATCCCGTGTGATGTCATCGGATCGTACGACCCCCTCACCCTTGAAGGTCGGTGCGAACACCGCCGTATTCCGTGGCATCGGGAACTTGTCGAATTCGGAGCGATCGACGCCGGAGAGCGTGTAGAGCATGTAACTCTCGCCGGCAGGGTTCAGGACATTGTAGAAGAAGGCTCCGAACTGGGCGCCGGTAATATCGACGCCCGCATCTGTGACCAGCTGCACGATCCTTTCAAGGTCAAGCTCGGCGGCGAGTGCTGTGCCGGTGGCGTTCAGAACCTCCAACGAGTGCGCCTGCTCCTCAAGGGCCTGCTCCGCGCGCTTGCGCTCCGTGATGTCAACGGCAGTACCGATGACCCTGTAGCATTCGCCGGCCGCGTTGAAGAGACCGCGCCCCTTTGCGGCGACCCAGCGAACAATGCCATCTTCCTTGCCGATTGTCCGGTACTCGACGTCGTAGAGCGCCCGCTTCTTTGGATCCATCGCGGCAGCGAAGGCGGACGTTACACGATCCCGGTCTTCGGGATGAAGGCAAGGGTAGAAGTCCTCCGCCATTGAGACCGGGCGATCTTCGCTGATGCCGAACATCGCCTTGACGCGCGGCGGCCAGTACAGAGTGTCACTGATGGGATCCACATCCCAGAGCCCGACCTCGGCTGCGTCCGTCGCGAGACGCAGTTGCTCGCCCTTCTCTCGAAGCCGCGCCTCGCTCTCGACCAGCTGCTGGCGCGTACGATTCTGCTCGGTGACATCGAAGCCACTGCAGAAGATGCCGGTGACCTGACCGGACTCGTCGCGCACAGGCTCGTAGATGAAATCGAGGAACCTCTGCTCTTCTGTCTGTCCGGCCACACGGAAGGTGACCGGTGTCGCCTTCGCCACGTACCGTTCGCCGGTCGTGTAGACGCTGTCCAGCAGCTCATAAAAGCCTTGGCCTACAAGATCGGGAAAGGCCTCTCGGACCGGTTTGCCGATCCAATCGGCGCTGCCGAACAGGCGCTTATGGGCTTCGTTGACGAAATCGAAGATATGATCAGGCCCGGTCATGATGCAGATGAACTCGGGGGCCTGTTCGAAGATGCGCCGTTGGCGCATCTGCTCCTGATGCGCCGCCTGACGATTGAGAACGCTGGCTGTCGTCTCCACGCAGACGCAGAGCACGCCGGGGATCTCCCCCTGATCGTCGAGGATCGGGCTGTAGGAGAAAGTAAACCAGGCACGTTCCGGGAACCCCGGTCGGTGGAGAGTGACTTCAAGGTCCTCGAAAAAGCTCTCCTGGCCGGCGAAGGCCGCATCGATCACCGGCTCGATGACCTCCCGCACTTCGGGCCAAACCGAGAAGAACGGTTTGCCAAGGGCACCTGGGTGCCGATCTCCGAGGATCGGAATGTACGCATCATTGTAGATGAGAGTCTGTTCGATGCCCCAAACCACGAACATTGGGAAACCGGACCGCGCCATGAGACCGATCGTGTTGCGGAGCGCCGGCGGCCAGTTCTCGGGCCTACCGCAGTTCGTGGCGCTCCAGTCGACCGCAGCCATTGCTCCGCCCAAAGCCCGGGCAAGCGCGATAGGTCCGGCGCCACCACGTGGACGAAATGGAATGGTCTCAGACATGCAGCACTCCTGGGGCCTGCACCATAAGCGCCAAGGCGACCCCTGTCACCGGCTGCGCCCCTTTAAAGCTTCGCAGGAAAAGCCCGGGCGGCCCGAGGAAGTTCCCGTCGCGCCTCTTTAGCTCACCATTCCGATCCGGCTCATTTTTCAATAGCCAAGGTTCGACACTGGTCTCGCAATGCGCTCCTGGTGTGCTTAGGCAATCGCCAAATCAAATATGTAAGTCGATCGTCATCTCTCCCGTTGGGTATCGATCCCAACCCAGAACTCTTCGATGCACGTTGCCAGAGTGTGACGGTAGATGGTGCTAAACGGCAGACCGGATGATCTCGGTCGGACATTGATCGCGAATATGGAAGTGGAGCGCGGTCCCTGCTTTGCCGCACTTCGGTCCGCTCCGTCCGGCGCTCCTGCAACACAGTTCCAGAAGAGATTATGACGGGGTACCAAAAGAATTTTCAGCGCCGAGGGCAGATGCCGATGGTTGGGAGAATGACGATCGAGTCCTGAAGGGCCAAGGAAGGGCCTCCCTTGCACTCGCCTCAGCTCATGGTCGACCCAAGGGGAGACGAGCGTAGCAGGCAGCGCTCGCAAAGAGCACCCTCACCACCGGCAGTTGGTGCGTGCGCCCACATGAACGTCGCTATTGTGTACCCTTCATCTTCGCACGTGCCCCGCCATAGCGCTATGACTTGGCGAGGCGTAAAACTTCTGGCGGGCACATCATTTTCAGACGTGGCCTTACGGGCTTTTTCTATGGAAGACCGGTCACGGCGATGCGGAGGCTGATCGTGTTCCTTGTGGTGATTGCGTGATCTCAGGCGTATTGGGCAAGGCCAAGACCCAGCGACCAGTTCTCCTTCGCTACCTCAACGAGATTCACGAAAACGTCTTCCGCCCGGATACCGGGGCTCTCGGCAAGCAGTTCCGCAATGCGCCGGAACAATGCCTTCTTCTGTTCTAGGGTGCGTGTCTTGTTCGCAGTAATTTGGATCAGGACAACATCGTCGCTCCGGCTGATACCAAGGTATGACGCACCGTACCGGAAGCTTGCAGCGTCATGCTCAGTGATCGTCATGAACTGGTTATCCTCCGGGACATCGAATGTCTCGCGCATCGCTCGGTGAAGGCTGTCGAAGATTGCCTGCCGGTAGGCATCCGACTTTCCGGCGCGGAGTGAGATGTGGGTGAGCGGCATCGTAAATCCTTTCCAATTTGGCCTGATTCCACATTAGAAACCGCTCGGCTGCTTTGGTATGCTGTGAAGAGTGATATCAGCTATAACGCCCGGAAATGATCAAACATCCCCTCGACTTAGATGCTGTTCAGACTTTCATCCGCATTGCCGATCTGGGAAGCTTCACGCGGGCGGCTGAAGCTATGCAGACAACCCAGGCTGCAGTCAGCTTGAAGCTGAGGCGCCTTGAAGAAAGGCTCGACTGCAGGCTTGTTGAGCGAACGACCCGATACGTGCAGCTCTCCGAAAGGGGCGCAGCTTTCCTCGAACAAGCTCGCGAGCTCATGGAGGCTCACGATCGCGCACTCGGAGTGTTTGCCGAAGCCCGGCAGCGCCTTACCATCGGCATCAGCGATCATGTTGCCGGACCTGAACTCCCGGCGCTGATCGCACGAATGAACGCGCAAGACCCACAGCTGTTGATCGAAATCCGAATTGCATCGTCGGGTGACCTGCTTCAGAGCTATGACCGCCGGGAACTCGATACGGTGATCGTGCGCCTGCATGCCGGGCGAGACGACGGCGAAGTTCTTACTGAGGAGAAATTCGGCTGGTTCGCGGCACCTGGTTGGCGGCATCGCGCGGGCGAGCCTCTTCCACTGGCCACCCTCGCTGAGCCCTGCGGCGTGCGTACAATGGCCGGACAGCTTCTCGATGCTGCAGGAATATCCTGGTCGGAAGTGTTCGTGGGTGGCGGTGTTGCCGCAGTCTCTGCGGCCGTCATGGCCGGACTTGGCGTTGCCGCATTGGCTCCTCGCATGCTGCCGTTCGATGCGGTCGAGGTCGGGTCCGAGCTCGGACTTCCCGATCTGCCGCAGCTGCCAATTCTGCTTCACTCAAGAGTCAGGAACGGTCGGCCTCGCGATGCGCTCGCCGCGCTTTCGGCTGCACTAAGGGGCGCAGTGCGGGAATAATGAACGCTACGGGGAGGTAAACAGCCAGTATCCTGTTTCCGTTGACACGATCTTCTCGGCAGCGGCAACAAGCCTCCACTGTTGCAACTGGTCCCGTACGAACGGCAGCCGCCCATTGCGATGCCGATGCCTGCCGCTGCCGCTGCCGCTATTGCGAGATGGGGAGAGTCGACGGTGGGACGGTCTAGCACGCCAATGTCCGGCCAGCCCGCTGCGCCCACATCGCCCATTCGTCCTTTCAGGAGGATGTGAGGATCAGGCTGGCTCGCGTGAAGTGATCCTTCCCTTCGTGCATGATGGCTTTCAGGTAGGATGGCGCTGCAGAGCGCCCTTATGAGATGGACCACGACGGTGAAAGGGTCAGAAGCCCTTGCGGCTCTCGCCCTCCGCTGACTTCGGAACGAGGGTCGTGAGGAAGGCCATCAGCTGGCGCTGCTCCGTCTCGGTCAGGTTCAGCGGGCGCAGCTCACTGTGACCGGCCGGAGCCGCCGGCGCGGCGCTGTAATGCGCCACCACCTCCGCCAGCGTGCCGATCTGCCCAGCGTGCATATACGGCGGCCGGGCCGCGGCTCCGCGCAGCGACGGGGTCTTGAAAGCGCGCAGGAGCTCATGTCCCTCCGCCGTCATAAACCGCAGTTCGGCGCAATCGCTCTCCCCAGCATCGCTGTAACTGCCAAGGCAGTTGAACGGGTCCTCGCGCACGAGCGTCGCGCCGGCTTCGCGCCCCCGGTCCTCCGGCAGGCCGGATGGCGCCGGAACGCCGGTATTGTGGAAGTGGTTGTCGGTCAGCAGCGGGCCATTGTGGCAGTTGATGCATTGCCCTCTTCCGATGAACAGCCGCAGACCGGCAATCTCGTCGTCGGTGAGAATTCCGGAGCCGCTGCCTGATCCAAGCGCGGACGCATAGGCATCGAAGCGCGTCGGAGCCGGCAGGATCGTGCGCTCGAACGCGGCAATGGCTTTGCCGATATTGGCGAACACCCGGTTCACCGCCTCACGGTCTGCGTCCGGCATCGCCTCCCAAGCGGCAGCGGCTTGCGGATTGGCAACAGGTCCGGCCTGTGGAGGCAGATGTTTCATCTCGGGCAGCGGTCCAAACACCGCCGCATAGTGCTCGCGGTAGTGCTCGGCGATGAGACGGGCATAATGCGTGCGGTTGCCGCCATGCTCGACAGGGCTTTCCAATGGGCCCAATGCCTGTGACCACAGGCTATCCTTGCGCCCGTCCCAGAACAGGAACGGGCTGTGCGCCATGCCGGCGATCGGCATCGTGCGCCGATTGGTCGTGCCGACGCCTTGCGCCAGCGGCCGGTCGTCCTGGAACTGGCGGTCCGGCAAGTGGCAGCTGGCACAGGCGACCCGGCCGTTAGCGCTCAACCGCGTGTCGAAGAACAGGGCGCGTCCGAGCTCCGCGGCCTTAGCATCATCGGCGACCTTGTTCGAGGGGTCCTTGGGCAGCGGCGGAAGGGCGTCCAACGCGAGCGACTGGATGACCGCGCGCTCTTCCTCCGTCCAGTGTGAAGGCGGAGCAGAGGCGGCATGGAGCCCGGCCGCCAGAAGACCGGCTCCCAGTAACACCGACGAGAGAATGGACGCCGTGTGCATCGCGGTCTCCTCAGAGCACCAGATTGAAGCTGACGGTATCAGGCCCCTTGGGACCGTCGATGGCGAGGTCGAGGGTCCACCAGCCGTGCATGTTGAACTTCATGCCTTCGATCAGGTAGCGGCCATCGCCGAGGTCCTTGGTTACCTGTGGTGCCGTGGGCAGGCCGTGCCCGTGCTGCGGCATGCCGCCCTTGATGCCGATCCTCGCCCCCTTGATGGGAACACCGGCCGGGGTCCGGACCGTCACGGTCCAAGCGTGCATCGACCCGACCGTAACGGGCGCGGCCTGTGGCGCGATCATCGCCTTGTAGAGGCCGACTGCCGTCGGCTTGTCGAGGGCGAGGTCAAGGTTATTGGGAACGGAGCGCATCATCGCTCCGGCAGTGACGCCGCCGGCAAGCACGAGTGCGGGAATGCCGAGCAGCAGCGCGCGGCGTGAAGTCAGGAGCATCATGTTCGTCAGTCCTCTTTCGGCACCGTGGCGGTGTGGGTCTGGAAGCGAACCACCTATGCGCTGGAAACCGGCGCGGCGCTTGAACGTAGCTGCTGACTTTTGCCGTCAAAGCTCGTGTAGTAGCCCTCGAAGGGCGAGGGAATTGCGGGTGGAACGCATGAGGATCGTAGGACGTGGCCGGATCGTGCTGTGGGAGGGCGCCAGCCTCTGGACCTTCGACGTGCCGCCCGCGCCCGAGGGCCAGCCGTCCACCCGGCTGCACGCCCACCATGCCATTCAGATCACCCTCTCCGCAGGCGGGAGCTTTTGCATCCGCACCGAGGACGGGCGGACGAGTGGCCCCGTCGTCGCCATCGCACCGGATGTGCCCCATGCATTCGAGCCGGAAGGCAAAGTCGCGCTGCTCTTCGTGGAACCCGAGAGCCGAGCCGGCCAAGTGCTGATACAGAGGATGGCGGGTGCGCCGGTGATCCGGATGAACGCCCAGCTCGAGCACGCACCGAGCTGCCTCGCGGGTCTCTGGGCGGATCCGCGACCCGATAACGGAGCGGTCGAAACCTTGGGCAGATCCCTCCTCCAGGACGCCGTTGGCCAGACCCTTCCGGCGAGCACCCTTGATCCGCGGATTATGCGCACCCTCGACTGGCTCACATCACGCTTGGGCGAGCGTGTCCGGCTTTCCGAGGCTGCAGCCACCGCCTGTCTGTCAGAGAGCCGATTCAGCCACCTCTTCGTCACTGAGGTCGGTCTGCCCTTCCGGACCTATCTGCTCTGGCGGCGGCTCATGCTTGCGGTCGAGCGAATGGCCTCCGGTGCCTCTCTCACGGCGGCCGCGCACGAAGCCGGGTTTGCAGATTCTGCTCACTTCAGCCGGACGTTTCATCGGAAATTCGGCGTGCCGGCCGCGTCGCTCGAGCTCCTGTAGTTGCTCAGTCCTGTTTCAATCACGCTTAATGGCCAAAAGGAAACTCATCCCTTAGGTCTGGGCAGATTCGACGCTCCCATCTCGATGGGCTTCGAATGCGGATCTGAGAGCCCGTGCGGCAAGGATCGCGAGACCGGCGGCAGCAAGCACGGCTCCTGCGGCAGCGGACCAGCCATAGGCCTCAATCGCACGGCCGACAACAACTGGTCCGATGATTTGGCCCAGATTGCTGCCCTGCATCACCAGGCCGACGGCGACCGGCACCAGGCCGACAGGTGCAACGATGGGCGCGGAGGACAGAAGCGTCGCGGGAACGATTCCTCCGACGGCTGAGAACAGAATGCAGAGCAGGAGGGTCGGCGCGGGTCCAAGCACAGGGAGAAAGATGCCCAGGGCCGATATACCCATAGCGAGACTGGCTCCAGAGATCAAAGCCGAACGTCCGATGCCGCGGGTGAGAAGATAACCTGCCGCGAGATTACCGATCACATTCGCACCGGCCACGACGGCGCTGAAAGTTCCCGCCGCAGCATGCGTGACCCTCATGCGATCCATGAACAGAACCGGCAGGAAGCTGAAGAGCGCAAAGAACATAAGGCTGTAGAGCGCAAAGCAGGCCGTCAGCAGGATTGGGCCTTTGAGTTTCACGATGCCGAAAGCGCCCATGGCACGGTCATGCTGGCGGAATGGGATTCGGGCCGCACTTCCAGGCACCAGGAGAAGCGCCGCCAGCGCCGCAGCAAGGGCCAATCCCGCGCTCGTCCACCAGAGAGACCGCCAGCCGCTGAAGAGCGGCCCGACGAGCATGGCGATCGCCATGCCGGTCGGCATGAAGCAACTCCAGACCGCCAAGGCCAGATCGCGCTGGCTGCCTGCCAGAGTACGCTGGAGAATCGCCGGTCCGGCTACGACGATCATCAGGAAGCCCAGTCCCTCCACGGTCCGTGATGCCAGGAGCATGGAGAAGGTCGCGGCCTCCGCGCCGGCGGCAGCTCCAAGGCTCAATGCGAGCAGGCCGAGGACAAGGATCCTGCGGTCCCCAGCCGCGGCAACGATCGCCCCAGCGGGGATGCCCCCGATTGCCCCGAGAAGAGCGAAGACGGCCGTGAGCCAACCCGCAGCGACAAGATCGACTCCCAGGTCGGTTCGGAGCATCGGGGTAGCGATCGCCGCCTTTCCCACTTGCAACGAAGCGATGATGCCCGAACCGACCACCGTCGCCACGACCAGCCACGACACTACGGCGGATGGCCGCGCCCACACTGTGATCGTCATCATGCCGCCTCTTTCAGGCGGGCGGCAGCCAGGGCACGAGCAATCTCGGCGACATGGCGCCCCTGGAAGCGGGCGCCGGCGAGTTCATTGGCGCTGGGCTGGCGATCCCCGCCGTGGCCGTCATCGGCCAGGGTC
>DASQML010000032.1:0-32445 GCA_035645515.1 Microvirga sp.
GTGCGGAGCCACAAAAGCCGTCGGAGAAGCGATCCCGGGAACCTACAAAGTAGGTGGGCGCCGTATGTCCCGGTCCACGGACCGGGTCAGGGACAGCTCCCTTCAGGATCGATAAGGCCCCGGGGAATATGAACTCCTAACGCGCCCCGCAGCCCCGCCTTCCCTATGTAGGGAGGAAGCGGGCCGGTTGAAAGGGGAAAAGTGAGCCGGAAACCAAGATCGTTGCATGGCCCTCATAACCTTAGGGAAATTATAGTGTGGCCAAGGCGCCATGTGTCTTTCATACTGGTCCTTGTGGGGGATGAGCCATCGATCAGGGAGGAACCATGGCCCATCTGAAACGGAACAACTACAAGGAATTGTATTCGAAGGAATATAAGGATTGCCCCAGCATCGACGCCATGATGCGGGACGTGCTGCACATGCTCGGCAACATCGATTTCGAGCATGAGGTCGAATTGGACAGGCTGGAAAAGAGCGGCGCCGATCAAGAGCTGAAGCTCTACATCAGAAAAAGGATCAGAGCGGCTTATGAGGAGCGACGGGAGCCGTATGTGGCGCTTCTGACGACGCTCCGGCAACGCCAGCAGCGGCTCTCCTCGGGGAGATGAACCCTTCAGATATCTGACGGAGCAAATTTGGCGCGGATTGAGTGCTGGGCCTCACCCCTGTCATCCCCGTGCAGGCAGGGATCCAGAACCACGATGGAAAGAAGAAAGGCGCTGCGGTCTCCGCTCGGCAGGTTCTGCACCCAGGGTGCTTATGGATCTCCACGCCTCCGGCGCGGCCCTTAGGGTCCGCCTGCGCGGGAATGACCATAGAGGTTCCGGGATTCCGATCTGCCGCCGATCCCTGATCGGCGGCGGTAATGATAACGGTACATCTCGCGCGTGAAGCCCATGCCTGCATAAAGGGCTCGCGCGGGGTCGTTATCGGCCACCACCGACAGGCACGCGCCGGTTGCGCCGCATCGCCCGTGCGCCCAGGCGAGAACGGCGGCGACGGCCTGCCGCGCCAGTCCCCGCCTTCGGAAGGCCGGATCGGTCACGACGGAATTGACGCAGACCAGTCCATCGTGAACGGCGCCATAGGCAAGGGCAACCGGATCCCCGTCATCGCTGCGAACCGAAGCGAAGACGGCGGGGAGCGACAGGCTTGCGAGAACTCTGCGGTGAATCTGTTGCGTGCGCTCACTCTGCTCATGGAGGCGCGCAAGGGCCCCAAGCCACATCTCTCCCGGGAAGCCCTCCTCCAGGACAGCATCGCCCGCAGGCCGAGGCGGCCTTTCGCGGAAGTCCATGGCGAGCACGCAGCTTTCATCCTCCGGAGGCTCGTATCCCCGTTCGTCGAGCATCAGGTCGAGAGCCGGGCCCGCGGTCGATGGAATGCAGAAGATCGCGGGCAATCCCTGGGCGGCATAGACCGCCTCGCAATAGGGGATCTTGCGGTCCAGGGGCTGCAGACCCGCCGACAGAATGTTCACGGAATTCGTGCGCCGGGTGTGCCCGTCGGCCAGACGGATCAGCCAGCCGTCGAAAACGACCGCCCGCAGGGCGGGCCAGCCATTGAGGCAAGCCTCCTCGACCCGTCTGGCGAGCAGAGCGGCGGAAGCATCCATGGTCGGATACCGATCCCGGACCTTATCCATGGCCGCCTGCATTGAGGCTGCGCGCCAGCTGCTCGATCCGTTCGGCAGCCTTATGGACCTCTTCTGCCAGCTTCGCCTCGATCATGTGAACTCGTTCGTCCGGCGGCAGCCCGCCGGACTTGAGCCGGGCCAGCTCCGCCTCCACAGCCGCCAGCCGCCGCTTGGCTTCATCCAGCTCGTCGGCTTGCGACATGGCCGCCATGACATGGAGGCGCAGGTCTCCGATTTCGCCGAAGGTTTCCCGCATCTCCTTGATCTTGGCATCGTAGGCGGCGGCCAGCCGCTCCACATAGGCTTCATCGCCCTCGGCGCAGTTGATCCGGTAAGTTTGTCCGGCGATGGTGACGGTGACGTGGGCCATGCCTCACCCTTCTTCCAGGGCCGGCTGCCCGGCTTGAGCGAGCACGCTCCGGACGGCGAGGATGGCGAGCTGAACCCGTCGGCTCACATCATCGGTGGCCGCCTCGTAGCGGTGAAGGCGGGTGAGCGCTCCGTCCAGATCCTCGGCGAGGCGGGACCGGTCCTCCTGCATGAGCTGCAGCTCGGTCTCCAGGCTCCCCTTGCGCTTCTCGGCATCCAATCGGCGGGACACGGAGGCTTCCAGGAGTCCCAGGGCCACATCGAGCCGTTTCATCGCGTCGTCGAGAGGGGACGTCATTCTGCCTCCGGGAATCGCCTCCGAGAGTAGGCGGCAGAGCTTGAAGGGGCAACGGCCCTTCGGAGGATTACGCCCTGTGACGTCTTTGACTCAAGGTCACCGCGTGTTAAGGAGCCCACGCCTTTCGAAGACAGACCCGCCCCTTTGCGGGGCTTCACAATTTGTGGATCTCGCCGTGCTGAACACCGTCCCCGCCGATCGCGTCACCCATAACGATCTGGCGAATGCCGTGCGCGTCCTCGCCATGGATGCCGTCGAACAAGCCAAATCCGGCCACCCGGGCCTGCCCATGGGCGCCGCCGACATCGCCACGGTGCTCTTCACCAAGTTTCTGAAATACGATGCCACCGATCCGACCTGGCCCGATCGCGACCGGTTCATCCTGTCTGCCGGCCACGGCTCCATGCTGCTCTATGCGCTTCTGCACCTGACCGGCGTGAAGGGCATGACCATCGAGGAGCTGAAGAACTTCCGCAAGCTCGACTCGAAGACCCCGGGCCATCCCGAAAACTTCATGACGCCGGGCGTCGAGACCACCACGGGTCCCCTCGGCCAGGGCATCGCGACGGCGGTGGGCTTTGCGCTTGCCGAGCGCATGCTGAACGCCGAATACGGCAGCGATCTCGTCGACCATTACACCTATGTGCTCGCCTCCGACGGCGACCTGATGGAAGGCATCAGCCAGGAAGCCATCGCGCTGGCCGGCCACCTGAAGCTCAACCGCATGATCGTCCTGTGGGACGACAACGGCATCTCCATCGACGGCCCTCTCTCGATCGCCGACTCGGTCGATCAGGTGAAGCGCTTCCAGGCTTGCGGCTGGAATGCGGTGCGCATCGACGGCCATGACCCCAAGGCGATCCAGCGCGCCATCGCCCGCGCTCAGAAGTCGGACAAGCCGACCCTGATCGCGTGCAAGACCACCATCGGCTACGGCGCCCCGAAGAAGGCCGGCACCTCCAAGGCCCACGGCGAGCCGCTCGGCGCCGAGGAACTCGCCGGCGCCAAGGCCGCCTACGGCTGGAGCCATGAGCCCTTCGTGGTCCCGGAGGCCATCCAGGCCGCCTGGGCCAAGGCCGGCAAGAAGGGCCGCCGCCTGCGCAAGGCCTGGGCCGATCGCGTGAAGGCCCTCCCCGCCGACAAGCGCGCCGAGTTCGAGCGCCGCGTGAAGGGCGTGCGCCCGCAGGGTCTCGCCGATGCGGTCGCCAAGCTGAAGGATCGCCTGATCGCCGAGCCCCAGAACGTCGCCACCCGCAAGGCGAGCGAAATTGCGCTCGAGGTGATCACCCAGGCCGTTCCGGAACTCGTGCTGGGCTCGGCGGATCTGACGCCCTCCAACAACACCAAGACCAAGAACCTCAACGCCATCTCCCCTGGCAACTACGCGGGCCGCTACATCCATTACGGAATCCGCGAGCACGGGATGGCCGCCGCCATGAACGGCATCGCCCTCCATGGCGGCTACATTCCCGCCGGGGCGACCTTCCTGGTCTTCACCGATTATGCGCGCCCCGCCATGCGCATCGCCTCCCTCGCCGGGATTCCGGCGGTCTACGTCATGACCCACGACTCCATCGGTCTGGGTGAGGACGGCCCGACCCACCAGCCGGTGGAGCACCTGGCCGCCCTTCGCTCCATGCCGAAGATGCGCGTGTTCCGCCCGGCGGACGCCATCGAGACCGCGGAGGCCTGGCAGCTGGCCCTCGAGCGCACCGACGGTCCGACGACCCTGGCGCTGACCCGTCAGAACGTTCCGCAGGTGCGCAAGGACGGCGGCGCGAAGAATCTCTCCGCAACCGGCGCCTACGAACTGTCGCCGGCGAACGGAAAGGCCCGCGCAACCATCTTCGCTTCGGGCTCCGAGGTCGAGATCGCGCTCGCGGCCCAGAAGCTCCTCGCCGAGCAGAACTTCGAGGCCCGCGTGGTCTCGGTTCCGTCTCTCGACCTGTTCCTGGCCCAGCCCGAGAAAGTGCGCCATGCGATCATCGGCGACGCGCCGATCAAGGTCGCCGTCGAAGCCGCGGTGCGCTTCGGCTGGGATTCGGTGATCGGTCCGGACGGAATTTTCGTCGGCAT
Source organism: Microvirga sp. (assembly GCA_035645515.1). Taxonomy (GTDB): domain Bacteria; phylum Pseudomonadota; class Alphaproteobacteria; order Rhizobiales; family Beijerinckiaceae; genus Microvirga. The sequence goes on from DASQML010000032.1 coordinate 4,383, forward strand.
GCATGGGTTTGGCGCGAGCGCGCCCTACAAGGACCTCTACAAGCACTTCGGCATTACCGCCGAGGCAGTGGCGGAAAAGGTTCTCAGGACGCATAATCTCTGAGACTGACAGAGGCTTAAGGCCTCATCACAAGGGAGCTAAGACTATGACGGTGAAGGTCGCGATCAACGGTTTCGGTCGCATCGGACGCAACATCCTCCGCGGCATCGTGGAGAGCGGCCGCAAGGATATCGAGGTGGTTGCCATCAACGATCTCGGCCCCGTGGAGACGAACGCCCACCTCCTGCGCTTCGACTCCGTCCATGGCCGCTTCCCCGCCGATGTGCAGGTCGAAGGCGAGTTCCTGATCATCAACGGCCAGAAGATCCGGGTGACCGCGATCAAGGATCCGGCGACCCTGCCGCACCGGGAACTCGGCGTCGACATCGCGATGGAATGCACAGGCATCTTCACCTCGAAGGAGAAGGCCTCCGCGCACCTCACCGCCGGCGCCAAGCGCGTCATCGTCTCGGCTCCCGCCGACGGCGCGGATCTGACGGTGGTCTACGGCGTGAACCACGACAAGCTGACGAAGGACCACATCGTCATCTCGAACGCCTCCTGCACCACGAACTGCCTCGCCCCCGTGGCGAAGGTGCTTCATGAGACGGTGGGCATCGAGAAGGGCTTCATGACCACGATCCACTCCTACACCAACGACCAGCCGACGCTGGACCAGATGCACAAGGACCTCTACCGCGCCCGCGCGGCGGCCCTGAACATGATCCCGACCTCGACCGGCGCCGCCAAGGCCGTGGGCCTCGTGCTGCCGGAGCTCAACGGCAAGCTCGACGGCTCCTCGATCCGCGTGCCGACCCCGAACGTCTCCGTGGTGGACTTCAAGTTCGTGGCCAAGAAGAACACCACGAAGGAAGAGATCAACGCGGCGATCAAGGCGGCCGCCGACGGCCCGCTGAAGGGCATCCTCGGCTACACCAACCAGCCGAACGTGTCGTCCGACTTCAACCACGACCCGCACTCCTCCGTCTTCCACATGGACCAGACCAAGGTCATGGAAGGCAACTTCGTGCGCGTGCTGTCCTGGTACGACAACGAGTGGGGCTTCTCGAACCGCATGGCCGACACGGCCATCGCCATGGCGAAGCTCATCTAAGGGAGGCTGCCTCAATGACCGCCTTCCGCACACTCGACCAAGCCGACGTCAAGGGAAAACGCGTTCTCGTCCGTGTGGACCTCAACGTTCCCATGGAGAACGGCAGGGTAACGGACGCCACGCGCATCGAGCGCGTGCTCCCCACCATCCGGGAAGTCTCCGACAAGGGCGGCAGGGTGATCCTGCTCGCCCATTTCGGACGCCCGAAGGGACGCGACCCGAAGGAGTCGCTGAAGCCGGTTGCGGAAGCGGTCTCGCAGCATCTCGGAAAGCAAGTGGCCTTCGCCGATGACTGCATCGGCGAAGCGGCCTCCAGCGCCGTCAACGCGCTCAAGGACGGCGACATCCTTCTTCTCGAGAACACCCGCTTCCATGCGGGCGAGGAGAAGAACGATCCGGCCTTCGTGCAGGAGCTGGCCAAGCTCGGCGATCTCTACGTGAACGACGCGTTCTCCGCCGCCCACCGCGCGCATGCCTCGACCGAGGGCCTCGCCCGCGTGCTGCCTTCTTACGCCGGCCGTACCATGCAGGCGGAGCTCGATGCGCTCACCAAGGGCCTCGAGGCTCCCAAGCGCCCGGTCGTCGCCATCGTCGGCGGCGCGAAGGTGTCCACGAAGATCGACCTGCTCGAAAACCTCGTCGCGAAAGTCGACGCCCTCGTCATCGGCGGCGGCATGGCCAATACCTTCGTGCATGCGACGGGCCTCGGTGTCGGCAAGTCTCTCGCGGAGAAGGACCTCGCCGCAACGGCGATGCGCATCATCGAGAAGGCGCGCGCCTCCAACTGCGCGATCATCCTTCCGGTCGACGGCGTCTGCGCCTACGAGTTCAAGGCCGGCGCCCACAACCAGACCTACGGCATCGATGCGATTCCCGAGGATCAGATGATTCTCGACGTGGGCTCGCAATCGGTCGAGCGCATCAAAGCCGCCATCAACGACGCGGCGACCCTCGTCTGGAACGGCCCCCTCGGCGCCTTCGAGATCCCGCCCTTCGACCAGGGCACGGTGGCGGCAGCCCGCCATGCGGCGCAGCGCACGAAGGACGGCAAGCTCGTCTCCGTCGCCGGCGGCGGCGATACGGTGGCCGCCCTCAACCACGCTGGCGTTGCGGAAAGCTTCTCCTATGTATCCACCGCAGGCGGCGCTTTCCTCGAATGGCTCGAGGGCAAGGCGCTTCCCGGCGTGGAGGCACTCAGGGCTTGAGACGCGTTCTCCGGCGAAGGGGATCCCGGCTCGCCGGAAGAAGACGCGACAGGACGAGAGCTTAATCGCCGGTTCAGCTTTGGCAGGCTTTAAGAGCTAAAACCAACAAACGGAGAGGATGACATGGCCCGCATCACGATGAGGCAGCTTCTGGATCACGCAGCCGAGCACGGCTACGGCGTGCCTGCCTTCAACATCAACAACATGGAGCAGGCGCTCGCGATCATGGCGGCAGCCAACGAGGTCGATGCGCCGGTGATCATCCAGGCGAGCCGTGGCGCGCGCTCCTACGCCAACGACGTCATGCTCAAGCACATGATGGATGCGGTCACCGAGATCTATCCGCACATCCCGGTCTGCGTGCATCTGGACCACGGCAACGAGCCCGCCACCTGCATGACCGCGATCCAGGCCGGCTTCACCTCGGTGATGATGGACGGCTCGCTGAAGGCGGACGGCAAGACCCCGGGCGACTGGGACTACAACGTGGGCGTCACCAAGAAGGTGGTCGAGATGGCCCATCTCGGCGGCATCTCGGTGGAAGGCGAGCTCGGCGTGCTGGGCTCCCTCGAAAGCGGCATGGGCGAGGCCGAGGACGGCCACGGCGCCGAGGGCAAGCTCTCGCACGATCAGCTGCTGACGAACCCCGACGAGGCCGTGAAGTTCGTGGCCGAGACGAAGGTCGACGCCCTCGCCATCGCCATGGGCACCTCGCACGGCGCCTACAAGTTCACCCGCAAGCCGGACGGCGCGATCCTCGCCATGCACGTGATCGAGGAGATCCACAAGAAGCTCCCGAACACGCACCTCGTGATGCACGGCTCCTCCTCGGTGCCGCAGGAGCTGCAGGACATCATCAACCAGTATGGCGGCCAGATGAAGCCGACCTGGGGCGTGCCGGTGGAAGAGATCCAGCGCGGCATCAAGCACGGCGTGCGCAAGATCAACATCGACACCGACAACCGCATGGCGATGACCGGTCAGATCCGCAAGGTTCTGACGGAGAACCCCGGCGAGTTCGATCCCCGCAAGTATCTCAAGCCCGCCATGGACGCGATGACGAAGCTCTGCAAGCAGCGCTTGCAGGAGTTCAACACCGCAGGCCAAGCCTCGAAGATCAAGCGCGTGTTCACCCTGGCCGAGATGGCCAAGCGCTACGCCTCCGGCGAGCTCGACCCGACCTTCGGCTCCAGCCGCCAGGCAGCGGAATAAGAGGTCTCTATTACTGTTCACAGCGTCATGGCCGGGCTTGTCCCGGCCATCCACGTCTTTGAGCGGGTCGAGACGTGGATCCCTGGAACAAGTCCGGGAATGACGGCAAGGAATCCCGGCAACTGCCCACACAGTCGCCTCAATCCTCATCGAGAAGCGGGGCCTCGCAAGATGGCCCCGTTTTCGTTATGGGATACCTGTCTTTCGATTGTGAGTTCCGTAACCGATGTCCGAGCCTGCCCGCCTTTATCTCATCACCCCCATTGTGGCGGATGCCTCCTTCGCCCCGAAGCTGGCCGAGGCCTGCAGGGGCGGAACCGTGGCCGCCGTGCTGCTGCGCCTTGCGGCCTCCGATGAGCGCAGCCTCATCAATCTGGTGAAGGCGCTCGGCCCCTCCGCGCAGGAACACGGGGCTGCCCTCCTCGTCTCCACCGAGGGCGAGGTGGACATTGCCAATGTGGCCGTGCGGGGAGGTGCGGATGGCGCCCATGTCTCGGGCGCGGACCCTGCCCTCATCCGCGAGCTGCGCGAGCGTCTGAAAGCCGAGCGCGCTATCGGCGCCGGTGGGATCCGCACCAAGGACGATGCCATGACGCTGGGGGAGGCCGGCGTCGATTACCTGCTGTTCGGCGAGCCGCGTCGTGACGGCTCCCTCCCCGCCCTGGAGAGCGTCGCCGAGCGCGCCGCCTGGTGGGCCGAGATTTTTGAGACGCCCTGCGTGGCCTACGCGCCGAGCCTGGAGGCCGTCGAGACCCTCGGCCTGACCCAGGCCGAGTTCATCGCCCTCGGGGACGCCGTGTGGAACCACCCGGACGGGCCGGCCTCCGCGGTGAAGGCAGCTGCCGAAATTCTCGAGCGGACAGGGGCGTCGCGTTGATGCGCGCTTCTCTCATCGGTAGCGTCCTGCTGCTGGTATCCCTGGCCGGAGCCGGAGCGGCGGAGCCCGATCTCGCCTATGGCGCCTATCAGCGCGGCCTCTATCAGACCGCTTTTCGCGAAGCGACCCTGCGGCTGGAGAAGAACAGGAACGATGCCGCCGCCATGACCCTTCTGGGCGAGCTCTACAACCAGGGCCTCGGGATCGCCATGGACCCGAAGAAGGCGGCCGAGTGGTACCTGCTCGCGGCCAGGCAAGGCGACGCCAATGCCATGTCGTCGCTGGGCCTTATGACCCTCGACGGGCGCGGCGTGCCGAAGGACCCTGCCCAGGGCAAGTCCTGGCTGGAACAGGCTGCCGCCAAGGGCAACGCGGTTGCCTGCTACAATCTGGCCCTGCTGTTCCTGACCAGCGGGTCCGACATGGATCTGGAGCAGGCGGTCGAGCTTCTGCGCAAGGCGGCAGAGGCTGAAATTCCCGATGCGCAGCACGCTCTCGGCGTGCTCTACCTCAAGGGCCGGGGCGTCGCGAAGAACGCCACCGAAGCGGCCCGCCTCTTCGAGCGCGCCGCCAGGAACGGCAGCTCCGTGGGCGAGGTGGAATATGCGATCCTGCTCTTCAACGGCGAAGGCGTGACGGCATCGGAATCCCAGGCTGCCCGCTATTTCCGCCGGGCTGCGGCCAAGGGCAACGCCATTGCCCAGAACCGCCTGGCCCGCCTGCTCGTCGCCGGACGGGGCGTTCCCGCCAACAAGGTCGATGCCGCTGCCTGGCATATTCTCGCAGCCGCTCAAGGGCTCACCGACCCATGGCTCGACAACGCCCTGAAGGACCTCACCGCCGAAGAGCGCACCCGCGCCGAGAGGCTCGTCGCCGAACGGCTCGGGATGCGATGAATGCAGCTCTTCGTGATCCCCGGAACGAGCCCGGCCATGACGGAGAAGAATCTGCTTCCTTGAGATCTGTCTGGGCTCGTGTGCTATCGCTATAGCACGGGATCAATTGAAGCTCCCTCCGGTTATCCCCCGCTTGACGCCAACCCTCTCGTGGTCCATCGACCACGCATCGATTTTGCTCTTTGCCAGGACTTTCCCATGATCCGCTCGCCCCTCATGACCGTCATGACCGATGCCGTGATGAAGGCTTCACGCTCCTTGAAGCGCGATTTCGGCGAGGTGGAGAACCTGCAGGTCTCGCGCAAAGGTCCCGGCGATTTCGTCTCCGCCGCCGACCGTAAGGCAGAGAAGATCCTGCGCGAAGCGCTCGAAAAAGCCCGTCCCGGCTACGGCTTCGTCATGGAGGAGCAGGGCGTCGTCGAGGGCACGGACACGAGCCATCGCTGGCACATCGACCCCCTCGACGGCACCACGAACTTCCTGCACGGGCTGCCGCAATTCGCAATCTCCGTCGGCCTCGAACGGGACGGTCAGATCGTGGCGGGCGTGATCTACGATCCCGCCAAGGACGAGCTGTTCATCGCGGAGAAGGGCAAGGGCGCCTACCTCAACAACCGCCGCATCCGCGTGGCGGCGCGCGACGAGATCCCGGATGCGGTGGTGGCCTGCGGCCTGCCGCATATCGGCAAGGGCGACCACGGCCTGTTCCTGCGCGAATGCGCCACCGTAATGGCCCATGTGGGCGGCATGCGCCGCTGGGGCGCCGCGTCCCTCGACCTCGCCTATGTGGCCTGCGGGCGCTTCGACGCCTATTGGGAGCGCGGCTTGAACTCCTGGGACATGGCGGCGGGCATCCTCATGGTGCGCGAGGCTGGCGGCTTCGTGTCCGATGCGGACGGGGTGCCGAACCCTATGGCCACAGGCTCCATCGCCTGCGGCAACGAATACATGCACCGCGAACTGCTGAAGCTGCTCAAGAAGGCCAAAGGCTGAGGCCGGGACGGATATTTCTGCTCCTGTCCCCAAGCGAGGCCATGCTCGTGCTTGATCCTTGAGACCGGGACGGTCACATTAGAGCATCGTGCGGGAAAGCGGATCCGGGTTTTCCGCACCTGACGATGCTTTCATCCCAGGTGAAAGCATCGGATGGATCCCAAAAGTGGAATCCACTTTTGGGTCCGATGCTGTAGAACCGTCCCGAAGCACGTGAGCACAGGATAACGATGGCGGACCAACCCCTTACCCCACCGCGGATCTATCTCATCCGCATGGCGGTCTTTCTGGTTTTGGCAGGGTTTATCGCTTTCATCCTGTACCGGCAGATCTGGGCTGCCTTCCAAGCGAATCCCGGCCTCAACGCCCTGATCCTCGGCGTGATGTTCATCGGCATCATCCTCGCCATCCGCCAGGTCTGGCGCCTGTTCCCCGAAGTGCGCTGGGTCAACACCCTGCGCCAGACCGAGGAAGGGCTCGTCGCCCCCAATCCGCCCGTGCTGCTCGCCCCCATGGCGGCCTTCATCAGCAACCGCTCGGGCAACTCGCTCTCCATCGCCGCCATGCGCTCCCTTCTCGACTCGGTCGGCGCGCGTCTGGACGAGAGCCGCGAGATCCTGCGCTACATGGCCGGCCTGCTGGTGTTCCTGGGCCTTCTCGGCACCTTCTGGGGCCTCATCGATACGGTCGGCTCCGTCGGGCGGATCATCGGCTCCCTGCGCACCGGCCAGGATTCGGCGGTGCTCTTCGACGAATTGAAGAACTCCCTCGCAGGCCCTCTCCAGGGCATGGGCCTCTCCTTCTCGGCGTCTCTGTTCGGCCTCGCCGGATCGCTGGTTCTCGGCTTCCTCGACCTGCAGGCGGGCCAGGCCCAGAACCGGTTCTACACGGAGCTGGAGGATTGGCTTGCCACCACCACGTCCGACACGCCCACCGAGGCGCTGCCGCGCACGACCACCCCGCACGACCTGACGGTGGCTCTCAACCGGCTGACCGCCGCCGTGAACGACGGCGCGGGCGGACGGGCCGCGACGCAGGCGATGGCCAATCTCGCCGAGGGCGTGCAGGGCCTCGTCCAGCACATGCGTGCGGAACAGCAGATGATCCGCGACTGGGTGGAAGCGCAGGCCGCCCGCGAGAAGGAGCTGAAGCAGGTGCTCGACCGCATCTCCCGTGAAAGGCTCTCCTGATGCCGGTCTCGAGCTCAGGCGGACGCGGGCGCGGACGAAGCAGCCAGATCAACTACTGGCCAGGCTTCGTTGACGCCCTGTCCACGCTTCTGCTCGCCATCATCTTCCTGATCTCGGTGTTCACCGTCGGGCAGTTCTTCCTGTCCCGCGAATTGTCGGGACGGGACACGGTGCTCGACCGGCTCAACCGCCAGATCGCGGAGCTCACCGACCTTCTCTCCCTGGAGCGCTCGGGCCGGCGCACAGCGGAGGAAAGCCTGACCTCCCTTCAGAGCACACTCAAGGCTGCGGAGGCCGAGCGGGCCCGCCTGCAGAGCCTCGTGGAAACAGGAGGCGCGGCGCAGACCCAGGCCGGCCAACTGAATGCAGCCCTCGAGGCCGAGAAGCAGGCCACGGGACGGGCCTTGAGCCAAGTGGAAATCCTCAACCAGCAGATCGCCGCCATGCGCCGCCAGCTCGCAGCGCTGGAAGAGGCGCTCTCGGCCTCGGAGAACCGGGACAGGGAGAGCCAGGCCCGCATCGCCGATCTCGGCAGCCGGCTGAACGTGGCCCTCGCCCAGCGGGTGCAGGAACTCGCCCGCTACCGCTCGGACTTCTTCGGCCGCCTGCGCCAGATCCTCGGCAACCGGCCTGACGTGCGCATCGTCGGCGACCGCTTCGTATTCCAGTCGGAAGTGCTCTTCCCCGCAGGCCAGGCCTTCCTGCGCCCGGAGGCGTCCGGCGAAATCGACCGCATCGCGGGTGCGCTGATCGAGCTGGAAAGGCAGGTGCCGCCGGACATTCCATGGGTGATCCGCGTCGACGGCCACACCGATCAGCGCCCGATCAACACCCCGCAGTTTCCCTCGAACTGGGCCCTCTCCTCCGCCCGCGCCATCGCGGTCGTCCAGGCCCTCATCGCCCGGGGCGTGCAGCCGCAGCACCTCGTGGCGGCCGGATTCGGCGAATTCCAGCCCCTCGACAACGGCACGACGGAAGAGGCTTACGCCCGCAACCGGCGCATCGAGCTGAAGCTGACGGAGCGGTAAGTTCAGCAGGATTAGCTTCCAATCCGCCAGCATTTCTCTTCTGGCAATTGATGCCTGAAGGTTGTGAACTCAACCGCATGGACACGGCGACCATCGAATACCACAAGCATGTTCTGGTCATCGATGGTTCGAAGGTTGTCGAATTGGCCAGTCGTTATTCCGATGAGGCTCAAATAGCTGCGTACGCTGCCATGCTGCCCAAGAGTACAGACGAAAGGACCCGTTGAGGCTTCGACTTGCTGCCTGACAACGGAAGTCACCATGCTTATGGAGCTTAGGGACTCACTGTCTCTGATAACGTAACCAATAACGGTTCCGACAAAGGTGCAGCCTACGCCGCATAGAGCTACTAATAATCCACGCCACATGATCTGGCCCCGCTTACCATATTCACGGAGCCACTTTATCGCAATGCTATCAAGGCTCAAATGAGCGCTGCTGGGCCTGCTCTATGGGAGCTAGACAGAGCTGATACTTAAGCATCCTTTCCGAGCGCCCGGGCGACGTCCTTCACCTGAACGCCGACGCGCCTGACGGTGTCCAGGATCTCGCGGCGCGGCACGCCCCATCGGTCGGACCAGTAGCGCATCTCCCAATCCTCATGGGGGTTGATGCGGGCCGCATCCTGCGGATGCCTTCTGAACGTTGCCGCCATCCCGACCTCCCCGGTTGTCGAAGGACCGGTCTCCTCCAGCCCCTGAAACAACCGTGTGGGAGGCAAGTCGTTCGATGCGATCGGCCTATTCGGCGGCCAGGCCGTGTTCCTCCGCGCTCGTGAACTGCAGGCGCGCGAGGCGCGCGTAAAGGCCTCCTTGACCGAGAAGGGTCTCGTGCGTCCCCTCCTCCACGATCCGCCCCTTGTCCATGACGAGGATGCGGTCGGCGGAGCGCACGGTGGCGAGGCGGTGGGCGATCACGAGGGTGGTGCGGCCTTCCATCAGGCGGTCAAGGGCCTCCTGAACCTTGCGCTCGCTTTCCGCATCGAGAGCGGAGGTCGCCTCGTCGAGGAGCAGGATGGGTGCGTCCTTCAGGATAGCGCGGGCGATGGCGAGGCGCTGGCGCTGGCCGCCGGAGAGAGTCACGCCGCGCTCGCCGATCAGGGTCGCATAGCCCTGCGGCAGGGCCTCGATGAAGCCGTGGGCGGAAGCCAGCTCCGCCGCGCGGCGAACGTCGTCCTCCGACGCCTCGGGGCGGCCGTAGCGGATGTTGTCGAGCACGCTCGTGGCAAAGATCGTGGGTTCCTGCGGCACCAGGGCCATGCGGCCACGCAGGGCGAACGGATCGGCCTCGGTGATGGGCACCCCATCGACCTCGATCAGGCCGCCCTGCGGATCGTAGAAGCGCAGCAGGAGCTGGAGGATCGTGCTCTTGCCGGCACCCGAGGGACCGACGATCGCCACGCGCTCGCCGGGAGAGACCGTGAAGCTTAAGCCATGGAGGGCCCGCTGCTCGGAGCGGGTGGGATAGGCGAAATGCACATCCTGGAAGGCTACTGTACCGAGCGGCGGCTGCGGCAAGGCCCTGGGATTCTGCGGCGTCTTGACGGCGGGCTTGGCAGCCAGGATCTCTCCCAGGCGCTCCGCTGCGCCCGCGGCCTGCGACAGCTCGCCGTAGACCTCGGAGAGCTGGCCCAGGGAGCTTGCGGCGAAGACCGCATAGAGCACGAATTGCGACAGGCGTCCGCCCGTCATCGCGCCGGCGAGCACGTCCTGGGCCCCGTACCAGAGCACGGCCACCACGCTGGCCGAAACCATGAAGATGCCAGCCCCTGTAAGGAAGGCGCGCATGGTGGTGGAGAGCCTCGCCGCATCGAAGGCCTCTTCGGCGGCCCGCGCGAAGCGGGAGGCGGTGAGGCTTTCCATGCCGAAGGCCTGCATGGTCCTGACCGCGCCGATGGCCTCCGCCGCATAGGCCGAAGCATCGGCGAGCCGGTCCTGCGCCGCCCGGGAGCGCCGCCGCACCGCCCGGCCGGAGAGGACGAGGGGCAGCACGATCAGGGGAATGGCAAGCAGGACGAGGGCCGAGAGCTTCGGGCTCGTGACGGTCATGAGCACCACGGCGCCCAGGAACAGGAACAGGTTGCGCAGGGCAATCGAGATGCTGACCCCGAAGGCCGCCTTCACCTGGGTGGTATCGGCGGTGAGCCGGGAGACGATCTCCCCACTCTTGGTCTGGTCGAAGAAAGCCGGGTCCAGGGAGGTCAGGTGCCGGAACACGGCGGAGCGCAGGTCCGCCACCACCCGTTCGCCCAAGGTGATGACCAGGTAGTAGCGAAGCGCGCTGGAAATCGCGAGAACCGCCACGACGGCGATGAGCAGCGCGAAATAGGCATCGATGTAGGCCCGCCCCTGCTCGGTGAAGCCGAAATCCACCACCCGGCGCACGGCCACCGGCACCACAAGGGTGGCGGCAGAGGCCACGGTCAGCGCCGCCAGCGCGCCCGCGATCCGGCCCTTGTAGGCCAGCCCATAGGGAATGAGCGGCTTGAGGGCACCGAGCGCGGCTTTGGGACGGGATTGGGCGGAGGGCAAATCGGCCATGTCAGCCTTCGTTGACGGAAATCACGGACTGGAGCTGCTTCCATGGCAACGGAAGCAGCTCATTTCATTGAGCTGCCTCAATTTTCGCCGTCGAAGCGGTCCACGACGACGAAAAGGGCTCCGGAGCGGTTTAACACCTTTGCCCCGGCTTGTTTCAAGGTTGTAAGTGAGGTATAGGCGCGCATTCACCAATTCAGGCTCGATCTTACGCTGCGGGCTGACCAGATGTGGCTGGCCGCAAGAAGGACTATGGCAATGGCGCGCAAAGAAACCGATCACCCCGACTACCACTTCATCAAGGTGGTCATGACCAACGGCACCGAGTACACCACTCGCTCGACCTACGGCAAAGAGGGCGATACCCTCAACCTCGACATCGACCCCAACACCCATCCGGCCTGGACCGGCGGCACGCAGCAGCTGCTCGACCGCGGCGGCCGGGTGTCGCGCTTCACCTCGAAGTTCGGCAACCTGGGTATCGGCGGCAAGAAGTAATCCGATTCTCGGATCTTCACGGACCAGCGAAAAGCCCCGCTTCGGCGGGGCTTTTCTCGTCATGAGGCTGGACACAACGAAGCCCTCATCCTGAGGAGGCCTGGAGGGCAATCTCGAAGGATCAGGGCGTCTCCAGAGAACTCTGGATCCTCCTTCGAGACGCAGACGACGTCTGCTCCTCAGGATGAGGACCGAGCCTGTGAGATAAGTTTACTCCACCGGGGCGAAGGCCCGCTGCAGCATGCTGAGCTGGAGTGCCACCGGGTTCGGTTCCTGGGGCAGAGGCGGGGCTTCCGCAGCCTCGGCGAGCAGGCGCTCGAGATGGAGAATGCGCGCGTGGAGGCGGGTCGCGAGCCCGATCAGTTCGCGCAGGCGCGCAGGCAAGGCCTCGTATTCCACGAGCGTCGTCGTGGTCTCCTGGGAGTTCAGGCGCACCCGGGTCTTTTCGGCCTGGGCCTGATCCGGGGTGATCTCTCCCTCGGCCACCGCACGCTGGAGCAGGAGCCACGAGGCGATCTGCATGAGGCGGGTCGTCAGGCGCATGCTCTCGCTCGCATAGGCCACGCTCGCCTCGCGCTTCAGGAGGCGCGATTCCTCGCGGCCGGGGCCGTCGAGATAGGCGGCCGTTTCCTCCACCAGCTCCATGCCCTCCTGGAACAGGGCCGAAAAGGCCTCGGAACCTATGAAGTTCCGACCGAAGCGGATGGGATCGATGTCGAGCTTGATCACGTCGGACTCGTTCAAGAGACCGTCTCCCCAAGGCGATATCCCGGCGGTCACCGGGTCATGTTCATGTGTCGGAGGGGAATATAGAACGGGCTTTGCGAGGATGCTCTGGTAACCTCTTCTTAAGGTTAAACCGGAAAGCCCGACAAAAAACGAGCCGCAGGAGCGGCTCTTGAGAGTCTAACAGGGAGGCGTCAAACTCAAGTGGGAGGAAGAACCACTCAGAGTGCCCGGTGGGAGAGGAACCGGACGCTCTTCACGTTGACGCAAAATCATTAAAACCACGTTAACCTTGTCCGAGCCTGAAGAAAGCGCTGGCTGCGGCGCGGGAATTTTCCTTGGCGAGCTTCGCCTCCTTCAGGCGGGCGATTTCCTTTTCCAGCAAGGCGACGCGTTCGTCGAGCTCGTCCACCGAGAGCATCGACAGGTCCTGGCCGATCACGTGGGCGCTCAACGTCGTCCTTGGCTCGTCGGCGAAGGGATCAAGGGCCATGGCATTCTCCTCCTCAAGAGATTTCGTCTGAAGGTAGTCCGGCATGCATTCCTTGCCAATGTCGCCCTATATGGGCGGAGCTTGGCCAAAGGAGGGAAATTATGGAGCCGATTCCAGGCACGATGCGCGCCATCATCGCGGAGGGCAGCGGCGGACCGGAAGTTCTGAAGCTGGTCGAGCGGCCGGTTCCCCAGCCCAAGGAGGGAGAGATCCTGGTGCGGGTGCGGTTTGCCGGCGTGAACCGTCCGGACGTGATCCAGCGCCAGGGCGGCTACCCCCCTCCCCCCGGCGCGCCGGACATCCTAGGGCTCGAGATCGCAGGCGAGGTGGTGGGTTCCGGCCCGAACGCCCAACGCTTTTCGGTCGGAGACAGAGTCATGGCGCTGGTGGCAGGCGGCGGCTACGCCGACTATGCGGTAGTCCACGAGAGCAATGCCCTCCCCATTCCGGACGCCCTTTCCCTGGAGGAGGCCGGAGCGGTTCCGGAGACGTATTTCACCGTCTGGACCAATGTGTTCGAGCGCGGAGGCCTTCGGAAAGGTGAGACCCTGCTCGTCCATGGCGGCACCTCCGGGATCGGCACCACGGCGATCCAGCTCGCCAGAGCCTTCGGGGCGACGGTGATCGCCACCGCGGGCTCGCAGGAAAAGTGTGAGGCCTGCCGGCGGCTGGGGGCGGATGTGGCGGTCGATTACCGAAAGCAAGATTTCGTGGCCGCCGTGAAGGAGGCAACCGCGGGTAAGGGCGCAGACGTGATTCTCGACATGGTGGGCGGGGACTACATTCCCCGCAACCACGAGGCCGCGGCCCAGGACGGGCGCATCGTCCAGATCGCATTCCTGAAGGGCAGCAAGGTCGAGGTCGACTTCCGCCGCCTCATGCTCAAGCGGCTCACCCATACGGGATCGACCCTGCGCGCCCGCTCCGTTGCCGAGAAGGCTTCCATCGCTCGAGAGCTCGAGGCCAGGGTTCTGCCCCTGCTGGCTGAGGGGCGCTGCAGGCCCGTGATGGATTCGACTTTCCCCCTGGAAGACGTGGCCCAAGCCCATGCCCGAATGGATGGAGGCGAGCATATCGGGAAGATCGTGCTCAAGGTTTAGGAAAACCGAGCAGCCTCTCCTCGACCTTATCCTGAGAAGCCGCGTAGCGGCGTCTCGAAGGAGGATCCAGAGTGCACGGGAGACGCCTCGCCCTTCAAGACGGCCTTCAGGGGCCTCCTCAGGGTGAGGGCATGTTGTGGCACGGCTTTAAAGCCCTTCTTCTGGCCCTGATGCGTTAACGTTTGCAACATCGCCTGGCGCTCCCTATAATCACCCCGTTTCCCTCACAACGTGAGACGAGATGCTCCGGTCCGGACCGGTTCGGAGCGCAAGAGAGTTTTGCCGTGCGGCGCCGATGTCCGGTGCCCGGCTCGAAGGAGGTTCACCCCATGTCCCAGGGACCGCTGATGCCGAAGGCGACGGCCGTTTGGCTCGTCGAGAACACGTCTTTGTCGTTCGATCAGATCGCCGATTTCTGCAAGCTCCACCCGCTCGAGGTGAAGGGCATCGCGGACGGCGAAGTCGCGGCAGGCATCAAGGGCCTCGACCCGATCACCACGGGCCAGCTGACCCGCGAGGAAATCGAGAGGGCTCAAGGAGACCCGAACCATCGCCTGCGCCTCGCCGAATCACGCGTGAAGCTGCCCGAGCAGAAGCGGGTGAAGAAGGGGCCGCGCTATACCCCCGTGTCGCGCCGCCACGACCGCCCCAACGCGATCCTCTGGCTCGTGCGCAATCATCCGGAGCTCAAGGACGCGCAGATCATGCGTCTGGTGGGCACCACCAAGACCACGATCCAGCAGGTTCGCGACCGTACCCACTGGAATTCCGCCAGCCTCACCCCCATGGATCCCGTGACGCTGGGCCTCTGCTCGCAGATCGACTTGGACTTCGAGGTGCAGCGCGCCGCCAAGGATCGTCCGCACGTGGAACCGCAGGATCACGGCGGCACCCTGCTGCCGGCCGAGATCTCCACCGCCGAGCCCGCTCGCGACGAGCCCTTCGCCGACATGAGCCGGCCGAAGCCGCAGGAAGAAGACATCGACGTCAACTCGGTCTTCGCCAAGCTCAAGCAGCTCAAGCGCTCGGACGACGAGGAAGAATAAGACAAAAGGCCCGGATCACTCCGGGCCTTTTCTTTTTTGCGTTCAACAGGACGTCATCGGACAAAGCGCAGCGGAGATCTGGATCTTTCGCCGAAAAGAAGAACCGGAAACTCGACTGTCATTCCTGCGCAAGCGGGAGTCCATATCCGCCAACGGAGCAGAACCTAACTGCGTCGGACGACATGTTCTTCCTCTAAGCGTCATTGGTTCTGGATCCTCGCCTGCGCGGGAATGACAGCGTTGAGGTTCTCATGTCTCGTGCTGCACACGATCCAGGTCGGCTTTGGCCGTCCAGAACGATATGAATCTGCTGCTCAATCCAACCGTTTAGGCTCGCGCTTTCAAACTTTGCGCGGCCTCTCACGATGTGTCTCGTACATCGCTTTGGCCGTCGCCGCGTCCTGACGCGCCGAACCGCGCGCATTTTTCATTGCCCGATGCTGGCGCGCGTCCTCGTCCGTCGTCAGCACCTGCGCCAGAAGCCTTTCGAATTTGGCCTTCTCATCCTCTTCTGACGCATCGTCCATCGTCACACCTCTTTAGCGCACGACGCCCCGGCTTTTCAGCGCATCGCCGATCTCTTCGAGGATCGCCGGATCGTCGATGGTGGCGGGCACGCTCCAATCGTCACCGTCGGCGATCTTCTTCATGGTGCCGCGCAGGATTTTGCCCGACCGCGTTTTGGGCAAACGCGGCACGGTGATTGCGAGCTTGAAGGCCGCGACAGGACCGATCTTCTCGCGCACGAGCCCCACCAGTTCGGCCTCGATCTCCGTCTGTGGCCGGTTGACGCCGGATTTCAGCACCACGAAGCCGCAGGGCACCTCGCCTTTCAACGCGTCCTTCACGCCGATCACCGCGCACTCGGCAACGGCCGGATGGGACGCGAGCACCTCCTCCATGCCGCCGGTGGAGAGGCGATGGCCCGCCACGTTGATGATGTCGTCCGTGCGGCCCATCACCCACACGTATCCGTCCTCGTCGATGTAGCCGGCGTCCGACGTGTTGTAATAGCCGGGATAGGTGGTGAGATAGGCTTCCTTGAAGCGCTCGTCCGCCTGCCACAGGGTCGGCAATGCACCGGGCGGCAGCGGCAGCCTGATGACGATGGCGCCCATGGTGTTGGGCGGGACCGGCTTGCCGCCCTCATCCAACACCTCCACCGTGTAGCCGGGCAGCGGCACCGTGGGTGAGCCGTGCTTGATGGGAAGCGCCTCGATCCCCAGCGGGTTGCCGACCACCGGCCAGCCGGTTTCCGTCTGCCACCAATGATCGACCACCGGCACTTTCAGGATGTCCTCGGCCCATTTGACCGTATCGGGATCGGCCCTCTCGCCTGCAAGGAAGAGGGCTCGGAACAAGGAGATGTCGTATTTTGCAAGAAGCTCGGCTTTGGAATCTTCCTTCTTGATCGCGCGGAAGGCCGTGGGCGCGGTAAAGAGCGTCACGACGCCATGATCGGCGATCACGCGCCAATAGGCGCCCGCATCCGGCGTGCCGACGGGCTTGCCTTCGTAGAGAATGGCCGTGCAGCCGTGCAGCAGCGGTCCATAGACGATGTAGGAATGGCCGACGACCCAGCCGACATCGGATGCGGCCCAGAACACTTCACCGGGCTGAACGCCGAAGAAGTTGCCCATGCTCCATTTGAGCGCGACCATGTAGCCGCCGTTGTCGCGCACGACGCCCTTCGGCTTGCCGGTGGTGCCGGAGGTGTAGAGCACGTAGAGCGGATCGGTCGCAGCGACGGGAACGCACGCGGCCTTCCTGCCCGCGGCCTTCGCATCGGCGACTTCCTGCGCCCAGTCGAGATCGCGTCCTTCGATGCGCGAGCATTCGAGCTGGGGGCGCTGATAGATCAGGCACGCATCGGGCTTGCAGGCTGCAAGCCTGATCGCTTCATCCAGAAGCGGCTTGTAGGCCACCACCCTCGCGCCTTCGATGCCGCAGGAGGCGGAGAGAATGACTTTCGGTTTGGCATCGTCGATGCGGGTGGCGAGTTCCTTCGCGGCAAAGCCGCCGAACACCACCGAATGGATCGCACCGATGCGCGCGCAGGCGAGCATGGCGAAAGCCGCTTCCGGGATCATCGGCATGTAGACGATCACGCGTTCGCCTTTTTCCACGCCCATGCCCTGCAGCACGGCGGCGAGCGTCGCCACTTCGTCCTGCAATTCGGCGTAGGTGATGCTGCGCTTCGCATTCGTGACGGGGCTGTCGTAGATGATCGCGGCCTGATCCCCGCGCGCGGCGACATGCCGGTCGACGGCGTTGTAGCAGGTGTTGCAGAGCGCGCCTTCGAACCAGCGGCCATAGGCGCCCGATTGCGGATTGAAGATCGTTTCGGCGGGCTTGAACCAGTCGATCTCCCGCGCGGCCTCGCGCCAGAACCCTTCCGGATCGGATCTCCAGCGCGCATAGACCTCGTGATAGCGGCTTTGGGTGGATGGCATGGCGTTTCCCCGTTGCTGTCACCGCATGGGACTTGTGTTTGATGTTGTGGTAGCAGGCAAAGACGCCGCGGTCAGCGGCGACTTTCGGCGAGTTCCTCTCGGGCTTCTTGATGATCACCAATCCACTTTTCTACGCCGCCGCCATTCCGGCGGTCACGCTCATGGGGCTTGCCAAGGGCGGCTTTTCGGGGCTCGGGCTTCTCTCGCTTCCTCTGATGGCTCTGGTGGTCTCGCCGGTGCAGGCCGCCGCCATCACCCTGCCGATCCTGATCGTGCAGGACGTGGTGTCCGTCTGGGCCTACCGTCACACCTGGGACAGGCGGAACATCCTCATCCTCATCCCCGGCGCGCTCGCCGGCATCCTTGCGGGCTACCTTCTGGCGGCGAAGGTGTCCGATGCGGCCGTGACGCTCGCGGTCGGCGTGATCTCGGTGGTTTTCTCCATCCGCCGCTTGGTGCTGGAGCGCGGCGGACGGGCGCCGGAGGCGACGCAGGCCGACATACCGCGCGGGCTTTTCTGGGGGTGGGTGACGGGCTTCACCAGCATGATCGCCCATGCGGGCGGGCCGCCATTCCAGATCTACGTGATGCCGCAGAAGCTGCCGCGCGATGTCTTCGTCGGCACGGGCGCGGTGTTCTTCGCCCTCAACAACTGGATCAAGGTGCCGCCCTATGTGGCGCTGGGGCAGTTCACCTGGGAGAACCTCGCGACCGCGGCCGCCCTGTTTCCGGTCGCCATCGCCTCGACCTGGGCCGGAGTCCTGCTCGTGCGCCGGGTCTCGGGCCAGAGCTTCTACACCCTTGTCTATCTCCTGCTGATCCTCGTGGGCGGGAAGCTCATCTATGACGGAGCGAGCGCCTTCGCCTGAGGGCCTTCAAAAATAAAGCCGCCGCCTCTCGAAGGAAGCGGCGGCCCTGTCGGGATGATGTGGGATGGCCTTAGTGCACCGCCGTATCTGAACTTCTCAGGCGGGCGATCTCATCCTTCAGTTGGAGCTTCTTCCGCTTCAGTTCCGCGAGTCTCGTGTCGTCCATGGATGGTCTGTTGAGAGCATTCTGGATCTCGCGCTCGAGAGCCCGATGCTTACGCTCAAGCTCCGTCAGATGATTCTGCAGCGGCATGTCAGTTCCTCCTGTCTGATTACTGACAGGCGATAGTTTGCCAGACATAGTGTGGCGAGTCGAAGGCTAAATTCGTAAAATCGCGAGGTGAAGACGCTGCCCTCGTCTTGCCCTTGAAGAGCCTTGCGCGCATAATCCCGCGCTCTTCCCGGGCCCCCTGGAGCGCGGAACTCTGGATCGATTTTCAATGACCGAACTGGCTGAATTGGAAGCTGAATTGGCGCGCCTCAAGCAGGAGCACCGGGATCTCGACATGGCCATCGACGCCTTGGAGAGCATGATCGCAGGGGATCAACTCCAGGTTCAGCGCCTCAAGAAGCGCAAGCTCGCCTTGAAGGACCAGATCATCCGCCTGGAAGACCAGATCACCCCCGATATCATCGCCTGAAAAGCTGGCGCTTTCCTGCCCAGATGCTTGCCTGCCGCGAGCGGCTTCGTTATGTCCCGCTCGATCCCTTTTAGGCCTTGAAAGCCGGAGCACATCATGGCGCAAGCCTCCGTTGCCATCATCATGGGCAGTCAGTCGGACTGGGCGACCATGCGCCACGCCGCAGAGACCCTGGACGCCCTCGGCATCGCCTACGACGCCCGCATCGTTTCCGCCCACCGCACGCCGGACCGGCTCGTGGCCTTCGCCAAGGGGGCGAAAGCTGAAGGCTTCCAGGTGATCATCGCAGGAGCAGGCGGCGCGGCGCACCTGCCCGGCATGACCGCCTCCATGACCCCCCTCCCCGTTTTCGGCGTGCCGGTGGAATCCAAAGCCCTGTCGGGCCAAGACAGCCTGCTCTCCATCGTGCAGATGCCGGCCGGCATCCCGGTGGGGACGCTCGCCATCGGGCGGGCCGGCGCCGTGAACGCGGCCCTTCTCTCCGCCGCCGTGCTCGCCCTCCACGATCCGGCCCTTGCCGAACGGCTCGACGCCTGGCGCAAGCGCCAGAGCGACAGCGTCGCCGAGCGCCCCTCGGACGAAGGATAAGGCCATGATCCGTCCCGGCTGCACCATCGGTATCCTGGGCGGCGGACAGCTCGGCCGCATGATGGCCGTGGCTGCCGCGCAGCTCGGCCTGAAAGCGCACATCTACGCCCCCGAAGAGAACAGCCCCGCCTTCGATGTCGCGGCGGACGTGACCATCGCAGCTTACGAGGACGAGGCGGCGCTCGTGCGCTTCGCCAAGGCTGTGGATGTGGTGACGTACGAATTCGAGAACGTGCCGAGCGAGACCGCCGCCATCTTGGGCGCCCATACGCTGCTTGCGCCCAATGCCCGGGCCCTCGCCGTCTCGCAGGACCGGTTCCTGGAGAAGACCTTCATTTCCGGCCTGGGCATTCCGGTCGCCCCCTTCGCGGCCTTCGCCGACGAGGCCGAGCTGACCGAGGCTCTGGAACGGCTCGGCCGTCCCGCAGTGCTCAAGACCCGCCGCTTCGGCTATGACGGCAAGGGCCAGGTGATGATCCGGCCCGGAAGCGATCCGGTCGCCGCCTGGGACGAGGTCGGCCGCGCCCCCTCGATCCTGGAAGGTTTCGTGCCCTTCGAGCGGGAGGTCTCGGTGGTCGCCGCCCGCACGGCGTCGGGAGCCTTTGCGGCCTACGACCTCTGCGCGAACGAGCACAAGCACCACATCCTCGACACGACCCGGGTTCCGGCCGGCGTCTCAGGCGCAACCGAGGCGGAAGCCATGCGGATCGCCCGCGGCATCGCCGATGCCCTCGATTATGTGGGCGTGCTGGCCGTGGAGCTGTTCCTGGTGACGGAGAACGGTCGGGAGCGCCTGGTTGTGAACGAGATCGCTCCCCGGGTGCACAATTCCGGCCACTGGACCCTGGGCGGGGCGGCAACGTCCCAGTTCGAGCAGCATGTCCGGGCCGTCTGCGGCTGGCCGCTCGGCTCGACCGCCCGTCTGGGCCGGGTCGAGATGCAAAACCTCATCGGCCATGACGTGGATGAATGGGAGCGGATTCTGGCCGAGCCGGGAGCCTATCTGCACCTGTACGGCAAGGCCGAAGCCAGGGCCGGCCGCAAGATGGGCCATGTGACCCGGGTCTTTCCCGAAAAGGGCTGAAACCTTACAATTCTACCGGCGTTATCGCTCTGGCACGGCGCTTTTGTCGGAAGGAACTCTGGACAGGCAAGGCTTCTTCTGCTATCGACGCCAGCCAGATTGAGGTGCGCAAGACGCGCCTCGTTTTCTTTTACACAATCGAACGGTTCAAAATACGAGGAATTCGCGTGCAGGTTCTTGTCCGGGATAACAACGTCGATCAGGCGCTCCGCGCTCTCAAGAAGAAGATGCAGCGTGAGGGCATCTTCCGCGAGATGAAGCTCCGCGGTCATTACGAGAAGCCGTCTGAGAAGAAGGCCCGCGAGAAGGCCGAGGCTGTCCGCCGCGCCCGCAAGCTCATCCGCAAGCGCATGCAGCGCGAAGGCCTCCTGCCTTCGAAGCCGCGCACGACGGCGGCCCGCTAAGTCCGATACCGATACGCCGGCCGTCGACGGCCAGCCCATCGATTGTGAATCAGCGCCCACTGCGCCAGCAGGGGCGCTGTTTGCGTTTCGAGCGCTATCAATCCCCTGCGGCGACCTTTTGACCCTGATCCCTGGGCGCTTATCGGATTATAGTCCTTCATCCTGCCTTTCTGTTGCCGTGTTTCACGGATGTTAAGGTTTATCCGCTAAACCGCCCCCTCATAGTGTTGAGTACAGAAGTTGGAGACGAAGGTGATCGCCCCATCGATTCGCCGATTTGCGCCCCTGAGCCTCGCCCTGACGGCCCTTAGCCTTGCCGCCTGCAGCACGACGGGAGGCGGTGCTCCCACCCAGCGCATTGCCGTGGTGGAAGAGGACACCCAAGGCACCAGCCAGGTGAACATCGCGTCCCTGTCGGATGTGATCTCGCGCAACCCGAACGATCCGGGCGCCTACAACACCCGCGGCGCGGCTTACGCCCGTATCGGCCGCTACAGCGATGCCATCGCCGACTTCTCGAAGGCGATCCAGCTCGATCCGAACCACGCTCCGGCCTATACGAACCGGGCTCTCGCCCTTCGCCAGACGAACCGGAACGATCAGGCGCTGGCGGATTTCACCCGCTCCATTCAGGCCGATCCGAATTACGGCCCGGCCTATATCGGCCGCGCCAACCTGCTGCGGGCTCAAGGCAATTTTCAGGAAGCCCTGAACGACCTGAACATGGCCACGCGCCTGCTGCCTGAATCGGCCGAGGCTGTCCATGCGCGCGGTCTGCTCTACCAGCGCCAGGGCATGCACCAGCAGGCGATCCTCGACTTCGACGCCACCATCGACCGCAACCCCTTCGTGGCGGCCCCCTACGCCGCCCGCGGCCAGAGCTACGTGGCGACGAACCAGTTCGACAAGGCCATCGAGGACTTCAACGCGGCACTCAACGTCAACAACAAGGACGCCGATTCCTGGGCCTGGCGCGGCGTGGCCATGGAGCGCAAGGGCGACCGCCAGGGCGCGATCGAGAGCTATTCCCGCGCGCTTGCCCTCGACAGCTCGAACTCGGTGGCCCGCCAGGGCAACTCCCGTCTCCAGGGCGGCGTGGCGACGCTGTTCCGCTGATCTTGGAAAGAGGCGCGGCATGAACCCCGCCCCTCTTCTGCGCGATCTCACTGACATCGCACGATTTCTCGAAGCGCATGCCAACCTGCATGCGCTTCTTTTGCATGTGGAGAGCCTTCATCTGCCTGACGCTTGGATCGGCGCGGGATTCATCCGCAACAGCGTGTGGGATGCTCTTCACGGCCATGATGTCGACGCCGCGCGCCCCAACGATGTGGATGTGATTTTCTTCGACCCTACCGAAACCAGCAAGGATCGGGATGAAGCCCTTGAGGGCAAGCTCAAAACCGTCGCGCCAAGCATACCATGGCAGGTCACGAACCAAGCGCGCATGCACCATCGCAACGGGGAAGCGCCTTACGGGAACACACAGGATGCCATTGCGTGCTGGCCGGAAACCGCCACCGCCATCGCGGCGCGCACGGTGCAGGGCAGAGTGGAGTCATTGCGCCGCACGGCGTCCAAGACCTCATCGGCTTGGTCGTACGCCCCACGCCTGCATTCACTCGCAAGCTGCACATCTACCGGGAGCGCCTAAAGACAAAGGACTGGCCGGCCCGATGGCCCCGGCTCAATTTTTATGACGAACCCTAGATCTCGAGGTTCTCTTTCAAGAACTCTCGAATGTCCGGCGTGCATGCGTCCGCCGGCAGTGCCTTCAGAACAGTTCCTTGCTGAAAGCCGTGCATGAAACCAACGAGCTTCATGTACCGCTCATTCAACTTTCGCCCATGGCGGTATCGAGCCATCATCGGTAGAAAAATCCGCTCCTCCCACGGAAGGCCGCAGCTTTGAGCCATGGCGGAGAAAGTACCGGCGGTGACGATCTCCCGCGCATCAACCATCGACAGGGGCGATTTCTCGGGACGCACCAGATTTTGGAATGCCTCGTACACCTCCTTGATCCGCTTCTCGGTGATGTACCGTCCTGGGTTATAGATGCTTTCCTTGGCAACCATACTCGGCTGGGCAAAGGCGCTTCCGCGGCTCAGCAGCGCCATGACGAGCATAAGGGCGAAAGGCACGCATTGGGGCATATCACGCAAGCTCCTCGATCCAAGATTTACGCAACATAGTTTCAAGTTGATTTTGGAGCAACGCTCCCGCTCGAGGCCTCTTCAGGAGCGCCGCCGCTCCCCGTTCGCTGAGGCTCCAATGCGGCTGCGGACCGCTTCGTGGCGCCGCTGGTCGGCAATCCGGGACAGAGCGGTCGGGGCGCATCGCGCACCTGAAAGAACGACGCCTGAGAAAAGAAGGCGCCCGTTCAGGCGCCCTCTTGCTTTGCCGGCGCCCTTACCCGGTCCTAGAGATCCGCGTAGATCTCGATGATGTTGCCGTCCGGGTCGCGGAAGAAGAGCGTGCGGTGGCCCCAGGGCTGATCGGTGGGCTCCGTGAGCAGCGCGATCCCCTGAGCTTTGAGGTCCCTTGCGCACGCGTTCACCTGCTCAGGCGTCACCCGGAAGGCCAGCTGAAGTGCAGCCGCGCCTTTCACCGGATCAGGATCGTTGAACAGAACCCCCTTCTGCGTCAGCGCAAGCAGGGTGCCGCCGACGCGATACTCGATCCATTGCGGGAACAGCTCACGGTAGAGAGGAAAGGCCATGACCTTCTCGTAGAAGTGACGCATGGCAGGAAGATCGCGGGCAAAGATCACAACGTAATCCATGTTCCGCACGGCCGAGAGCGCACTTGCGCCCTTGGCTGGCTCCAGAGCCTCGGCACTGGTGGAGACAGCGATGGTAGCGGTGGCAACGCCTGCCACAACGTCACGACGGGTTGTCAGCATTTTCAAGGTTCTCCTGATGAGGAGCCCAGCTATAGTGGCACCAATTACTGGCACCAGATGACCAGTGATACTGGTACTGGCGCTACCACCATGAAGAGGAACCCGTGCTGGACAGCATTTCACGGCGCGAGGAGCTGGCGCGCTTTCTCAAATCCCGGCGCGAAAAAGTGCGGCCGGCCGAGGTTGGAATCGTGGTCTCGCCCCGGCGACGCGCTCCCGGGCTCCTGCGTGAGGAGGTGGCTCAGCTCGCGGGCATCAGCGCCACCTGGTACACCTGGATGGAACAGGCAAGGCCTACGAATCCCTCCCTCGCCGTGCTCACCCGTCTCGGTCACGCCCTGCGGCTCGATGCGACGGAGAAGGCCCACCTTATCAATCTGGCGCGGCCCGACCTGACTCAGGCCATTCCCGCCCAGGCAGCGCGAGACCTGCCGGCTCCTCTCCTGGCGACCCTGCGCGGCCTTGCTCCGCATCCGGTCTATGTCACCGACATCTATTGGAACGTCATGGCCTGGAACGAGCCCGCCCTAAGCCTGTTCGGCGATTTCGGAGCCATCGCGCCCGAGTCACGCAATATTCTCGACCTGTTGTTCCTCAACGCGGCCTGGCGCAGGCTCTTTGCGGATTGGGAGACGATCGCTCGGGGCGCGATTGCCCAGTACCGCGCTCAGACCGCGCGGTTGCACGACGATCCGGCCTGCCGCGCACGCATAGCCCGCCTGACGGCCGCAAGCACGGAATTCGCCCAATGGTGGCCGTGTCAGGATGTGCGCGGCCCTGCCACATGGAGCAAGACCCTTCACCATCCGACGTTCGGGCGCGTGACGTTCGATTACGCCACCCTGCGGGCGGATGCTCCCGATGGGGAAGTGCAGTTCGTCATCTATACCCCGGCCGGAAACGCCGCATCGCGTGCAGGCCTGGCCGGATCGTTCGCACATGCGGAGCTTGCGGACGGGCCGCTTCAAAGCTCCTTCTTCAGGAACGCCACGTAGGGCTCGAATCCAGACTGCGTATAGGTGCGCAAGGCCCGCTCGTTGGCGACGAGAGCGCCGATCATGAGACGCTTGAGGCCCGCTTCCCTGGTCAGGCGCTCGGCCTCCTTCAGAAGCCTCTGTCCGATGCCTTTCCCGCGCCACTCCGCATGAACGATCAGGTCCGTCACCGTGCCGTGGTTGCGGACGTCGCTAGATACGTAAGCCGCATCACGGTCGAGGGAGAAGCCCATGGCGCCGACGACGACGCCGTCCTCCTCGGCCAGGACGATCCGTCCGTTGCGCTGGGCGAGGCGTGCCATGAGTTCATCGTAATAGGCATTGGCTCCGTCATAGTCGCGCCGGCGGTCGCCCACGAGATCGGCTTCAAACACGTTGAGCTGATGGATCAGCTCAACGACCGTGTCGCGGTCCCGGGGCGAGGCGGTGCGAAGAGTGATGGAGGGCATGGCGAAATCCAGGGCCTGCGTGAGGGTCCGTTTAAATCAGATTTCATCATCGCCGTCATGGCGTGAAAATGAAAATGCCCGGCACAGGGACCGGGCATTGTTCTGTGCCTGCTTGAGCGGGTCAGAGATTCTTCAGAACCTCGTCCACGACCTTCTTGGCGTCGCCGAAGAGCATCATGGTGTTGTCGCGGAAGAACAGCTCGTTCTCAACGCCCGCATAGCCCGAGCCCATGCCGCGCTTGATGAAGAGCACGGTCTTGGCCTTCTCCACGTCCAGGATCGGCATGCCGAAGATCGGGGAAGCCGGATCGGTCTTCGCCGCCGGGTTCGTGACGTCGTTGGCGCCGATCACGAAGGCCACATCGGCCTGCGCGAACTCGCCGTTGATGTCCTCGAGCTCGAACACCTCGTCGTAAGGCACGTTGGCCTCGGCGAGCAGCACGTTCATATGGCCCGGCATGCGGCCTGCCACGGGATGAATGGCGTATTTCACTTCGACGCCTTCCTCCTTCAGCTTGTCCGACATCTCACGCAGCGCATGCTGTGCCTGCGCCACCGCCATGCCATAGCCCGGCACGATGATGACCTTGGAGGCGTTCTTCATGATGAAGGCCGCATCGTCCGCCGAGCCCTGCTTCACGGGCCGCGTCTCGACGGCTCCGGCAGCCGCTCCCGCCGTCTCGCCGCCGAAGCCGCCGAGAATGACGGAGATGAAGCTCCGGTTCATGCCTTTGCACATGATGTAGGACAGGATCGCACCCGAGGAGCCGACGAGCGCCCCCGTGATGATGAGCGCAAGATTGCCCAGCGTGAAGCCAATTCCGGCCGCTGCCCAGCCCGAGTAGGAATTGAGCATCGACACCACGACGGGCATGTCCGCGCCGCCGATCGGGATGATGAGCGTGACGCCGAGCACGAAGGACACCAGCACGATGAGCCAGAACACCGCATGGCTCTCGGTGCGGATGAAGGTGACGAGCAGCACCAGAAGCGCCAGTCCCAACCCGATATTGATGAGATGGCGGGAGGGCAGCAGGATCGGCTTGCCGGACATGCGCCCGTCGAGCTTCAGGAACGCGATCACCGAACCGGTGAAGGTGATGGCGCCGATGGCAACGCCCAGGCCCATCTCGAAGAGCGAGCCGCCATGGATCGTACCAACGGTGCCGATGCCGAAGGCCTGCGGCGCATACAGCGCGCCGGCGGCCACCAGAACGGCGGCAAGGCCCACCAGGGAGTGGAAGGCAGCCACCAGCTGCGGCATCGCCGTCATGGGCACGCGCTTCGCGACGACCGCTCCGACGCCGCCGCCGATGGCGAGACCGAGGACGACGAGAGCCCAGCCGCCGAGCCCGCTCGGGGGAGAGACAAGCAGGGTTGTGAGGATGGCGATGCCCATGCCCACCATGCCGAAGAGATTGCCCTGGCGGGACGTGGTGGGGTGGGACAGCCCGCGCAGCGCCAGGATGAAGAGGACGCCGGAGACCAGATAGAGGATCGAGGCAAGATTCGCCGACATGGCCTCAACCCTTCTTGCGGTACATGGCGAGCATGCGCTGGGTCACCAGGAAGCCGCCGAAGATGTTGATGCTGGCGAGGATCAGGCCGATGAAGCCGAGCGCCCGCGCCCAGACCGGCCCATCCCCGAGGCCATCGGCCAGATTGACGCCCACCGCCAGCAGCGCGCCGACCACGATCACCGAGGAGATCGCATTCGTCACCGACATGAGCGGCGTGTGGAGCGCGGGCGTCACCTGCCAGACCACGTAGTAGCCGACGAAGATCGCCAGCACGAAGATGGCCAGGCGGAACACGGTGGGATCCACCGCGCCGTGCGTGACGGTGGAGACGGCCGCGCCCGCCGCAGCGGCCACCTGATCGGCCAGGACTTGCGCCTGCTCCGCGGCGCGCTGGGCGGTCTGCGCCGCCGCGCGGGCCTGCTCGACAGCCTGTTCGGGCGTGAGTGTCGCCATGAGGGTTCCCCCTTTTGATCTCAAGGTTTGGGCTGGAAGGCGGGGTGAACCACCGCGCCGTCCCGGGTCAGGCAGGTCGCCTTCACGAGCTCGTCGTCCCACTTTACGGAGAGCGCCTTGCTATCCTTGTCGACGAGGGTCTCGACGAAGGCGTAGAGGTTCTTCGCGTAGAGGCTCGACGCCGTGGCCGCGAGGCGTCCAGGCACATTGAGATGGCCCACGATCTTCACCCCCTTGTGGTCCACGATCTTGCCGGGCTTCGACACCTCGCAGTTGCCGCCACGCTCGACCGCGAGATCGACAACCACCGAGCCGGGCTTCATGGATTCCACCATGGCCTTGGTGACGAGCTTCGGAGCCGGACGGCCCGGGATGAGGGCCGTGGTGATCACGATGTCCTGCTTGGCGATGTGGGAGGCCACCAGCGCCGCCTGCTTGGCCTGGTACTCGGCGGACATCTCCTTGGCGTAGCCGCCGGCGGTCTCGGCCTGCTTGAACTCCTCGTCCTCGACCGCGATGAACTTGGCGCCCAGGCTTTCCACCTGCTCCTTGGCGGCGGGGCGAACGTCGGTGGCGGTCACCACGGCGCCGAGACGGCGGGCGGTAGCGATGGCCTGCAGGCCCGCGACGCCCGCTCCCATGACAAAGACGCGGGCGGCGGGCACGGTGCCGGCGGCCGTCATCATCATCGGCATGGCGCGGCCGTATTCGGCCGCCGCGTCGACGACGGCGCGGTAACCGGCAAGATTG